>NZ_BAZS01000014.1 GCF_001310895.1 Virgibacillus halodenitrificans JCM 12304 | reverse complement strand
CTTTTTTGCGAATCAGTGAATATCCTCAAAATATATATTAGAACCATTTGTTTAGCGAAAGAGGGCATGCAAAAGACCTCTAATAAATCATAGAGGTCTTTTCCACAAACTGTATATTTATTTTAGCTAAGTAGTATCCTATTCCAACTATTTTCTCCCTTTCCCGTTAGCTCGAATCCGTACTTCATCAATTAGTTTTGAATTTGCTTCCTGTTTATCTAGAGTCTTTCCATAAACATTATATACATCTAGGTTATTACTAAACGAAAGGTCTAACTCACGTTTTCTAGGATGAATATCAGGGATGGTTCCTTCAAATAAAATTGTATTGGCAGATACTTGGTCCGCAAACTTAAATTCAATTTCCGTGTCATCGAGCGTTCCAGTAAGGCTCCGGCCACCCATCAACATGACATAGCTATCAAAAGTCATCTCTACCTGAATAGTTTCACCAGGTCGATAAACATTTGGGGTTTTCTCTATTGTGCTGAAAGAATTAACAGTTGGTGCGGGAGCCTCTTTTTCCTTCTCCCACTTCACAAAGTCAGTATTAAACTTCCTAAAATCCATGACAGTATTTGGGGTACCTTCATAAAAAAGACCAATATTTCCATCTGATAAATTAGTAAGACTGGAATAGCCATAATGCCCTTCTTTGACAAGCTGATCATATTTCCAATCAATTGAATATTTTGTATGCCCATTTCCATAAGTTCCTGATTCTTCTATTAGCCCTATTCTTACTGTTCCATCCACTCTGCTGGCAGAGTTGTTTGCACTTGAGAAGATAAGTGCTTCTTTGTCATCGACCTTCCCATCGTAACGTATAACAGACATTTGGCTATACGGTGCAACCAAATCCTTTTCCGTTACAACTTCTTCTTCCCATGTTTCTCCGCCATCAAAGCTTGTAGCAATTTGTGCGTAGCCAGAATGGTTTCTCATAAACAATTTCAGCTGACCATCAGGCATTTCAACAACCTGTGATTCAGTAACCTCATATGCACTATTGTTAAAGGTTTTCTCATGAATGACCTCTCCGTTACCCATAACTCTTCCTTCATTAGGTGATTCACCACGGTGCCATGTCTTCCCATTATCATCACTATAAACAACGGCACTAGCTTGTTTAAAGTTATCATTTAGAAAGTACACCGGGAAAACAAGTCTTCCTTTATGTTCACCTTCTGTTAATTGAATACCGTTACCTGGGCCAGTACCCAGGAATGCCATCCATTCTTCTTTCACCTCATCATTTAAGTCAATGGTCCCTTCCCATGTTTCCCCTTCATCATCACTATAATAGAGTTCGAGATAGGAAGTTTTATATGGTTTTAGAGGTGTTGTCTTACTAAATATATTGTCTATTTTTTCACCATTCAAGTATAAGTTTCTTCTATCATCTACTTTATATTCCGTTTGGTTTCCTTCATTATCATACACTTGTCCACCATCACGAACTGTAAATTCCTTTCCAGCTTCATCTGTGAGGAACATATACTTTTTCCCATCAATTGTTTTGAACCCAGTTCCTTTATAGGAGTTGACTCCAAAACCACCCATAAGTCCTGCACCATGTGGAAAGCCATCAACCAAGGCAAAAATCCGCTCGTTTGACTTATCCTGCAGGAAAGCTAAATCGATATTGGAAGCCTGATCTGGATAGTCGTTGACCATCACACCATTCTCTTCCCATGTATCTCCATCATCAAAGCTTCTCCGAATAACAGCATCAATATTATTGGGAGAATCAGCACCATTTTCTACGCGGCGGTCGATCCCAGCAATCAATGTACCCTTTTCTGTGTAAAATAGTGCTGGAATTCGATAATTATTCGAATCCATGAAGCCTGGGTAAAAGATACTTTCAGGGTCCGTTACATAAGCTTCGTCTGGCATTGGAGTCACAAGCGGTGCAGCAGCTGTCACACCTGTAACTGCAGTTAAAACTTCATCAGAGAGTGGCTTATTGTATATCGTCGCAAAATCGATATCCCCCTCAAAAGGATAATTGTTTCCACCAGCTGCTCTCTCTGTCCTGCCAAGTTGGGCGCTGTTCGGTTTGTAAATATTGTTTAAAAATTTCCTTGGAGTCGTAGTGTCTTTTTTAATTAATTCTCCATCCAGGAAGTATTTATAGCCTGCTTCCTTATCTACCACCATTGCCAGTGTATAGACATGTCCTTCTTTTAGATTTGCTGCAACAGATGTATGAACGTTTTCTTGGGGTTCCCCTGCTTTTGAAATCGATTTTCACTGCCAATGGAGGACGGGGAGATATATAAATGGAAATGCCCATTAGCTAGATTACTATTACTTAATGAAAATAATGACATAATAGAAGAGCCCGTATAACGAAAGCGAACAACAATCGTACCTTCTTCTAACCCTTTTAGCTTATCGATTTCACTATTAAGATTTGTGAAATAACCATTTTCTATTTGTTCATTCTCTACACTTACAATTGGTTCAGTCTTTGATGTAGAGGCTTCTACCAGTTTCTGATCTGCTCCTATGAAAATAAAAAATACTACAGAGATAATGATAGCGTATACATTTTTCATTTATTACTTCCTCCTTTTATAAATGGTATCAACGATTTTGTAGTCACACCTCCTTCTAATGATTTCCAATTTTAATTAGTTGAAATATTATCATAATGATAATTAAGTGTCAAAACGATAAATATTAAGAAAAACAATCATCATTAAAGAAAAAATGACAAAGTATACACATAATCCGTAAATATAGTTCATTAATCCTACAATAAAGCTTATAGTACAAGTGAAGATAATTTATAAATGATAAATCAGACTCACAAACAGGTGTTAAACAGGAAAAAAGCACCCTTTTAAAAAGAGTGCTGAAGTCTGTATGGCAAATAATAAAAAATTAACTCTGTAACGGCTTTGTAGATCCTCTTACAATCAATTCGACATTATATATGACCGATTCAATTTCACTATCAGGTGTTTCAATCTGCTGAATAAGCAGTTCCGCAGCTCGCTTTCCAATATCGTAAATGGGCTGATTAATTGTTGTTAATTGAGGCGTAGTAACTTTTCCTGGCTCTGTATTATCAAAACCTATAACTGACAGTTGTTCCGGCACTCGAATCCCTAATTGTTCAGCAGCTTTCAAAACACCAACAGCCCTGAGATCATTGGCTGCAAAAATTCCATCGATATCTGGGTTTTTCTGTAAGAGCTCCATTGCAGCAACGAGTCCCCCCTGAATACTGTGATCACCAACCTGTACAAAATCACTTGTCAACCAGTCTTCTTTTTTTACGACATCCAAGTAACCTTGTAGCCTGTTTCTTGAACTACTTACATTTTCAGGTCCGCAAATATGTCCAATTCGCTTACAGCCTATTGATTGCAAATATTCGACCGCCTGTCTTGCGCCGTCCCGATTATCTACAGTTACGGAAACAAGTTCTGGGCTAATTTTTCTATCCATGGCCACTATCGGAACGTTTATATTTTCAATCTGCTCAGCTTTGATTGTACTGGAAACAAAAATAAAACCATCAATCGACTTTTGTAGTAATGCTTGTAAATAGTCTATTTCTTTTTGATTATTGTTATCCGTATTACATAGAATAAATGTATATCCCCGCGAATTTGCCATATCCTCTACAGCTCTCGCCAGCTCAGGGAAGAAGGGGTTTTGAATATCTGGTACAAATAGCGCAATCATTTTTGATCTACCATTAAATAAACTACGTGCAACATCATTTGGTCGATAATTCAATTGCTTGATTGCTTCTTCCACCTTTTGCTTTGTATTTTCATTTACATATCCATTTGCATTAATGACTCGAGAAACAGTAGCTACAGATACATTTGCTAATTTGGCAACATCTCTAATTGTTGACATGTATAATCACCTCACTATGTAACGCGTTACATATTAGCTTATACAAAAATATGTGTAACCCGTTACATAAATAATAAAATTATTTTGTAAGCTTGTCAATAGTGAAAAAATTATAGAAATTGAAGTTTGCTTATGTGTTGCTGACTTCTATTAAAATTTAACTCATCTCTTAATCCTTGAACAAATGGAGAAACGAAATGTAAAATGAGTTTAAAGTTAAATGCACAAATTTTCTATTTTACCTATTAGTCCAACGCTACTGCTTAGAAAAAATAAGACATATTCTGTGTAATCTATTTAAAAAGGAGATGAGTATGAAATGACTTTATCTTATACAAATTTTCGTGGTGAAGCATATTATTTACATAGTAGCACGACAAAAAAAGGAAATTTAACTTATCATTTTTCTAAAAAAGTTAAAGATAATGCAATAGATCAATTACCTAATGGTTATGAAATATATGAAAATCCAAATGGGAAAGTATACTTACGAAAAGAACAGAAACAAATTGTTAATGAGCAGGAAATACAAACGATTAAAGAGAGTTTAAAGAAGCACTCTCCTATAAAGGATATAAAGCTCGATGTAAAAAAGGAATATATTTATATTTATTACGCAAATAAAGAATTAGGGGAAGTTTTACCATTTACTGATTCGCATACACAGGATAAATATAAGCAATATGAGACGGAACTGCGATTAGAATTAATTGACGAGGACGAACGGTGTTTCGTAATGGAACGTTTCTGTTTTTTAGGGGGTATTGATGATTGGATTGATTTGGAGGATTCAACAGATTTAGAGGCCCTTCTAGCAAAGTATGCCCCACATATTGGACAAGAAACACTTTTTGAGTTTTGGTAAGAATTAAACTCCGACGTAACGCGGGGGGTTCGTTACGTCGGATTATTATAATTACTCTTAATGGTTCACAGCTGCTGTCTTTTTCTGGGTGGCCCGTTTTCTTGCTCGTTGCTTCTTATCACTATTTATTGGCATGGTGCCATTTTCAATTCCTAATTTGTCTAACCATCTCCGGTAGGCAATCGTAAGTGCATCTGACTTCAAGTGCATTTCTGCTTGAAGATCCAGTGGAAGCAATTCTGGCTTCTGACTTTCTACCACATCCAAATCCTGATAAAAAATCGTATCCTGAAACTCCCTAAACGGTTCATCCGGCTGATCCAAGTCGTAGTTTCTGGTTAAAAGCATATAAACATTACATTGTTCATGATCTTCTTGGTTAACTACTGTCAGAATGGTAAGTTCCTCATCTGATCCCTCTGTTGTTTTCGTAAAACGAGCAGCAGTTGGGCTTAAAATCTCATATACATAATCTGTGTAACCACCTTTTGATCGTCCATCAGCATTTGGCTGGTATACAGGGATCTTACTCGTAATAAAGCGACCATCAAGAAATTCAACATCATAATCTACTATTTCAGCATGATCCGTATCCCCGAGCATGCCTTCATGTACGAACATTAAATGAGAGACATCAAGGAAATTTTCAATAATCCGAGGGGCATTGGCTTTTACCTCATAAGAACCGCATATAATTGTGCGATAGCCTTCCTGGTTATACTCCGGATAGTTAATTAATTGTATTGGTTCATCTCCAAGATTTACCCAAATGAGTCCCAGATACTCCTGACAATGGTACACTGTTGCTTTTGATTTCTTTGGAATCGGCCGCTCACATGGCAGTGCAGGAATCTTCACACACGTTCCCTCTGAATTATATTCCCACGCATGGTATGCACAAACTAAATTTCCATCGACAACTTTACCTAGTGAGAGGGCCGCTCCACGATGAATACATAAATCCTTGAACGCATGAACGCCTTTCTCATTTCGGAAAATAACTACCCTTTCTCCAAGCACAAAAACTTGCTTAGGATCATCTTGCAATTCCTCCGACTTACATACAGGATGCCATTCGTTCCACAATCTATCTTGCTGCATAAGCCTTCCTCCTCAGATAAATTAAATCGTGTCAATGATACAGAGGGACGGTTCTCCTGTCCCGGGGCCTGAAGAACCGCCTTCCTGCTCCAGCTCTATTTACTAACACCTAATGGAATTACGTTGCTGTCTTGCTTTTTCTCAGGAAGTACGAAATTAAGGACTAATGCTGCAATTGCGCCCACGGCTGTTCCTGAAGAAACAAAGTATGTTACTAGATTCGGTAACCCATTTGCGATCTCTGCTGGCATAAGGACAGCAGATAATGCAAGCATAATAGGAAGACCAATTACGATCATATTTCTTTCTGTAAATGGTGCATTCTTAATTACTTTAAAACCATTCATCATAATAACAACACATAGAATAGCAAAAACCCCATTAATTACTGGAGCTGGAATGCTGGCAATAACGTTCATGATTTTTGGCATCATTCCAAGTGCTATCAAAATAGCACCACCGGCGATAATCGGTTTACGGCTCTTCACACCCGTAATGGCTATTATTCCAGCATTAGAAGAATATCCTGTCACAGGTGTTCCTCCAAAGAAGGATCCAACAAAGCAACCGATCCCCTCTCCAAACGCTCCACCGTTTAATCGCTTTCCATCCAGCTTTTCATCTGCTACTTCGCCAACGGTAAACCATGTACCCGTCGTTTCAATTACGATAATCAAATAAATGGCAAGCATAATTAATATCGCATCCAATTCAAATGTTGGTGTACCAAATGCAAATATACTTGGCAACGCGAACCACGGCACCTCGCTAACATGCGAAAAATTTACAAGTCCGAATAAAGCTGCAACTAGAGTTCCAATTCCCAGTGAAAGCATGACGGAAGCTACTTTCATAAATTTAAATTTTGTTTTCATATTTTCACCTATATACATACAAGCAATCAATACAACTGCTGTAATAAAAGCAATCAGGATGTTCACTTGAAAGCTTCCAGGTGCAGTATAGATGGAATTAATCGCAGCGGGCATGAGAGATATACCCACAACAACGATAACCGTCCCTGCCACAAGTGGTGGGATAAATTTTAATACAAGCTTACTAAATACGTTTAGCGGTTTGCCTAGCAAAGAAATGAGTATAGCGCCAGGGATAAGACTACCAATCATTGCACCTATTCCGGAAGTGGTGCCAATAGCTGCCAATGCGCTAATCGGAACAAACGAGGGCCCTTGCATCACAGGCAGCTTCATTGCAAATCCAGCCTGAATGATTGTTGCAATTCCACAAGCGATAAACGTCATTTGGATTAATAACGCACTATCAGCTACAGAAAAGGATAATAATCCAGCCAAAATGATTGGAGGTATAAAAAGATCCATTGCAAGTACATGCTGTAATCCAACAAAGAGCGACTTTCCAACAGAAATTTCTGTTTCCTTCCCCTGTTGTTCAACCTCGTTTATTTCTGTTTCTTGTTTTCTAGCTGTATTAACCATATTTGTAACTCCCTCCAATTTATATTCATAGGTGATAACAATGAGCTTACGAGTAAATAATTTATTTGGTTCTACTACAAATGTTAGGGCACAAACGTATTTCGTACATTCATAGTAGGAGTAAACTGCGACGTAACTATATTGATGAAAAGCTCAGTTAAATGTTTGAGGAGAAGTACCCCATTGATTTCCGTTTCAGGCGGACGCTTTCCACCGGCATGGCCTCAGCCGCTTCCTCCGCTACGCTCCGTCCAGGGTCTTCGCCTCATGCTATTCCGGTAGGAGTCGCCGCCCTCCACTCCAATCAATTCGTACACTGCACATTTCTGGGTGTTTCCGAACGCAATTTTTCTTCGTAGATATAATAATAAATAGTAGCGGAATATTTCCCCATAGCGGTGATTAACGCAGCCTCAATATTCTTAGTTACTTCGCAATATAATATGAAGATTTTCACTACCAATACAAAAAAGCCCGGGATACATGCTTTTCTATGAATAAGCATGTATCCCGGACCTTAAAGGAACCGAAATAAGAATAACATCTAAACATACGTAGACGTCACCCATACAAGCTTTTCATAGTCAGTTCATTTACGGTAAACTGGTAGAAACTCGCAGGCCATATCCCCGCTATTATATGAAAAACATCATTAAGTTTGTCTTTAGTATAACACCCATTTTCTATTAAACAAGTATTTTTTTAAAAAAACTTCTATTTTATTTGTTGCAATAGCTCTTGGATCCCTTTTTCTACTTAGGTTTACCACAAATTTCAAAAAGCTATATAGCTCTCTGGACTTCCGTATCCCATTCCATTATAATGGCTACTATAATTAACAAAATACGAACAATAAGGTGATTTATATGTATAATTATTCGTTAATTTTTCAAGGAACTGCATTTACAAGCAAATCTGCTAAGGAAATAAATATAGTAAAAGACCATCTTTTTTGCGTAGACGATAGTGGGATGATTGCAAATGTGGTATCTCCTGAAGATCCACGTTACCGCTCAATTCTCCAAGAGTACGAAGACAAAAGTAACTTTTATCGCCTGAAGAAAGGACAATATCTTTTCCCTGGATTTGTTGATTTACACATTCATGCCCCACAATGGGCTCAGGCTGGAACGGCATTGGACCTACCATTGAATGATTGGTTGCATACGTATACTTTTCCGTTGGAAGCTAAATTTGAAGATACAAGCTTTGCAAAAAAAGTGTATGAAGATCTTGTCCATACATTGTTAAAAAATGGTACGACAACAGGATTATACTTTGCTACTGTACACAGAGAAGCAAGCTATCTATTAGCTAAAATATGTGCAGAAAAAGGGCAACGTGGATTGGTGGGTAAAGTAGTTGCAGATGATCCAGAGCAAAATCCGGATTATTATAGAGACCCAGACGCAACAACTGCGTTAGAAGAAACAGAGCAATTTATTGTGGATGTGAAGGAATTAGCAAAAACGACCAAGCAAGGCGTTTATCCTGTTGTAACCCCAAGATTTATCCCAAGCTGTACGGATGAAGCATTAAAGGGTTTAGGTGAGCTTGCTGCCAAATATGACACACATATCCAATCCCATTGCAGTGAAAGCGACTGGGAACACGGTTTTGTTAAAGAACGATTTCATAAAACCGATACAGCTGCTTTAAACGATTTTGGTTTATTACAGGATAAATCGGTGATGGCACATTCGGTATTTTTAGAAGATAAAGATGTGGAATTATTTGCTGAAACAGGTACAGCTATTGGCCATTGCCCACTCTCAAATGCCTATTTCGCGAATGCGGTAATGCCCCTTCGCCATTTCCATTCCCGTGGTGTGGACATTGGCTTAGGAACAGACATCTCAGCTGGAGCAACACCCAGCTTATATGATAATGCAAAGCAAGCGGTCGTATCCTCCCGCATGCTGGAGGATGGAGTAGACAATTCCAAATCCCTCGAAGTGCGTGGTGTAGACGATTCACGCATTACAATTAAGGAAGCATTTTATTTTGCGACAGCTGGTGGTGGTAAGAGCTTAAGTCTCCCAATCGGTCTCTTGGAGAAGGGCTACGCTTGGGATGTACAAATCATTGATACAAAAGCAAAAGGAAATTCCCTTCCGATATTTGATGAAAAGGAAGATCTGGATGACGTGTTTCAAAAAATTATGTATCTTGTGAAATCCGAAAATATAAAAGAGGTTTGGGTGCAGGGGGAAAAAGTAGTAGGTGATTGACTAGAACAGTAGCAAGCCTACTTATAAAAGTTCTTATTAGTGGGGAAGCTTTCGAACGAAAATGGAAGGAAAGCTTTCCCCAATTTTTCTGGAAGATAATCTCTTCGCTTCAGAGTATAGCCCCCACACTTTAAAATCAAAATTGTTTTTAACATAGTCTCGAATTCTGCCAGCCTACCTGTACGGGAGCCCTTTTTCTCACACCAATTTATTTCTAATTTCCAAATACACTTCTTCTGTTCCAATCCCTGTAAGCAATGGAACCCCATCAATCACATTTTCCTTCCAATCATCTGGGACGATCGTTGTTGATACGATAAACGCATAGTCATCGCTTCTGCTATGTGCATCATTAATGTTTGCTTGATGGAGCTCTACCTGTGAAATTAAATCCTCCTTGGTCAAGTATTCCTTCACTTTCCCCAAAACAACAGTTGAAGTAGCAACTCCGGTTCCGCAAACGATTAGTCCCTTTTTCATAACTAACCACCTTTCTTCCTGATTTTATTGACATTTAGCAGACCAGCAAATGCAATGATTCCAATCGCCGCAATCCCAGGCCAGCCCACCATTTTCCCAACACCAACAAATAACCCGGTTGTCCAGAGCGCTCCGTCTACTAACGCTGAAATGCTGGAGTTGTCTCCAGCGTCAAAACCGGCATTGTTAGCCATTTCTGTAAACAACGGAGAAACCCATGTAGCAATATACAAACCTGCACTTATGTATATGGTGGCAGCAATAATTGTCCGAATTATATTCCCTTTAAAGACAGGGACCATTAAGCAGATTAAAAATGGAATGGCAGCCAAATCTCCAAACGGCAATACCGTATTTCCTGGTAAGATAACTGCCAATAAAAGGGTAATCGGCACCATCAACAAGGAGGCGGACAAAACTGCAGGATGACCAACTGATAAAGCACTGTCCATTCCAATGAATAATTCTCTATTTGGAAATCTTTTTTTCATCATTTCACCGGCCGCTTCCGAAACAGGGGTTAGCCCTTCCATCAGTAATGCAACCATTTTTGGCATCAAAACAAGTACAGCACCTGTCTGTATGGCCAGTTGAAGTGTTTCTTGAAGGTTATAACCTGCCAGCACACCAATAACAATACCTAGTAAGACACCGAGTATCAAAGAATCTCCAAGTAACCCAAATCGTTTCTGAATGGTTTCATGACTAGCCTCCAATTTATTAAACCAAGGGATCCGGTCAAAAACATAATTCAGGGGTTTTGCTAAAAAATAAGATGGTGCTGAAGCTGCATGCGGAAAAGTAATTTGCTTGAATCCGTAGTAGGATTGAATATCTGACGCAAGCAAATCACCCAAGAGAAAAATCACCATGACATGTACAGCAATGGTAAGCAGTCCGAATGCAAAGTTATTTGTGATCGCATAAACTAAAGAGCCTGTAAACGCGAAATGCCAATAGTTCCATATATCCACATTTAATGTTTTGGTTAATCCAAATAGCAACAACAAAATATTTATTCCTATGCCTATAGGAATAGCTAGACTGCCTAATGTTGTGCCATAGGAAATAGCCGCTGCAGCAGGCCAGCCCACATCAATTGTGCGTAAATCGAAACCAAGATATTCAACCATCGATTTTGCTGCAGGTCCTAAGCTACTCGTTAATAATTCAAGAATCAAATTCAACCCGACAAAACCAATTCCTACAGTAAGCCCTGCTTGTATCGCTTTTTTCACTTTTGTTCCAAGTATAAGCGCAAAAATAAAAATGATAACAGGGAGCATAACGGAAGCTCCCAGATCAACAAACCATTGTAATCCTTCCATAAACTCACCCCAGCAAACTATGTTTCTATGTTATTTATTAATTGAAGCAAATGACTTTTATTTTTTATTTGGTTGAGCTGCTGCATAAATGCAGTGTCCTGCAAACATAGAAACAACTTCTGTAAATGTTGTAAATGCTCTGTCGGATCCCGAAAAGCAAGCATAAAAATAAAAGAAACATCTATGTTTTGCTGATTATTGCCCATTTGCTGGAAAACTACCGGTTTTTTTAAAGCAGCAAATACGACCTGACTTTCGATAACATGCTTGCTGTCAACATGTGGAACAGCCACTCCGTATGGTTGTACCGGTAACCCTGTTGGAAAGCCTTGCTCTCTTTTTAAAATTTCCTCCATAAAATCAGCGGTTACATACCCTGTATTTATTAACATGCTACACATGGCAGTTAATGCCTGTTCTTTCGTACCCACTGTCAAATTCATCATAAAAATATCTTTCAAATTTCTCATCCTTCATCTTTCAACTAGCCTAGATAGCGGTGATATAATGATCTGGCTCTCGCGGCATCATTGGTCCCATGTACAAGCACGCGTCCGTCCCGAAATAACACCAGGCGATCATCACCAATTGTAAACTGTAACAAATACGGGTTCTGCTTAACCTTTCCCAACTTTTTCAGCTTAATAGCCAATGTTTCTAAATCTTTTGTCTCTCTTGAGCTTGGTCGAATCTGTACCGTTTCTCTACCACACAGGATTTCTGCTTTGGTTGTATTTTCATAATCCAAAAATGGATAGTTGGCATGATCCCCACATGATTTGCACTGTTGCTGTTTTAAAGACCGTACTTGGATAGTTGATTGCTGATTATTCCATAAATCGAAAGAAATTAATTCCTGCCGTAATCTATCCGTTTTTTCTGTCAATATCTTTAAAGCCTCAGCCGTTTGATGTGCTATAACAAGCTGCACAACCGGACTAATAACACCTAATGTATCACAGGTCATTCCACCAATGGGTATGTTTTCCATTAAACAGTGCAGGCATGGAGATACCCCCGGTAGGATCGTATAACTAATTCCATAACTCCCTACACACGATCCGTAAATCCATGGGATAGAGTACTTCTGAGAGGTATCGTTAATTATCATGCGAATATCAAAATTATCTGTGGCATCAAGGATCAAATCAACTCCGTGAATAAGTTGCTCTAATTCTACAGGTGTAACATCTATAATATGGGCATGTATCGTTATTCCGCTATTAATCTCCTCTAGTCTCTTCTTGGCTGCGATTACTTTTGGCATACGTTCTTCAGCATCTGCTTCTGTATATAATTGCTGTCGCTGTAAATTACTCCATTCCACATAATCTCTATCCACTATTGTCAACTCTCCGACCCCTGCCCTGGCCAGAATCTCTGCACTTCCAGTTCCAAGTGCTCCTGCTCCGATAATTAAAGCATGCTTATTTTCTAGTTTTTCCTGTCCTTCAGCCCCAATGCCGGAGAAGAGTATTTGTCTTGAGTAACGGTCATGCATTACACACTGATCCCTTCCATAGGACTGCTTGCAGTAGCATATCTTTTCTTTCCAATTCTGCCAGCTTCATATCCGAGTCGTCCTGAGATTACTGCAAGCTTCATCGCTTCAGCCATTTTAATCGGATCTTTGGCTCCCGAAACAGCTGTGTTGAGTAGCACTCCTTCAGCCCCCATCTCCATTGCCATGGCAGCGTCTGCAGGGGAACCGATACCTGCATCCACAATGACAGGTACATTTGCCTGTTCGATGATGACACTTAAATTCAAGGGATTAATTATCCCTTGTCCGGAACCAATTGGTGAAGCACCAGGCATGATTGCATGTGCACCAACTTCTTCAAGCTTTCTTGCGAGTACGACATCATCTGACGTATATGGTAATACGGTAAATCCTTCCTTTACTAATTCTTCTGTCGCTCTCAATGTTTCAATCGGATCCGGCAATAAGGTTTTATCACAGCCAATTACTTCTACTTTAACCATGTCACAGAGCCCCGATGCTTTTGCCAATTTTGCAGTTCGAACAGCTTCTTCGGCTGTTTTGGCTCCCGCTGTATTCGGCAATAGGCTGTATTTCTGCAAATCAAGCTTTTCCAGAAAATTCGGCTGTGACGGCTCAAAAACATTCATCCGACGCACGGAAAAGGTTAATATTTCTGTATCCGATACGTTAACAGCTTCTTTCTGGGTTTCGAAATCAGGGTATTTACCTGTTCCTAGTAATAATCTTGAATTAAATTTTTTATCTCCGATGATTAACATCTCAACCGCCTCCCACAAATTGTACTAATTCAATTTTATCGCCATCCGCTACTTCTTTTTCCGGATGTTTTGCCTTGTCCAAAATTTCTCCGTTATGCTCTACAATTACTACTGGGTTTGTAATATTAAAGTGGTTCTTAACATCTGTAATTGTTTTAACAGTTGCAGGCACCTGTATTCGCTTTCCATTAACAAGTAGATTCATACTTTCACCTCCTCCAAAGATTTTCTGTCCAAACTAAAGGTACTATCGATAGACTTGCCTTCAATCAGATCAGCAATCATTTCCCCTGTAATTGGGCTTAATAATATCCCATTTCTGAAATGACCTGTTGCTATCGTCAACCCATGCAGTTCTGGATGTTTTCCGATGTAAGGATAGCCGTCTCCTGTTTGTGGCCGAATCCCTGCCCATGCCTTTTCCCACCTAGCATTCTTTAATTCCGGGAGCAGCCTTCCCGCCATTTCAATTAATTGGAATAAACTGGATACTTGCACTGTTGGATTCTCATCATAAGGCTTCTGTGTTGCCCCAATGATGGTTCTTCCTCTGGACTTTGGCACAATATATCCATTGGATAAAAATATGCTCGAGGTGGCAATTGGCTTATCGTGAATAACCGAAAAACACTCTCCCTTTACTGGAAATACATCTAACGCCACCCCAGCATTACTTAATATTTGCTTGCTCCACGCACCTCCAGCGATAATTATGTCTTTCGCCGAAAACGTACCTGCACTGGATTTCACCCCTGATAAGCGCCCGCTTTCATAGATGAAATCCTTCACTTCTGTATGCTCCAACATATCTGCGCCAAGCTTTTTGGCAGATTGTGCAAAAGCATTGGCTAGAAGCGGTGCGGAAACCTGTCCATCATGCGGCAGATATACCCCACCAAGAGCAGCATCTGAAAGGCCGGGCTCACGCTTTTTCAGTTCTTCTGCGGCTAACCATTCTGCTTCCTCCCCGATCGATTTCTGGTATGCAGCAACTGCTTTTAAATGCGCTACTTCTTCTTCTGTTTGCGCGACTTTTATAATGCCACTTTGCATCAATTCGATATCGACACCCGAAATTTGGTATAATTCCTTTGCCAATTCAGGGAATCTGGACCTACTTTGTCTCGCTAAGTTAAATAACGGGCTATCCCCTTCCAATTCGGATTGAGCACCGAGCATACCAGCTGCGGCACTGGAAGCTTTCTCTGCCAAACCATCTTTCTCCAAAACTAGTACACTATAGTTTCGCTTACTTAACTGAAAGGCAATAGAACTGCCAATTACGCCTCCTCCAACAATAATAGAATCATAATGACGCTTCACACGACCACCTCGCTTTTTGTTTATGCGTATCTATATTCCTGTGCTGCCTTCAGCGGATCCTTTGCAAGTAAAATCCCTGATAGAACAGCCACACCACTTGCACCATGTGCCATAACTTCTTGTACATTTCGTGGTGTTATTCCTCCGATAGCAATTACAGGTATGGAAACTTGCCTGGCAACATGCTGTAAGCTTCCTACACTCTTAGGCTCCAGATCTGGCTTGGAGGCGGTTTCAAATATATGTCCATATACAAGAAAATCCGCTCCATGTCCCGCCAAGTGTGTTCCTTCATTCACCGCATGTACAGAGCAACCAACCTTTAATTCAGGAAATGCGCTCTTCACCTTAGCCACTTCCATGCTCCGATAGGTCAGTTGGACACCATGAACTCCCGTTTGATTTGCTACATCCACACGATGATTCACAATGAGCTTTTCCATTGGTACCCCACTGGCGGAAAGGTTTTCAATTGTTTGTACCACTTCTTGGTCAGTCCATTCCGGTTCACGTAAATGCAAAAAGTCTATGTGATGATGAATCTCAGCAACAATAGAAACAAGTGTCTCTGAGGTTTGCTGACCTGTAGAGATAACATGTAGTTCTTTTATATTGACCGCCTCCTTTTTGTGATTTTTAAAAATGAATAAGAGAACTGAGATAGTTGAGTAGATAAGCTCCATTGATTTCCGTTGCATACGGGCGCTTTCCACCGGCATGGCTTCAGCTCATGCTATTCCGGCTGGAGTCGCGGGTCAACAGGACAAGGAAAGCTTCTAAGAGAAACATCGAACGCAGAAAAGGCGGGTTTCTTTTTCAAGGACGTTGGTCATGCAATCGTTGCCACAAATGTTTTCGGTGGGGCGAGTTAGCGCAGCCTCAGCCTCAGTCCCAGGACGTGGCGTTCTTAGATTGCCATCTTTCATTCCAATCAATTGGTATATGCTATTGATTAATTAAAGATATTTAATAACCGAAAAAGTATCTTTCATCTTTAATCGTTTTGAAAAATAAACTTTAGCGTAGGAAAAATACGGAGACTCCTCGAAAATGAAAATACACATTTTCTTCGTGCGATGCCTTGCTTACGAAGCTTTCCTTGTCCTGGGGGAGATGAGGCATCGGTGAGACCCCGGAATGCGTAGCATGAGGAGGCTCATCAGCCGCCCCCGGAAAGCGCAGTATTTTTCCGTAGCGGTGTTATTTAACTTTTTATCATTTACAGCTGAATAGGTTTCTCTAGTAACTCCCTTCCCTCCCACTATCAATGTAATGAGACAACGTTTGTGCCACATCATTTGCAATAGAACCTAAAATTTTTCCCTCCTGTTATTCAGGAAAACAAAAAAACCACTCTTCCTTTTTAGGGAAAAGTGGTTTGTACGCTTGTATTTTCATAAAAATATAAACGGATACCAATCCACCACTTCCCTACACCGGCACTAACCGTCTCAAGTTCAAAGAGTCCCAAAGTCAATTACTTTGATCTCAGCCCTTTTAAAAGGCACCCCTAGTGGAATCGCATATTAAATTGTACTTGTTATGAAATTTAACACGCTTATTTTAAATTGTCAATAATAATTTATTTTTCTGATAATGATTAGCTTAGTTTGAGTACACAGAAAATAAGTTTTCATAACTAATAATAAACCATTAAGAAAGGGCACTCCACGTGCCCTTTTCTTAATTCTTAAGCTTCCACATCCACCATATGTGATTTAAATCCTTCATTTTCCACATCATCAGATACTGGAAGAAAAATACTTACCTGCTCTGTTGGTTCAGTATCATCATTAGCCACAGAATGAACGACACCTTTAGGAACTAAGAATGTATCTCCTTCTTTATATGAGGTCCACTCCCCATTTTTCAGAAGTCTTACTTTCCCTTTAGTAATATGAATAACCTCGGCAACATCATGGTAATGTGGTAGTACAATTCCTCCTAACTCGATACGTTCACGTAGCACAGAGCTAACGCTAACTCCCAGTCCATCAGCCTCTGTAGCACTTAGAAGTTCCTGATTGAACACTTCACGATGCTCCGTAAATTTATTCCACTTTAACTCTTCCCCAACATTAACCTTCGTATTCTTTTGCTCATTCATTTACAAACACTCCTTCTTTTTTTAATAGAATCCTAGATATTATCGTCTATCATAATCCTTCAATTAGTTCGTAATAACAGTTCCTGTTTTTCCGGTAATAGCGTCCTTCGCTTTGTCCAAGGAAGTGATAATAGATTTTCTGCCTTCCTTTGCGCTAACAAAATGAAGCGCAGCCTCTACTTTTGGAAGCATACTGCCTGGCGCAAAATGTCCTTCCTCGATCAATTTTTCTGCTTCTTGGATAGACAACTGGTCAAGGTCTTGCTGGTTTGGCTTTCCAAAGTTAATTGCAATCCGTGAAGGTGAACCAGCATAGAAAACATGATAAATAATTTGATACAACATAACTCAAAAAAGCCGCCATTGTACAGTTGACCTGTATAACGGCGGCTTTTTAAAATATGCTAATGGTGTATTTTTTTATTTATATATTAACTATCCATTATATACTCGCCCTAATCAAATTATGCAGTCGTGCTCGCAATCTGATAATATGTGGCTCTCTACCATAATGAACGCGATTGGTTAGTAAAATAACATGTAGCTTTGCTTCTGGATCAAACCATATACTTGTCCCCGTAAAGCCAGTATGCCCATAAGCACTGGAGGAAAAAAGATCTCCACAGGAAGATAATTTCGGACTTTTCAACATCCACCCAAGTCCTCTATATTCCTCACCAAATGGGGTATGGTTTTGTCTTGCAAGTTTTAGAACATTTTCTGACAACACGCGATGCCCTTTATATATGCCGTTATTTTCTATCATTCTTGCAAAATTGCTCATATCACTTATCGTAGAAAACAAACCAGCATGGCCACTTATACCATTCATTGCAAAGGCATTTTCATCATGAACGATTCCTCGTTTATAATCACCGAGCTGCTCACTATATTCTGTTACAGCAAAACACTCTACACTATTTGTAGGATTAAATGTTGTTTCTCCCATTTCCAGAGGAGTAAATATTTCTTTATTAATAAATACGTCGAATGGCTCATCTGTAATTATTTCTATTAATTGATAAAGTGTAATAAAGCTTAAATCACTATAAACGACCTTGGATCCTGGTTCATTTTCAAGTGGTTCTGTAAGGGCGCGGTGGAGAATTTCGTTTCTCGTCAAATTTTCTCTATAAAATTGCCGATGTGCTGGAAACCCAGCAGTATGTGTTAATAAATGCCGGATAGTCACTTTTTCTTTTCCATTCATTGAGAAAGCTGGCAGGAAGAGACGAACCGGATCATCCAAACGTATGTCTCCACGGTCTATTAGCTTCAATATAGCAGGAAGAGTAGCAATGACTTTTGTAAGCGAGGCTAGATCAAATACTGTTTCTATCTGCATCGGGGAGATCGTTGGATACACCGCTCGGTTGCCAATTGCTTCTCGGCAAATTATTTCACCTTGATATGATACATGTAGCACCGCCCCAGGTATATGCTTTGAATCAATCTCTTTTTGCAAAAATGCTCGTATTTTTTCTATCACTTTCTACCCCCTCCTCATATGTAAAGATTTTTTATAGGAATCATAGCTTTTCCAAACGCCATAGCCAAGTTTTTTGTAAAATGTTACGAGCCCTGTCCAATCAATTACAATCCGGTAGATATCTCGTCTTCTTAGCTCGGCAATTCCTGCTTTTACGATAGTAAGTCCATACCCTTGACCTCGTTCTACATCATCAACACCCAATGGACCAATACCTCCGAGCTCTTCTTTGAAAAGGGGTGCCCAATAAACATTTTGGGCAATAGACAGGGAACGAGAATCGTTTATCCTACAGAAACCAATAATATTACCCTGTTTCTTCATGACTATAAATTCGCGGCCATTTCCTCCTTGCTCAAAGTATTTTAATGCTTCATATTCCCAGCGTCCGGGAAAGCAGCGATTCATAAAGGTGAGGAATTCATCTTTCTCTTCATAAGCTAGAATCGTAAATGTTACATCAGAAGTGTTTGGCTCCTCTATTTCTTCATTTGCATCATATGCTTTTATCATGTCATGTTCCTGTACATACATCTTATATCCTTTTGCTTCAAACCATTGCTTCGCTTTCGCATTGTTTTCTGGAATCCCAGGAAAATAATGCCATGGGTCTCTTCCCAGCAAAATAGTTCCCATCCCTTCATCACGAAATACTTTTTCCGCATGGGCCAGTAAACGAGAACCAATTCCCTTATTCTGATACTGTTTCGCCACTACAATAACTTGAATCCACCCTGTGCTGGTTGGCATGGAAACAGAAGTTGCTTCCTGCCACATTTTTGCAATGATAAATCCAATTACCTCTTCAGCATCATTGATTGCAATCAAGGACCCTTCCCAGCTCACATTCTCATCTTGAAAACTATTTTGTTCAAATAGCTCTGTCCTCATCGGAAAGTCTGTGCCTAATTCTTTATTCCACAAATCAACCAACTGTTGTAAATAAATTGCATTCCATTTAACAAGCTTCATTCATATTCACCCCGATAATTTTGGATAAATTCACTTTCATTAAATTGAATCCCGTCTTTTTTTAATGCGGCGATAACAGCTCCACCTGCAGGATCAATTTCAGGCATGATAAAGTGAACTTCCTTCCCAAGTAGTTTTAACGTTTGTTCCATTGTTTCTTGGAATAAATCAACACGGTTAAAGATACCTCCTGCCAGAACAACAGGAATAGCTTGTTTTTCCTTTTTAAATTGATTATCAATTAACCTGGAAATGGATTTTCCAATCTCTTTCCCTTGCTGCTTAACAATTGAAAGGGCCATTACATCTCCTTGATCAGCTGCTTTAAAAACAAGCTTGCTTAATGATGCAATTTCTACTTTTACATCAGCTGCTTGATAGACATGTGGAATTACATCAGTCAACTCTTTTTCATGAAAATGCTCCAGAATAAATTCACCCAACAATGGAAGTGTTCTTCTTTCATCAAGTGCTTTAAAAGCTGCTTGTAAGGCATCCCTGCCAATAGAAAAACCACTGCCGTTTTCATCGATAAAATGTCCCCAGCCACCAACACGACCGTGTTCCCCATCTGCATTAATCCCATAGGTGATAGAACCTGTACCGGATATCTGTACGATTCCCGGCTTGCCAAACGTACCAGAATATAATGCAGTTACTGCATCATTATCTACACTAATATTTTCAAAACCGTTCAGAATCACTGACAAAAGCTGCTTCATTTCCTGTTTGGAAGCTTGTCTGCTTACCCCGGACATGCCGGCAAATACTTGACGAATATCATTTATGTGCAGATTACTTTGTGTCCAAAGCTGTGAAAATAAGTTCTGGAATCTTAATTTGACGGTTTCTTCAGGTACACTATTCGGGTTAGTTGCTTCAACTAGAGCTTCAGCAATCAACTTTCCTTTTTCCGTTGTAATGATTGCTTTTGTTTTTGTCCCACCACCATCAATCCCTAAATAATACATTCAAATCCCCTCCATGTAACAAAAGGATTAACTCCTGTTGAGCTAACCCTTTCGTGTTTAAATAAATCTTTATCCTTTTTTATTATTGCCATTACCATTCATTGTAAGAAAATCTACAGCATCCCTTGTTGCTCCTAGGTGCTTCACTGTCTCCTCATATTGCATGGACGCAACACACATAAAGAGAATATCAACTACTTGCAATTGAGCAAGACGTGATGAAGTCGCTCCACTACGAAAGGTTGGCTCACTGGAGGCTGAAGTATACAAGTTAACATCCGCTTGTTCAGCGACGGTTGACCTTCCATATTTCGTCAAGCTGATTGTTGTAACCTTGTTCTCCTTAGCTAACTGTAGAATTTTTGCTATTTCAGGAGTTTCTCCAGAAAAAGAAATCCCCACTACAACGTCCTTTTCTTCTGCATTAGCCACAAGTGTTGCAGCCATATGCATATCTTTAAAAGCATATGCTGTTTTATCAATACGCAAAAATTTCTGCTGGGCATCTTCTGCTGCAATGCTTGAAGCTCCGACTCCAATAAAGTGAATTCGTCTGGACGCTCTCAATATATCAACCGCTTTTTGCAACTCATCTTTATTTAGCATGTCAGCTGTTTCCCGAACGGTTTGGATCGTATTATCAATCATCTTCTTTATGATGGAATTTGCTGATTCATTTGGTTGGATATCCTGATAGCCAACATGATCACCAGGTTTTCGCAAATCACCGGCGATTCTCAGCTTCAAATCCTGATAGCCTTTTAAATCTAACGACTTACATAAACGAATAACAGCCGCTCCACTCGTGGCACTTTTTTTTGCCAATTCATTTACCGTTAGCGAAATAGCCTCTTGAGGATTATTTATAATATATGTTGCAATTTTTTTCTCAGATGGGGCCAACTTCGGCAGCATTTCCTTTAAAATAACAATGCCTCCTGTTGTGCTCATGCAATCAGCTCACTTTTAATTGGTTTAGTCTGGACAAAGATATAACTGGTTCAAAAGCTATATTCTTACAATAGCAAGTGCTTATTGACGAAGCTTTCTTTTTATTATACCCTTTCCTTCCGTGCACGTTCAATTGCCTCCCGAACAAAACCACCCTCTTGGGTTATATAGCTTTGTGCCTCTTCAAATGAGACATTAGCTTTGAGCATGACAATTGCCGGTTTTACCTCGAAATTAGTTATTTCCAATATTTCTGTTGCTTTTTCCTCAGCCACATTCGTAATTGTGCTTACAATGCTTATCGCACGGTCCTTTAATTTTTTATTACTCACCTTTACATCAACCATTAAATTCTCGTATACTTTTCCTATTTTAATCATGGCCGTAGTTGTGATCATATTTAAAATCATCTTATGTGCAGTCGCTGCTTTCATTCGCGTTGATCCTGTCAACACTTCTGGGCCAGTCTCCACCTCTATCGGAATAGATGCAAACTTACTGATCGCAGAATCCAGATTGCTGGAAAGGCTGACAGTTACTGCTCCAACTTTCTTTGCATGCTTTAATGCACCTATTACATATGGTGTCCTGCCACTGGCAGCAATGCCAATAACTACATCCAAGTCGGTTATATTTCTTTTTTCAAGATCCTCTATGCCTCTTTCTTCCTCATCCTCTGCACCTTCCACTGCTTGAACAAACGCGCCTGTACCTCCAGCCATTACTGCTTGAACAAGCTCAGGTGAGGTACTAAACGTAGGTGGGCATTCGACCGCATCCATAATTCCAATTCTTCCACTCGTTCCAGCACCTACATAAAAAAGCTTTCCCCCACGAGATAACGCATGGGAAACAGCATCCACAACTTTTTCAACTTGCGGAAGCACCTGCTGTACCCGTTGCGCTACGGTCATATCCTCTTTATTAATTACATTTAAAATTTCTTTTGTGGACATAGTATCAATATGTGCTGTATGCTGATTTCTCTTTTCTGTCGCTAAATTGGTCAGTTTCATCTATTCTCTCCATCCTACTTATATAATAGATAACTCTCTCTTTGCTTTTTAAAATCTTCTAATTCTTTATCACATGCTTCAAAAAATGGTTGGACAGTACGTTTTAAAATAATTTGCTTCAAATCCCTCGTACCTGCTAAAAGGTCAAAAAAATATTTACCCTGATCATTCGTTATAAACTTAAATTCACTTTGGTACATTTGTGCAATTGTTTCTATTAAAAGGACACCTGCTTCAAAGGAATTTAACTTCTTTCGATCAGATACATGCAATTGGACGCCTCCACATATCTCATTTTGGTGTTTTTGATATGTCGGAATAAAGGAAGTCGGTCTTGCTAAAACGCCCGGTATCTGTTTCTGATTAAAAATCTTTGCAAGTTTTTGACCATCTATAAATGGTGCCCCAACTTGCTCAAACGGCTTTGTAGTACCCCGCCCTTCTGAAAGATTTGTTCCTTCAAAAAGACATGTACCTGGATATAAAATATTCATCTCAATATTCGTAGTGTTTGGTGAGGGTGGAACCCAAAAAAGTCCTGTCTCATCATAATATTTATCTCGTTGCCAGCCCTCCATCGGAATTACCGTAAGCTCACAATCATAGTCAAATTCATGTTTAAACATAAGAGCAAGCTCAGCTACAGTCATGCCATGCCGATTGGGTATTGGCAATAGCCCTACAAATGAGCGTACATCTTCTTCTACAAGGTTCCCTTCCATTTGTGTGCCTGCTACAGGATTGGGACGATCCAGAACAACAAATTGTTTTCGGTATTCTTTACATGCTTCCATCACATAAGCCATCGTATAAATATATGTATAATATCTCGCGCCAATATCCTGGAGATCAAATAATAAAACGTCCACCTCTTCCAGCATTGCTTGATCAGGCTTACGTGTAGCACCATACAAACTATAAACAGGTAAACCGGTGTACGGATCTATTGTGGATTCAAGCTTCTCTCCCTCCCTGGCATCCCCACGAATACCGTGTTCCGGCGCATACAATGCTGTTAATTGAATATCCGGATGTTCATGAAATAGATCGATTGCAGGAACAAGCTTCTCATTCACTCCGGTCATATTTGTAATTAATCCAATTCGTTTCCCTATAAAACTTTTGTATTCTTTTTCAAGAAACACATCAAGACCAATTTTCATATAATCCACCTTTTTTCGTTCATGTTACCTTTTCTTCCTATATGAATCCTACATTTTCCTTTAACTTAGAACATATGGACAGGCAAAGCTCCCTTCGCCTGCTCTTTTCCAAATAACGCACCAACAGCTATTTGAATTGCTGTGGCGGTAGGTTCATATGTAAATATAGACGCTGAATCTTTTGGTAACAGAGCAATATCATATGGACTTTTCATCGCTATAGCAATGATTGGAATGCCCATTTCTTGTATACGTTGCACTAACTTAATTTGTTTACTTTCTGATGAAAGGCCAGACGTCCCAATAATCACATAATCATAATCCTTCGCTTTATGGGCAATTGCTTCAATATATTCGTTTGAAGCATCACCAGAAAATGGCTGCACATCAAAATTATTGTGATATGCCTCTATAGCACTACTCAATGAGAAGTCGTTATGTTTCTTATCTTCTACCTTTGTTTTTGCTTCATCTCCTGGGCTAATTACCATGATCTTCCTGGTTGATGAGCTACTGAGTGGAAGAAGACCTTCATTATTTACAATCGTAACACTTTCACGAAATACAGATGCCGCAAGCTTTTCATGTCCTTCTCCTCCAACAAAAGCAGGCACAGTAGGCGGAGTATCAAGTAGATGTACATCCTCCCACTGCAAATACGCAGCTTTTAGCCTTTGAATTCTTTTATTCGCTTGTTCGACAGCATGCATGACAGATTTGTCCTGTTCAGCTGCACTGAATATTTTCTCTATAGCTCTTATCTGTGTCTTGTATGTATGTGAAATCATAATTAAATCTATACCAGCTTCTATCGCACGGACCGCACCTTTTTCCGTACCGATACCTTGCGAAATTGCATTCATCTCCATACAATCTGTCGTTACTACGCCATCAAATTCTAGCTCTTCTCTTAATAGGCCAGTAATTACCTTCTTCGATAACGTAGCCGGAAGACCTGCTTCATCATCGATAGAAGGAAAATAAACATGGGCAGACATCACGGTATCAGCACCTGCTTGGATATTTTTCTTAAATGGGTAGAGTTCCACTTCATCCAAGCGTTTTTTATTATGGAGAATGACAGGTAAATCCAGATGAGGATCTACTCCCATATCTCCATAACCTGGAAAGTGCTTCAAGGTTGTAATCACGCCGGCGGCTTGCATCCCTTTCATAGCTGCTTCGCCAAACATGGCCACTTGTTTTGGTGACTCGCCAAAAGACCTTACCCCAATGACAGGATTCCGCGGATTATTATTCACATCAACAACAGGCGATAAGTTCCAATTAATCCCTAATGCCTTTAATTCTTTTCCAGTGGCAACCCCGACATGATAGGCATTTTCCACTTGGTTTGTTGCTCCTAAAGCCATTGCTCCAGGAAAATCCGTTGTCCCCTCACCTAATCTGCGTACAATGCCATTTTCCTGATCAATGCAAATGAATAGGGGTTGCTGATACCCTGCCTGCTTTGCTTCCTTTTGAAGTGCTGTCGTTAACTGAAGTACTTCACTAGGCGTACCAATATTGCGACTGAACAAGATAATTCCGCCAATATGGTATTCATGAATCATTTCTTTCATGTGCTTGGGTATTGTCTTCCCATCAAAACCAACCACTAGCATTTGCCCGATTTGATGTTTTAATTTTCTTACGTTGTCCACCATAGACCCTCCAATTTCCGCAAAATAAATCGCTATCCTTTTATCGCTCCATTCATCGCTCCCTTAATGAAGAAACGTTGCAGGAATAAGAAAAAGACTATGATAGGGATCATAGAAATGATCGCACCAGCAGCAATTAAGCGCCAATCTGATGTGAACGTTCCCTGCAGCATGTTTAAACCAAGTGGTAACGTAAACATGTCCTGATCATTCACAATAATTAATGGCCATAGAAAATCTCCCCATGCACTAACAAATGTAAATATCATCAAGGTCACCATGGAAGGTTTAACAAGTGGCATTAATATTCTCCACCAAATTTGAAAACTGTTTGCACCATCCATTCTCGCTGACTCATCCAATTCCTTCGGTACGGTCAGAAAAGCCTGACGCATGAGAAATACACCAAAAGCTGTAGTAACATGTGGAAGCACCATTCCCATGTAGGTATTTTGCAAGCCAAGCTTTAAAGAAATGATATACACAGGAATCATTAATAATTGAAAAGGAATCATCATGGTTGAAAGCACCAATATAAATATCGTGTTTTTCCCTTTGAATTTCATCCTTGCAAGTGGATATGCTGCAAGAGAGCAAAATAAAACATTCAAGAATACAGTCAGCACAGCAACTACCACACTATTAAACAGATACCTCCAGAAAGGAAAGGTGTCCATCACTTTGACAAAGTTAGTTAATGTTGGATTTTCAGGTAGCAGCTTCGGAGGATATTGGAAGATGTTCTCACTTCCAGACTTCAATGCAGTTGATAACAGCCATAGAAATGGACCAATCATGAAAATCGTTACGATAATTAATAATAAATATAGGAAAAACTTCTTGATGATCGGGTTGTTTGTTTTTGTTTTACTAATTTCCATTCAGTTCCCTCCTCTCACGCTGTATTATCCTTACCCATAAATTTAATGTTGATTATGGAAAGAACAAGTGTAATTAAAAATAATACGACTCCAGCTGCACTGGCATATCCCATATTAAGACGATCGAATGCTTCTGTATAAATATAAAACACGAGTGTTTCTGAGCTATGTAATGGTCCCCCACCAGTCATAATGTAAATCTCTTCAAAAACTTTCATTGCTGCGATCGAAGACATAATTGTTACGATAAGCACAAATGGCATCAGCATTGGAATCGTAACTCTTGTTACCTTTTGCCACCAGTTTGCACCATCAATATCAGCAGCTTCATACAGATCATTGGGGATAGACTGTAGACCAGCTAGGTAAATAATCATATAATAACCAAGCCCTTTCCAAATGGTCACAACCATAACCGCAAAGATTGCAGTCTGTGTAGAAGTTAACCAGTGAATTGGCTCGGAAATGATATTTAATATATCAAGCACGTAGTTTAATAGACCATTTTCTTTATACACCCAATCCCAGGCTATCCCAGCAACTACTAAAGAAGTTACTACTGGAATATAGTAAGCCGAGCGGAAGAAACCAATGCCTTTTAATTTTTGGTTAACCAACACAGCTAAAAATATCGGTATAATCACGAGTGCCGGAACGACACCAATTAAGTAGATAAATGTATTTGTTAATGTTTTCCAGAATAAATCATCTTGAAACAAATTTTCATAGTTTGTGGTTCCTACAAATTCAGCGTCTGCAATCATATTATAATCAGTCATGCTTAACCAAAAGGCCTGGAGCATTGGATAAAATATAAAAGCACCTAATATGATTAATCCTGGCAGCAAAAACAAGTACGGTGTAAGCTTATTTGTTCTCAAATCATTCACCCTACCTTTTGGATTTAGAAATGATGCATTTTTTTACATTGTTTTATAAAAAGAAAGGGGAGAGACTACTCTCCCCAACTAATCTACTTGCTTATTTACTTAAAATTTCATTCCATGCTGCTTCTGCTTGATCCAACGCCTCTTGTGGGCTCATATTTCCAAGCATTGCTTCTGAAATAGCATCGTACATGGCTTGACGCAACTCATCATAATTATCCATTGGCTTAATTAACAACTCGGATTCATCAAGCTGTGCAGCAGACTGAATACGAACTAAATCTACTGGCTCTGCATCTTCACCTGCTTCGGTGAAATATGGATCCTCTAATGCTTCTACAGCTGATGGAAGAATTGGTGTCAACTTAGAGAATTCCAATTGATTTTCCGCATTTGTTAGGAACAACGCAAACTTAACTGCTGCTTCCTTACTTTCCGTTTGTTCAGGTACTACAATGTTTTGTACACTAATTGTCTTTTTGCCACTCTCTCCAGTAATACCAGTGGAAGGAAGTGTGTTCTCATAAATATCAGGAGCGTTTTCTTTAATTTGGGAGATAAACTGAGATCCCATAAATGTCGCAACCTGTCCTGCCTGATACATATCAATTGTACTTCTTTGATCACCTGTTAATGCTTCACGTGGGATTAAGTCATCCTGATATAGCTCTGTAAAGTATTCAAATGCCTTTAAACCTGCATCTGTATTGAAGGCCGCTTTTGTTCCATCTTCATTTGTTAAATCTGCTCCCATTTTAACCATATGCTGTAACACTAAAGATAGATCAAGTGATGGGAAATAGCCGTATTTACCTGTTTCTTCTTTAACTGTCTTAGCTACTTTCTTTGCATCCTCATAGGTTACCGGGATGTCTTTTTCAGGATCAAGACCTGCTTCTTCATAAATTGCTTTGTTATTAAGGGATACTTCTGTAGATAAGTACCATGGAATAGCAAAGGTTGTACCATTAATTTGGTTCGCTTCCCATGCACCTTGAACATATTTCTTTTGATCTTCTTCAGCTACTGCTTCATCCATATTTACCAATGCATCCAAGTCAGCCAATTGGGAGGCAAATGTAGGGTTTAAGTTAACTACATCAGGAGCTGAGTCAGAGCTAACAGCTGTTAATATTTTTTGGCTTAAATCTGCTGCAGGCACATCCAACCATTTCACCTTGATATTTGGATTTTCTTTTTCAAAATCAGCAATAACACCTTCAATGTAATCTGTGAATGTTGGTTTTAATTGCATTGTCCAAAACTCAATAGTTGCTTCCTCTGAGCCTCCAGACTCCTTCTTTTCTCCATCTTTTGCTGAAGAATCATCACTATTGCCACATGCTGACATAACAAGCATCGCTATGATTAGCAATAAACTAATTAAACTTTTTTTCTTCATCTCCTAAAAAACCCCTCTCAAATTATCAAACTCTTTTTTTGATGCAAGATTCCGAATTCTTTTTATGTACTTAATCTCTTCTTAACTCTGTTTTGAGCCAAAAAGTAGTATTGCTATAAAACCCCCTTTTTGTAAGCCTTTCCAACAAAACCGATAGAAGGCTACCTTTCTATTTGCTTTGCTGATTGAATTATATAAAAAAATATTGCGTTGGTCAATAGATTTTAATGAAATTTTATTTCAAATTTACTATATTTCGACAAATTATTCGTAGATTGATAGGGTAATAGTTTTTATTTAGCCTATTAGCACAAAGAAAAAGCACAGTAGGTCTATTACTGTACTTTTATCAAGGAAACTTCATTATATTCATCACCCCAAATGCAGAACAATCCCCGGGCCAAAAGGTATTCCCAGAAATACAAATGCCAGAAGTAAAAGAAATCCATACGAGTGGAAGATCAAGTCATATGAAAGCATTAAGCATTCAATGTTTCAATCCCCTACTTTTTTGTTTTATTCCTTCATGAATTCAAGCACGATTTATAAAGTACAAATCGGTGTAATGATCTTCGTTAAGGAATCGGCAATACGATAGGCTGCTTGGATAAATGCCGGATGATAATCAAGGAAGTAAAACATCTTTTAAAATAACGGTGTTTCAATGGCTGTTGTGCAGATTCTACTTACTGTGATATGACCTTAACACACTGCTCAACAAATAAATGTAATTAATTCATTTATACTTTTTAATAAAACTAGGTGATATAAATTTTACGGAACTATAACATTTCAAATCCACAACAACACATTCCTTTGTTTGAGTGACAAAGTCAACTTCACAAATACTACTATTTTCTACACAGTCCGTGTCTTCATCTATAATTGATTTATTAGGCTTTAAAAGTTGGAGTACAGCACAATTATTTTTACAATCAACTTTTACTACCCTGAAAAAAACCGTCGCAAAACACTGTTTTGTGCCAATCCTACCCCAAGTAAAAAATGGATGTCCATAAGGAGTTTGTATTATGAAAGGAATTATGTCGCTACATACTGGTTGTTTTGATCTTTTTAAATCACAAGTAATGTTGTACTCTTCGTTTTCCTTCTCCCGCTCCACAATTTCGGACAATACTTCACAAAGACATGTTTTGCAATAATTGATATCTTTAGACTCCTGCTCATCATCATGCTCAGAATAGGTGCTATTATCTTCAAACAAGTATGATCACTCCTTCCATAGGAGACCTTTATCTATATTATATTAATTTGTTTATTAACTGTGTTGGTCTTTGACCTAATATATATAAATAGGGCGTAAGCGGAAATTACAAAAAAAGCTTACGGTAGCAAGACTGATTACATACAATATTAAAACAGAGTCATAAGGGGTGAAATAATGTGCCATCAGTGTGGTTGTAACAACTGTAATTGTATTGGGCCACCAGGAAAGCGGGGGAAAAAAGGGGAAAAAGGATCGCCCGGGCCTCAAGGGCCACCTGGTCGTCAAGGACCTCCTGGACCAAAAGGAGAAAGCGGCGAAAAAGGGCCGCCTGGTCGACAAGGGCCTCCTGGACCAAAAGGAGAAAATGGCGAAAAAGGACCGCCTGGACCGCCCGGACCACCATCACCTCCAAAATCACTTTGCTGCCGCTTCTTATTAGAGCATTCTACTCAATTAATCCCTCCTGCAACTGCAGGCTCCACTGTTGTGGACAAAACATTATCTGCAGAAATTGTTAAAGTGTGTGATGAGGTAGTAGTTATTTGTGGTTTACTAAACAAGCAAATAGAATATCAGGCATTAATTGAATGCGAACTGGTTCCCAACTACACAATTATTGATGAGGTTCCATTTACCTGTATTATTGATAGAGACGATATTAAAGCAAATGATAGTTTCACAATTAACTTTCTGGATGTTATTTGTGACATATCCGGAGAAGAAGCAAATTTTGCTACGGATAAAGAAACTGGCCAAAAAGTGGCCTTCCGATACGCTGAAAAAGAAATTATTAAAATTTGTATTGAAAAAGTAAACAAATAACTATGAAGTCGTGGTCATGAAGTACCCCTTTCAGGTAGTTAGTTAAATAGAGAATGTTTACTTTCTATCCCAAAAGGGGGTTTATTTATTTTTTGTTGTTTGCAGAGTCACTAATCAGTATATCAAAGTAATCCTTAAACTTTTGACATTGCTTCGACCAATGCCAATTTTTTATTTGAGTTAAATTCTCTTGAGAAAGCTCATTTAATATCTCTCTATTATGAAATAGAGTTAAAAGTGATTTCTTTAATTCTTCTTTATCTCTACCCTTCAGCAGAAAACTTCTTTGTTTTTCTCCTAACACTTGCGGCACAATCCCTACATTTGTAGATATAACCGGGACTCCACACGCCATCGCTTCTAATACAGGGTTAGGCGTCCCTTCAATCTTAGACATGCAGATAAGAACATCTATTTTTGAATAGTAATCAACCATATTATCGTGTGAAATCATTTTATGCACCCGATCAGCATAATCTCCTTCGATTTCAAACTCCTCTTGAATCAGCTCGTTTACAGCAGGATTAATAAATGTCCGAAACCCTTTGAAGTCCTCAATTTTAATTCCCCACTTACTGTTACCCACCCAACCTACTCGCAATGGCCGTTTCAATTGATTAAACCGGTCTAAGTTCTTAGGGTAAAAAAGATCTGGGTCCACCCCATCTTCAATGGTCATTATAGGGTCTGGGTAATCGTCTATATCTTTATAAATCTCGTATAGCTTTTTTGAACAAACATAATAGCGAAAATTATTGAACATATTTTTTCTTTTTTGAATGGACTTCTCTCCAAGAAATAAATGATCATAAACTGCTGTAGATAATATTTTGTCTCTGTACCGATGTATAGGTATATAAGATATAATCTCTCTCCATAAAAAATGCAGAACATCACAATCCTTAATATGTTTGTGGAGTTCATCTGCATTTTTATTGCAAGCATTAAAACTAACAATCTTAAAATCGTAACAACCACTCAAATGTTTTTTAATTTGCTTTGCTATATTTGCAAAAGCCCAGTTATCTCGGTCAGTAATTAGAGCAATCTTAACCTTTGACATATCTGGTCGCACCTCCATTCTGAATATATTTAATAGGGTATTATATGCTTTTAAAGAAAATGTGGTTGGTTGTGGTGTCCTATTGGCAGCTATATACTACCTATTTCCCCTTTCAATGGGCCACAGTTGCCACTTTTTCTAATATAGATCATACAATGTAATAAAATGATGGAGGAAGAATAATGACAAAGAGACTAAAAATTCTCATATTTACCGGGGACTTCCAAGAATACGTAGCGCCTGTATTTTATTATTTTTTATGCGAGCTGGAAAAAATAACTGATCTTACTGTGTGGCATGAATCTGGAGACATTAACAATATATTAGATCAACTGAAAGAAAAACCAGATTTTATTTATTTTAATGAGTATGGCGAAATGAACTCACCTGTGATCACAGGTTTAAAAGATTTAGAGATCCCCTTCGCAATACAATTATTTGATTTACATTATCAGATTAATAAACGCAAAAGAGCTATAAGAGAGGAGAATATTAAACATATATTTACTGTGTATCGTGATTCCTTTCATGTATGGTATAAGGAATTTAGTGATCGAATGTATTGGTTGCCTCATCACATCAATACAGAAATATTTAAAGATTACGGACTTAAAAAAGAATACAACTATTTATTAATGGGCGCAATGTCAAGACGCACCTACCCGTTACGAAATATGATTGTTGATAGAATGAAAGAAAACCCAGGATTTGTTCATCATAAACACCCAGGATACAGGAATATTAAAGATCATGAAAAGAATGTTTTTGTAAGAGAGGCATATGCAAAGGAAATTAATAAGGCAAAAATCTTCCTGACCGGAAATTCCAAATATAATTATCCCCTTGGTAAAAATTTCGAGGTTCCAGCATGTAACACCTTATTGTTGGCTCCTCCCTCTAACGAGTTAAAAGATTTAGGCTTTATTCCAGAAGTTCATTACATCCCTATAAATAAAGAGAATTTTGAGGAAAAGGCAAAATACTATTTGCAGCATAAATGCGAAAGAGAAAGGATCGCGAGGCAGGGGATGGAGATGGTCCATGAGCGGCATTCTACATCTAAACGTGCAGATCAATTTGTGAAAGTTATTAAAAAAATTATTTCAGATGAGAAAAATAATTAATGAGCAAATGCTTTTTTGAAGGGAGGAGTTACTTATTGAGAAATTAACAATAAAACATTACCAAAACCTGAAACAAATAGGAAGAGGCTCTCATGGAAGGGTCTACAAGGCATATGACCCTATTAAGAATAGAAATGTCGCCATAAAAGAAGCTGTCAAAAGAATAAAAGATGCTGAACATGAAGCTACAGTTATGAAAGCTTATGGTAAATCTCCTTTTTTGCCAACTATCTATGATTACTTTGAATATAAAAATACTTCATTTATTGTAATGGAATATATTGAAGGAAAACCAGTTGGCAAAGGAGATTTTAAACGGCCTTCTGAAAAAAAAGATGAAAAACTCAGTGTTCAAATCACTATTAATACATTAAAATCGCTCACCTCTATACACAAAGGTGGTTATATTCATAATGATATAAGACCAAAAAATATTATGCTTCAGAATGATAATCCAGCTACTTTAAAAGTAATCGACTTCACATTAGCTAAAGAATTAAGTCCTAAACACCTTATTCAGACAGACTTACGGGATGCTGCACGATTATGTATATTTTTATGTCATGGTTATTTTCCCGATTCATTATCAGAGCTTCAATTTAAAAATGACAAATTACAATCCACCTTATTGAATTTTCTGCACCCCTCAAATGAAACCTATGATCAATCAAGTGATTTTATAGCAGCACTTCAGCCATTTGTATAACATAGAAAGAACTCACCTCCCTGAATCAGAGAGGTGAGTTCTTTCTATGTTATTAAGAGATTTATATACCTTTATAATAAGATGACGTTATCTAATTGATTATAACGACTTGTTACATTCCTGGTATCTATGACTAGATTTGAATGATCAATGATATTCTGATAATCTACAGAATTATGATCAGTTAAAATTAGAACACAGTCTTGAATTTTAATATTTTCTTCTGTAAGGACCAGTGACTCTTGCTGAACAGAACCCAGGCTTAATTCGGGTACATGCGGGTCATGATAGGTTACATCGATACCCAGGTCATCCAGCAGTTTAAAAATTTGAATTGCTGACGATTCTCTTATATCATTTACATTCTTTTTATAGGCAACACCTATGATTAAAATTTTGTTTTTATTTATCGGCTTTAAAAGATGTTTTGTTACTTTTTCAACTATAAATGCTGGCATATTGTCATTTATTTTTTTTGCAGCTTGAATAAATGAAAGGTTTACCCCATGATGTTTTGCCTTCCAGCTTAAATAAATTGGATCTACGGGTATACAGTGACCGCCGACTCCTGGACCTGGAAAATAGGGTGTAAATCCAAACGGTTTTGTGCTGCAGGCCTCAATTACTTCCCATATATTCACATCTAATTTATCACATAGGATAGCAAGTTCATTCATAAAAGATATATTAATCAATCGTTGTGCATTTTCGACTAATTTACTGACTTCTGCTACTTTAGAAGAAGATACATTAATTACCTTATTAAAGACAGACTCATAAATTTCTTTTGCATAATTTGTACAAAGTTTTGTTTCACCTCCAACAATTTTCGGTATATCTTCTAATTTATGAACTTTCTGTCCTGGATTAATCCTTTCGGGAGAATAGGCTACAAAAATATCTTTTCCGACTTCCCATCCTTTTCCTTGAACAAGAGGTACGATCTCTTCCTCTGTTGTCCCCGGATAGGTGGAGCTTTCCAGAACAAGCAGCTGCTCTTTTTTCAAGAATGGCAAGGCTGCTTCGATTGCTCCCTTTACATACTGTAGGTCAGGTTCATCTAAATTATTTAATGGAGTAGGAACACAGAAAATAATAGCGTCAACCTTGGATAAATAGTGATAAGAAGTACTCACGCTAAACAAATCATTTGTGAACAATTCATTAATTTGTTCATTTGAAAAATCCGCTAAATAACTGGTATTTTTTTTCAACAAACTAATTTTATTTTGATCTGAATCTATCCCATAAACCTTATGACCTTTATTTATGAATAATTGGGCCAATGGCAGGCCAACATACCCTAACCCTACTATTCCTATTATTAATTTGTGTGTCATAATGATATTCCCACGCTTTCTACTCATTGAATTTAAAAAATGTTTTAATCATAGACATAAATGAAGACGCTTGAGGTGTTTTCTTCACCAATTCATGGACTGCCTTATAGTTTTTACCTCCGGCAGAAAAAGCACCACGTTCATTTGTTTTACTCAAAAACCATGCAATTGCTTCTACATGATCTCCAATAAACACTTCATTTTCCTTGTTATCAGGCAGGGCAGTTTTTTTTACAGAAGTTTGGATAGGAGTTAATTTATAGTGGTTCATAAAAGCTTTCGTTTGTGCCAAGGGAGGAATCGCTAAGGAGTCATATCCGATATCATTTATCACCGTTCGTCTTATCGCATGAGGGAACGAGTAAATGGAATTATTCCAAAGAGTAGGCTGAGATAAAAGAATATTTAATAAATAGTGCATGGTACACTGTAGACCAATAGGGTTATCATCTAGAGATGCGCTTTGATCAATTAGCGCAATGTCTGCTCCTGCATCAAGCTCCTTGAATATCATTTGATAGTCTTCCGTGCTGAATGCCTGAAGTGGATCTGTAAAAAGAACTACTTCACCGCTTGAATAAAAAGCACCTATAGACCTTGTGATACATGGTCCAAGACTTTTATTCAGTGGTATTACGTACGCACCTTCCCGTAAAAGTGCTGCAGATTTTTCTTTATCTTCATCATAAGTCACCACAATAATCTCATCTGAAGCCGCCTCTTTTAAGCGCTGAATATGCATGGATATTTGTGTAAGCGGGGCATTATTTTCATCACAAATAATGGCACTTTTTTTCTTTTGTCTCTTCTTTTTATGAGTTTTAAATTGATTAATAAATTCGCGATCCCGGTAATCTGCAAACCCTGCTCTTTCACCCTTTAATTTAATTAAGTAATGAATGGCGGAAAGATGGTCCCCAATAATAATGTTCTCCAGAGGTACATACGGAGTATCCGTGGATATATTCAGGTGGAGTTCAGGACGTACTTTATTTAAAGCAATAACATCGAGATATTTTGGGGTAATAATATCTAATTGTTCTTTTATCGCCTTCCCCTGGGCTAGTGGAGGAATGGCAAGATTATGCCAACCTATTTTTTTAAGTGCATCTCTGCTAATGGAATGCGGAATGGCCACCAAAGAATTTATTGTCAATTCAGGAGCTTCATACATTTCATTAAGCGCTTTTTTTAAAATTGATATGGAATGAGGGCGGTGGGGTTCCATTAATAAACCCTCCAGATTATTAAGAGCTATATCTGCACCATCCTCAATGGTTTCTATAAAGGGTATTAAATCCTGGTAAGGAATTACCATATCTCCATCCATAAACAATAAAATGTCTCCCTTTGAAAAATACGCTCCTATCGCTCGACCGATATCATGGCCTAATGGATTTTCATAATAAAGAACAACACAATCATGGGATTCTGCAATCTCCCTGGAACGATCTGTAGAACCGTTTATAACAGTAATGACTTCGTATGGATGGAGCATAAATACTTCTTTTAAAACTTGATCCAGTTTCTCTCCCTCATTTCTTACGGGAATAATTACGGATAATTTACTCATTAATCTACATACTCCTTTCAACAGCGTAATCCAATAACGCCTATTAGCATGCTTAAACAACTTCAATTACAATTACAATATGCTTAGAAGAACACTGGTGTATAGGCTTTTGAGAGTCTATATACTAGGTAAATAAAAAAGGAATCTCAAGTACTGATTCCTTTTTTTATTTACTATTTATATGCTGTTTCGATATCTTTTTACTGTACCTTCCTTATGCAAACTTTCAGTATTTCCTTTTCTTCAAATTTCCAGGCAACCGGATATTGAGAGAATTCCGGATGATAACCGAAATTTTTAGGTGTGTCAAATACATCACATAAGAATGCAGCTCCAACGATTTCAAACTCATCGTTTTCGTTGGCATCGTCACGGTCTATAAAGCATTGGAATGGAATATCATCTTTAACATAATGATCTATGATAGAAGTGTCACCAGAGCAGTCTTTTTTTAGTGTTTTATAATAGATCGTCTTATGCACTGTTCCACAAATAATCACTTTTTCCGGACACACTTTTTCAATAGCAACATCAAAAGTTTTTTTGTGGGTCACAGGATATTGCTCAGGACGATCTGGATTAAATAAAGCTGGAGGCACAAGCTGTGTCTTTCTCTCAATTATAATTTGACAACAGGATTGGGGATTTGCAACCGGGCATGGTCTCGGGGAGGGAGTTGTGGTAACAGGAGGGGTGGGCTTTGGGTATTTTTTCTTTTTTTGTCTGCATTTATAATGTCCTCCTATCTTATCGGCTTCTTCTCCTTTATCATTATAAAAAGTTGCTGCAACTTGAACTCCCATCCCCTTATTAATTGAAGTTAATGGAGCATGAAGCCAACTTTGTCCCTCACTTCCTTCTTCACTATCCAACTCTATCGTACATATTAATTTCTCGTTTGGTCTTAATCCTCTATCTGTATTATCCTCAATGAGGTATTCAAAGTCCTTTTCCATGTTTTCTTGTTTGTGGATATTAAAATTTGAAGCGTTATTAGCTTGAGTTATCTTTTTTATCCGGATAGGTAATTGACCAGTATTAAAAAATACTTGCCTAATATTAAAATTTGTTTCTGAAGGTAAGGAAGGACTTGTATTAGTAACCATAAATACCGCCTCATTACTATTTGGCAAAATCTCAACATCAATAATTGCCGTTAATACTTCCCCATTGTCCCCTATACCTAATAATTGGGAATATAATTCCATGACATTCTCTCCTTTTTTGAACATAAAATATACTACATCATATGAATAAAGAAATGACTTGTATAGACATAAGACATCACCTAGGGGAGTGTTGACAATTAATTATCCAAATACTAATTTGGTTTCAATTATTATACCTGCAAAAAATGAAGGTATTTCAGTTTATAATACACTTAAGTCTCTTTATCAAAGCAAAACCAATATATGTTACGAGGTAATTGTCGTTGATGATCTTTCAAATGATGGCTGCTGTGACTTTATTCACGCTGATGAACAAACAACTCTTATTCAAACAAATGGTCTGGGTGCTGCCATGGCGCGAAATATAGGAGCCAGAAACGCAACAGGCGATATTTTAATTTTTTGCGATGCTCATTTATTCTTTCAGGATTTTTGGATTGACAGACTAATCGAGCCAATTAATAAGCAGATTTGCGATGCAATAAATCCAGGAATTTCGGATGTATATAATCGAAAGCAAATAGGTTATGGATATAAATGGAATGAGAGGTTAGAGGCAAAATGGAATACTGATTTGACTGAGCTTTCACCAGTCCCACTTCTTGCAGGTGGCTGTTTAGCAGTAACAAAAATCGCCTTTGAGCAGGTAGGTGGCTTTGAGTATGGCTTTAAGACTTGGGGACATGAGGATGAAGAACTCTCTTTAAAATTATGGCTCTTTGGATATTCATGCTATGTGGAGCCGGATGTAATTATTATGCATGTCTTCCGTGAAGACGAACCTCCCTTCCCACTATCCTGGGAGGACATTAACTATAACTTTTTACGTATGGCCTATTTGCATTTTAACGAAGAAAGACTCATAAAATGTCTCAACTTTATTAAACATACAGATTCTAAAAAAATTAAAGAAAGCGTACTATCTGGTGATGTATTGCAACAAAGGAAAAGGTATAAACAAATAAGAAAGTATGATGATGATTGGTATATGGAAAAGTTTCAAATTCCTTTTTAGGAGTGGATTAAGATGAAAAGAGCTGTGGTCGTTTTCTTGGATTCCAAACCAGATCAAATAAAGTTGTTTAAATGTCTATATGCTTCCTTTGATTATATTAAATCAAGCGATACTTCACTAGTGGTTTTTGGAGAAGCATCTGTGATGAAATGGGTGCCAGAGAATTGCATCAAGGTACCTGTACAGTTGGAGGATGACCCAGCTATTTATAGGGAGTACCCCTATATTTATTCCCTATCCTGTCTTACAAAAAAAGAAGCTTCTATTCTGCTTCATTTTGATTGGATTCTAAAAACAGATGTAGATACATTTTTAACACCTGCATGGAATAGCTTCCACCCGACAGGCTATACCGTGGGAAAGGGAGCATACGCAAGCACGAAGGAAGTAAAAAGCAGAATTAAAGAGATCTCCATCCAATTCAACCTTCGTCATCAAGGTCGCTTTAATATCGGATCTACTCATTATGGAAAGCCTTCACTACTTTTAAAAGTAGCCGATACTGCAACTGAATTGACCAAGTATCTGTTATTAAAGGAATTCAGTATTAATAAGGGGGCATGGCCAAGTTGGTACTATGGTGTCTGCAGCTTATATGCCTCAGATATAGCTGTAAACCATCACGTTGATAACATATCTATTTCCCCAAATAAGTTGGATCATCCAAGTACTTCACCAAACAGTATCTACCACCACCCTCATATCCATTGTTGGCATACCGATCATCTTTTTTCAAAATTCGCTTACCTTAGAGGTGACTATGACAACACAGATCCTAAAAAACTAGATTCGAATAAGGTGCATGATTATTGCTTATATAATGCCATTGCTACTCAGGATTAATGTATTTCTATAGAAGAACCATTATAAGCCCTCTCATTTTTTTAATAAATACATATTCTAAGTAATAAACAGATGAAGAAGGAGTCAAAGCTATGAAAATCCTAGTAACAGGCGGTGCTGGTTTTGTTGGTTCACATATAGTGGATAAATTATCTGAATTGAATTATCAAGTAGTAGTAGTTGATAATTTAGCAACAGGCAAACATGAATATATTAAACCAGGTATTAGATTTTATCCTATGGATTTGCGTAATCGGGAATTAGATCAAATCTTTCAAATTGAGAAACCTGATGTCGTCATCCATCAAGCTGCACAAGTTTCTGTCCAAAATTCCATGAAAGCCCCTTTAAAAGACTGTAGCATTAATGTTATGGCAACAATTAACCTTCTAGATTGTTGTGTGAAATATAATGTAAAGAAAATCATCTATGCATCCTCTGCTGCCGTTTATGGACCAGCTGCAAAATTGCCAATTAGTGAACAAGAGACAGTTTCCCCCATGTCCTTTTATGGATTATCCAAACTAACTTCTGAGCAATACATTCAAGCATACTCTCGCCTTTATCCATTGGAATTTACAATTCTACGGTATGCAAATATATATGGTCCACGGCAGAACACGCAAGGAGAGGCTGGTGTAATTGCTTTATTCGTACAGCAATTTATAAACAATCAAAATATAGTTATATACGGAGACGGAACGCAAACAAGGGACTTCATTTATGTGGAGGATGTCGTTAATGCAAATATAGCAGCAATCAACAATGGGAATAACCATATTTATAACATTGGAACAAATCAGGAGACCTCTATTAATAAGGTATTTAAAACTATTAGGGAACAAGGGAATCAAACGTTACAGTGTACTTACAGACCTAAACAACCCGGTGATATTGAAAGAAGTTGTCTACTCAATAAAAAGGCTCTAAACGATCTAAAGTGGAAGCCTTCCACATCATTAGAAAAGGGAATAATTAAGGTTATTGAGGATTTTTCCAAGCGTTAAGATGATAGTGACCCACATAATGTTTTCTTTCCTTCTAAAATAAGGGTCCAACCATCCTACATTAATTATCATAAAATAAATTATCCTGAAAAATGGGGGCGATTCAATTGAAGAATGTTTCTGTGTTATTTCCTTATAAATCAGATCGTGGACCAAGAGATCGTATCTTTGAATGGGTGACTTCGTTTTATAAGATAATGATGCCAGATGCAGAACTTTGTATTGGTGAAGGTACTTGTCAAGATAACTTATTCTCTCGTTCCAAGGCAATAAATAATGCGGCGAAGAAAGCTACAAAAGATATATTTATTATAGCTGATACGGATATATATTATGATCCAAAAATAATTGAAAATTCTTTGGCAGCTTTAAGTGAATATGAATGGATCATACCTTATTATAAGATTCATAAATTAAGTGAGAACACTACTAAGAAAATACTAAGCGAAGATCCTGCGTGGCCTGTTCACGGAGAAATTACTGACTCTACTATCATAAAACAAGCAAGGGTCGGTGGGTTAAATGTTATTCCCAGGAAAAACTTTGAATTAGCAGGTGGATTTGATGAACGTTTTTGCGGATGGGGCGGTGAAGATGATGCTTTTGGGATAGCAGTTAACACTTTATGTGGAAAGTATCAACGATTGGGAGGTGAAATATTTCATTTACATCATCCTACATTGAAAAGAAAGGGAAACCCAAACTACTACTCTAATAAAACGCTTACTAAACACTATAGAGATAATAAAGGAGATAAGGAAGCGATTAGAAAACTAATAAACTATAAGCGGAGTTGATTAAATTGAAAGAGGTTTCTGTTCTCATTCCATATATGACTGATGATAAGCATAGACAAGAGGGATTTAATTGGCTAATTAAATTTTACGAAAAAATGATGCCGGAAGTCGAAATATGTATTGGAGAGGGGCGTTGCAAATCCGATTTATTTTCTAAAGCAAAGGCAATAAACCATGCAGCAAAACAGGCAACTCGAAACATTTATGTAATAGCGGATTCCGATATTTTTTATGATCCAAATCTTATTACAGAGGCAATTGATTTACTAAAAGAACATCCTTGGGTCATCCCATATCATAGAATTCATTATCTGAGTAAAAATAGTACAAAGAAATTAGTAGAAACGGACCCGGCATGGCCAATATCCATAAACGTTGATGCACATACTCCAAACAAAAAGAAAAAAGGAGGTATTAATATAGTAACAAGAACGTGCTTTGAGACAATTAACGGATTTGATGAAAGGTTTTGTGGATGGGGAGGCGAAGATGAAGCATTTGTTCACGCAATGAATGCCGTCTTTGGTAAGTATGTACGTTTAGATAAAGACATCTATCATTTGTGGCATTCACGTGGTAAGTCCGCAAGTGGCAATCCGTATTATCAAGATAATAAATTGCTACATGCACGATATCGATCAGCAAGAAAAAGTAAAGAAGCAACAATGAAACTTGTAAACGAACAAAACAGATTATAAAGGAGGTATTTTTTTGTGCAAAAACCTTCACGGAAAGAATGGCTAAGACTTAAAAAAATGGGTTACGCAGATGTTCAGGGGCAAGAAGGTAACGCTGTGGAATCTATGTATCAGGGTGGGGATGTATATGTGCGAAATCAACTTGGAGAACACAGCTTTCTTCCACATAACATTCAAGACATAATAGAAGCTGGTATAAAATCATTAGAAAAAGAGATTATTCCAGTACAAAAACCAGATATCATCGCAGAAGAAATACGAAAGTCTATCGAGCTAAGCCAAGGATTCTCAGTAATTAGTTTAGGTGATGGCGAAATGATTGCAATGGCACACGATCTACTACTGCCGACAAAAGAACTGATTAAAAATCCGCGGTTTGTATATCCTGAGTTACTGAAGCACAGCCCCAAAGGTCACTACCCCCTTCTTCACACCGGTATTACAATTCCAAATCACGATGTCAGAGAGTTACTGACAAATAACGTATTAGAAGCTGATGCAGTAGGAATACCTATCGCTAGATATCCAACTTACCAGGGTTTATTTAATCAGCTGGCTACACATCATAAATGGCCATTGAAAAAAATGCTTTTAACTACATCAGCAATTGGTTATCGACTTAATAACACACCAATTTACAATGAACTTCTTACTAATCATAAAGTTCTTCTGATTGGAAACCTAATGAGTGAGGCAGAACAATACTTTAAAAATGAGGGTTACACAAATATTGTTGGGTCGATTCCAGTACCCGGGTTTGATTCACATCCATCCGTCCTGGAAAAAACCAAAGACTATGACTTTGATGTTGCATTGGTGGCGGCAGGAGTTGCCTCTAACATTATATGTGTTCAGCTAGCAAAAAGAAAAAAAATCGCCATCGATATTGGACGCTTGATCGATGAGTTATTATCAGGTAAAAAGTCGATCAAAAGATAAAGACTTTTTATATATTTAAATAGTGGCTATAGATTACGATAGAAGAAGTACAGCAACCTAAAAGTTACTGTACTTCTTTCATTTTTAATATGTGATCATTTTGCTTTCCTCACCCTAAATGAACTCCAATCCCCGGGCCAAAAGGTATTCCCAGAAATACAAATACCAGAAGTAACAGAATCCATACGAGAAGGAAGATCAAGCCATATGGAAGCATTAATGCAATCAATGTACCGATCCCTGCTTTTTTGTCATATTCCTTCATGAATGCAAGCACGATAACAAAGTACGGATTCATCGGTGTAATAATGTTTGTTGATGAATCGGCAATACGATAGGCTGCTTGGATAAATGCCGGATGATAATCTAAGAAGTAAAACATCTTTAAGAAGATTGGTGACTCCAATGCCCATTGTGCTGAACCGCTAAAGATAATTAAATTCAATCCTGCGGTTAGTAACACAAATGCAATTACTACTCCAATCCCAGTTATTCCTGCGTTCTCAAGAAAAGATGCTCCACTAACCGCAAGCCATGTCCCAATATTTGTCCATTCAAAATAAGCAATAAATTGAGCTGCAGCAAAAATTAGGACAATAAAGCCGGAAAGGTCTTTCATTGCCTCCCCCATAAATGCAGGAATCGATTTCGAGCTCGTAATCTTTTTCGTCGTTATTCCATAGGCAATACCCACCGTGATGAAAAAGAGCATGATGATTGGCACAATTCCTTTTAGAAATGGCGAAGGAACCATCCCTCCATTTTCATTTCGAAGCGGCGAATCCGGCCAGAAAATAACGATGAGCAACAATCCGATATACGCTAATGCCGCGAAGGCTGCATTTCTTAGGCCTCTTTTTTCTATCGATTGAACAGGCTCGAAATCTTTTTGCAGATCTCCCTCATATTTCCCAAGGCGAGGTTCGACGATTTTTTCCGTTATCAAAGCACCCGTAACTGATAATAGAATGACAGATACAAGCATGAAATAATAGTTATCCACAGGTGTTACAGTTACCGCGGTATCAAGAGTCCCCATCACTTCCGCTGATATCCCGGACAGCACGGCATCTGTATTACTTACAATAATATTTGCAGTGAACCCGGAACCTACACCAGCAAATCCTGCGGCAAGTCCTGCTAAAGGATGTCTGCCAACATTATAGAAAACCATTGCTGCTAATGGAGGAATAATTACGAAAGCTGCGTCCGCGGCTAGATTGCCAAGAATACCGATGAAAATAACGGCATAGGTAATCAGCCTTTCGGTGCTTTTAGAATCGTGCTTTTTATAAATGTTTCGATTAACCCTACCTTATCAGCAAGACCGATTCCCAGCATGATTGCCAACACAATGCCTAGTGGTTTGAACCCTACAAAATTCTCCAGCATGGATATCAGCATGTATTGAATACCCTCTGCTGAAACAAGACTCTTAATGGCAACCGGCTTCTCTTCTCCTGGCTGCAAAAATGTGACATCAAAAGAAGCAATAATCCAGGAGAACAAGATAACAAGAATCGCCAGACTCGCAAACAGCATAAACGGATCTGGCAATCTATTTCCTAACCATTCCACTTTGTTTAATATTCTAGAAATAAATGTATCAGAACCTTTCTTTGAATGCTCAGCCATTCTCCCACCCCATTGTTCAAAAATTTTATTATCTATGATAACATAATTATTCCTATGAAAATAGTAGGGATTATTAATGAACTCAATTGGATTGTATTGTAACGATTTATGAAGCTATCATGCCCCAAGTTTTTATTAACTGATTTGCATGATTTAAGCTGTGTCTTTATATGTTTTCACTACTTTAATAATAAAAGCCAGACACTGATTAGTATCTGGCATCTATATCTTCTTAGTAAACTTTATTTCCCCATCATAGAGTTAAATATATCCTATACCCTAATATTATCGATTTCATTTCGGCAAAATTCGTAAAGTAACAGGCCTTCACTCTAACTAGGAGAATTTTTATCTTTTTGTTTTATGCTTATTAGCACCAGAAACAACCAAATCGTTAGAAGAAGCGAATGCAGAACAATAATCAAAAATAATATTAACCATTGCCTCATACCCATACTTAAGTGCCTCTTCGTCTATTTCAAATGCGGGATCATGTAATGGCCTGGCATTCCCGTCTTTTCTCCCTGCGCCCAGCCAAAAGTATACTCCCTTATACTTCTCCAGAAACCGGGAAAAGTCTTCTCCTGCTAAAGATGGTTCAATTTCTGGACAACTCCCCTCTCCAAACTGCTTTATGATGGCACTTTTGGCAAAGTCAGACATTTTTTTGTAATTTTGGGTAACGGGATAACCATCAATATAATTAAATTCATACTCGCAATCCATCGCTTGGCATAAGTGATAAATTACCTTTTCCATCCTCTTTTTAATAAGCCCCTTCGTGTATGCATCCATCGTGCGCACAGTACCTTCTATATTCGCCCTATCTGCAATCGCATTATGTCTGTATCCTGCGTCTACTTTGCCTAAGGTTATTACAGCATTTTTAAAAGGATCCACATTCCTGCTTATAATCGTTTGAAAAGCAGATATCAATTGTTGTAACACTACAATCGTATCAACAGCTTGATGCGGCATACTTGCATGCCCACCTTTTCCTTTGACCGTTATTTCAAAGCGGTCCGATGCTCCCATAATTGGGCCTGCTTTCACTCCAAATTGCCCAACCGGCAAGCTTGGCCAAACGTGTTGCGCTAAAATAATATCAGGTTTATAACTTTCAAATAGCCCAGCATCCAGCATGGGTTTCGCTCCTCCAATTGGAGCATTTTCTTCAGACGGTTGAAATATTAATAAAATCGTACCATTTAATCTGGTTCTGTTAGAAAGTAAGTATTTAGCTGTACCTAAAAGCATTGCAGTATGCGCATCATGCCCACAAGCATGCATTTTCCCGTCAATTTTAGATTTATACGGAACATTTACTTTTTCCTGTATAGGTAGTGCGTCCATATCGGCGCGAACACCGATAACTGGCCCCTCCTTCCCTGTTTCAATTACTCCCAAAATGCCATAACCAGCAATGCCGTCCTTAAATTTTATATTTAACGCTGCCAATTCTCTTTTTACAATGTCTGCTGTATTTCGTTCCTCACCACTTAGCTCTGGATACTGGTGGATCTCTCTTCTGATCTTTTTAATATAATTAAAAATTTCAGTTTCAGTTTCTGACATTATACATCCACCTTTCTACTATACTATTCATGCTCATTCCAACCGTTTTCTCACCAAGCGTAACAGATCACTTCGCTTCCTATTTATATCCTAAAAAGGATGGATTATCTTTCACTTCACTGTTTAACACAAATTTACGATTAAACCAAAAGCGCTGTGAACAAAATCGATACAGTAATGGAATAAATACCTGTCCATATCAACATTTTACGAAAGTGCTGCTGAAGATTTTCTTTAAATCTTTGAAACGACTGATCCTTTTTAATTAGCTCATTCGTTCGATTTAATCCTCTATTTTCGGGAGTTATGTATTTCCCTATTATCCAAAACCCCTTAAAAAACAGATGGAAAAGTTCACTATTCACTAAGAACATAACTGCTAAAATTACGATTGAAATAAGTCCCACTAAAAATGCAATTTCTATTAGTAATAGCGTGTCCTTTGTGAAGATAACAATGGAAATCCAAGTTAGTATAATTAAAAAATGCGTCTTCAAAATACACCACACCTAAGGAGCCAAACAACGAAGGTATCGTTTTATTGGCTCCAGATATTTTAATTATTCGTTTTCTTTTATACTTGCCCATTTAAATACAGGTCGTCTATTTTCATAAAAAGCAACATGATCTACTTTAGAAGATGTTAAATAATTATTGGTCAAAAAGTACAATGGCATAAATGGCGCATCCGTCATTAATATTTCTTCTGCATCATGTAAGAGTTCATAGCGTTTTGTAATATCCTGTTCCACTTGAGCATCCTTTAATAACTGATCATACTCCTTATTCACCCAGCCTGTTCGATTATTTGTACTAGTGCCTAAATAGTATTCTAAGTTTACAGCTGGATCAATATAGAGACCCGTCCACGACATTCTTCCCATTTGATAATCGCCACGTCCTAATGTATCTAAATACGTATTCCATTCCTGATTGGCTAGTTTTAGATCTATATTTAGATTTTGCTTTACCATTTCCTGAACAGCTTCTGCGTAGCGCTTATTATTATCAGAAGTACTGAACATTAACGTGACTTCAGGAAATTCAGACCACCCTTCTTCATCCATGGCTTCCGCTATTAAGGCCTTTGCTTTTGTATTGTCTTCTTTAAAGTAATCTCCGCCAACCTCTCGAAAATCCCCGTCAGGTGTATCAGCGCCTGGTGGTACCATTGCAAAAGCAGGTGCTTCACCAGTTTGTCCGACATTCTCAACTAAGGATTTTCTATCTACTGCCATAGAAAACGCCTGTCTAACCTTTTGGTTCGTAAAAGGCTCTTTGTTTACATTAAAGATATACATTGCTGTTGAATAATAAGGGAATTCATTATATTCATCACTATCCTTTACTGCTGCCAATTGATCCGTAGGTATAGCACTGATAAAATCAAGATCTCCTGTTTGATATAACTGATAAGCAGTTGTTGCATCATCTACCATTTCGAACGTAATTTTATTTAGGTTCACTTCTTCCTTACTATAATAATTATCATTTTTAGTTAACACAATTTTGTTATCATGCTCCCAATCCGTCATATAAAAAGCACCATTTGTAACGAAATTTTCTGCATCCAGCGTCCAATTCTCATCCTTTTCTACGATATCTTTTTTCACAGGATAAAAAGTCCAAATTGTCATCAGACTATCGAGAAATGCTGTAGGAGACTCAAGTGTAACTTCTAACGTTTTATCATTAATTACTTCTATTCCGACGTCTTCTATATCCGCTTCGCCTTTGTTGTATGCTTCTGCATTCTTTATAACAAATAGATAATAGGCAAATCTTGCGCCAGTATTTGGATTTAAAACCCTTTCCCAGGAATATTTAAAATCCTCAGCAGTTACATCTGTTCCATCAGACCATTTTGCATTCTCTTTAATACTAAATGTATATACGGTACCATCATCTGACACGTCAACATCTTCAGCAATACCCAATTGAATATCACCATTTTGATCACGTGTATATAAGCCCTCATACATATGATCCAATATCCAACCGGAAGTAACGGACGTATTCATTGCCGGATCAAGACTAGCCGGTTCAGAGCCAGCATTTAATACAAGCTCTTGTCCTTTGGAACCTTCCGCCTCTGATTTATTCTCATTTTCAGAACATGCAGCCATCATTAAAGCTACTAATATAAATAAAATAGCTATTCTTTTTTTAACCATTTGCTTCCCTCCCAAGATATGAATGAATTATCTACAATACATTAATCTACAAATTACTTTTTTGCCCATTTAAAAACGGGTGGTTGGTGATTGTAATAAACAATTCCTTTAATTTCAGGTGATGCTAAATAATTGGATGAGAGGAAGTAATACGGCATAAAAGGTAAATCCTCCATTAATATTTCCTCTGCTTGATGTAATAGTTCATAACGTTTGGTCTCATCCTGCTCTACCCTAGCTTTTTTTAATAATTGATCGTAATTCTCATTTATCCAACCGGTGCGGTTATTTGTACCAGATCCTAAGAAATATTCCAAGTTTACAGCTGGATCAATATAAACGCCTGACTGAGCCATTCTAGCCATCTGATAATCCTTTCTTCCAAGCGTATCTAAATACGAGCTCCATTCTTGCGTGCCTAATTGGATATCAATATCTAAATTCTTTTTCAACATCTCCTGAATGGCTTCCGAATATCTTTTATTATTTTCAGACGTACTATAAATCAATTCTACTTTAGGAAACGTTGACCAGCCTTCTTCTTCCATTGCTTCTGCTATTAACTTCTTAGCTTCTTCATAATCTTCTTCAAAATAGTTTCCACCGACTTCTCGAAAATCACCTTCTGGTGTCTCTGCACCAGGGGGAACCATTGCAAAGGCAGGGGTTTCTCCTATTTTCCCAACATTCTCAACTAAGGCCTTTCGGTCAATTCCCATCGCAAATGCTTTTCGTACCTTTTGATTGTTAAATGGTTCTTTTCTAATATTAAATAGATACATTGCTGTCGAATACGTTGGAAATTCAATGTACTCTGGCTTTTGCTTTGCTGCTTCTAGTTGATCAGTTGGAATCGTACTAATAAAATCAAGCTCTCCTGTTTCATACATCTGATAGGCTGTTGTAGCATCATTAATCATCTTAAACGTAATCTTCTCCAGGCTAACTTCATCCTTCGCATAATATTCCTTATTCTTTATTAATTCCAACTGGCTATCGTGCTCCCATTTGTTTAGTTGAAAAGCTCCGTTTGTAACATACAAGCTTGGATCGAGGGTCCAGTTTTCATTAGCCTCTACTACTTCTTTTTTTACAGGGTAAAAGGTCGTAATTGTCATCAACTTCTCTAGATAAGGAGTGGGTGCTTCAAGCGTCAGTTTCAATGTTTTATCATCAAGTGCTGTCACTCCTACTTCTTCTAAACTAGCTTTACCTGTATTAAAGGCTTCCGCATTTTTTATTACATACAAGAAGGAAGCGTATCTCGCTCCTACATTCGGGTCTAAAGCTCTCTTCCACGCATATTCAAAGTCATGAGCAGTTACATCTGAACCATCCGACCACTTGGCATCCTTTCTAATGGTGAACGTGTAAACAAGACCATCCGTTGATTTATCTACTTTTTCTGCAACTCCCAGTACTACTTCACCTTCTTGATCAAGCGTATATAATCCTTCAAAGAGGTGCTCCATTACCCAACCATCCTTCAATGAAGTAGTAATTCCCGGATCCAAGCTGGAAGGTTCAGAGCTTAAATTCAATACAAGGTCTTGTTTAGGTGGCTCTGAAGACGTTGCACTCTTATCAGAACAAGCCCCTAATATCATTACTCCCGTTAGTATAAGTATTGCTATTAATTTCTTCATCATATCCATTCTCCTTTGCTTAACTAAGAATATAAGTGACATGCTGTCCAATGATCAGCGTGTATTTCTTTCCACATTGGAGCTTCTAAAGAACATATTTCCATGGCATGCGGACACCTTGTTCTGAATTTACATCCACTTGGAGGATTGACTGGGCTTGGTGGTTCCCCTTGTAAAACTATTCTGTCTCTTTTTGAAAGAGTTGGATCCGGTACAGGTATGGCTGATAAGAGAGCTTGTGTATACGGATGTTTCGGATTATCAAATAATTGCTCACTTCGTGCTAACTCCATCATATTTCCTAAATACATAACTCCGATTCGATCACTAATATGCTTAACCATACTTAAATCATGAGCGATAAATAGATAGGTTAGATCCTCTGAATCCTTTAAATCATTTAGTAGGTTTAGAACCTGCGCTTGAATTGAAACATCTAAGGCAGATATAGGCTCATCTGCCACAATAAATTTAGGCTGAACTGCTAGTGTTCTTGCTATTCCAATCCGTTGTCTCTGCCCTCCACTGAATTCATGTGGATAACGCTTGACGACATCCGGATTCAATCCTACTCTTTCCAACAAATCATATATTCTCTCTTTTCTTGCTTTTCCTTTTGCTAAACCATGTGCATCGATACCTTCAGCAATTATGTCTCCTACCTGCATTCGAGGATTTAAAGAAGCTTGCGGATCTTGAAAAATAATTTGAATTTCACGGTTAATTCGATGGCGCTCTTTTTTAGATAAATTATTTACATTATTCCCCTCATAGTACACACTACCGTCTGTAGGGTTTGTCAATCCTGCGATGGTTTTTCCAAAGGTTGATTTCCCACTTCCACTCTCACCAACTAATCCGAATGTTTCTCCCTGATAAATATCAATTGAAATACCATCTACGGAACGAACAACTTGCTGCTTACCTATGGCATAGTGTTTTTTTACATTGGTAGTTTTAATAATTTCTTGGTTCATACACGCTCCTCCACTTCTGAAAACGTCGCTATATTCGGAGCCATTTCGTCGTTTAGAAAACATCTTGAGGAATGACCATCTGCTACATCATAGAGACGAGGAACTTCTTCCATACATATATCCATGGCGTACTTACATCGAGGAGCAAATGGACAACCTTTAGGTGGTGAAAATAAATCTGGTGGCGAGCCTTCAATTGGCTTTAGCCTCTCTTTGTCTTTATTGGATACGTTAGGAATTGATTCCAATAAGCCCCAAGTGTACGGGTGGTTAGGATTAGAAAATAATTCTTGCACACTGCACTTCTCTACCATCATCCCCCCATACATGACAATCACCTTGTCCGCACTCTCCGCAACCACGCCTAAATCATGTGTTATTAAAATAATGGACGTATTTTTATTCTCTTTAATACCTTCCAATAACCCAAGTACTTGTGCTTGTATCGTTACATCCAAGGCTGTGGTTGGCTCATCAGCAATGAGCAAATCAGGATTACAAGCAAGCGCTATTGCAATCATTATTCGTTGCCGCATGCCTCCACTGAATTCATGTGGATATTGTTCATACCTTCTTTCGGCATTGGGAATACCAACTTCTTTAATCATCTCAATAGCTCTTGCTTTTGCTTCTTGCTTTGAAACATGTTGATGGTAAAGTAAAACTTCTGAAATTTGTTTTCCAACCTTCATTGTTGGGTTTAAGGATGTCATGGAATCTTGAAAAACCATGCTAATTTGCTTTCCTTTTATTTCCCGTAGCTGCTTTTGAGATAATTGCAATAGTTCTTTTCCTTTAAAAAGAATATTTCCTTTCTCTATCTCACCCGCCGGTTTTTTTATTAGTCCCATAATTGCTTGGACGGTTACACTTTTACCACTTCCGCTTTCGCCAACAATTGCTACGGTTTCTCCATAATCAACTTCAAAAGAAACATTTCTTACAGCTCTGATCGTACCTCCATATGTTTTAAAATTAACTTTTAAATTATTGACCTTTAATAAAGACATGCCACTATTTACCTCCCTTTTTGCGTACTTTCGGATCTAAAGCATCTTGTAAGCCGTCACCAAAAGCATTAAATGCAAACATTGTTATGGATATCATAAGAGCAGGAAAAAACAGCCTCCACCATTGCCCCCCAATAACCACTCCCAATGCGTCGTTTGCCATCGTTCCCCAGCTTGCAAAAGGGGCCTGTACACCGAGGCCCAAGAAGCTTAAGAACGATTCCGAAAATATCGCAGATGGGACGGAGAAGGTAAGATTTACAATAATAATCCCCATCGTATTTGGTATTAAATGCTTCCCAATTATTTTCGCATGGCTACTTCCTAACTTTTCCGCTGCGAGTACATAGTCTTGTGATTTTAATTGTAAGATTTGCCCGCGTACTATTCTTGCCATACCTACCCATCCAGTAGCTGATAAAGCGATAATAATAGTTATGATCCCTGGTTCCATAATTACCATTAACAATATAACTACAAGTAAATATGGAATGCCGTATAGTACTTCAACGATACGCATTAATATACTATCTATGCGGTCGCCTCTTTTCCCTTTTCCTGCCATGTACCCAGAGATACCACCTACAGTTACACCGATAATCAAATCTAATAAAGCTGCAACCAGGCCGATGGTTAAAGAAACCCGGGCACCTTGCCATGTACGTGCCCATACATCGCGTCCTAAATCATCTGTCCCAAACCAATGTTCACTTGAAGGTGCAAGGTTATTCTTTGTAAGCTCCTGTTCAGAAGCAGAATACGGAACCATTGCTGGACCAGCAATTGCAAAGAAAGTGATGATAAGAATTAAAACTAATCCAAATAAAGCTAATTTATTTTTTAAAATATTAATAGCAGTTTCCTTCCAAATTGGTAAGCTTGGACGGATGATTTGCTCAGAAAGGCTCTCTTTTTTATTAACCGGTTTAAATAATAGTTCTCTTGCTTCCCTACTCATCTATGATCCTCCTTTACTAGTTAAAGTAATCCGTGGATCGATAAATCGATAGGAAACGTCAATTAAGAACAAAACAACAACTAATATAAGGCTATAGAAAATGGTTGTCCCCATAATTACCGTGTAATCCCGATTAAAAATGCTATCCACAAAGTACCTTCCAATTCCAGGTATAGAGAAAATACGTTCAATAACTAAAGTACCTGTAATTAGAGAAACAAATAACGGTCCAATAAATGATATGACCGGTAATATGGCATTTCGAATACCATGCAAAACAACGATACGATACGTTGGTAACCCTTTAGCATCTGCAGTTTTCATATAATCCTGATTCATAACATCAAGCATACTTGACCGTACAAAACGAGCTATAATTGCCAATGGTCCAGACGCCAAAGCTAAAGATGGCAGTACGGTATGCTGCCAGGTACCCCAATTGGCAACTGGGAACAATTGAAGATCAACTGCTAAAAATTTCATTAATAATGGGGCTAGAATAAAGTTAGGTATAGATATTCCTACTGTTGCGATTACCATCGCTGTATAATCAAAGACACTATTATGGTATAAAGCAGCTAAAATACCTAAGGTTATTCCGAAGACTAAGGCGACTACTAATGTTATTAATCCAAGTGTCGCTGACGCCCCAATTCCGGACGCAATAATCTCATTTACGGACCTTCCACTACCTTCCATAGACAGTCCAAGATCAAAGGTTACTAGATTTTTCATATATGTAAGATATTGAATGGGCAGTGGGTCATCTAAACCGTATTTCGCATATAGATTTGCCAGAGCTTCTTCGGGCAATGCCCCTTCCTCTGTAGAAAACGGATCCCCTGGAATCAGCTTCATCATAATAAATGTTAATGTTGCTATTACCCATACCGTTAAAAGCATAGTTAAGATACGCCTTATAATGTACATAACGCCCCTCCTTTTTTGAATAATATACGCTAATCATTTAAGTGCTGATCTAAAAATTCAACTATTTTCGTTTGCATTGATACATAACTATTTATGTGACAAGTTGCCCCTCCCATTTGATGCCCATCTTCTTCAGAAATAATGATCGATACTTCCTTACCTAAATCCGTTAATTTTTCTTGAAATTGGATGGACTCTTCTACCGCTACGCGACTGTCATGTCGACCATGGCATAAAAGTAAAGGCGCATTCACCTTTTCCACATGATTTATTGGAGATATTTCATCGAAGAAATCGATATCTTCAGACAAAAAACCATATTCATGTTCCCTTGATCGCCTTCTGTAGGATCCCGTTTTCTCTAGAAAGGTGCCAATATGAGAGATGCCAACAATTGAAACTGCCGCAGCCCATAAATGCGGGTAATACGCACTAACCGTATTTACTATAAATCCACCATAGCTTCTTCCCATAATTCCCAATTTACTTTGATCAATCCCATGTTTTTCAAAGGCTACCATGCTAGCGCTTCTATATCTTTTGCGGCATCCAAACGCTTTCTACGATCATCAAGCTCTAGATAGGTTCTCCCAAATCCCTTGCTCCCTCTTATATTAGGGACGATTACAGCAACTCCCGCATCTACCAATGCTTGTAAAACGGGATTAAAGTCCACTCTGGATAAATTCTCAGGTCCACCATGGACATAAATTAACGCACTTGTTGGATTGGCATGCTTTGCATAATAAAAATAGGGAACTTCCACCCCATCAAAGGACGGAAACGTATACATCGTTGGGTTATATCTCCTTACCTTAGATGCATCCAAATAACCAACATCGGTTATTCTACTTACATTACACTGTGAAATATGGTAGGTATACACCTCACCTGGTACCTGTGGTCCTTTTAAAAGAAATAAGAAAGAGTCATTCGTAAGCCAACTTATATTGGATTTCACGCCCATGGGTAAATCCGTGATTTCTTCTAGGCTGGAATCAGCAACATGATACATGTAGATCGTTGAAGTCCCGCCTTCATTTACACTTAACGCCAACTTCGTTTCATCCAATGATAGTTTTACCTCTTCTATATCCCATGGAATAGATGTAATGCATGGGCTTATTTTTTGATGGTTGTTCAACGAGAATTGACATACTTGCATAAATTCACTATTACTATCGGAAAGTAAATAACCTTCCTTCTGCTCCTTTGTAAATACAATGGATTGATAACGTGCTACTTCATCCATAGAACCAAGTCTTCTTTTGGATAGATCTTCTATATTTAGAATCCAGTAAGACGTATCCAAATTGGTTTCTTGTACTTGAATCACCATATCCTTTCCATTTTTCAACCATTTTACAACGTTACATGAACCGTCCCATGTAACGATCAGTTCCTTTTCCCTCGTTGTTAAATCAATCAGATAGACCTTACTATCTACATCATTTTCCTGATACGTTGTATATATTATTTTTGTACCATCTGGAGAGAAACTGCCAAAATGATGCAAGTATTCAAGAGAGTATGCTAGTCTTTCTAAGCTTTGCGTATCTCTTTTATATAGAAATATCTGCTTTTTTTCGTTTCCTTTATAGTCGACCTCGATAATCGAATATTCCCCATTAGTTGAATGATGCGCTGATAATACTCTCCCATCTGTACGTACAAAGGGACGTTCCTTACGTGTTTTTAAATCAAATTCATATAATTGAGGTAAGCCACTTTTCCTATGTACATAGGTTATTTTGTTACTATTTGGTACTTTTTTAAGTTGACTAACCCCATTTATTTTTAAATAATCAGTTAATTCACTTTGCAAATCAAACACCTCATTTACTTTAAAATTAATCACTCATCGTAGTATGGAAGTTTCGTGGTCGGTTATGTAAAAAGTTTTGATATGCAAACCCTTTTACTTCATCTTCAGAATAATACTTTAATAATTCATTTATTAAATTTTGGTAATGTGATGCTCTTTCCAAGTTACTCACAAACGTTTTTATTCCATCAAAGTCTGAACCGAAACCTATATTCTTAACGCCGCCTAATGCACAGATATAATCAATATGTTTAATTAAATCCGAAATTTTGACGACATTCTTTTTATGTATAAAAGGCGGATTGTAGACAACATGGATCAGACCATTATTATCTAGCATACTTTTAATTTGATCATCATTCAGGTTCCGAGGGTGATCACATAGACTACGTACATTAGAATGACTGGCAATTAAGTAGTCCGCAATTTCCACTGTATCCCAAAAGCCATTTATGGAAGCATGGGACACATCTGTAAAAACACCGTGCTTATTATTATGCTTAATAACCTCTTTACCAAATGAAGTTAAACCGCCTGCATTAGGTACTCCAGCACCATCGCCACAGAGATTCGCATGATTCCATGTTAAACCAATTAATAGAATGCCAGCGCGGTACAGATACTCTAATTTTTCCAGTTCATTTCCTATCGGCTCCGCACCCTCCAACGTTAAAATGGCACCAATTTCCCCTTCCCTTAATTTATCAATGTCCTGCCAATGCTTAATGTGCTTCATGCTTGGATTCTTTCCAATGATTTCTGAATGAAAAATTTCTATCTGTTCCAACGCATATTCCCATTTTCTTTCTGTCGGTACATAAGGCTTAATAAAAATTGCAAAAAACTGTACGATTACCTTTCCCTTTTGCAACTCCATTAAATTTGTAGTTAATTGCTCTGAATGCTTATAACTTACTAGTTGGTTTCTTTCTCGTTTCGCAATCTGCATCTTAACCAGCGCATCACAGTGCGTATCAATAACATTCATTTTTTATATTACCTCCAAATTAAACAGACCAACAACCCTACTCTCGGCGAGGAAGCATTCTTAAACTACTAAATGCTGCCCAAGCAATACCTTGATTATTTATATAAAACTTCACTTTCTCTCCACTATCTTTCTTAACTAAAGTTTGGTTATCAATAGCTTGAAGCTCAGATAATTCACCATTGCTTTTAGCCATGAGGACACCATTTTCTTCTAGAATTTCAATTCGGCTACCTTTCTTGTTTGTTGCATAGGTACCTATCAATGTATGCATTTCTTTATTAGAAAGCACATAGTCGTTTCTTTCCTCTTTTTTCTGTTCGATAGGAATGCCTAAAGCAGTATGTAGCGCTGCTTTCCAAATCGCTATTTTAGGGCCTTTTGAAACATTTGTTAGGACCGCTACCACTATTTTTTCTTCAGGTATAAAACCAAAGTAGGATGCTACCCCTGGTAAGCTACCTCCGTGCTTAACTAATCGATGACCAAAGTAATTATGCTCTGTTCTTATTCCATATCCATAGAATTCATTTTCACTAAGTTGATAAACTGGTTCCCACATTTTTTGATATTGTATGTGCTCCATGTTTGCTTGCTGTGAAGATAAGGCGTCCACATAAACATTTCCATATTTCATTAAATCCATCACACTTGAACGCAATCCGCCACTCGTTTCATAATTACCAAGGTTTTCAAAACAATGTGATTTAAATGTGTTTGAAGCTGGTTCATATTCATACTGCTTTGTTACATTATCGTATTTATTAATATCTTCTGTACTATAAGTAGTTCGGTGCATTTTTAGCGGAACGATAATTTCTTCGATCATATATTTTCTAAACAAACGACCAGTTACCTTCTCAATAATTGCACCTAGTAGTAAGTAAAGATCATTGCAATAACTCAAGTATTCTCCCGGTTTCCCTAATGGGCAATCATTCACCTTGGCTAAATAGTCGATATGCTCATGAAAGCGGTTTAAATTTTGGTATCGCTCAATTGGCGGCATTCCTACTGTATGAGATAACAAATGATGGATTTTAATTTTAGACATATCCTCTGTTTTGAGTTGGAACGCTGGCAAATAGTTGATTACTGGATCATCAACAGATAGTTTTCCTTCTGATTCTAATTTCATAATTGCTAATGCGGTAAAGGACTTAGATATTGAAGCAATACCAAAAATGGTATCTACGGTAACCGGTTTTTTATTCTCTATATCTCTGTATCCGAAACCATTTTTATAGATAACCTTTCCATTTTTCGATATAGCTACAGCAGCACCAGCTACATGATTTTCCGACATTAAATGATTAACATAGGATTCAAATGTAGACCACCTATTATTTTGCATCGTTAGCACTCCTTAAGACAATACGATTTGGCCTACTTACACAACTTGTATAAGGCCTCTAGTTTTAATCATTATAATATTGACGTTGCAATTATAAAAATATATAATTTTTATAATGTTATAAGTATTCGTTATTAATCTAGATATTATATAAGTAAAAGGAGCCTTCCATGAGTCTACAAACCATACGTTATTTTATCGAAGTTGCTAAATATCTGAGTTTCAGTGAAGCCTCAAAATCGTTACACATTTCCCAGCCGGGATTAAGCCAACAAATATCTGAACTAGAGAATAAACTAGGTTTTAAACTATTAAATCGTACAACGCGAAAAGTGACTTTAACAGAAGAAGGATCGTACATCTTTAATAAGCTGGCATCCTCGTTCGATGAAATTGAAAAAACAGTAGACTTTATGAGCTCTAGAAAAATGATTCCTAAAGCGCAAATTAAAATTGCTACGGTACCATCAGCTGCAAGTATTTTTATACCAAAGTTATTAATAAAAGTTTCAGCAAACTTTCCAGATGTTGATCTTTATACACATGAAACCAGTTCAGCAAAAGCAATCGAATTAATGAAAAAAAACAACTTTCATCTTGCTTTTATTCGAACACCTATTTATAAAGAAGAATACCTTACTACTAATTTAAGTCTTTTTGAGTTTAAAAAATATCCATTGCGATTGATCGTTTCTAAAGACCATCCACTAGCTAAAAAGGATTCTATAGACCTCTATGAGGCTAGAAACGACACATTTATTCATTATAGTGATGAACAAACAAATCCATTGCAATTCCTTTTAGAAAAAGCTTGTTTGACGGCTGGTTTTTCTCCTAAAAAGCTTTGTACAGGTTCCGCATTGTTGTCGATTTCAAATCTCGTAGCAAACAATTTAGGAGTTTCTTTAATGCCATCAGATATGGCGGGTTTATTAGAGTCCAATAAACTAAAAACGATAAAACTTCATAATATGGAGTTGTACAGTTCAAGTTCCGTGCTATGGAATAAGGATTCAAATTCTCCTTTTTTAACAGAACAAATTCTGGAAATACTAAAAACAGATCCTATCTTTCAAGCGTTTATCCCATAATGACTTGTAGATAGACTGGACAAGTTAGAAGAATGCACACTTCTTATACTGGAAACAGATAGGACGAACACAAAAAATCCTTGAAAGGCATTATGCCAGTCAAGGATTTTAAGCTACATTAGAATGTTTTCCTACTAAATCAATTTCTATTATCTTACAAACTCGCTCGAATCAAATTATGCAAGCGGGCGCGTAATCTGATTATATGCGGTTCACTCCCATAATGTACGCGATTGGTCAATAAGATAACATGTAATTGCGCTTCAGGATCAAACCACATACTTATACCTGCAAATCCTGTATGCCAAATGCTTGAGCGGAAAAGAGATCACCACACGACGACAGCTCAGGACTTTTCACTACCCACCCAAGTCCCCTATATTCCAGACCAAATGGTGTATGGTTCTGTTCGGAAGGCTTACTACACTTTCTGATAAAATACGCTGTCCCTTATATACTCCATTATTTTCAATCATTGTCGCAAAATGGGTTAAGTCCCTGATCGTTGAAAACAAGCCTGCATGACCTCACACTCCTCCCATTGACGCAGCATTTTCATCATGAACAATACCTCGTTTATAATCCTGAAGCTGTTCACTATACTCCGTTGCCGCAAATCGCTCGGTTTCATGAATCGGAATAAATGCAGCATCAATCATTTCCAACGGAGAAAATACTTCCAGGTTATCAAAATCTGCAAATAGCTCAATTGCAATCTTCTCTATCAGCTTGTAAAGTGTAATAAAATTTTGTACTGGTTCATATTCCGGATACTCTGAATAAATTTGTTCCAACACCTGGTCTGTCCTTAGGCCTTCCTGATTAAATTCCCGTTGTGCTTCAAGCCCCGCTATATGAGTTAATAAATGCCTAATGTTTATATGTTCTTTTTCGTTTCGTGAAAAGGTTGGTAGGAAGAAAACTACTGGATCATCCAGCCTTATTTCTCCTCTATCTATAAAACCTTTAAACAGCGGGGAAGGTAGCAACAACCTTTGTTACTGTATCAATCTGCCTAGGAGCTTTTATAGAGATACAATCCGTTGACCTAACGACTCATGACACACCAATTCACCTTGGTAAGACACTCCCATTATTCTCGTTTCCTTTTCGACTAAATTCGCGAATGACAGGCCCCCCTCTCTAAAATAGTAAGGAATATTAAAAAGCTACTTATTAGCAGACTAACCCTACATGTCGTAACTTAAATAACCATCCACCAAAGCAGACGGTTACCTAATAAATCTTAAATTAAAATTCATACACATTTTTTACAGCTTGATATAAAATTTCCGTTCCATTTATCAAAGCATTCTTATCAAATGTCATATACGGATGGTGTAAGCCTGGTTTTAAGTCACAACCAAGCCCTAACATAGTCGCTTTCAAGGAAGGTCTTTTTATCGTATAGTAGTGAAAATCATCTCCACCAGGAGTTACTAATGGTTTGTCTAAACCTTCTTCTCCAAGTACACATTTTATCGCTTTACTCATTACCATGGTTGCTTCATCATTTAACTTTGCAGCAGCTATTCCGCTGTTACGATTTAACTCTATATCAATTCCATATAATTCTCTAACTGTTTTCATGATGCTATTAACTTTTGAATCTAATTTCTCCATTTCTTCATTTGTTTGCGCCCTTAGATCAAGCGAGAATGTAGCACTTCCTGGAATAATATTAGTACTTTTTCCTCCAGCTTTGAAACTAGTCATTTTCACAGAATGGGGAACGAGAGGGTCTAAGTGTATTTGTTTTAACAAATTAACAATTTGAGCACCTACCTCGATAACATTTTCATTCAAATGCGGACGCGCTCCGTGAGCATCATGGCCTTTAATAATCCCTTCGTATGACTTTGCAGCTCCATGTACAATTACGGGAGTGGCATGACCTAACTTAGCTTCCTGTATAGGTCTCAAGTGCACACCAAACAAATAATCAACGTCATCCACCACTCCTTTTTCTACCATTTTCAACGCTCCTCCAGCCTTTTCTTCGGCTGGCTGAAAAATAAAACGAACAGCGATTTTATCTAAAACATTTCCTTCTTTTTTTAACTTCCATAACAATCCGAGCACCATAGACATGTGTGCATCATGCCCACATGAATGGTTTGCCTGAAACTTTCCTTCTACCTCTTGCCATAATGCATCCATATCTGCTCGCACAGCAACGACTGGCAGCCCTTTATTAAAATTACCTAGATCACCAATAACGCCAGTACAATCATTAAATGTTTTAACAACACATCCGCTTTCTTTCAAGATCTTCTCAATATATTTTGTTGTTTCCACTTCTTCCCAGCTTATTTCTGCATGATTATGTAAATAGTCAAACGTATTTTCAATTTGCATTTCAATTTTATTCTTCGTGTTATTCATCATCTTCCCCATCCTTTATAAGAAATTTATAGGTTGACTTAATCTTTCCACGCGATTTAACCTTTTCAATTATCTCAATAATCACCGTATTTATTAACGACATAGTTACAGGGCCTTTATTTATAAGTGTTTTATTACTGATATTTATCGGTAGTAGGAAATCGGCATATTCAGCGATTGGAGATACGCGTGAATCCGTTATAGCAATCACCTTTATCGACTTACTCTTTGCCTCTTCCGCTAATCGAATAGTATCAAGTGCATAACGGTAGTAAGAAAAGATTACAATACAAGCCTCTTTTGGCAACATATCCAACATACCTGCATCATTCTCTGGTCTGTATAACACAACATCATGAAGTATGTAACTAAGATTAAACGAAAGCCAATGTGCATATGAAAATGACTGATAATATCCTGCAACAATGATTTTAGAACTGTTAATTAAAGTATCTACCACATTATCAAGCAATTCATTATCCAAATTTTCAACAGTATAATGAAGATTGCTTATGTCTAGTTGCATCCGCTCTGCAAAAGTACTATCTCTCTCTCCTTTCTCACCTGCCCACTTATTTGGTGCAAGCATATAATTACGTACGTCTTTTTGAAAATCATTATAGCCCACATAACCAATCATTGTACAAAACCTTAATATGGTCGTTTCACTTACACCAATTAATTCACCGACTTTTTTAGCAGGTATATAGCAAAAAGACTAGAGTCGGAAAGTAAAGAATCTCCCACTTTCTTTAATCCTTTTGTCATAGAAGCGAATTGTTTATTTGTTTCTCGAATAAACTTTGGTTCCATCTTTTCACCACTTTTTGAAGTTTTAACTTTATTTGCTATTGATTTGAAGTATAAACTATATTATAATTTGCTTCAAGTTTTAATTTTTAGAATTATTAATTAACCACGAGGAGGGAAATTATGAATAGTGAAGTAGCTAAGAAAAATAAAGAAAATCTATCTAATAACCAAAAAAAGAAGAAAAAATGGGAGTTACCAGATGCTTACGTCATTTTGTTTGGTATATTGTTGATCGCTGCTATTTTAACTTACTTTATTCCAGCAGGATCATTTGAAAGAGAAACGTCAGAAAGCGGTGCATCTTTGGTTATTCCAGGAAGCTATGCCCAAATTGAACAACAACCAGCAACTGTTATAGAAGTTTTTCGGGCCATCCAGGAAGGGCTGATTGGAGGAGCCGGAATTATTTTTCTAGTATTAATCATTGGAGGGGCATTTGGAGTTATTGAGAGTACTGGAGCTATAGACACAATGATTATGAAAACTATTAACAAAACAAAAAATAAAGAATGGTTACTAATAACAATGGTTGCTATATTGTTCTCCATTTTTGGTGGTTTAGGAATAATAGTTAATGCAGTAATTGCATTTATACCTATTGGGATTGTTTTAGCCAGAGCAATGAAAATTGATGCCATAGTTGGTGTTGCTATCATTTATTTAGGCGCATATTCTGGTTTCTCCATTGGTTTTCTGGATCCAGCTACAACAGGTTTTGCTCAACAAATTGCTCAGCTGCCTCTATTCTCAGGTCTTGCCTACCGTTTAATTATCTATGTAACAATTCTAGCTTCTTCCATCACGTACATTGTTTGGTATACAAATAAAGTAAAGAAAGATCCTCAAAAAAGTATTCTAAAAGAAAACAGATTTCCAAAATATGATGAGAAAAGCATGGATAACGTATCTCCAAACTTGACTCGCACTCATATTCTTACACTTATTGTTCTCGTGCTTGGAATTGGCACATATGTATTTGGAGTTTTTCAGCTCGGTTGGTCAATTAATGAAATGGCCGCCATATTCATTGCAATAGCAATTGCAACAGCGATTGTAGCCAGAATAGGTGCAAATAATATGGTTTTAGAATTTATGAAAGGATGTAAAGGCGTTGTATATGGTGCATTAATCATTGGAATGGCAAGATCCATTGTTGTCATATTGGAAAATAGTATGGTGCTAGATACGATTGTTCACGGTATGTCTGTTGTAATGGGCTCTTTTTCTAGTATAGCGGGTGCAATCGCACTCTTTATCGGAAATGGTATTTTTAATTTGATTGTTTCCTCTGGAAGTGGGCAAGCAGCAATTGTTATGCCTATAATGACACCTTTAGCAGATATTATGGAAATCCCCCGTCAAGTCGCAGTTCAAGCTTATTCTATGGGGGATGGATTTACAAATATAATTACACCTTTATCTGGAGTATTAATGGCAAACCTTGCAATAGCCGGTATTCCATGGGTGAAATGGATTCGCTTTGCAATACCATTAGTACTCATTTGGTATTCCATTGGAATTATCTATCTAACTATTGCAGTAATAATCAACTGGGGACCAATGTAAAGGAGCGGTGAATATGATAATTGAAGAAGTGAACTTATATAAAATTAAAATGAAGATGAAGCATCCATTTACCACGAGTTTTGGCACTGAGCAGAATAGAGAGTTTATCCTTGTACAGGTTAAAAATGAAAGCGATCTATCTGGGTGGGGAGAATGTGTAACTACTGAAAGGCCATTATATATTGAAGAATTTACAGAATCTAGCTGGCTTATGCTCGAAAAATTTCTTATCCCGTCGATATTGAAAAAGAATATAGAGCATCCCAACCAATTACAAGATTATTTTCGCCCATATAAGAGAAACCATTTGGCAAAATCAGCATTGGAAGGAGCAATTTGGGATCTTTATGCCAAATCAGAAAACATTTCACTTTCCAAAGCCTTAGGAGGAACAAAATCAACAATTGAAGTAGGAGTTAGTCTTGGTATAGAAGAAAATATAGACAATCTTTTAAATAACATTAGAGTCAAAACAGAAGAAGGCTACAAAAGAATTAAAATTAAAATTAAGCCCGGGAAGGATGTGGAGGTTATTGAAGAAGTTCGCAATCATTTTCCAGACATTCCTCTTATGGTAGATGCTAATTCTGCTTATACGTTAAAAGATGTTGACACACTAAAACAAATGGATCAATTTGATTTAATGATGATCGAACAACCTTTGACTGCTGGTGATTTGATTGACCATGCAAAATTACAAAGAGAATTAAAAACTCCTATTTGTCTTGATGAAAGTATTCATTCCTTTAATGATGCACGCCAGACAATTGAACTGGGGAGCGGTAAAATTATTAACTTAAAAATTGGTCGTGTTGGGGGATTAACACAAGCAATTAAAATCCATGACTTATGCAACGAAGAAAATATCCCCATGTGGTGTGGGGGCATGTTGGAATCTGGGATAGGGAGAGCGCATAATATAGCCATTACTTCTTTGACTAACTTCACACTTCCGGGTGATACAGCATCATCTTCAAGATACTGGGATAAAGATATTATCCAGCCAGAGGTTCGGGTAGAAAATGGTTTATTACAAGTACCTGAAACTCCCGGAATTGGATTTAAAATAGATATGGATGAAGTATTAAAAAATACCAGTACTACCAAGTGTTTTAACTAAACAGCATAACTATATTAAAAGGAGCAATCACATGAAATCCTTGCATTTTTCAGGCTCAGCCGAAGATATTGGCAGACAGCATGGAATACAGGCGAAAGAAGAAGTATTGTTTAGTTTAGATTCCTATGAGAAGCTATTTTGGCATGAAGGTGAGATAACTTGGAAAGAAGCAATTGAATTGGCAAAAACACATGAAAGTTATATTGAGAAAACAAATGTAGCGTTATTGGAGGAAATGAATGGTATAGCCAAAGGGGCATCTGTTGATTTTTATGATATTTTAACTTTAAATGCTCGGAGTGAGATAGCCTTAACTACCAATAAAACAGATGGATGTACAAGTATCGCTATTTTGCCACCAATTGGTACTGCTGCTTATTTAGGGCAAACGTGGGATTGGAGAGAAGCACAGTCACGAAGCTTATTTCTGACTAAGATTGAACAAAAGAACGCTCCCGTTATTCAAATGGTTACGGAAGGTGGAATTATTGGTAAGATTGGTATGAATGACAACGGTTTAGGTGTCTGTCTAAACGCATTACGGGCTAATATACGTAAAAATAGGCTACCGGTGCACGTGGGATTGAGAGAAATACTAAATTCGGCAACCATAAAAGAAGTTTATCAAAAGATTAGTGATGATACCATCGCATCCTCTGCAAATTTTCTTATTGCCCAAGGTAGAACTAGAGAAAAAGATGCCCTGGCGATTAATATGGAAATTTCACCAAAAGGAATAGCTGAAGACACCACTGCAGATGCGTATTTATTTCACACCAATCACTTTTGCTCAGAGAGTTTGATTGAACATATAGGGAAAGAAAGCATTGAGGATTCCGCAAACTCATTTAGAAGAAAAGATAGAATCGAGGAGCTCATCGATGCTAATGTAAGTCAGAAAAAGCATATTACCAGAGATGTGATTAAGAAATGGTTTGCTGACCATAAACATTACCCAGAATCTATTTGTCGCCATAGAGAAAATGAATCCTCTGCTTATACGAATACTGTTACTGCTTTTTCAGTAATTATGAATTTGGAAGAATGTCAGATGCTATTAATGGAAGGGCAGGCTTGCAGTCCAGTGGAGGAGATTGAGGTTGGATTTAGTTAGTAAATAGATTTAAATGAGCCCCGAAGGATTTTGATCGGGGCTTTATTTTACATAGCAGTGTTTCTCCTAGTTATCTTCTAATTGAACTTTTATATTAATCTCAACACCTCGAAAAATATTACCAAATATAGTTAATTAAAGAAGAAGGTTTTAACAACACCCTTTTCGTAAATTAAGTTTACCTATAAAAGTGTGTATTTCTTAACAAAATTTTCTAGGTTCTTATCTACGAAGTTTAGAGAGTCCTCTACATCTAGATATAGATATTTCTTAACTAGCAGTAAAAACAAAAAGCCTGAGGACATCCCCAGACTCAAAAACCTTTCTATTCACTCAACACAGATTCAGCACTGTAGATACTCTCCCCCTCTTTAATTGTCTCTAAAACTTGTAAATCTTTTATTTTTATTGGATCGACCTTAAATGGGTTTTGGTCCAGGACAACGAAGTCTGCTAGTTTTCCTTCCTTAATGCTTCCTTTTTGATCTTCCTCAAAATAAGCATAGGCTGCATTGATAGTTACTGCCCTTATCGCATCATATACGCTGACACATTCCTCTGGTCCGATGTGCACTCCTTTTCTAGTAATTCGGTTGACTGCACACCATATTGTTTCAAGCATATCCGGTTGCACTACTGGTGGGTCCTGATGGAAGTTTACTACCAGTCCGCGGTCAAACGCTGATTTAGCTGGACTGATCCGGCTGCCACGTTCATGTCCTAAGTTCTTAAGATGGACGTCTCCCCAATAATACGTATGTGGGATAAATATAGATGGAATCATAGCCAATTCTGCCATCTTATCCAGCTGGTCATTTCGAACAGTTTGGCAATGTATCATGACCGGTCGCAGATTTGCTTTATTTGGATTATCGGATTCCTCTAATGCAGCTTCATAATTTTGTAATAACTGGTCAGACGCAGCATCTCCATTGCTGTGAGTCAGAAGCTGCACATCATCTTTGATCGCTCTGGCGATATATTCTTTTACTTGTTCATCTTTATACCAAGCATAGCCGCGGTAGGTTTCTTCTCCTTCATACGGTTCTGTCATCCAAGCTGTTTTCCCTTGTGGGGAACCATCTAAAAATAGTTTGTAGCCACCTATCTTAAATCGTTTATGATACTTTTTGGCATATTTTTCGTTCTTTGCCATGGCGTCTGGGTTTTCTACAACGAGCGGATATGCTACTACGTCTACTTTTAAATTTCCTTGTTCCGCCAAGTATTTGAACATCTCAATATAATCATTCGATGTCGCACCGTCCTGTACTGTTGTAATTCCGTTTTTTGTATATATTTCCTGACCTATTGTTGCTAATTCCACGATATCCGTTTTTGTATCTTGGAATAATGTTTGTTGCATTGCCAGCAAGCTTCCTTCCTCCAAATACCCATTTGGCTCCCTTGTGCCTTCTACTCTACCGATTACCCCGCCTTCCTCATCCGGTGTTGATTCATCAATTTCTGCTAATTGCAGTCCAGCATCATTGGTACAGCCGACATGTCCGGATGCATGAAAAGCGAAGATAGGATTTTCAGTGGAAACCTGATTTAAAATCTCCTTTGTTGGATGTTTCTCCTCAACTAAAAAATTATGGTCATAGCTAAAGCCAACAACGATATCTCCCTTTTCGACTCCTTTTTCTTCCATATATAATTTGAACGTTGAAATAATATCATCAAAGCTCTCACATTTACTTAAGTCGGCCATTTGCGAAACAGGCCCCATCATAGCGAGATGGCCGTGTGGATCGATGAATCCTGGCAATAAAGTTTTTCCTTGAAGATCAACCTTTTCAATAGTTGGATCTGTCATAGAAGATTGAAGTTCTGCCAAGCTTCCTACTTTTTTAATTTGCCCGTTTTCCACTAATACAGCTTCTGCTACGTCATTTTCTTTCTCCATTGTGATAATATCTCCACCGAAAAACAATTTCTTCATAAAACTACTACTCCCCTTCTCCTCATTAATATTGTTCAATCAAGCGCGTCATTTACTCTCCATGACCAAGCTTATCTGTTATCCTTATTCAGAAACAGCTGTTTTTAGTCCCTCGACAGGCTCTGTGTCTTTTGTTTTAAAATCATATGTTTTCTTTCCCCATACTTTGGAGACCTTTAGTACAATTAGATAGATTGGTATTGGTGCTAGAAGTAAAAGAATGCCTATATTTAAAGCTAAAGCACCAGAAGCAATGGCTAATATGGTAAGAACGGTTACATAGGAGGCTACCATTGGTAGATTCATCAGCCCTAATTCCACAGCTGTTGTGGTTCTTAAAGAAGGATCTATTATTCGAACAAGGGCAATACCACTTGGAACCGTGCCGGTAGTGGTGCCGAACAAGCCAACTGTTCTTTCAAAGTCGTTCTCTCCACCCATTCGTTGGCCAAAATAAATACAAATGACAACAGTTAATATGGTGATTACAATCGCCTCAATAATAATTGGCACCATCCACGCACCAATCACACTGAAAGGCACTGCCATAAATGACGTAACAACTAAGTAATCTGTTGACCAGCCAGTAATCTTGGACTGGAACGTATTATCAATCATGTATTCAATCCCAAGCTTTTTCATACACATTTTAACAAGGTAACCTGCCAGCATCCCGTAAATAAATAGCATGCCACTAAACGTGGGACCAATCCCAGGGATGAAAGACATTACTTTTGCAAAACCTAAAGCTAACATAAAACAGAGACCAATAATCGCAAAGTGAAATGTCATCGTATCCATGTTCCCACTGTACATCGTTTCATTTCCTAATGAATCTCTCTTTTCTTCCTTCGCGTAATAACCTCTCTCCACATATCCATCAATATTGGATTTGCCAAGATTCTTTGCAAGCCCCTTTTTAATTCCATACTTGGCTAATGGCACACCAACGAGGAAGCAAAATAAAAATCCGACTGCTGCAAAGGTAATTCCTACTGTTGCTGCATCCACAATTCCATATTGTTGTTCCATAATGGTGCCAAATGTAGCAGCTTGCCCGGGGCCTTGTGCAAAAGCGAATGGAATGAGTAACCCATAGACAGGATCCATTCCAAAGAAACCACCGATACCTAAGATGATAATTGCTCCAACAGCAGGTGTAAGTGCATATAATAAATTCCAGTGAAAACCTAACCCAAGTGAGCCTTTTGCAATGCTTTTTCCTACTGACTTATTTTTTTGTTTAGGACTACTTGTTAATGCGATGGAAATAAAAATGATGGTAAAAAGAAAATTGACAATTGTAACGAACATGTCGGAGTCTGTAGATGTGATTAAGCCAGTATTCATTAGAATTAAGCCGAGGATACCTGCGATCACACTTGCAGGTACGAGCATTTTCCGAATAAATGTAGCTTTTGTGCGGATGATGATACCTAGACAGAGCATGATACTTGCTAACCCAAAAGCAATCATGAAACTAATAAGAATCTCCCCCATTTTTAGAAATTGTTAGTCATCTGCTTAACGTGCGTATACTGAGATTACTTGCTTAAACAGCAACCCTCATTTGTTAACGCTTTCATTTCTAAGGAGTATAGTTGCTCTTCCATGTCTATAGTAAATCTTTTTCATACAGGTCCCTATCTTTCGTGAACTACTTCACATTAGGTTGGGAAATCATCACTTAAAGTTCCTCCTTATTAACAAATTCAACCTTCCGTGCCGCAGTGTTAGCTACTTCATCTAATATAGCAAGGAGTCGAGCTCTATTGAAATAGCTAAAAGATAGTTTTTTTAATTAAATCATTCCTTGTCCCTTGTGTCAATATATTAACAAAATTCAAATTATTAATATTTGTAATAGGTTTTATAAGGGTTATTTATAAAGAATAGATGTTTTTAACTTAGAGTTATGAAAAAACGCATTAGTAGTAGGTAGAAATTCTAGCACTTCGAATCTTGCTGCTTTGCTAGTCCCCCTTTCCAAGCCACCCCCAATCATCACAAAAAATCTCCGCACCTCATCAGGTACGGAGATTTTCTTATAAACTTATTTCCCCCAAACACCATAATCAAGGTGCTTGTATTTATCCAACAGTCTTGTTGGCATATGCAGGGCGTCTTTACGGAATGGTGGTGCCAGCTGTGTGCCATCAACAAAGATATTAAGCACGGCCGGTTTCTTTTGTTCGAGTACTTCTTTTACTACCGGGCCGATATCTTCTGGTTTTTCAATCGTGTAGCCGAGTGCGCCCATTGACTTGGCAACTTCGGCAAAATCAGGTGCTTCGATATCAGAGCCGATGAAGCGATTATCATAATAATCTACTTGATTCTTTTTCTCTGCGGCCCATGATTTATTATTAAACACACAAGCAATAACAGGGATATTTTGCTCTACAGCTGTACTGACTTCATGTAGACTCATTCCCCATGCACCGTCTCCGATGATTGCTGCGACTGGTGTATCTGGTTCTGCCAGCTGAGCTCCTAATGCTGCCGGATAGGCAAAACCAGTGTTTCCAAAGGTTAATGCCGCAATATGGCGTCGTGTCTGGTTAAATTTCAGGTAAGCATTTGCAGTGGAAGAAACGTTTCCGATATCCGAAGAAATAATTGTACCTTCTGGCAATGCTTTGGATAGTTCCAGCAATGCACGTCGTGGGTTGATCGGATTACCATCTTCCATAGCCAGTTCCACCAGTTCTTCATCCCATTCTTGCTTCCGCTTACTTACCTTTTCAAGACAAGCCTGATTGGAAACACCGTTCGGCATAGCCTTGGAAAGCTCTTTATATAGATTTTCTGCTGTCGCTTTTGCATCGCCAATAATACCGACTTCAATTGGATGTGTCCGTGCGATATTTCGTGGGTTAATATCCACCTGAATGATCTTAGCATTTTTCGGGAAGTAATCAATGTCATAGCATGGTAGTGTTCCGAAAACAGATAGGCGTGTACCAATCGCCAGCACCACATCCGCTTCCTGTAATGTATACATCGCAGACTTTGCTCCCATGTAACCAATTGGCCCTACTGCTAACGGGTGATCTGCCGGGAATGCATCATTATGCATGTAAGATACAGCTACGGGTGCCGTTAAATGCTCGGCAATTTTTGCTACAGTATCCACCCCATCCGCATCTACCGCCCCACGTCCAGAGATGATTACAGGTTTTTCGGCATTTTTCAATAACTCAACCGCTTTTTCAATGGAAGCCGGGTCCCCACTGCCTCGTTTATCTGTACGGTATTGGCTTGGCTCTAAGATATAATCCTCCAGCTCACCATAAAACAGATCACGAGGGATATCATATAAAACCGGACCACGTTCGGCATAAGCTATTCGGAACGCTGTACGTAGGCAATCAGCTACACGACTTTTATGTGTAACTCGAACCGTTTCCTTCGTAATATCTTCAAAAATAGATACTTGGTTCGCTTCCTGAAAGCCGTCCCAGCCAATAGTTGGTGTACCTGCCGATGGAGAAATAACAACCATTGGTGTATGCGCCTGATTTGCTGCAGCAACAGAAGTCACCATATTCGTAATTCCAGGTCCATTTTGTCCAATAACAACGCCCGCCACGCCGGAAACACGTGTATAGGCGTCTGCCATATGTGCTGCACTCTGTTCATGACGGACTGGTAAAAAGCGGATGCCTGCTGTTGGGAAGAGATCCAGCATATCCATAAATGCGGAACCAACGATACCGTATACTTCTTTGACATTCTCTTTCACTAGTGTTTCTACAATTGCCTCACTTGGCGTCATTTTCACCTTTTTGTTTACTGCCCCTTTTACTTCTGCTTGTTGTTTAGCCATTAAAATTCCTCCAATTGTATAATAATTTATATTAACGCCCTAACTTGTAGTGACGTACGTACCAGTTACTAAATCAAAAGCGTAAATGTTGTTGCTGAGCGTGGCTTTTACCTACACCTTATAATATCTAATCTATGAAATCGTTGAAGCAGGATTAGCTGCCTGGATCTCCTCCAGCTTTGCAATTAACTCAAGAAAAATGGTAGCAACATCTTCTTCGGAAGGAACCTTCCTGTTTGTCATGATGCCATTTCCACTTAATGCATCTTTTACTAGAATTGGAATGTTATTTTTCAGGTCCACTATATCAATATATTTCAGACCATCCTGCCATATACCGAATTTTTCATTCCATTCTTCGACTTGCTTCACAGCAGATGCTGCAAGTTTCTTTTCATCACCCGTATCCTCACAACCAAGTGCAACTGCTACATTTGCATAACGCGCTGGTTCTACCTCCAACCCAAATCGCATAACAAATGGTAAAAGTAAGGAAACACTCAAACCGTGCGGAATATGAAATCGTGCGCCAAGCGGTCGGCCTGCTGCATGTGCCAGATTGGTAGAGGCATTGGAAAAAGCAATACCGGCATAACAGCTGGATAGCAGCATTTCCTCTCTCGCTTCAACATCCCTTCCATTTTCATACACCTTTGGCAGGGCTGTTGCAATACTTTTCATACTTATAAGCGCATAGTGGTCTGTTGTTACAGAAGCATTTGTGGATACATATGCCTCCATGGCGTGTGTTAACGCGTCCATACCGGTGTATGCAGTGAAATGCTTTGGCAGACTAAGTGTCAGTTCTGGATCTAATACAGCCACATCTGGCAATAAATCCTTATGCCCTGGGTTCATCTTAAATTCTGTTTTGCTGTCTTTGATTACCATTACTTTTGTCGCCTCTGACCCTGTCCCTGCTGTTGTTGGCACAGCAATAAGCGGCAAACGAAGTAATCGTTCTGCAGCTGCGATCTCCTCCCATTTGATAGCTGGTGTTTTGGCAAATAAGGAAACAGCCTTTGCAATATCGATAGCGCTTCCTCCGCCGATGGCAAGCACACCATCAACCGACTTTCCTTCGATAGCTGTCAACGCCCCTTCCAGATGGTCTGTCGTCGGCTCTCCCCGATAATCAGAGAAATATGTTACTTCTATGTTCTTTTGCATCAATATACCTTTTAGTCTTTCATCAAGTGCTATTTCCGGGGTGGTCAGGAAGCTGTCGATAATGACGATAACATGCTGAATTCCTTGTTCCTTCGCAATATCGCCTAATTTATTCAAACTTCCTGCACCTAATTCAATATGTCTTGGTAAGTACGTACTGCTCATCCTTTCCCCTCCTTCATTTTTCCATCATAAAATTGCTCTGCAAATCACCCCTTTCAAGTGCTATCCTTTTATTTCATGAACCCTACGAGCCACATACTAATTTGCGGAATATAGGTTACCAGTCCAAGTACAGCGAGCATCGCCAGCAATAAAATTTTATTGCCCTTAATGACATCTTCAATTTTTAATTTGGCTGCACTGGCTGCGACGAATAGATTCACACCAACTGGTGGGGTAATAAAGCCAATTGCAAGGTTGAAGATCATAATTAATCCAAAGTGAATTGGATCCACACCTAGCTCGATCGCCATTGGCAGGAGAATAGGTGTTAAAATAACAATTGCTGCAAGCGCCTCCATGACAAGCCCTACTAATAGTAATAAAACATTCAGAAGCAATAGAATGATAAATTTGTTTTCACTGATAGATAAAACAAAGCTAGCTACTGTCTCCGCAATTCTTTCCAAGGTAATCAGTCTGCCAAAGATACTCGCCATCACGATTAACAATATAATAATGGAAGAGGTCACCCCAGCTTTTGATAGACTTCGGTAAATACCTTTAAAATTAAGATCTTTATATACAAATAATCCAATGATCAAGCCATAAGCTGCAGCAACGGCTGCTGCTTCGGTTGGCGTCATATAGCCACCATAGATTCCACCAAGGATGATAATCGGAACCAATAATGCCAGTTTCGCATCCCAGGCCGCTTTGACCATGCTTTTCATGTTGAAGGAGGTCTTCTCTCCTTGCCACCCATTCTTTTTAGAAATAACATAAGCAACTACAATCAATACAAGACCTGTCAATACGCCGGGCAAGATACCCGCAATAAATAATTTGGATATGGATTGCTGACCCACAACACCATAAATAACCATTGGATTGGATGGGGGAATAATGACCCCGATCGATCCGGCCGTTGCGATTACTGCTGTAGCAAAGCCAGCATTATAGCCTTGCTTTACCATTGCCGGAATGAGGATTGTCCCAATCGCAGCTACTGTTGCAGGACCTGACCCGCTAATCGCTGAGAAAAACATACTCGTCACAATGGCAACCAATGCCAATCCACCTGGCAAAAAGCCGAGCAGCTCATCAGACAGATGGAGCAGTTTTTTAATAATTTTCCCTCCACCCATGATGATCCCTGCAGCGATAAAAAACGGAATCGCCATAATTGGAAAGTTATCTATACTCGTAAAAGCCGTCTGTGGGAAAAAATCAATTGGAATCGCATCTGTTGCAAAAACAGTAGCCAAGGTGCTTATACCTAATGAAAAAGCAATTGGCATGCCAATTAAAATAAAGAGAACAAAATAACCGAAGAGAAATAATGTAATCGAGCCTTGCCCAACAACTCCGATTGGAAGAATGACCGCAAGCGCAATTGCAGTAGCAAGCAAGCCTTCCTTCATTTCCATGTCCTTTGTATCCATGTAGAATTTTTGTATAAGCCGAATAATCATCAGGCCAAAACCAATAGGTACCGCACTGTACGGAATAGCCATTGGGATGGATAATGCTGGTGTTGATTGATGTGTACTTAGTTGAAATGTAATAAGCTCGGCACCATATTTCAGCATAATATAACTGAAATAAAGCATGAATAGGCTGTTCGCAACCTTAACTGCCCGTTGAACGTGATCCGGGAATCGATTCATTACCACGTTCACTTCAATAGATTCACCTTTTCTAATTGCGAGACTTGCTCCCAAGAAAGATACAAAAATAAATATGTATCTAGAAATTTCCTCTGTCCATGTCGTAATATTAGCGATATCGATAAATGGCAGGGCATAACGGTTAATAACTTGCAGATTAATAAGAATAATGAACGTGAGAAACCCAGCAACAATTAAAACCTCTTCAAATCGACGATCAAGAATTCCAATAAACTTTCTGAAATTGCTTATCGGTTGTATCGGATTACCCTGGTCTTTTACTTTGTCCACCGTAGCTGATCCATGTTCCATCTTTTTCCCTCCATTAGTAAGTTAGTCACCAAAAATGCCTTCACGTGTTTTACCAAGTTCCTCCAAGATAATCTCCACATACTCCGGATCAGCCATGCCTGGTCGAACAAACTCATCCCAAACCGGCTTTACTGCTTGCTTCCATTTCTTCATTTCTTCTGGTGCAGGCTCATAAATCTCAATTCCGTAATCAATAAATTGCTGTTTTGCTTCCGCTTCACGCTCATTTGCCCGATTTCTTTGCCACTCCATTGCTTCCTGGCCAGCAGCCATAATGGTGCTTTGCTGATCTTCCGTCATCCCGTCAAACATAGATTTATTCATAACGACCATGTCAGAGCTATAGTTATAATTGACCTCTGTTGCATAGCTTAATACTTCTTGATGCTTCGTATCCCATAGGAGAGAATAACTATTACCTTCCCCTTCCACGGTTCCTTGCTGTAATGCAGTAAACACTTCAGACCACGCAACCGGTGTCGGGCTCGCTCCAAACACTTCAAAATCCGCCTGCTCAATCTTCGAATTGGTTGTTCTTATCTTCATCCCTTTAAGATCTTCAGGTTTTTCAATCGGTTTTTCATTATTAACAATTTGTCTAAAACCATAGTCTGGAAAGAAAACCACCTTGAAGCCGGACTTTTCCATTTCCTTGCGAATGATATCACCTGGCTTCCCATCGATAGCCGTATACACTTCTTCTTTGTTTTCAAAAATATATGGTAAATCCCATGCAGTGAAATAATTTGTAAAGCTAGTCATATTGGGAGTGGAAGAGCTTGCAAATGCAATACTGCCACGCTGAGCACTCTCAATTACCTCTCGATCGTCACCAAGCAAACCGTCATGATATGTTTCCACGATAATCTTCCCATTTGATTTTTCCTTTACCAGCTCGGCAAATTTATCGATTCCCTGGGACACAGGATGGTTGCTCGATTTCGATTGTGCTGCACGTAATACAATAACCTCTGAGTCGATTGCACCCGCACTTTTGGAAAGCTTTATATCACCTGCTATAATAATGAACAAAAAAGCGATGATACATATGACCAGCGTGGCATGTTTATTTATCACATTCATCTTTTTCACTCCCTTTTTTGTTAACGCTTACATTTATCATTTAAAATTAAGGACTAACTCCTCAGTCCGTTTCTTTTTGACTTTACCCGAAATACATATTTATCTGGTCGGTAATAACCTCGATAAAATTCCAGGGGATTCCCAAGTTCATCTGCAATAATTCGCTCAACGGTTAAAACACTAGCTCCTTTTGGTATACCTAATAATCCAGCTACCCTTGCATCAGCATCTTCAGTAGAAATAATTTGTTCCGCTTCTGCAAGCGTGATTCCCATTTCATTTTCGAGCAAATCAAAGATTGTTTCCGTTTCTAAATCATAGGAAGATAATTTTAAACCAACAGACAATGGGTAGTAGTGCTTTTCAATCGCCAGAGGCTCCCCATCTGCATATCTTAACCGCTCAATCATGTACAGATCCATATTGAAAATATCGATGGAATGGTCCTTTACATCAATTTGTTCGGCTGCTAATAATTTGCTGCTTGGGGCCATACCCATATTTTTAATCGTTTCTGTAAGGCTATTTAAGTTAGATAACCATTCCTGAATCGGTTTTCCTTCATTGATGAAGGTTCCTTTTCCATGTACCTTTTTTAATATTCCATCATTGACCAGCTTTGCAATGGCTTGACGCACCGTCGTTCTACTAACTGTATATGCTTCAATAAGCTCTCGTTCACTCGGGATTTTATCTTTGTACATTCCAGCTTTGATTTGCTTAACAAGTGCATTACTAATTTGCACATGTAGCGGTATAGGGTTGTTTGAATCAATCAATACAAATCACCTTTTTCCCTAAATAAGTGGTAATGATGTACCTACCAGTTATCAAATAGTTTGATTTTTTAAAATAAATTAATTGTTAGTAACATTTAAACAGAATAGTTTAATAATTGCAATGAGTTAAATAATATTTAGTTATTGGTATTACTTATAGGTTATATTGGCAAATTTTATAACTGAGGGTATTATGGGCGAAGTGAAACAAAGTGATTACTAAGTATAAGCCTTGAACAGGTATAAGGTCTTCCAAGAACGAACAGCTCTATTACAATAAGAATAACCAAAAGCATTTATGCAAAACCTAGCCTTGAGGTGACGTAATATGACGGACAAAACCAAAAAGAAGGTTGACATCTCCACTCCAGAGGATGGAGAAATAAGTGCAAGTACCGGTCTTCAAACAAACAAGCCTTTTGACAGTGCGGAAAACTATGCAGGAGATTCTGTAGATGAGCATAAGATATTGGAAGGCGCCAATGAATATTTGGCAAGAAAGCAGATATCGCAAATAAATAATAATTCATGAGTGTAAAAAAGTGACATGAAGATATATGTGCTTTCATGTCACTTTTTTCTTTACTCAATGTCATTAATTAAAACTACCTCATTGAATTGTTTTAATTTTACAAGTGGAGTTAAGAACAAATGTATATTTTAATGGATATTTAAATTGTAGCATAAGTATTGGAGCCTTCGTTTCTTTGGTAAGCAAATTAAAATACCAGGTACTAAATACCTGGTGCCCCTTTAGATTTTCAGCTTTTAATTCATCCAACCCCTACTCAAAACTATCGAGCAATTCACGTACTTCGTCTGTGGTCTCCGTGCTCATTAGCTGGTTTCGAAGCTCACTTGCTCCGCGAAAACCACGAACATAGATTTTAAAGAAGCGTCGTAAAGGTTTGAACGGACGCGGCTCCAATTTGGCATATTTATCATGGAGATCAAGGTGCAATCGCAAAAGCTCAAGTAACTCCTCACTGGTATGCTCTTTCTTCTCCATTTCAAATGCATATGGATTATGGAAGATCCCTCGTCCAATCATGACTCCATCGACTCCATATTTATCCACGAGCTCCAAGCCCTTCTGTCGATCAGGGATATCTCCATTGATCGTTAACAACGTATGTGGTGCGATTTCATCACGAAGCTTTTTTATTTCGGGAATGAGCTCCCAATGTGCGTCAACATCGCTCATTTCTTTCTTTGTGCGCAGGTGAATGGAAAGGTTGACGATATCCTGTTCCAATAAGTGTTTCAACCATTCATGCCACTCATCCACATTGGTGTATCCAAGTCTTGTCTTCACACTTACAGGGAGCCCCCCTGCTTTAGCTGCCTGGATAATATCTGCAGCTACATCTGGTCTACGGATCAGTCCGCTTCCCTTCCCTTTTGCTGCGACATTGTGTACGGGGCAGCCCATATTAATGTCAATTCCTTTAAAGCCTTGTTCCGCCATTCCAATACTCATCTCTCGGAAATTTTCAGGCTTGTCTCCCCAAATATGTGCGACCATCGGCTGCTCGTCTTCTGTATATGTGAGACGACCACGAACACTAGAGATACCTTCCGGATGACAAAAGCTTTCTGTGTTTGTAAATTCAGTGAAGAATACGTCCGGTCTCGCTGCTTCACTCACGACATGGCGAAAAACCACGTGTGTAACATCTTCCATTGGTGCCAATATAAAAAACGGCCGAGGTAAGTCGTGCCAAAAATTATCTTCCATTTTCAAAATTCCTTTCCTAACAGACAATAAGGTCACCCTCATGCCAAAAATAAAAAGCAAAGTTAGCTTTGCCTCTTATAGTTATACCAAACTTTTTAGGTTTCTGTCACCCCCTGCTATATATGTTTCAAAACAAACATGTTTAGTTTCCTGTTCTTAATGGTAGGTTAATTTTACGCCAATAAGTTATTCTATCCAATTTCTATTATTTTTGTCTATAAATACAAACTTCGAAGTGACTATCCTTTACTGCTTACAGATACTTTCTAATAAAATCTCCCTCATACTAAAAACCAAATCATTGACTTTGTGAAATAATTAACATATAATCATATCATACTCTAATTAGAGTACTTTATAAAAAGCACTCTAATTAAACGCATTTTCACTATAGAAAGGAAATAATGAATGAAATTCACGCAGTTTTTAAAACAAAAGGGTCCTATTGGCGCAATCTTTATGGGGGTATTCTATGCGGTTGCTATGCTGGGAATTTTCTTACCTGGTTATACAGCAATCCCTGGTAACATTGATAAATTACCAATTGCTATCATTAATGATGATGCAGGCGAATATGGTGCAAAGATTGCTGATCAATTGGAAGAAAGCTTACCTTTTAAAGAAATTGAAACAAATGTAACTAATAAACAAGCCTTAAAAGAGTTAGAGAAAAATGATTTGGCGCTCGTTGTACACATTCCTGAGACGTTCTCTGCAGATATGCAAAAAGGAGAAGTTTCCTCAAGTATTGATTTTACAATGAACGAAGCAGGCGCAACGACGGTCTCCTCCACGATGAATTCAGTTGTTAAACAAATTAATGATCAGCTAAGCAGCCAGTTTTCACAGCAAACAGCACAAGGAGTGTTAATGGATGTCCATGTACCTGAGGAGCAAGCTGCAGCATTAGCTAAGAAAATAGATACAGCCTATGTCGGAAATGTAGTAGCTATTAATGAAATGCCAGAGGGCATGAATAATAACATGCTGCCAATGTTCTTAAGTATGGCTGGTTATGTTGGTGCAATGATTGGTGCGATGCAGTTGGTCGGTGCCTTTAAAGCAAACCGAAATAAAGCAAGCAGAAGGCGATTATTTACGTATATTCAATTAACTGCATTACTCATTGCAGTCGTTTCTTCCGCCCTTGCTGCTGGTATCGCATTTTTGGTTAATGATCCAGGTACTAATGCTCTTTTCAATCTAATGGGTCAACAAATTATAAACTATATGGTATTCTTTAATTTCACGGCAATCTTTATGTTTTTATTAGGAGACTTTGGTATGATCGTAAATCTGCCAATTCTTTTCATACAAACATTAGCAAACGGTTCGGTTATCCCTCGAGAAATGATGCATTTGCCGTACGAGTGGGCAAGCTACATTTCGCCAATGTATTATTCGGTACAGGCCTATTTCGCAAATCTGTATGGCAGCATCAGTGCAAGTCCGTTCATTTGGTCTTTACTAGCCGTTGGAGCCGCTGCGCTGATAATTAATATTGTGCTCGTTGCGTTTGTTCACAAACCAGTCGCTGAAGAAGTAGTAGAAACTGCCTCAAAAGCGAAAAAGGCGCCAACCATCAGAGAAGTAACCGTCTAAATTGCTAAGAATAGCTTCCATCGTGAAGGAGAAGTGGACATGTCTATCCAAGTTTTTATATTGAGCAAATTAATGGAAGGCAACAACTACCCTTATAAAGTAAAAAAAGAGCTTTCCGAGTTTATTCCCTTAGATAAACTGACCAGATTGACAGAGAGTAAATTGTATTATCATTTTGAATCACTAACAAAGCATGGTTATATTGAAGTGGTAGAAGTTATTAAAGAAGAGCATCGTCCAGATAAGCAGGTTTTTGCTATCACGGATAAAGGACGCAAGGAATTCCCCCAAAAAATATATAAGCTATTTGAAAAAGGGGATTCCATCCGTGATTTCTTACCTGGTTTAGAGAATATTAAGTATGTAGACCGCAGTAAAATTGTAGAGATACTGGAAAGAAAAATAGATGGTATTCACGCAGATTGGGAAAAAACAAAAGACTTCGGCAAGCGGGTAAAAGGGGATCACAATAATGAAACCATTATTCACTTCGTCCGCGACTACTTTTCAACAAGAACAGAACACACCCTTCATTGGATGGAAGAATTAGTTAACCTGATTAAAGAAGAGAAAATTTAGTTTCTAATTTGACTGTCAAATGAACTTTGCTTCTTTCTGAACTACTAGTACGAACATTTGCCTTGCTGAAGACCTTGTGAGGGGAATAACTTCTATTTATAAGGCTAGGCCTTCCTCTCCTTCAGAAACTGGTAATTGCTAATCCAGTAATATAAGTTATCCATTCGTTCTAAAATTTTCTTGTATTCTAAGAATAAAAATAGTTATCAGATATGAGATCTGATAACTATTTTTGGTTCTCCCTATTTTTCACTTTCGCTTCCCCCATTAGATGGATAAAACGATTTTAATTCCGGATGGATCAAAAGTGATATACGTACCATTTACTTCAGTGACATCAGCACCTAGTTCTTTTATATTCGTCACTACTTTCATAAGCTCTTCATCACTCCCAAAAACAAGCGTGAAGTGCTCCAGACCAACACTATTGGTTGAAGGAGGGGGTGCACCTTCTCCATTCCAAGTATTGACACCAATATGATGATGGTACTTCCCCGATGAAAGAAATAATGCTTGTCTACCAAATCGGTTTACTACCTCAAAACCAAGACCATTGACATAAAAGGCTTCGGTCTTTTTGAGTTCAGAAACATGCAAATGAATATGCCCCATTACTGTTTCTTTAGGCATTGCTTTCCATTTTTCTGATGTCACATGTGTTAGCAGTTGTTCAAAGTTTAACGGATCAACTGCCATCGCTACTTCGCCCTGCTCCCATCTCCATTCAGAAGGGCTACGGTCAATATAAATTTCAATCTCGTTTCCATCTGGATCATGTAGATAGATAGCTTCACTTACAAGGTGATCTGAAGCCCCAAAGCGAATATTGTTTTCGGTCAAATGAACTACTATATTGGCCAAATCTGCTTTTGTTGGTAAAAGAATAGCGAAATGATACAAACCAGTTGTTCTTCCTTGTTTTGGTATAATATCTTCTGGCTGTACAAGTGATAAAATACTGGTTTTACCATCTGTGGTAAGCTTTACTTCTCTTTTCGTTTTTTCTAATATGCCGAACCCAAGTACGTCCTTGTAGAAATTTATAGCGCGTTCTAGTTTTTCCACTTTAATTTTCACATGTCCTACAAATTGAATTGGTTTCGTATGAAAGTTCATCCTATATCCCCCTCGTTAAAATAATATATTTATCGATATACAGTGCTTACTATTTAAATTTTACTTACTTTATGTAACTAAGTTTATTTTTATTATCTAGTTTTGTCAAGTTACTTGTTTTATTTTAGATATTGGTATATGGTACAATACTAGTAAGAGAGGTGTAAATATTTAATGAAACAACAAGCTATTTGCCCGAAATTTGAAAAAGCTATCTCTTTACTTAGTCGGAGATGGACAGCTCTTGTTATTTACCAACTATTATTGGGAACGCAACGATTTAATGAAATTCAATCAGCAATAGGGATAAGTGGAAAAGTCTTATCCGAACGATTAAAAGAATTAGAGCAGCAAGGAATTGTTATACGTGAGGTTATTCCTGCCACGCCTGTAGTTATTGAATATTCGTTAACAGAAAAAGGGCAGTCCATGGAACCTATTTTGCATTCCATTGAAAGCTGGTCTCAGCAGTGGATGAGAACTGAGCTTGATTGAAATCCAATGAGTAAGAGGATAAATTCTTGTAAATTAGTTAAACTTTGAAGTAAAAGTATATGTAAAAGCAGTGAAACTAACTAAGAGACAGACTGGCGCATAGTTCCCTTCTGTCTCTTACTATTTAAACTTATTCGTATCCAGCACTATTTCTTGATATAACTCTTGCTTCAGTTTTACGTGGATGATAGACATTACGAGCGTTAAATCGAGCAGTAATGTCCGACATGGCGAAGGTGAGAAACATTAAGACCGCTATATCGTGCCC
>NZ_BAZS01000013.1 GCF_001310895.1 Virgibacillus halodenitrificans JCM 12304 | reverse complement strand
AAAATCAATGGGGCACTTCTCCTCAAATATTTCACTGAGTTTTTCATCAATAAATTTACGTCGCATTTTACTCCTACTATGAATGAACAAAATACGTTTGTACCCCAACATTTGCTATAGAACCGAAATAAAATTACGAGACAAGTTCTACAATCACTCGATAAAGATAATCTTTGTTATAATAGAATAAAATAAAGTACTATGAGGTGAAATTATGAGTTTATTTGATACAATTCAGGACAGACTGCATACACGGTCAGTAAAATGGGATATGCGAAAGGCAGTATTTAGCACAGATGAAGTTCTACCAATGTGGGTAGCAGATATGGATTTTAAAGCTCCACAGCAAGTATTGGATGCGCTAGTGAGCAGAACGGAGCACGGAGTTTTCGGTTACACAGCAGTTGATCAAGATGTGAAGGACTCTATTGTAAATTGGTTAGATAAACGCCATAATTGGAAAATCAATGATGAGTGGCTATCCTTTAGTCCAGGGGTGGTAACAAGCTTACATATGGCAATACAGGCTCTTACAAACCCAGGAGACAAGGTGATTATTCAAACACCTGTATACACGCCTTTTTTCAATGTTATTAACAGTCATGACAGACAGCTAGTCAAGAACCCACTTCGTTATAAAAATAATTATTACACTATTGACTTTGAAGACCTGGAAGAAAAAATGAAGCAAGGAGCAAAAGCACTCATTCTTTGTTCTCCACATAATCCAGTGGGTAGAGTTTGGGCGCGTGAGGAACTTGAACGTATTGCTGATCTTTGTATTAAACATGAGGTTATCTGTATTGCTGACGAGATACACGGAGATTTAACTTTATCCGATAATAAGCATATCCCATTTGCATCCATATCAGAAGAGATAGCAGACATGACCATTACTTGTATGGCACCAAGTAAAACATTCAACTTAGCAGGTTTACAAGCTTCATATATTGTTACTGCAAATAAAGAAATGCGCGAGAAAATAGATGCCTGTTTTAGCAGCCAAGGACTAGGCATGTTAAACACAATGGGAAATGTAGCATTGGAAACAGCATATCTTCATGGAGAGCAATGGCTGGATGAATTACTGGAGATTTTAGAAAGGAATAGAAACTACGTCGTTGAAATGTTCGAGAAACATAGTACTGGACTAAAAGTAGTTCAAACAGAAGGTACTTATCTACTGTGGATTGATTGCAGTAATCTAAACATGAACCCAGAAGAATTAAAGGAATTTATGATCAAGAAAGCAAAAGTGGGACTAAATCCAGGGGCTTCTTATGGAGTAGAAGGAAATCAATTTATGCGAATGAACATCGCCTGCCCTAAAGCTACATTAGAAGAAGGAGTTAACCGTTTAGTTAAGGCAATAGAAGCAAACTAATCTTAGCCACCATGGATATGTCCTTGGTGGCTATAAATTATTCTTCTTGTTTCTCATTAAACTGAGTGGGGTCAGTTGGTGACCCAGAATTATCTTCGGAACCCGGATCCGTTTTAATTTCCCCACAGATAATTCTCGCACCTGTATTACCAGCAGGTTGACTTACCCCGTCATCTTTACCTTCGTCTACCACAAGTGAAGTACCCTCACCAGTCAATATCGATTTCTTTCCTTCAGATAAAGTAGCGCCAGCCAGCATCAATTCAGCATCAACTAGCCCTCCTGCATCCGCCTCAATGTTTGGTAAATCACCTAAATGAGCTCCTTTTGGATGCATTAAACCATGCTCTTTTCCTTCAGGATTAAAGTGACTACCTGCACTCTTGAAATCAGGCCCCTTGCAAGAAGGATATTCGTGTACATGGATACCATGCAATCCTGGAGATAAACCTTCTAACTTTAATTTAATACTTACTCCATCCGGTTTTTCGCTTATCTTTGCATTACCGACTAAATCGCCATCAGCATTATACATTTCTACTTCTCTTGTTTTGTCTGGATTACTTTGGCAGGAAACCAAGAGTAAAATAAATACTATGATAAAAAGTCTCATAAAATGAACCCCTTTTAACTACTTTCTGTTAGTATTTACAACTTACAAAAGGATAAACGTACAAAAACCAGATAATAACTTACTAACCATTCACATCGTTTTGTTCGTCAAGCAGCAATAACTTTATTGAAAAACTTCTTTAGCGAATCGGACTTACCTAATCATTATACAGCAAATAAAACCCCCATTTTAAAGGGGGTTTTTTTCTTGATCTGAATTATTATTTAGTTGATCATTGTATCTTTCATTAAATGATTTTTCATCTTTTTTTGACTTTTTATAGATTAAGTACATAACAACTCCAGCAGCAATCATGAAGATGGTTAAAGAAATAATTGCTGGAATATATTCTGACTTATCTTCTGGAAAATAAAGAAATGGCATCATTAATTTCACGTCCTTTAATCACAGTATAACAAATCATAATTTTATTCGATACAGACATAGCTAAATATTCGCTAATCTGTGACATTTTTGGCAAAATAGAATAAAAGGAGGTTTTACGATGGCGGAAGTTGAAATAGGAGCCAATGTAAAAGCACATTATAATTCTGGAACATACATAGGAACGGTCAAAGAAGACAGGGGCAATCGCTACCTTATCGAGGTACACGCAGTGCTCAAGCATCCCTTGCAAGGAGATATTCACCATCCCGGCGAAGTTGAAGGAGTATTTTTTCATGAACGGAAAGCGTTAGCCCCTCATGAAAAAATGAATGTAAAAAAACTAGCTGTTCATCCTTACAATGATATTATTCCTGAATACAATGAATCGTTACGCGATGCTGTGAATGTATATAAAGAAAAGTTATGCAGTAAGGATAATGATTTCAATAACAAAGCTTACCGTACGTTAACAGAATTAGAAAACAAATATTATAAGGATAAATATTATTAATTAAATGCTCATAAGTTTTTGTTCAAAAAATAAATTTAAAGTAGCTCAGCTCTTTGTATTATCATATAAAAAATTTAAAAGCTAGAGGCCCCCTCTAGCTTTTAGTTACTACTATTCGCCTAAATGTTCTTTTATTACTTCAGCAACACCATTTAATGCTTCTTCTTCGTCACTGCCATTTACTGTAATTTTAACTTCTGCCCCTTTTGGAATTCCTAAGGACATTACACCCATAATGGATTTAAGGTTTACTGTTTTATCATTGTAGGTTGCTTCCACTTCAGACTCAAATTGACCAGCTTTATTAACTAGTAAAGTAGCCGGACGGGCATGGACACCTGTTTCCGCTGTAATTGTAAAAGTTTGCTCTTTCATACTTTATCATCCTTCCAGTTTATTAACTATGTACCAATTATCTTAGTACAATTTAGTGTATTTGATTAGTTTAACCAATTATATTATATACTATATGATAGTGATTTTGAAATGAAAACACATGGACGTTTGACTAAACTCACAATAATTGTCTTTCGCCAGGCATTGTGATAATTTTAATGTAGCGATAGTTTATAAGGAGGAATATAATATGAGTGTACATATTGGAGCAAAAAAGGGCGAAATAGCTGACAAGATATTATTGCCTGGTGATCCATTAAGGGCTAAGTATATAGCTGATACTTTTCTTGAAGATGTAACAAAATATAATGACGTGCGAGGAATGTACGGATTTACAGGGACATACAAAGGAGAGCGGGTATCCGTTCAAGGAACAGGAATGGGAGTTCCATCCATATCCATTTATGTAAACGAGTTAATTCAAAGTTATGATGTTAAAAAGTTAATTCGTGTAGGAACTTGTGGTGCTATTCAGAAGGACGTAAAAGTTAGAGATGTTATCTTGGCGCAAGGGTCTACTTCCGATTCTCAAGTGAACAAGATGGTTTTCGATCACATTGATTATGCTCCCCTTGCAGATTTTGACCTTCTGAAAAAAGCATATGATGTTGGTCAGGAAAAAGGGATGAATTTACGTGTAGGTAACGTATTTACAAGCGATACGTTTTACCGTGATAATGGTAAGGAAATAAATGAATTATTGGCTAGTTATAAAGTACTTGCTGTTGAAATGGAAACAACAGCCTTATATACGCTAGCAGCGAAGTATGATCGCCAAGCTCTTTCCGTGCTTACTGTTTCTGACCATATCTTAACAGGTGAAGAAACAACAGCCGAAGAACGTCAAACAACTTTTAATGAAATGATGGAAATTGCATTAGAAGCTGCAATAAAATAGTAGTTATTCCAAAGGAACAGCCAGAAATAGGCTGTTCCTTTTTGCTTCTATTGAAAATGTTGAGGTACAAATATTATTTCGTACATTCATAGTAGGAGGAAATGCGAAGTAGTGTGGACTATCAGCTGCAGAGAGAAGCAATCCTCCGAAGAATGAGTTAATCGGCAGCAGAACGAGATAATCTGCCGGAGAGTGAATTAATCAGCATGAGAGCGACATAATACGCCGGAGAACAATTTAATCAGCTGCAGAGCGACATAATACGCCGGAGAACAATTTAATCGGCTGCAGAGCGAAATAATCCGCTGGAGAACAAATTAGTCGGCTGCAGAGCGAAATAATCCGCCGGAGAGTGAATTAATCGGCAGGAGATCAAGATAATCCGCCGGAAACATTCGCAAACTAGCTATAGTTTGTTCACTATACGTTATTTTCTAAACGGTTATTTGCAAACACACAAGTTAGTTCGCAGTTCATCTATTTTGCGAATCATTACTTAAACACATCATATATATTATAACTCATTATGCCAAATGGCTATTGGTTCCTCAAAAGTTGCATAATTGTTATACGATATACCTTTTCTTATGTTAATATTAACTAACTACAATCCTTTAGGAAGGAAGGATGCTCAAATATGGATGTATTGATGAATTTCCCTCTCTTATCAGCATTAACTGCTATTATCTTTGCACAGGTTGTAAAAATTCCAATTAAACTTGTTGTTACAAAAGAATTTCGCCCTGGTCTTGCCTTTAGTACTGGAGGTATGCCGAGCAGCCATTCAGCTGCGGTTGCTGCTTTAACAACAAGCGTGGGAATTATGGAGGGCGTTTCTTCAACCATGTTTGCTGTTTCATGCGTTTTTAGTATTATTATTATGTTTGATGCTTCAGGTGTGCGTAGACAAGCTGGAGAACAGGCTATCGTATTAAACCAATTGATTAAGGACTTTCAATTATTTGTAGATGGAGCCAAGGATTGGAATCGTAAGAAGGAATATGAAAAAAGGCAGGAATTAAAAGAATTATTAGGACATCAACCGATTGAGGTTTTTTTTGGTGGCCTCTCTGGCGTGGCAATAGCTTTTTACTATATCAACTTTATTAGCATAATCTCGATATCAAACTAAAGAAGATTATTTTAAACCGAATTTTTCGGTATAGATCGCACCATTTCCATAAAAAATCCGAACGGAAATTCATTAGAAAATGAATCAGTTCGGATTTTTTAATTATTAATATAATATGGTTTTAGGCTTTTAAAATCATTTACTCTTGAATAAACTGTTGTCTAAACACTTGTAATGCTTCATTTTCATTTAATTTGTTTAATGTTTCTTCAGTTAGTGAACCATCGCCTTCTTCCAAAATGTATACATCCAGCTTTTTCTTTCCCCACTGAGAATATACGTCTTCAACAGAATCATAAAATAAATCTATTTTATTCCCATTAATAGCGCTTCCTTTATCAGCTACTACCCCATAGCCATATCCAGGTATATACATAACTGTCCCAATTGGATATACATTTAAATCCGCTGCGATCGTAGAGTATAAGTCTCTTTTTACTTGAACGCCTGAAAAGGTTATGCCGTATTCCGGGTGGTCTGGTGTTTTTCCAGTTGATTCCACTCCTGCTGTATAGCCTGTTGCTACTACAGTTGCCATCGGGTATTTTGAAAAGTCTACTGCTTCCTCAATTGAAGATGGCCCACTGATTTGTTCACTTGAGATATATCGTTTGTCTTGTTGAATATAATTTAATTTTTTCTCTTGAAGAGCAATTTGTTTGTAGCTTGCAGGTGAACCAGCTTTAGCTGCGGTAAACAAGGAAGTTTTTTCAACCCATTTCTCTATATCTGATAAACTTACATTTGAGATTGTAGTAACTGTAACAAAAAATGCAATAAGTACCAACGTTATCATGCTCGCTCTTCTCATCATTTTTTTTACTTTCATTAATAACACCTCTCTGGTAGTAAACCTAATTTATCATCCGTGATATAGCTTTATATCTTAATAGTCTGCAGATAAGGAAGCTGACAGCTGCACATAATGACAAGTAATCTTTTCTACCAACTAAGCATTACCAATTAATTAAAAAATATACAACATTATTCAAAATTCTTTGTATATCACTAGATTTTTTTTCTATATAAACCTAAAAAGATCCCACTGGAAACCAATCTCCAATGGGATCTTTTTGAAAAAAGTATAAATTACAGGCTGAAAACCATATGCTAAATTTAAAACATTTGGTATCCGCTTTTTCTTAAAACTTTAATGACAATTCCTGAAACAATTGTACCTGCAAAACCTGCTGATAATATAACGATATCCACAGGTGTAACGTTCATTAATCTTGTTGCCGCTTCTGAAAAAGCTTCTCCAGGATGTTTAATATATTCTGCTGTACTTATATCATCCACGATCATAACTACAATAATTGGATAGATAAAAGCCATTAACCATGTTTTTCGGAGCAACATATTTAAAATAAAGGCAATTCCAAAAAATATTACAAAGTATAATAATACCGACACTACCAACTGAATCAAAACGGTATCTCCCTTCACTTCCAAGTTCTTTATCCAACTACATTTTATATGAAATACATAAAAAAGCAAAGACTGTTGTCTGTCTTTGCTTACTTCTTAATAAAAGAAGTTAAACTTCCCTTTCTTTATCAACAAACTAAAACCGCCCAACTTTAATAAATAGCGGTTATCTATAATCTTTTTAAGTACAGTAGCTTTCCAACCATAAAACTTATATTTATTATTTAAAATTCCTACCGCATCATTTTGTCCTAATGAAGCAACTGTTCCAAGTATACTTGGCTCAAAAGACTCTAAGTCCTCACGTCTTAGTAATGCCTTAATATTGTGTGCCACAATATCTGATTGCTGAATAGCAATTTGTGCTGTAGGTGGATACGATTCGCCGTTTTCTGGGTTTATAATCAGTGCGCAATCCCCAATTACAAATACATCCTTGTAATCGGGAGTACGCATATCACTAAGCACTTCTATTTTACCCTTGTTAGTAGTAAATCCTGATTTTCCAACAATTGAATTCGCCCGGACACCAGCAGCCCAAATAGTTGTGGCAGTTGGTACATGGATTGTTTTATTGTTTTTTTCAATAATTACCTTATCTAGATGGCATTCTTTGACCAATGCTCCTGTTATGAACTCTACCCCTCTGGCTTCTAAAGAGTTCATAGCATATTCAGATAGTTGTGGATCAAACCCTGGAAGAACAGTTGATGATCCTTCAATATTAATGATTCTAACCAAGTTTTTATCTATATCATATTCTTTACAAAGTTCTGGTATTCTGTTGGCAATCTCTCCAAGGAATTCAATTCCTGTAAATCCTCCGCCGCCAATAACAATATGTAATAATGCAGGATCCTTTTCTTGCTGCTCGCTATATTTTGCAAAATTGTACTCAATATGTTCCCTTAACAGTCTGGCATTTTTAATATTACCTATGGAAAAAGCGTTTTCTGCAAGCCCAGTAATCCCAAAAGTAGCTGCTTCGAATCCAAGACCTATAACTAATATATCGTAACTTAACTCAACTTCACTAAGTTTGACTTTCTTTTCTTCCGGTTTAATCAATATAACTTTATCTTGAATAAAGTTAACTTTTTCCTGATTAATGATATTTCTTATAGGGATCCTGGTTCGATCATGATGCAATGTACCTGCGGCATTTTCATGGAGCCAGGTTGTTTGGTAATGGTAGTCATTTTTATTAACTAACGTAATCTCTGCTTCATTCATATTTAATGATTTTTGAAGCTTAATTGTTGTCATTATTCCCCCATAACCAGCACCTAATATTACTATATGTGGTTTTTTCATAATATCCTCACTTTCGTTTTCTATGATTATATATACTATTAAATAGATTAAGATCCATTTGTTGGCTCTAATGACAATAAATTGTAATCTTTTTGATATGAAATGGTAGTATAATACCAAGGATAATAGTAGCCTCTTTAGTAGTATTTTTCAAGCAAAATTTTTGGTTTCCACATTTTACTTCTCTCGTTTTAAACTGAATGAAAATATATTGTGCATTATTATTCAAAATAACCCGTTTTATGATACTATGAGTAAGATGGTTTATAGTTTAATTAATAGAATTGGGGGTAACAACCTTGTCTGAAGAAGTATTTGATGTCACCATCATTGGTGCAGGGCCTGTAGGTTTATTTACTGCCTTCTATGGTGGTATGCGCCAAGCAAGTGTGAAAATCATTGAAAGTTTACCACATACCGGGGGGCAATTAACTGCTCTTTACCCTGAAAAGGATATATATGATATTGCAGGTTTTCCAAAGGTTCGCGCTCAGGAGTTAGTTGATAATTTAGAAGAGCAAGCTAACTTATTTAATCCTACTATCATCCTTGAACAATCCATAGAAGAAATTGAAAGAATGTCGGACGGCTCCTTTAAGCTAATTTCCAACACGAAGGAAATCCACTATTCAAAAACAATAATCATTACGGCTGGTAACGGGGCATTTCAGCCTCGCAGATTAAACGTAGGTGAATGTGATCAATTTGAAGGAGTAAACCTACATTACCATGTAAAGGATATGAATCAATATAAAGGACAAAATGTGGCTTTACTGGGCGGTGGCGACTCTGCTGTAGACTGGGCGCTTATGCTTGAACAAATTGCCAATAAGGTCACATTAATCCACCGACGGGATAAGTTTAGAGCACATGAACACAGTGTGGAGAAGCTGATGTCATCGAATGTAGATGTATTAACACCCTATGTACCAACAGATGTTCAAACTAGTGACAAAATTGATCGGATTGTATTGGAAGAAGTAAAAGGAGAAAACAAAGTTGAGCTGGAAGTAGATTCAGTCCTTTGTAATTACGGTTTTGTTTCCACACTAGGACCTATTAAGAATTGGGGTTTGGAAATAGAAAAAAACAGCATTGTCGTTAATTCAAAAATGGAAACTAATATTCCTGGAATTTACGCTGCAGGAGATATATGCACCTATGAAGGAAAGGTAAAATTAATTGCAACAGGATTTGGTGAAGGTCCAACAGCCATTAATAATGCTAAACAGTATATTGATCCTAAAGCACGGATTCAGCCAAAACACTCAACAAGTATGTTTTAACTCAGAGCTTACCATTCATAGAGACACAGATTCATTCACAATAGAAAAAGCTGTCGATCAAAATTGATCGACAGCTTTTTATTAACAATTCTCTGGTACTCCTTCTCTATCTTTAGCCCTAAACGAAGAACCACAACCACATGAAACAATAGCATTGGGGTTATCAATACTAAAACCCCCACCCATCATGTTTTGCTTGAAATCAATAGTAGTTCCTTCCAAAATAGGAATATCTTGGTTGAAGAATACTACTGGAATCCCATTAATTTCTTCAACACTATCTAAATCTTCATTAATATTATATTCAAAGCCTAATGAATAGGATAGTCCACTGCAACCACCGCCTTTTATTCCAAAACGTAAGTGAGCACCTTCTGTTTCTTCTTTCATCATTTCCTGAATCTGCTTTCTCGCATTATCAGTTATCGTAATAACCATCTCAGATTTCCTCCTTTTCTAGGATTGGTTACCTCCAAGTATACAAACTAGAAGCTATAATATCAACTAAGGCATTCTATAATGATAGACACCCGAAGCAATTACTTCTGCGTCTCCTGTCATCCACACCTTCCCATGATGATCCCATCTGATTTTTAAATCCCCTCCCTGCAGATGGACAGTTACCGGTTCATCTTTTCTCAGATGGTGGTTTAATACTCCCGCAACAACAGCAGCACATGCGCCAGTACCACATGCCTGTGTCACGCCAGATCCTCGCTCCCAGACACGGAAATTAACTTCGTTTTCAGAGATTATTTCTACAAATTCCACATTTACTCCATTAGGAAACCGGGAATCTTTTTCTATCAGCGGACCTAAATCATATAAAGGGGCATGTTCTATATCTTCCACGAAAAACACAGCATGTGGATTTCCCATGGAAAGAGCGGTAAGCTTCAATTCCTCCTCCGATATAAGGAATGGTTCTGCCACAACTTGATCAGCTGCTTTTCCTAACATAGGTATAGATGCTCTCTGTAATTCTGGATCTCCCATGTTAATTGTAATTTCCTTAACAACTTGATCCTTTACCATTACTTCTGCTTCTACGATGTTTGCCTTTGTTTCCATTGTGAATTTTTGTTTATCTATAATACCAGATTCGTAGGCGTATTTCGCAGTACAACGCAGACCATTTCCACAGCTCTGCCCCTCAGAGCCGTCTTTATTAAATATTCTCATTCCTACATCCGCCTTTTTGCTTGGATGAATTAATATTAGACCATCTGAACCAATTCCTGTATAAACATTAGATACAGCTTTGGCAAGCTCAGGCAAAATAGTTTCGTCCAGTTCATACGAAAATAAATCGATATATATATAATTATTCCCTAAGCCATGCATTTTTGTAAAAGGTATTTTCATATGTTTGCCTCTCTCATTTAAAATTATTTTCAATTTAAATTGATTATGGTCCTACAAGTTTTAAATAGTATGGTAACATAATGTGCTTCGCGTGATTAAACATGACTTTTATAGTGAGCTTGCTTTTCACTTATGATCTTACTGTTAAACCGTGGTTATCTAAATGTTGGTAAATTGTTTTCAAGCGAGGTATTCCTTCTGCTACCAATTCTTCATTTACAAATACAATTGGGTAGAATAGATCTTCTTCCTCTATTCGCTGAATGAATAGGGAATCCTTTTCGTTATTTGTTGGTTTATTTATATCTACATATTTATATTCCACTCGTCCATCTTCGTATTTTCTCCCAATAGCTGCTTGAAGCCATTCATAGGTATCTTTTGATCCAGGTGCCCCAACACAGCTAGCACAAATTTGTTCAGCTCCATATATTGTTATTTTAATTTTATTCATGCTAAAACAACCTCCCCCACCATAGTTACTTTTATTTTACAAAATCTCTAAATAAAGATAAAATAAAAGTGACTATTTTAGGGAATTTATATTTTGAAATAGATTTTTTAGCTAATCCGTTTTATAATATATATATGGAAAGGAGAAGATGGATAATGCAAGAGCAAGTACAAGAAGTGTTAAATAAATTGCGTCCATACTTACTACGAGACGGTGGAGATGTTGAATTAATCGATGTAGATGAGAATGGCATTGTGCTTCTTCGTCTAATGGGAGCTTGTGGCAACTGTCCAAGTTCGACAATTACATTGAAAGCTGGTATCGAACGTGCTTTAATGGCAGAAGTTCCTGGAGTAACTGAAATCGAACAAGTATTTTAATATAAGAACAGGCAGATAACTATCTGCCTGTTCTGTTTTAGTTTACAGGTGTGAGAGGTGCTTTTTCCTCCAAAACATTGGCAATATTTTTCAAGCAAAGCTCGATCATTGCTGTTCTAGTTTGAACAGTAGCCGAACCTATATGTGGAAGGCAAATTACGTTCTCCAACTCCAGTAAAGGGTGATTACTACTTATTGGTTCTTGCTCGAACACATCTAAGCCGGCAGCTTTAATTTCCCCTGCCTTTAATGCACAGTATAAAGCATTTTCATCTACACTGCTCCCCGGGAAATATTAACAAAAACTGCTGATTCTTTCATTTTCTCAAAAGCTTCCTTGTTAAACAGGTTATTGGTTTCCTTTGTAAAAGGAACTACTGAAATTACAAAATCAGATTGAGAAAGAAGTTCATCCATTTGTACATAACTCGCCTGTAATTCTCTTTCAGCTTCCCGTTTACGTTTTCTATTATGATACAAAACAGTCATTCCAAATCCTTTTGCCCTGCGAGCTATAGCCTCACCAATTCTCCCCATTCCTACAATTCCAAGTGTTTTATTATGAACATCCGTACCAGCCAGAAGAAATGGCGCCCAATTTTTCCACTGACCATCTTTTATATACTCGGCAGCCTCATTTAATCGACGAGCAGTTGCCATCATCAATGTAAAGCCTAAATCAGCGGTTGATTCACTTAGTACATCTGGAGTGTTCGTTACGATCACACCCATTTCCTTTGCATAATTAATATTAATGTTATCAAAACCTACGGCCATATTTGCTACAACTTTTAATTGTTTTGATTGATTTAAAACAGATTGATCAACTTGGTCACTGAGTACGCAAAGCAACCCATCGACCTGCTTCACTTCCTTTTCCAGAACTTCTCTTGGGACGGGTTCTTCTTCTTTTTTCCACATTCTAATATCGAATACATCTTTGTAAGATTCCAGTAATTTTTCAGGAACCTTTCTAGTAATGAATATTGTTGGCTTTCTCAATAAGTTCGCCTCCCTTTGAGGTCTAATTATAACCAGTGTAACACAGGAAGACGAAGAGTATTAATATCTGTACCTGCCATCTCATACAAATTTTTTAAAAATGATTCATAATGATCCTGCCCATATAGAAGATTCTCTAAATCATTTGCGTAGTCATCAGGATTTTCACTTGTAAAACCAGTGTCCATACAATCAAAAATGTGAACAGGGTATAAAAGCCTTGCATACAATAATCTCCAACTGAAGACGGACAATGGTCTCATTGCTTGGTATTCATGAAGAAATTTAGAAACATCTTGGTATCCTTGTCGATTTAGTATCATATAGCGTATTTTTTCAGCTAAGTCCCTCACAGGGTGATCGTAAACCAGGTCAGTCGGCCACAAAAAAGGCCGTTCCAACTGATCATAATATCTATTAAATGTAATGCTGCCCTGGTCGTTTTCGTGGAACCTTCTTTCTTGTTCCGACTCTTGCATGTATTGAATTGCATTCTCAGATACTCCGATAATATATGGTAAGGCATCATTAACAATTTCATTCCATTTAGAATAAGATGATGAAGTCGTTGTCTCTGCTTTTTTTTCAAAATATGTTAACTTATTTATCCATAATGTTCTCCATTGACCATAACTAGAGATGGTTTGTGGTTCATAATTATACGTTGTACCAAGTTGATGAAATTGGGCCAAGTCCTCTCCTCCTGCTATCCTGCGACTCCAATCATTTATTTTTATTTGAAGTACAATGTAAGCTGACTCATTAAGAGAGGTAAACCATTCACCCTGTACATTAGGAATTGGAATTGCTATGTAGTCAGAAAATTGTTCAGCAAGAAAATAAGCGAGCGTAGCTTGTTCCATATGAATAATTTCCTTGTTTTCAGCAAAAATGATAAAATAAACATATTCACCCTTTTTATATCCTTTAATATTATCAACCATTATAGGCTCTTCACTGCGAATTCCATATTGTTCAAAAAGTAATTGTTCAAATGACAAACGGATCTCCCCCTTTATACGTTTTATTACTAGTATATGGGTTAAATAAATATTATTAACTAATGATTGAACAGGAAAGGTGATTAATTTGGATAAAAACACGAAACAAAGTGAATTAGAAGTTAAGGCGAGGCAATGGTTAACGGAGCGTGGAGTTGGCATTGATGACATTGCTGAACTTGTATATTATTTACAGTCTAAATACCATGATAATCTAACACTCGATGTCTGTCGCCATAACGTGGATCGAGTATTAACGAAAAGAGAGGTTCAGAATGCTATCTTAACCGGTATTCAATTAGACGTGTTAGCAGAGCAAAAGAAACTGCAACAGCCTCTCCAAAAAACAATTGAAATAGATGAAAGTTTGTATGGAGTTGACGAAATTATTGCATTGTCTATTGTTAATGTTTACGGTTCAATCGGATTCACTAATTACGGTTATATAGATAAACAAAAACCAGGGATTTTAAAGAGGTTAAACGATAAGTCTACAGGAGAGTGCCATACATTCCTAGACGATATTGTTGGTGCTATTGCTGCAGCAGCTTCTAGTAGGCTGGCACATGGAACAACAGAAGATATGTTAATAGATATGGATAATTAAAAAAATGAAAAATAGGCTGGGACATAGCTTAATAATGCTATTTTAAAGATGAAAGTTTCTATAGTGTGGAACAATTCGCTCAGGAGAAACGTTTCTCTATTATAACAAAAAAATCCGAACCATGATTTGTTAGTTGTACAAATCGGTTCGGATTTTCAATGTATAAAAGTCTATTGTCTCGACTCCTGTTAAATTCTTTCAATCCATTCTGACAAATTGTCTACTTGGTGGGTCGGCAAACGATCTTTTTTTGATAATTGTTCTCTTGTGGTTACTCCAGTAAAGGCCATTAGCGTATCCATACCAGCATTCATTCCAGCTAATATATCTGTATCGTAATTGTCCCCAACCATTAGGGTTTCTTCAGGCGATAAGTTTATTATAGATAATGCTTCGTCCATAATAACTGTTTCCGGCTTCCCTATAAAATTGGGCATCTGCCCTGTACTAACTGTTATTACTGATGTTAGCGCACCATTACCCGGTAACAATCCTCTTTCGTCTGGTATGACAACATCACTATTTGTGGAGATAAATGTAGCTCCATTTTGTATGGCCAAACAAGCATTTGCGTATTTTTCATAATTAATTTGCCGATCTATACCGACTACCACGAAGTCATATTCTCTATCTGAAGACGTCTCCAGCCCCTCTTCTTGCAGCGCTTTGTTAATCCCAGTTTCTCCAATTACATAGCAGTTCGCGTTTTGTTTTTTATTTTTAATATATTTGGCTGTAGCTATGCTTGTTGTAACCACATGCTCGGGAGTAGAGTATATCCCTAGGTGATTAAGTTTGTCTGACACTTCTTTCTGGGTTTTAGAAGAATTATTTGTAATGAATAAATATGGCAATTGCTTCTTATTTAACATGTCAATAAATTCCACTGCTGCAACAATTGGTTCTTCTCCACGAAACATCGTTCCATCTAAATCAATTAAATATCCTTTATATTGTTTCATCTGATATCCTCATTCCTGATTTATATTTTTTAACTACTTCAAAATTAGCTTATACAAGATTGCAAAAGGAAGGTGCTTATCACCTTCCCTTCGGTTTTTTTAATGTCCACTTACAATAATTATGTCCATTTGTGATATAGGACTCTGCTTTAACTTCGCTTGTCGGAAAAAGTTCATTAAAGACTTCCTTCTCGTTATTGCATACTTGACCATAGGCCGAAGCAATATTTGCAATGGGGCAATTAAAATTAATAATTTCATACCCTCCTTCTGTCTTATGGACTTCAACCATATACCCTTTTTCGTCCTGTATTTTAGCAACTTCAGAAACCTTATGATCAAAGGATTCTATCAATTCCAGTTTTGAATCAAAATACGCCTTTTCCCTTTCCATACGTTTCTTTAAAACTGCATTTACTGCTTCTTGACCATGTACTTCCTCTAAGTCTTGTAACAATTCAAGAGGTAGTTTTTCATATTGGTTTGGAAAGGTTGCATGGCCTTTTCTTGTAAGTTCATACGTGTAATATGGCCTACCCATCTTTTGCTTTATTGTATTCTTCCTTACAAATCCTTGCTGCTCCAATTCATGCAAATGTTTCCTAACTGCTATTTCGGATATATCGAAAAACGACATCACACGTGTCATTGAACATTCTTTATCTTTCTTTAAGATATGGAGTAACTTTTGTTTCGTAGTATGCCGCTTATTCATAACATCACCTTTTTTCATTAGAAAAAGCATTAGCTACATTTAATTCATTATCCAGATACTCTCGAATGTGTTTACTGAATTGGTCCAGCACTGCTCTGTTGTCATGGAAAACGCTATTAAGTGCTTCTTGATTAGAGTTTGTATATTCATTAACAAGTTTTTTCCTTAATCTGATAAACATTTTATAATTATTCTCTTCCTCTGCTGGTAGTACTTTTTCGTCAATTAGTATATCAATAATGTCATCATAACTTCCTGGGTCACGCATAATAAAACCATCAATCATCATGTTTCCAACGTCTAAAATAGATTCAATCAATACTTGTACTGCTCGCTCAAATCCCAGATTTTCCAAATATGAATTTGGTTTACTATTTTTTACTTCGTTTAATATGCTGTCCATATAATTAAGTATCTCTTCTATTCTACTTCTATCTACAAAATACATTTGAATCCTCCGTTCTCTTAATCATAATTATATCATATCATATAACGCATGATTATAAGGAAAAAACGTGATATAGTTAAGGAAATGTAAATATTCAGGTAAGGAGCGTGTCACCTTATGAGTGAAGAATTTGAACTGCTAAAGGACGAAGTAAAAAATAAAAAAGTTAGATATATTAGTTTTATGGGAAATTTACAACGTTACGATTTTGCTTTTATGGAAAATGAAGACGATCCTAGTAAGGTAGTAGTTATTTATCTACAAAAAAATCGGTTTGGTATTATTGGAAAAGAAGAGTTAAGAAACAAGGGACACCTTGAACATATTTTTCATGAGACCCAAATGGAAGCAGACGAAATTCGTAAGTTTTTGAATGAGATCCTTTAGGAGGATGAATTATGTCCACATTGTCGGTGAAAGAAAAGGAACAAATTCTTTCTGCAGATACCGTAGAGCTGGTAAATAAATTTAATAATAAAGAATTGACCAGTGTTGAAATTGTATCTACATATATTGAACATAACAGAAAAGTCAATCCGGAAATAAATGCGATTGTAGAAGAGCGCTATGAAAAAGCATTAGAAGAAGCGAAAAAAGCAGATGATAGAAAAACGAGCGGATTGTTACGTGGTATACCAATAACTGTGAAAGAGGCCATCCATGTCAAAGAAATGAAAACGACTGGGGGGCTTGAACAGCGACAGGACCTAATTGCCAGAGAAGACGCAAAAGTTATTAGAAAGTTAAAAGAGTCAGGCGCGATCATTTTGGGCAAAACCAATACACCTGCACTTTGTTTTTGCCAGGAAACAGAGAACAAACTTTATGGGCGAACAAATAATCCATGGGATGTAAATCGCACTGCGGGAGGCTCAAGCGGTGGAGAAGGAGCAATTTTGGCTACTGGAGGAGCTGCAGCTGGTATCGGCTCTGACATCGGAGGGTCAATTCGATTTCCTGCACACTTTAATGGAATAATCGGCTTTAAACCGGGTATGAATCAAGTACCCACAAAAGGACATTTTCCTTCCGTGCTACATCCATTGCAGGAAAGAATGCTCTCAATTGGACCAATGGGAAAATCGGTAAGGGATATGGAATTTATTTATAGTATTCTGGGTGATGAAACCTTTGGCACAAGGTACCTTCAAGATTTTAAAATCGAAATCTTACCTGGCAACAACAGTTATCCTTTATCTGGAGAGCAACATGTTCTGCTTGACCAAATCGAGGAGACGCTTTCAAAAACTTATTCAACTCGACGTTGTGTGCCACCATATTTAGAAGAAAGTGCCTTATTATGGCAGGAAGTCATGTCAATAGAAGGCAGTAAACCGATAGAGAAAGCTGCTTTTAACAATGTACGTTCCAATGTTTACTCAGCCTTCCTGAGAGAGAAGCTTACACAGCGGACCAACATCCATCCATACTTATCATGGGCTATTATAGGTTCTAAACTTTTTAAACCTTCTGCTGGGCGGATTCGCGAAATACATGAAATAATCAAAAAGGGAGATCAGATGCTGGAGGAGTACCTGCAACATCGACTATTGGTTTTCCCAGTCTATCATAAAGGTGCCTTACCTCATGGGAAGGTTTACCAAGAAATATTCTCTATAAGAAAATCATTTCTTCAATATATGCCATACGTTGCATATGCCAATATATGGGGTCTCCCATCTTTAACTATCCCTGTTGGCAAGGATGAAAATAATATGCCAGTTGCTATTCAAATTATGAGTATAAATGGAAATGAGGATGCAATATTCCGGCTCGGGAAAATTATTGAAAAGAAATTTAGAGGCTATATCAGATGCACTAGATATGAATAATCGTTGCCGTTCATGCATTACAGCATGAGAAAAGCCCCCAAAATTATATACCCTTCTTCAAATATTAAAAAGATGCTGCAAACCTTAAAGTTTGTAGCATCTTTTTAATATGAGTGCATAAAGCCTTTTAAAAACGTTCTGTTCTTATGTAATACGTTGTATAGTTCTAATAAATATAACAAAAGATAATATCAGGGAGCTGATTAAGTTGAAGAAAAATGATAAAAAATACTCGGATTTTTCTAATGTGAAGCGACTGAGAAATGAATTGATCCCCGAAGAATTTCCTGAAGGAACATATGGCTCTTCCATCGGGAAGGAAGAACCTGTTTTTAGTAAATCTACTCCTTGGGAAGAGGGACAATACCGTGGAAGTGCATTTGTATATCCTGATAAAGAGCAACATGATGACTTGCCAAGACAAATGCCACAATCCCATCCTCTCCATGATGAATCTGGAAAGCCACGAGAGGAGGAGTAATTGTTTTTAAGAACAGTTACTCCTCCCCCTTTTCTATTTTTGTTTTTTCAGAACAAAGTAAGCACAGCCAAAGTTGCAGTATTCATACAAATAATCATCCAAAGTACTGATTTTAGAATCCATAGAAGCTTTTTTATTTTGGTCTGCATAGAAGCCCTTTAATCTTAGCTGTTCATAACCCCAATCCCCTACAATATAATCATATTTAGATAAGATATCCGAGTATCTCTCTACTAAAGCTTCCTCTTGATAACCATTTTTCACATTCTCAATTAATTCATAGTTCTTGCCCTGTATTTCAATCATTATGTCACCCCACTTAACTTATGTACAGTTTACCATACTACCTCTTCGTGAAACCACTCTAAATTAGTGTATGAATTTCTGGCTTCATTACACACTAATAAAGAACATAAACAAAGGAGGAAGAACATGATGAAAAGAAAACTGTACTGGAGTTTTATACTGGCTACTTTTGTAATCACTGGTTGTGCCAATAATGATAATGCAATGAATGACAGAGAAGACATTGTTAATGAAATGGATCCGTCGACTGAGCTACAAGCTCCACGAGACCAGGAATTAAACGATCGTTTAGGTTATGTACGTTATACAAAAGACCAGTTAGAAAATAGTGACGAAATTAACCATACAGCTAAAATGGATCGTACAGAAATGGCCAATATGATTACCAAAATGATACTTCGTAGCGATAACTTTAACGAAGTAGCGACGCTAGTAACAGACAAAGAAGTTCTTATTGCTTACGAGTTAAAACCGGAAGCACAAAAGGAATATGCCGCAGATATAGCCAAAAAAACAGCAATGTCAGTAATGCCACGTTATTTCGAAATTTATGTTTCTGATAATGAAACACTTATACAAGATATCCATAGTCTCCATAATTCCAATTCATCTGAACGAAACGATTTTGACAACACGATAGATACTATTATAAAAGAAATGAAAAAATCACCGCAGGGTCTGAAGCAAAATAATATGGAAGAAAAGTAAGATCAATTTGTCAGGACTAATGGTCTCATTGGTCCTGCAATATTACATAAATATATATAGTATAGGATATTTCCTTTAGGCAAATATAATTATAAGTTAATTACTTATTAAAGGGTGGATTACTTTGCAATTAAAAATTATTTCAATCTTCATATGTATGTTGATTCTATATCCTTATTCACCAAAAGACGCTTTTGCCGCCGAGTCAGATATTTATGAGAAAAGAATGGCCTTGTTTAAAAAAACAGAGGCAATCTCTCAAATTCCGTGGTATTACTTTGCAGCAATGGATAATTATGAGAGGAACATTCAAAAGGAAGATAACGATCAGTTAATTTCTATTTCTTTTGATCCTGAAATTTGGTTTGGTCCTGGAAACAGTCTAATGATTCAGGATGAAAAGATAATCACTTTTTTTCAGGGCAAAGGAAAAGATGGAAATGGTGATAATAAAGCCGATCCGGGTAATCCTGAAGATATCTTACACACGATGGCTAATATGATTCTTGAATATGGACCTTCAAGAGATGATATTCGAATCGCTCTATGGAATTTTTACCAAAGGGACTTATCTGTACAGACTATCATGAATACTGCAAAAGTATTTAAAAAGTTTAAGGACATTAATTTAACAGATCGAGATTTCCCTGTATCAATGAAATATAACTATAGTTATAATAACACATGGGGAGATCGCAGAGGTTTTGGAGGATTGCGTATCCATGAGGGGACAGATATATTTGCGAGTTACGGTACTCCTGTGAAATCAACTACATATGGTGTAGTTGAATTAATGGGATGGAATCTTTATGGTGGATGGCGTATCGGCATTCGTGACATTTATAATATATATCACTATTATGCACATATGAATGGTTATAGTGAGGATTTAAAGGTTGGCCAAGTTGTGAAACCTGGCGATGTTTTAGGGAGTGTTGGTTCAACTGGCTACGGGCCTCCAGGCACTTCAGGTAAGTTTCCACCCCACCTTCACTACGGAATGTACAAAGATAATGGTCATAGTGAATGGTCTTTTGACCCTTACCCTTATTTAAAAAAATGGGAACGAATGGCAAGATAACAAAGTAGCATTACTCTTTATAAAGAATGAGCCTTTACCAATGAAGGTAAAGGCTCTTCTGATTACTTTGCTTCCTTAGCTTTCTTTACAGCATGCATGATACTAGCAGCTAAGCCTCCCCATATAACAACAATCCCTAGAATCATAACGAAAATAGCTCCGCCAGTCATATTATTTTGCCTCCCTAGTTTCAGATTCTTCATTAACCTGAGATGAAGATTTCCACTTGATGGTTGCCATAATGATACCCGCAACTAAAGCACCTGCTGCAACAGCCCATCCTCCAAACGTTATAAACATGTCTGGATAACCTTCATAGTTCCCGTTATCTGTCGCAAATTCTTTTAATATATTTTGCTTAAATAATCCAAACATCATATAGCCTAATACAATAGGAGTTATAAACTTTAAGCTAAATGACCACCATGATCCCAAACGTATATCGGAAATTTCATTAGCGTGTAACTGAAGACTTTTCACTTCGCGTAAAATCCAAGCAATTAAGACTACTTCAACCAAACCAAGCATTGCGACACCAAATTGGTTGATAAAATAGTCAGCTGCGTCAAGGAAGAATAAACCACCCTGTGTAGCGAAGAGAAGAGAAATTACGGCAGCTGTTCCTCCTCCAAATAATACTGCTTTTGTTCTGGAAATTTTAAATTTATCCACAAGACCAGCTACATAGGTTTCGGTAATAGACATTAACGAGCTTAACCCCGCTAAAACTAAGGATGCGAAGAACAAGAAACCGAACAGACCATTTAGTCCAGGGAATTCATTAATAATAGCCGGGAATACCACAAAAGCTAATCCAACTCCTCCAGCTACTACTTCATCTACTGCAACTCCTGATTGAGATGCCATAAAACCAAGTACAGAGAAAACCCCAATACCAGCAAGTAACTCAAAGCTGGAATTTCCAAATCCAGTAATAAATGCGTTACCGGTTATATCTGACTTCTTAGGTAAATAACTGGAATAAGTGATCATAATCGCAAAAGCAATGGATAAACTAAAGAATATTTGCCCATAAGCAGCTACCCATACATCCGGTTGCAAAATCTTTGAAAAATCAGGAGCGAAGAATGCCTGTAATCCATCAATAGCTCCAGGTAAAGTAATAGCACGAATTACGATAATAAGAAAAATAATTACTAACGCAGGAATGAAAATTCTATTAGCTATCTCAATTCCCTTTTTAACACCTTTAAACAATATACCTAATACTACTACCCAAACGAGAATTAATGGAATGAGTACTCCAGGTACAAAACTACCTGTTTGACCAGGGTCTACAGATAAGTTTAGATACTCATTAAACAAAAACCCTTCTGTGTCTGATCCCCAATTAAGGTTAAAGGAAAATACTGAATACGACATTGCCCAAGCAATAATAACAGCATAATAGGTAGAAATAACAAAAGATACTGCTACTGCCCACCAACCAACAAATTCAGACTTTTTATTCATTCGTTTAAATGTTAGCGGTGCGGAACCCTTATACTTATGTCCCATCGTAAATTCCATGATGAGTATTGGTATACCTGCAGTTAACAGCGCAAATAAGTAAGGGATAAAAAATGCTCCTCCCCCGTTCTCATAAGCAACAGCAGGAAACCTCCAAATATTTCCCAGTCCTACAGCTGAACCAACTGCTGCAAGGATGAAACCAGCTCTTGTCCCCCATTGTGAACGTGTTTCCATGTAATGACCTCCTCTGTAAGTTTTCCTTATTACAACCAATTATATGTGTAGTTGTTCAAAGGAATGTTTAAAATGTTTACTTTTTTCTGATATTTATGCTTGTATTATAACGGTACTTTTAGACTATGTCAAAGGATTATTTAACTTTTCTAATAAATGGAACTTTTTACATAATATTATTGTGAAGGAAATGCTTTTTTCTAAATATTTAATTGATATAATTAAGTCTTACACTTCATGTATTGCAGAGTCGGAGGAAAATGCGAAGTAACTTTGTTGATGAAAAGCTCAATTAAATATTTGAGGAGAATTGCCCCATTGATTTTCGTTGCATGCGGACGCTTTCACACCTCCAGGTACAAGCGCGACATCTGTTCGTAACCTCACAGTGTCTTCTTTGCCGCTCGGCAGGAGTCGCCGCATTCTACTCCAATCAATTCTTACACAGCACATTCTGGGTGTTTCCGAACGCGATTTTTCTTAGTAGATATAATAGTAAATAGTAGCGAAGGGGAAATATGAAGACTCCTGTGGGAGGAGAGGCCTCGATGAGATCCCGGAAGGCGCAGCGTGAGGAATCTCATCAGCCGCCCACGGAAAGCGGAATATTTCCCCGTAGCGGTGATGCAACCAGAATCAATTATTTCAGTAACCTTTCCAGAAAAAAGTTGATTTTCCCACTTTAAACATCAAAATTTACGTCGCATTTTATCTATATGTGAATTACTTTAGGGCACAAACCATTTAATATTCCTAAACAACTATTCACACAAAAAAACATTCTCCCAAAAGGAGAATGTTTTTTAATTACTCATCAGATAATTTTGTTTTAACTAAGAATTGCAGCAGTAAGCAAATACCAATAATTACTGCAAAGGTTATAATCAAAGGCAGAACTACTTGGTTTAGTGTACCAATCAGCAAATAACCAACACTAGCAGCAACGGCAACAATAATTGCATATGGCAGCTGTGTTAATACATGATCTATATGGTTAGCTCCTGCTCCGGTTGAAGAAAGGATTGTTGTATCTGAAATTGGTGTACAATGGTCTCCAAATACGGAACCAGCCAAAACAGCAGCCAAGGTTGGCAGTAGTAAATCCATATTCGAAATGGATGTTACCTCCGCAGCTATTGGGAGCATAATTCCAAATGTTCCCCAGGAAGTTCCTGTGGCAAGTGCCATAATCCCAGCAATAATAAAGAACAAAAATGGCAGTAAACTTGGACTGATAGAAGCACTTTCAACTACACCAGCAAGGTATTCACCAGTTTCAAGAGTACCTATTATTGAACCGATCATCCATGCTAAAAGCAAAATGTAAATTGCCGGAAGCATTGTTTTTATACCTTCTATAATTATCTTCATGGTATTAGCTTTAGGCTTACTCTGTTGAAGATGAAATAGAAGATTTGTCAATACAGCAATTAGACCACCTGTAAACAATGAGAGGTTTACATCTGTGTTCGCGAATATTGTTAATATATTAACAGTGCCCTCCGTATTATATATTCCGGTAATCACCATCATTAGTACAGTCGCTATAATTAATACTCCAATAGGTGTTAAAAGGTGAAACACCCTTCCGTTTTCATGTGGTTTGAATGTATCTCCTAAATCCCCAGGGATATTATCTTGATTTGGATCATAAAGCTGGCCAGTTTTTATGGCACGTTGTTCATGTGTCCGCATTGGTCCAATATCCATTTTAAAATATGCCACTACAAACACCAGCAATACGGCACCAAGGGCATATAAGTTAAATGGAATCATTTTTATAAATGCTTCTAAAGGAGCAATATCAGTTATTCCATTGGCTGCGAATAACCCACCGAGAATACCAATTATATAGGCTCCCCAGCTTGAGATAGGAGATATAACAGTAACTGGAGCTGAGGTAGAATCAATAAAGTAAGCAAGCTTAGCCCGTGAAACTCGATGACGGTCCGTAAGTGGTCTTGCAATTTGTCCTACAGCAAGGCTATTAAAATAATCATCTATAAATATAATCAGACCCAATACAGCGCTCATTAATTGTGCGCCCTTGCGTGTTTTCACTCTCTGAATCATCCAGTCTCCAAAGGCTCTACTTCCTCCGGATGCCTGCAAAAATGCCGTCATTATGCCTAATAATAATAGAAAACTAAGTAAGAGTATATTTCCAATATTCAAGGATCCTTCTGATACAAAGATTTCGTAAAAAATAAACCAAATTTCTTTCACCATTCCAAATAGATTAAAATCATGAATAAACAATGCTCCAACAATAATCCCGGCCCCAAGTGAAATTAGCACTTTTCGTGTCAGTAAAACAAGTACTAACATTAATAGAGCTGGATGATGGAAAAAATGGTCCCTTCCATAGATACTACCTCCGATTTTTTGTTGTGAATATGCATAAAGATAGTGAACTAGCTATGAATGGACGCGTATTCTTGTTTCTTAATGCAAAAATAAGCACAAAAAAACAATGATAGAAAATAACCTATCATTGTTTTTACAATATACGTTATCCTCCATTTCGATCAGTAGTTCTCCATGCACACTCCATCTTGCTGCATGACAGTACATTTCTTATTCAAAAATGTACCAGCTATAATAAGGTTGACACTTATTATGCTTCGGCAAACAATCCTTCTACCAACAATCACAGTTGTCATTCTCTTGCTGGCTACTCATATTGTTTGCGCCTCTACCTCACCGATCTGATAAGGTTTAATATGCAATTATACATTTGATTATAACAAGTATGTTACATTTGTACAAGTCTTACTTTCTATCTTTTGGTACTGAAATGGTCGGCCCTTCCCCACCACCGCCTCGATTATAAAATTCTGGTACATCTCCCATAATAACACGGGAATCAATAAACACTTTTGTACTTATTACTTTTGTTGAAGTAGTGAAAGGTACTACGATCTGTGTATTCACTGTTACCGGAACATAAATTTCAAACAAAGAAGCATTTATACCAAACTCTCTCATTTCATACATAATATCTGACTGGATACTCCCAACAATTTCAAAATGAACAGGTATCTTCGGGCCTAAATTAGCAAGAATCGTGCTACCTGTTGCTTGGCCAATAGGTATCTCCACAACAGTGGGATCTTGGTCCGCTAATTCAGCAGGTGTGTCTCCATATTGAATTGGATCTAATTCAGGATCGTCTGTATCCAAGGTTTCTCCCTTGTTCATCCCGTATAGAAAGTATTCAGCTTTTTCAGTGCTTTGCCTAAGCACTCTATTTACAATAGAAGAATTCCAACCAAGCTGAGCAACATTGCCACTGTTATCCATGCTCATACTTACAAGATCTTCAAATGTCATACTTTCTGTAGACTTTACTGCTGCATTGATCGTACGAGTGGCAAATTCGGTTGTCTTTTCTTCTGCTATTGCCATTAAAGGGGGTTTAATTCCCTTATCAATAATTATAATACTTACAATAATAGCCGCCAAAAATAATATACTAGTCACAGCAAAAGCAAGTTTTGCTGGAGAAGCTGTTCTAGTTTTACCAAGCTGTCTTCTGCGTTTCAACACAAAAAAACACCTCCTGTACAAAGCTTATGCTTGTATACGGGAGGATAGTATTTTAATTTCCATCAAGATTTACATCCACTATCGTAACATTCGTCACTTTTCCCAGGTCCAAATCATAGGGAGTGCTTAGTGTATAAGTATTTTCTTTCATTACACGTATGACAGGTCTATCACAAAGATTTTCATTCTGTCTTACAACTATTCCTTCACTTTTGTTACTAAGAAGGACTGTAATGCCATTAGGATAAATAATGATACTATTTTTAAAAGCCTCTACCATGTTTTTATCAAATAACCTCACCGCCCCTGCATAGAGGATCTCAAGCCCCTCATGCGGAAGCATGGCTTCACGATACACTCGGTTACTCGTAACTGCATCAAAAACATCAGCTATACCAATTAATTTACCGTATGGATGAATGTCATCATCCTTAATACCTCTCGGATAACCAGAACCATCTAGCCTTTCATGGTGCTGATAGACACAGTGGGAAACTACTGTTGGCAAATCTGCTTGCTTTCTTAAAAACTCAAAACCGAATACTGTGTGGCTTTTCATTGTTTCATATTCTTCTTCTGATAGTCTACCTGGTTTATTTAATATTTCCGGTGAGATGAACATCTTACCAATGTCATGCAGCATAGCACCGATTCCGATTTCAGTTAGCATCTTAGATGAATAATTCAATTCTACTCCAATTGCCAATGAATAAATTGCTACATTTAACGAGTGCTGAAATACGTAATTATCTGTAATAAATATATCTGTTAATAATGAGAATGATTTCTTATTCGATTGTATTTCTTCAAGAATTTGATTAACGACAATAGAAAGCTTCTTTTTGCTATTATCAAGAATAAAAGCTCGCCCTACCAGTCCGTTCTCCTGTATTTCATAGAAAATATCTTTCATCATTTTCGTTGCATCAGAACGTAGTTTGTTAGAAATAACCGGTTCTGCTTTAATATCATCAGTAAGCTTATCTTTTATGTACAAATAAGTTATCCCTTGCTTAATCAGCCGTGCCAGTATCTTTTCAGTTAAGGTTATCCCTTCCCTAATCAGCACTACACCATTATCATTATGTACGGTCTGAGCAAGAATCTCTCCGGGGTTAATCAAGTTGGTATTTACAAGCTTCATAAGGTTCTCCTAACTGTTAATAAATAATATTTTCAGCCATAATATGACACTTATCGACATATGTTATATTAAAATAATAGCAAATTTAATGACAAATAGCCATTATATAAAAGAGATGTAAGGAAGAATCGCTCATTTAGTTATTAAATAGTAGCGCAGGATAACCCGTTGTATAAACACCAAAAATAAAAAATGCCCTCCTCATTATGGAAGGCATTTCTTCATGCGATTTTTAACAATGCTTCTTTCCCTGTCATTCCAACTTCCCAGCCATAGGTTCTCGAAGCGTCGGTAATTTTTTCAAGTGGAGCGTTCAATAAATCATCAATGGATCGCACACCTACAGCTCTTCCTGCAACTACTTTTCGATGAGCTAATTTTTCATTAAGCACATCCACATCCAGTGCAGCACACATAATATAACCAGTTTCATTCGTAATCATAATAAGATTTGTTTTTGGTAGTTCAACTTGAATCGCCGTAAACATCATTCCATCTACCTCTAAGGGGTTTACTGTTATCATACATGGCCAGCCTCCTTTGATTGCTACACAATATATGTATGCAAACAAAGGAAGTATGGTCACGAACCCGGATCCATAAATCACTTAAATTTTGTTTGTAATGTCTTAACCAATAAATCCCTTAAAAATTCCGGCAAGAAGAAGTCCTTCCTTTCCGACTTGGCTACTTCTGGCAGGAGCCGACCGAATGTGAACGTATCTGCTGTTGCTACCGTATATACTTTATTTGAATCCAGAGAAGAACCTTTTACGAACACATCTTTTACATATTCTTCTCCATTTACATGTTTGCCTGTTTCTACTTCTAAACCAGCGAATACCATTCTGCCCAATAGCTCACCACGGAACCCAAATCCTTTTAATTTTAACTCCATAAAATCTTTTGTGAGCGAAGCCCTGATTACTTCCAACAACTCGTCTCCCCTTAATTCAACAACACATGGATTGATTGGATGTGGACATATACGATGTACGTCACTGTAAGTAATATCACCTGCTGTTAATTGATCAAGAAGCAAGCCGGAATTTAACATGGCACAGTCTGCTTGAGTCCATGTCTTTAATGTATTTGTCAGCTCGCTCATTAAAGGTGTTTCTTTAAACCAGTTGACTGTCAGCCCCTCATTTAAATGGATTACTTTTTTACCAAGTATTTCTTCGGCTTGTTTTTGTAATTCAAAAAGCTTTTGTTCTGTATGCATATCTCTTCCCATTGAAGTAATATCTGTAGTAAACGCCTCTTTCCTAACAAGCTTATTAGCAGTATGATCCCATGTTAATGAGACTTCGCCTACAAAGGCACAATGCTTTCCTGCAGCTGTAATTAGACTATTATTAACTTCTTCACCTGTACGCAACAAGTGATGGGTATGCCCGCCAATAATTATGTCTATAGCAGGGAATCTTCTGGCAATTTCCTGATCCTCATTAATCCCCAAATGTGATAAAAGAACAACAATATCAACAGATTCTTTTAGTTCAAAAATATACTTATCCAAAGCTTCAAACTGGGAAGATATATGCCATCCAAGCAACTCATAAAAATCATTAAACGGTGCTGTTAGACCAATAATACCGATTCGTACCCCTGTCTCCGTTTCAAAAGCTGTGACTCGCTCTAACCAGTTAGGATTATTACTATCTGTACTGTGTAGGTTTGCACAAACCACCTCAAATTCAGCCTCATCATACAAATGAAACAAATCTTTATGTGATAACGTTATACCTTCATTATTACCTATCGTTACCGCATCAAACCCTAGCTCATTCATCAATTGCACATTTGCTTTCCCTAAGGAAGCTTCGCTAATAGGATGCACGCGATCTACATGATCACCAACATCTAAAAGGAAACAGGATTCGTTGCGATAACGCTTCCCAGCAATACTGTCCTTTAGATAACCTGCAACTCTCGACCAGTTATTAAAATTGCTATGAAAATCGTTCGTATAAAATATGGATATATTTTCTTCCATTAAAAATCATTGCTCCTTACATCAGACCTTCAGCTATCATCCGTATACCTATGATAATTAAGATAGCCCGTAAAATCCATTCCAATGTTTTTCCAGTCAGACGTTGGTTCACGATAGCACCAAGTTTTCCACCAATCCATGCTCCCGGAATAAAAAATATAGCGTATTGCCAAATTACATGCCCTAAGACAATATGTGTGCTAGCTCCAATTATACTAACAAAGAAAATCATAAACATGGATGTTGCTGTGGCAATATGGGCTGGAATACCAAACAACAGAATCATCGCAGGTACCATAATAGATCCTCCACCAATTCCAAAAAGCCCGGACATCGTTCCAACCATAAACGCCAGTAAAAAAGCCAAATAGATATTAACTGTATAATTGTATGTTTCCCCATTTAATGTAAAGCTTCTTACGTTCTTTGCATGTGTTATATCTACAGCTTTCTGTTTCCTTTTAATAAAAAAAAGCATAGAGATTATGATCATTACAAATCCAAAATATAATTGAAAATCATCAACATTTACAAATTGATTCAGCCAAGAACCTAATATACTTCCTGGTATGCTGCCAGAAAGAAAATACAAACCAGTTTTATAATCTATTCTGCCAGTTTTAAAATAAGCAATTGAGGAAGATAGCCCGGTAAACACCATAGCAACAAGAGAAATTCCTACAATAGTTTGCGGAGTTGCCCAGGAAAAAGCCTCTGAAAATTGATAAAGAAATAGCATGCTGGGAATCATTACTATTCCCCCGCCGAGCCCCATTAAACCACCCACAAAGGCCGTAACTATACCTATAATAATGCAAATAATATATACCAAATGAATCCCTTCCATCCAAAATAATTTTCAAGATAACTATGTATATAAAAAGCTTTAAATTATGTAAAGCAATTCCTCTAATTTACCATTCTTATTTAAATTATATATCAAGAAGTCGGAAATAATTAAATTCCAAGTTCTATACTACAATATCCAAAAAAAGACTAAGACGCAATAGCTACGTCTTAGTCTTTTAAAATTTGGCCTTAACCGATTGAACCTTCCATCTCAAATTTGATGAGACGGTTCATTTCAACAGCATATTCCATTGGAAGTTCTTTTGTAAATGGCTCAATAAAGCCCATTACAATCATTTCAGTTGCTTCTTCTTCACTTAAGCCACGACTCATTAGATAGAAAAGCTGTTCCTCTGAAACCTTGGATACTTTTGCTTCATGTTCCAATGAGATATTATCATTATTAATTTCGTTATATGGAATAGTATCTGATGTTGATTCATTATCCATAATCAACGTATCACACTCAATGTTGGAACGAGCACCAGAAGCTTTCCGTCCAAAGTGTACGATACCTCGGTAGGATACTTTCCCACCATGCTTAGAAATTGACTTAGATACAATAGAAGATGACGTATTTGGCGCCAAGTGATGCATTTTAGCACCAGCATCCTGCAATTGTCCTTTTCCGGCAATAGCAATAGAGAGGGTCATTCCACGTGCACCTTCTCCTTTTAAGAGCACTGCAGGATATTTCATAGTCAACTTGGAGCCGATGTTACCATCAATCCATTCCATCGTAGCATTTTCATCACAAGTCGCACGTTTTGTTACTAGGTTATATACATTATTTGCCCAGTTTTGAATAGTAGTGTAACGACAATACGCATCCTTTTTAACAAAGATTTCTACTACCGCACTGTGAAGAGAATTTGTTGTATAAACCGGCGCAGTACAACCTTCCACATAGTGTACTGAAGCACCCTCATCCACAATGATTAATGTTCTTTCAAACTGTCCCATATTTTCTGAATTAATACGGAAATATGCTTGTAGCGGTGTACTTGTTTGTACACCCTTCGGTACGTAGATGAAAGAACCACCAGACCATACAGCAGAGTTTAATGCTGAAAACTTATTGTCTGTAGCAGGAATTACTTTACCGAAGTATTCTTTAAATAGCTCTTCATTTTCTTTCAGTGCGGTATCCGTATCTTTAAAGACAATACCCAACTCTTCCAGATCTTCTTTTAAGCTATGATAAACTACTTCAGATTCATACTGAGCAGAGACACCAGCAAGATATTTTTGTTCTGCTTCCGGGATACCAAGCTTATCAAATGTCTGCTTGATTTCCTCTGGAACTTCATCCCATGTGCGCCCTTGTTTTTCTGAAGGTTTTACGTAATAAACGATCTCATCAAAATTCAATTCTGATAGATCTCCGCCCCACTGTGGCATTGGACGTTCATAAAAATGTTCTAAAGCTTTCAAACGGTAATCAAGCATCCACTGTGGTTCTTCTTTCATTCTGGAAATTTCTTCTACTACTTCGCGTGTAAGTCCTTTACCAGAGCGAAAAACAGAAACATCTCGGTCGTGAAAGCCATATTTATATTCTTCCATTTCCGGCATATTTTTTGCCATGTTAAAAACCTCCTTTAAGGTGTATGTGTTTCTTTAACAACAACTTACTCTTCATTAACACCTTTTTCCATTGCCTTCCAAGCAAGTGTTGCACATTTAATACGTGCAGGGAATTTAGCAACTCCCTGTAATGCTTCTATATCCTCAAGGCTTAGTTTATCCATGTCGACATCTTCACCTAACATCATTTTGGAAAATAACTCGGACATTTCCAATGCATCATCTATTTTTTTGCCTTTTACAGCCTGCGTCATCATAGAAGCAGACGCCATACTTATGGAGCAACCTTCTCCATCAAATTTTGCTTCCTGAACAATTCCTTCTTCTACTTGTAATTGAAGCTGGATGCGATCCCCACAAGTCGGGTTATTCATATCTACGGTTAGTACATCTCCTTCGATAACACCTTTATTGCGGGGGTTTTTGTAATGATCCATAATGACTTGTCTGTAAAGGGTATCAAGGTTATTAAAAGACATTACCAAAGAACTCCTTCGTTTTTAAAAGTCCATCTACTAAACGGTCTACATCTTCTTCTGTATTATATAAATAAAAGCTTGCTCTTGCAGTTGCTGTTACATCCAACCATCTCATTAAAGGTTGTGCGCAATGATGACCTGCACGTACAGCAATTCCCTCTGCATCAAGGGCAGTTGCAGTATCATGTGGATGAACATCATCCAGATTGAAAGTTACCAACGCAGCTCGTTCTTCCGGACCAAATATGGAAATACCATCAATTGTTCTCATTTGTTTCATAGCATAGTCAGCTAACTTATGCTCATGCTCCAATATGTTATCCATTCCCACTTCATTTAAAAAATCGATTGCTGCACCTAACCCGATGGCCCCTGCAATAATAGGTGTTCCACCTTCAAATTTCCAAGGCAATTCCTTCCAGGTAGAATCATAAAGGTTTACAAAATCAATCATTTCTCCACCAAATTCTACTGGTTCCATTTTTTCTAACAATTCCTTCTTACCATACAATACCCCTATTCCAGTTGGTCCACACATTTTGTGACCGGAAAATGCATAGAAATCACAGTCCATTTTTTGCACATCAACCTGCATATGTGGTGCTCCTTGTGCACCATCAACTAGTAAAACAGCACCTTGGTCATGAGCCACTTTGGCTATGTCGGTAATAGGGTTAATTGTCCCCAACACATTAGAAACATGTGTAATGGCGACAATTTTTGTATTAGAAGTAACCGTCTTTTTGACATCTTCCATTGACACGGTTCCATCATCCTGTAAAGGAATATATTTCAACGTTGCACCAGTCTTCTTGACAACCTGTTGCCATGGGATTATATTGCTATGATGTTCCATTTGAGTAATAACAACCTCATCACCCGGCTCTAAATTGGCCTGACCATAACTTGATGCAACCGTATTTATTGCTGTAGTAGTGCCGCGAGTAAAGATAATTTCAGCTGTACTTTTTGCATTAATAAAGCGTCGAACCTTCTCACGTGCACCTTCGTATTTTTCAGTGGCTCTTGTTCCTAACGTGTGAACACCTCGATGGACATTTGAGTTGTCTTCACGATAATAATTGTTCACAGCATCTATAACTGAGGCCGGCTTCTGCGACGTCGCTGATGAATCCAAATACACTAATGGGTGTCCATTTACTTCCTGTTGTAAAATAGGAAATTGTTGCCTGATGGCTTTCACATCCATTAGTATACCTTCCTTTCAATAACTTGTGTTAATTGATTTTTAACAGATTCAATTGGCAATTGATTTACAACTGGAGCAAGGAACCCATGAATAATGAGACGCTCAGCTTCTGCCTGTGAAATACCGCGGCTCATCAAATAATACAATTGGAGTGGATCCACGCGTCCAACTGAAGCTGCGTGTCCAGCTGTTACGTCATCTTCATCAATTAATAGAATTGGATTAGCATCACCACGTGCTTTTTCACTAAGCATCAGCACTCGTGATTCTTGCTCTGCATTTGACTTGGAAGCACCATGTTCAATTTTTCCTATTCCATTAAATATAGAAGTTGCACTTTCTTTCATTACCCCATGTTGTAGAATATGCCCTTCAGAATTTTTACCGAAATGGACAATCTTGGCGGTAAAGTTTTGAATTTGTTTACCACGTCCGACAGATACTGTTTTTGCGTTGGAAACAGCATTATCACCAATCAGGTGCGTAATATTTTCAGATACGGTGTTTCCGTCGTTCATTTGACCTAATGCCCAGTCAATTGTAGCATCACGGTAAGCGACCCCACGACGGTTATTGTAGACGGTAGTACCGGAAGCGAAATTGTCAACTGCACCAAATGAAATCTTGGCATTATCCTGTGCAATTACTTCAGTAACTATATTGGCTACAGTTTCCTCGTTTTGGTTCTGGGAAATATAATTCTCTACATAAGTTAGAGAGCTATTTTCTTCTGCTACCACAAGGACATGATTAAAAAGTGCTGCTTCGGGATCTTCTTGCCAAAAAATAGTTTGGATTGGAACATCAATCTGAACATTTTTCGGTACATGAACAAATATACCGCCATTCATTAAAGCAGCGTGTAGTGCTGTTAAGCGATGCTCGTCAACGGATACAGCGTCTTTCATGTAATAACGCTGTACTAATTCTCCGTGCTCTTTAAGTGCTGTGAATATATCTGTAAAAATTACACCTTTGTCTCTTAATTCCTTACTTAGCGTGCTATAAGCAACAGAGTTATTCCGTTGGATAAGTAAGTTTTCAGGAGCATTATCCTTATCAAGGAATTCTTCCAGCTCGGCAGGCAATTCCTTCAAAGAAGAAAATGTTTCTCCCTCTGCACCATGCTTAAAACGAGTGAAGTTCCATCTGTTAATCTTTGTTTTATCAGGCTTTGGCATTTCTAAGTGTTCTGCTTGCTCCAAGGCCTGCAGACGCAATTCCTTCATCCAAGCAGGTTCGTTTTGATTTACTGAATAATTTTCTACATACGACTTATCGTATGGCAGCTTTGTTTCCACAGTCATGTTACCCCTCCTTACTTCTACGCGTTTTGCCCTACAGTTTCGTCTTCAATTCCTAGTTCTTCCTTAATCCAATCATAACCTTCTGCTTCAAGACGTTGAGCAAGCTCCGGTCCTCCTGATTTAACGACACGACCTTGCATCATTACATGAACATGGTCAGGTGTAATATAGTTTAGCAAACGTTGGTAGTGGGTAATGATTAAACAACCGAAATTATCATCACGTAACTTATTAATTCCTTTAGAAACAACTTTTAATGCATCGATATCCAACCCAGAATCAATCTCATCCAAAATAGCGATTTCTGGTTTTAACAACATTAATTGAAGAATCTCGTTACGTTTTTTCTCCCCACCTGAGAATCCTTCGTTCAGATAACGTTGTGCCATATTTTTATCTATTTCTAGAAAATCAAGCACACTGTCCATTTCTTTAATGAATTTCATTAATGAGATTTCGTCTCCTTCTTCGCGACGAGCATTAATAGAAGAACGTAGGAAATCAGATGTGGTTACTCCGCTAATTTCACTTGGATACTGCATTCCAAGGAACAAACCTGCACGCGCACGCTCATCTACTTCCATTTCAAGAACGTCTTCTCCATCAAGGTGGACAGACCCATCTGTAATTTCATATTTAGGATGACCCATAATTGCAGAAGCAAGTGTGGATTTACCAGTACCGTTTGGTCCCATAACAGCATGGAATTCTCCACCTTTTATTGTAAGGTTTACACCTTTTAATATCTCTTTACCTTCGATTGACACATGTAGATTCTTGATTTCTAACGTTGACCCTGCCATATCTATACCTCCAGTTACTAGTAATTTAATTATATTTGAATAGATAAGATATCCATTCTCAATTTATTCTCATTACAATCTTAAATCATTTCGAATGTATTATCAACTCTTTTAGGTTGTATGGTTTATAAGGATTAAAACTTTATTCTTCTAAGCTTAAGGATTGTCATTTTGGTTTCAGTTAAATTCATTTTTCTTTACCGTTTCTAAGTATAATGGATGAGGATATTTTTTAACCTTACATTATGTTATTACAATGTCACTCAACACACGTTCCAATTATTCTCAGAGTTGGAGTGAACTGTGACTAACTTGGTTGACTGTAAAGGGGTTTTATAAAATCACATCACTAAAATCGGCTAAATAACACCGCTACGGAAAAACACTGCGCTTTTCGGGGGCGGCTGATGAGCCTCGGGCCAACACGATGTTAGTCATGAAGGCGTTGCGACAAAGGTTTTCGATGGGGCGAGTATGCGCAGCCCCAGGATGTCGCGACTTTAGCCTTCCAGCCACTATAACGCATTCCGGGCTCTCACCTATGCCTCATCTCCCCCAGAAGTCTCCGTATTTTTCCTTCGCTAAGGTCTATTTTTTCTGCTATTAAATGCCTTTAATTAATAAGTAGCATATACTAATTGATTGGAGTGTAGGGAGGCGACTCATGCCGGGCGGCAAAGAAGACACTGCGAGATTACGAGCAGATTTCGCACTTGTACACGGAGGTGTGAAAGCGTCCGCATGCAACGGAATTCAATGGGGCTTACCTCTTCAATATTTCAGTGAGCTTTCCAACAACAAAGATATTTTTCATACGTAACTTAAATACCAAAAGTTAGTTTACATTTTATCTATTTCCCGAACTAATCTAATACTTCTACCTAATATAGTGCCCTTTCTTAAAACATAGCAATACCGATGCCCACAAAGACACCGGTACAATTAATTCTCTATTTATCTCTGTATTTGGCTTTCTAAGTCCGCTTTCAGCTGTTTGCATTGTTCATATTCACGTTCTCTTCTTTTTTCTACTGCGAGACGATTTTCCAACTTACGTTCATACTCTGCATACCCAATTTTATGGGATTGTTGCATTGCTTTCTCCATTTCAGGAGTGTAATTCATACTTATTCCACTATTAATAGTGAATCATCCTTTCGGTTTGTTTACGTTACTTATCGTAACACAAGGACAATTCCCGCTTCAATGAGCTTATAAACGTATGAGTAAGCATTTAACTCCATATGACGTGGTAATATTCAGTATGTGCATCCCCTACATAAACATTTCGCTTATTTCAAGCATATACTGTTAAATGCTCAGTATTTACTCATTGCTTCCCACTGGGACAACTGCACCATCATATTTTTCCAATATATAGTCCTGGATCTCTTTGGAATGAAGAACTTCAACCAATTTATTTAGTGCTTTATTATCTTTATCTTCAGCTTGGACTGCAATCACATTCACATATGGTGACTTTTCGTCCTCAATAAATAAGGCATCTTCTGTAGGATTCAGTTCTGCCCCAATTGCATAGTTTGTATTAATAACCACAAGGGCATTCTCTTCTGTTTCATATAGTTCCGGCAATAAAGCTGGATCATAATCTGGTGTGAACTTCAAATTTTTAGGGTTTTCTACAATGTCATCTACTGTAGCCTCAGCTTTTTTCACATTCTTATCCAATTTAATTAAACCCTCTTTTTCAAACAATGCGAGTACACGGCCACGATCAGAAACAGAATTGCTCATAATAACCTCAGTACCATCAGGTATTTCCTTCGTACTCTTAATTCCTTTTGAGTAAGCTCCCATTGGTTCAATGTGTATACCATCAATATAATCCAGTTCATAGCCTGTATCTTCTATAGTCTGTTCTAAATAAGGTATATGCTGAAAGTAATTCGCATCTAAATCTCCGTTTGCCAAATCATCATTAGGTAATACATAGTCCTCATATTGTTCTATTTCCAATGTAATGCCTTCTTCTTTAAGTAAAGGTTTTGCCTCTTCTAATATTTCAGCATGGGGCACACTCGATGCTCCTACTTTAATTGTATTTTCATCTGAAGCTTTGTCCTCCCCACCACATGCTGCTAAAACAAGTGCCAATAATAATGATACAAAAGCAATAAATTTATTCATGTTAAGTTCCTCCTGATTAATTTGAATTTATCTCTTATCCAGCTTGTTAGCGATATAGTCTCCAATAAATTGGAAAATAAATACAATAATTACAATGATAATGGAACAAATCAATACAATATCGAAGTCACGACGCTGGAACCCGGAATAATATGCATAGCTTCCCAAACCACCAGCCCCAATTGCTCCGGCCATTGCTGTATAACCTATTAAGGCAATTGCCGTTACTGTTAATCCTGAAATAAGAGCAGGCATTGACTCAGGCAGTAATACCTTGAAAATAATTGTGCTAGTTTTAGCTCCCATTGCTTTGGCTGCTTCCACAACACCTTTATCTACTTCTCTCAATGCAATTTCTACTAATCTTCCGTAAAAAGGAGCTGCTCCAATAATTAAGGCAGGCAATGCGCCATTTGGTCCCCGAATCGTACCCATGAGAAAATTAGTGAATGGAAATAACAATAGTATAAGAATAATGAAAGGGATAGCTCTAAATATATTTACAAACGCAGCTACAACAAAGTGAACAAACTTATTTTGCCATATTCCATTTTTTGTTGTTAGATATAAAAGTAACCCAAGTAATATACCAAGAATAAACGTTCCAATTAAAGCAATGATTGTCATATAAAAAGTTTCATAAGTGGCGACCCAAAAATCTTCCAAATTAATATTCGGGAATAAATCAGTTAACATGCTGTACAACCTCCAATTCTACAGAGGTTTCTTTTTCGATATACTGAATAGCTTGTTTTATTTCAGTCTGGTCACCATCCATTTGTACAAATAGTGAACCATAAGCCCCTGCCTGTGTCTGTGTGATTTTACCCTGTAATATGTTAATGTCTATATTAAATTTTTTAGCAACTTGACTGATCAGGGCTTGATTAGTAGTTTCTCCAACAAAATGCAATCGTATAATTGTCCCGTGTTTGTATGACTGGATAAGTTGCTGCAAATCTTCTTCCTCTTCATTACTACCCATTACCTGTTCTACAAATTTTCGTGTAACATCTTGTTTTGGTTTTAAAAAGACATCCAGGACGTTTCCTTGCTCAACAATCTTGCCACTCTCCATTACAGCAACTCGATTACAAATTTTGCGTATAACATGCATCTCGTGAGTTATCAAGATAATGGTCAAGCCAAGTTTATTATTAATGTCCACTAATAAATCCAGAATTGAATTTGTAGTTTCAGGGTCCAGAGCAGATGTAGCTTCATCACAAAGCAAAACTTTTGGTTTGTTTGCCAATGCCCGGGCTATACCTACACGCTGTTTCTGTCCTCCGCTTAGTTGAGAAGGATATGCATTTTCTTTACCTGCTAAACCAACCAAATTAATTAATTCCTGTACTCTGTCATCTCGCTCAGTTTTAGGCACACCTGAAATTTCTAAAGGAAACGTAATGTTCTCTTTTACCGTTCGAGACCATAATAGATTAAAATGTTGAAATATCATCCCAATTTCCTGACGAGCTAATCGAAGTCCTTTTGTTTTCAAGGAACTAATTTCCTGGTTATTAATTGTTATTTGGCCTTCCGTTGGTTCTTCCAAGCGATTCAACAAGCGTACAAATGTACTTTTTCCCGCTCCACTATAACCAATAAATCCAAAAATATCACCTTCATTAATGGTCAGGGTTATATTATCAACTGCTGTCACTTGATTATGTGCATCTGTGTTAAAAATTTTGCTTAAACCCTTTATCGAAATCACGCTTAATCCTCCTCATAAACTACAACAAGCCTATTTTACCCTAAAAGATTGTTTCTACATCAAAATAAGGGGGCTCAGAATAATTGTAAAAGCTTTATAATTTATACACCTACAAAATTAAAAACGTCTTTCTGCAAGAGAACAGAAAGACGTTAGTTATTGTCATTTCGTTCTCTCATCTTCCAAAGCTTTCACTTTGCTGGAGTTAGCACCTTTCAAACAGAAATGTTTGAAGGTTGCCGCGGTTTCACAGGGCCAGTCCCTCCACCGCTCTAGATAAGAGTCACGTTATTAAGTTTAAATTTAATAGACAAATAGTATCATGCGCCTGACATATTGTCAATCGTTTATATAATCAAGTCGATAAGAACAATTCTGGTTTATATTCCAATAGATACGTGTAAAGATTACCGATTGACTTAAATGCATACACTTTTTCTTTAATTTCATTTTTTTGCTTAATTAATAAGCAAGGTACACTCTCCACCTCATTTTCAAGCATAAATTCAGGGTGTAAAGAAGCATTCATAGTGAGAAAAAGATTCTCCTTATGAACAGTTTCAATCTTTTCAAGCATCCCTTTGGCTATTGAGCAGGTACCGCAAAAGGGGGTATAAATATAAAGTAAATACTCAGACTGCTCTAATTGATCTGTCTTAATTTCCTGCAAAAAATCACCTTCTAAAGAAGGAACATTGGGTTTACAGCTATCCGTTTATTTAACAAAGCTGCTGCCAAAATATGTTCCGGGGTTGTTGCAACTTCACGATATTCACTACTTACATAAATGTGCTCGGCGTGCGGTAGTTCCCGCGCTAGTTGTTTTCTGAGCTTCCAGCCGGAACGATCCTCATCAACAAAAATAAACACGTCTTTATAATCCAAATGATATGTTTCCAGAAGTTCATCGAACCTCTCGACCCCAAGGGTTCCATTTGTACAAATAATTGTAACATCATCTGTGATTACTTTGTTTATTTGCTTTTTGTCTGTTAATCCTTCCACAATAATTACCTTTTCAGATTCATGAGCCATGATTACACAACACCTCTCAGGAATTCAAGCAATATGGTCTACATAATTCATTATATGATGAAAACAAGGCTGGCTATACAACCTTTTTAAAAGTTATATGCCAGCCCAGTTAAATTGAATTTATTTATAATTAGTCTTCTTTAATGAATTCCTCATATTTATCGCTTGATAAAAGGTCATCCATTTCATCATTGTTGGATGGTTCAACAACGATCATCCATGCTTTTTCGTATGGAGATTCGTTTACAAATTCAGGGCTATCTTCAAGTTCTTCATTGACCTCTACAACTTTACCACTGATTGGTGCATAAAGCTCAGAAACAGTTTTAACTGATTCCACACTACCAAATGGCTCGTCTAACTCAATTTCTTCGCCAACTTCTGGTAATTCTACAAAAACAATATCTCCCAGTTCATCTTGAGCGAAGTCAGTAATCCCAATACGGACTTTATTATCTTCTTTTTTTACCCATTCATGTTCTTCTGAATATAAAAGATCTTTTGGTAAGTTCATTGCTATCCCTCCATTAGATAATTCCAATTTAACTATACAAGTTATAATCATTTTTTTCTAGTGTTTTATCTTATTTTATAACCAATTTTCGTTAAACGATTCTTCTTTATACCCTACTGTTACCTTTTGACCATCCGTTACAATCGGCCGCTTGATTAACATACCATCAGATGCCAGCCATTCTGCCATCTGAGAAACGGTTGCATCTTTAATCTTTTCTTTCATATTTAATTCCCGATATTTCATTCCACTAGTGTTAAAAAATTTCTTTGCAGGTAAATCGCTCTTATCAATTAACTCTTCTATTTCTCCCTTAGTGGGTGGGTTCTCCACAATATGTATAGGTTCGTAAGAAATGCTATGATCATCCAACCATTTTTTTGCTTTTTTACACGTACTACAGTTTGGGTACCAATAAAACGTTACCGCCATCACACATCTTCCTTTCTTATGTATACTATTAAGAGTATATCAAATTTGATTATATAGTAAGAAAAGTAATGCTTAGTTCTGGTTTTAAGAATATGGATTATGTGGTGTATGTTAACTAATTAACTACTTTTCACGCCTCCTACAAAGGAATAAAAAAATCCCACCGCGAGTAATCGGTAGGATTTCCAGTAAAATATTAGACTGTATATTTTTCTTCTTCAATTATTTTAGCTGCAATTTCACGTTTCTTTTCAATGACATTTGTCGGGGTGTGACGAGTTAACTTTCTTAATGAAGAAAGCATCATACGTAATGTGTCTCCTGATTCTACAGCAATTAATGTTTCTTTAGCATCTGCCTCAATTTTGTTAAATGCTTCTTGAACATAAACCTGTGTATAAAGAAGTTTTTGTTTATTCTTTTCTGCCCCTGATTTTTCTATTGCTTTTTCAGTTCGAAGAATAGCAGCTTCCATATTATAAACTTCAGCAGTCATATCAGCCAGATTAACTAGGATTTCCTGTTCCTGATCAAGCTTTTTCATATACTTTTGAGCTGCTAACCCTGCACCAAGCAATACCATTTTTTTAGCATTTTTTAATAGATGCTTCTCTTGCTCCAATGGTTCAATACCAACTTCCTCTGGCATCATCATCATAAGTTCCTCTTGTAAGCTTTGTGCTTTTTGAAGTAATGGCAGTTCACCTTTCATCGCTTTTTTCAATAGAGTACCAGGTACGATAAATCTATTTATTTCATTAGTTCCTTCGAAAATGCGATTGATTCTTGAATCGCGATACATCCGCGCTACTTCATATTCTTCCATAAATCCATAACCACCGTGCAACTGAACAGCTTCATCCACAACGTAATCCAGACACTCCGTTGCTGTATATTTATTCATAGAACACTCAATTTGATATTCAGCAATGGCTCGCGCAACCTCACGCCCATCCTTTAGTTGTTCATCACTTAGTGCCCCCATCCGCTGTTCAAATAAACCCACAGTACGATACACAGCACTTTCATTCGCATAAGTTTTAGCAGCCATAGTAGCTAATTTCTCCTTTGTTAAAGAAAAACTGGCGATTGGCGTACCAAATTGCTTTCTTTCTTTAACATACTTTGTAGCCACTTCTATTGCACGTTTTGAACCGCCAACTCCTCCAATTGCAAGCTTATAACGTCCAACGTTTAGAATATTAAATGCAATGATATGTCCGCGACCTTTTTCACCTAATAAATTATCAACAGGGACTTCTGCATCCTCTAAAATTAATGTGCGTGTAGAAGAACTCTTAATCCCCATTTTCTTTTCCTCTGGGCCGGTTGATACTCCAGGGAATTCTCTTTCTACAATAAACGCGCTAAAGTGCTCACCATCTATTTTTGCATACACAATAAATACATCAGCAAAAGCAGAGTTCGTAATCCACTGTTTTTCACCATTTAAAACATAGTGCGTACCTGCCTCATTAAGCTTTGCGGTAGTCTTTGCGCCTAAAGCATCTGAACCTGAACTTGGTTCAGTTAAAGCATATGCTGCCAACAATTCACCAGTTGCTAGTTTAGGCAAATATTTTTCTTTCTGTTGATCATTCCCAAAAAAGACAATTGGTAAAGAACCGATACCTACATGCGCTCCATGTGTTACAGAAAAACCTCCGGCTCTTGAAAATTTTTCAGTAATTAATGAGGAGCTTATTTTATCTAAAGCTAATCCACCATATTCTTCAGGTACATCTGCACCTAATAAGCCTAAATCCCCCGCTTTTTTCAACAAATCAACAGAATGTTCAAATTCATGATTCTCTAGGTTATCTATCTTAGGCAAAACCTCTCCAATCACAAAATCCTCCGTTGTTTTTGCGATCATTTTATGCTCTTCTGTAAAATCTTCTGGTGTTATTACATCTTCCCCTCTTAAATCCTCAACTAAAAATGCGCCACCTTTGAAAAGTCTTTCTTTTGTTTCACCCATATTAAATCGACCCTCTCCATTTTAGAATATTTTTTATCCTATACGAGTTCAAATACCCCTGCAGCGCCCATACCGCCACCAATGCACATTGTTACTACACCAAATTGAACCTGCTGTCTCTTCATCTCATTAATCAAGCTTAACGTTAGCTTTGTTCCTGTCATACCAAGTGGATGACCAAGGGCGATGGCTCCACCATTTACATTTACCTTTGCAATATCTAAATCCAATGCTTCGATAACACGTAAAGATTGGGAAGCAAATGCTTCGTTCAGTTCAAACAGACCGATATCTGCTAGTTGTAACCCAGCAATTTTTAATGCTTTAGGAATAGCCTCAACAGGGCCGACTCCCATAATCTCAGGTTCAACACCAGCTACAGCAAAGGACCGGAATTTCACAAGTGGTACTAATCCTTCTGCCAACGCTTTTTCCTTATCCATAACCAACACAGATGCAGCGCCATCACTCATTTGCGACGAATTCCCAGCTGTCACTGATCCTTTCACATGGAAAGCAGGGCGAAGTTTTGCCAATACCTCTGTAGTGGTTCCTACACGCACACCCTCATCCATTTCAAATGTGAATTTCTTTTCTTCTACTTTATTATTTTTTCCAATCACTCGCTCTGTAATTTCTACAGGAACAATCTCTTCAGTAAATTTACCTTCTTGGATTGCTTTGGCTGCACGTTCATGACTTTGAGCAGCAAACATATCTTGGTCAGTACGTGATATTCCAAAACGGTTCGCTACTTCTTCAGCCGTATGTCCCATCCCCATATAGTAACCAGGCGCATCCTGAACAAGCTTGGAATTAGGCTTGATAACATGACCACCCATTGGAATCAGACTCATAGATTCTGCTCCACCAGCTATAATGGTGTCACTTGACCCTACCATAATACGTTCAGCAGCAAATGCGATGCTTTGTAATCCTGATGAACAATAACGGTTGATCGTGATGCCGGGGACATCTTGCTTCAAGCCCGCAAGACCAGCTATATTACGGGCCATATTCATTCCTTGTTCAGCTTCAGGCATAGCGCATCCAATAATTACATCATCAATTGTTCCTTCATAATTACCTGCACGCTTTAATGTTTCTTTTATCGTTAAGGCTGCTAAATCATCTGGCCGACTATTTTTGAGTGATCCTTTTTTTGCTTTTCCTACAGGGGTTCTAGCTCCTGCAACAATAACTGCTTCCTTCACATTCCTTCCCCCTTTTAATTTCGTAATGGCTTTCCTTTTAATAACATGTGCTGCATTCTTGCTTGTGTTAATGGTTCTCCTATTAAACTAAGAAATGCTTCTCTTTCCAAATCCAACATGACCTGCTCGTCTAGTAAAGTACCTTCTTTAATTCTTCCCCCTGATAGTACAAATGCCAGTTTCTCAGCAATTTTCACATCATGATCAGAAGCATATCCGCTTAATTGCAAGTTTTTCGCTCCTAATAACATAGCAGCATAACCAGAATCACCGACTACTGGTACCTTCTCTCGTTTTGGTGCTTGGTAGCCTGCTTTCGCAAAAGATAACACCTTCTCTTTTGCATCATGCAATAGATGATCAGCGTTTTTACTTATCGCATCATTATAATTTAAGAAGCCATTCTCTCTTGCTTCTTCTGCAGAAGTAGATACTTTAGCTGTCGCTACTTTTTCAAATACATCATTAGCAACTTTTGAAAGATCAAAATCTACCCCGTCAGGTATATTACGCAACTCTTTAAGATAAAGCTCTTTTGTACCACCACCGCCAGGAATTAAACCAACACCGAATTCAACGAGCCCCATATACGTTTCCGGAGCTGCTTGAATAGCTGCCGCTGGTAAGGAAACTTCTGCTCCTCCCCCTAATGTCATATTAAATGGGGCAGCGATAACTGGTTTGTTTGCATATTTTATAGACATCGCCATATTTTGGAATTGACGTACGACCATTTCCAGTTCAAAGAAGTTATCATCCTGTGCTTCCATCAGCATCATACCCAGGTTGGCACCTACACAGAAATTTTTACCTTGATTACCGATAACAAGGCCCTCATAATTTCTGTCTGTTTCTTCAATGGCATAATTCATCATTTGGATTATGTCAAGACCGATAGCATTGCTCTGTGAGTGGAATTCCAACCCTAAGACTCCATCTCCTAAATCTATTAAACTTGCACCCGTATTCTTTTTAATGACCCCTTTTGTTTCTTTAATTAATTGAAGATTAATTTCTTTTTTATTAAACTTCTGCTTTTTGTACTCTCCTTGGTCATAATAATAGACCTTCCCATCTTCTTTCCTATAAAAAGATGTATTGCCATCTTCAAGGAACTTCATTACCCAAGCCGGTATCCTTTCGTCTTCCTCTTGCATACGCTTAATGGATTTTTCCACACCAATAGCATCCCATGTCTCGAAAGGACCAATTTCCCATCCAAATCCCCACTTCATTGCCTCATCAATAGAAACGATATCATCCGCGATTTCACCTAGTAATTCCGCTGAATAAAGCAGTACTGGCTTTAATATAGACCATACAAGATCGCCTGCTCTATCGCCCTTTGATGATACAAGCGCTTTCAATTTATTCGTCGTTCCTTTTTCTTGTTTAGCCATTTCAGTAGCTGCGGTTTTTAATTTCTGTCTTTCTTCATACTCCAATGTTTCCGGATTTAGTTCATATATAGTGCTGCCACTCTTTTCTTTTTTCTTAAGGAAAAATCCTTGCCCGCTTTTAGCACCGAGCCAGCCCTTTTCATGCATTTCTGTCATGAATTCCGGTACATCAAATACTTCTTTTTCTGGTCCTTCAACTTGATCATATACATTTTTAGCAACATGAATAAAAGTATCCAACCCAACTACATCCAAGGTTCTGAAGGTAGCGCTTTTCGGTCTGCCAATCATTGGACCGGTAACTGAATCTACTTCTCCAACACGATAGCCGCCTTTTAACATTTCTCTTACTGTCACAAGCAAACCATAGGTCCCTATCCTGTTTGCAATAAAGTTAGGTGTGTCCTTTGCTTCCACTACGCCTTTACCAAGTACATTTTCTGCAAATTTCTTCATAAACTGAAGTACTTCTTTATCTGTATCTTTTGTTGGAATGATCTCCAATAACTTTAAATATCTTGGAGGGTTAAAAAAGTGTGTTCCCATGAAATGTTTACGAAAATCTTCTGATCGTTCTTCTGCCATCGCTTCTACTGAAATTCCAGATGTATTTGAGCTTACAATAGAACCTTCTTTTCGATATTTATCTACTTTAGAAAATACTTTTTTCTTCACTTCCAGATTTTCAACAACTACTTCAATAATCCAATCTGCTTCCGCCAATTTCTCCATATCATCGTCCATATTACCAACTTCTATTAGATCTAACGTTTTCTTAGAAGTAATTGGTGATGGTTTTTGCTTTAAAAGAGCTTGTTTGCTTTCGGCTGCCATCCTGTTTCGTACAGCAGGATCCTCTAAACTAAATCCTTTCTCCAGCTCTTTTTTTGTTAACTCACGTGGAACGATATCAAGCATAATTGTCGGAATACCTAAGTTAGCCAAGTGAGCAGCAATTCCCGAACCCATTACGCCTGACCCTAATACCGCGGCACGCCTGATTGATTGCTTCATCTTTTGTCCCCCATTCTCATTTTGAATGAATACTCATTCATTTTATTGCGAAAATAAAAAGATAGCTCCCTATCCATCTATTACTACTATAAAATACTTTCTGACATTTCGCAATAAATAAGTTAAAAAATATTAATTATATTTAGATATGTGATCAACATCATATTGACCACATATCATTTATCTTAAACTTTTATTTTACTACCCCTTTTAATACGAATAGTACGTTTGCTGGTCGCTCTGCAAGCCGTCTCATGTTATAACCATACCAATCATTTCCATAAGGTAGATAAACACGTACTTTATATCCCTCCATACGCAAACGTTGTTGAAGATCTAACCGAATGCCATAAAGCATTTGAAACTCAAATTGATCACGTGAAATATCTTCAAGCTGCTCCAGCCGTTTTACATAATATATAATATCTTCATCATGTGTTCCAATAGCCGTGTAGTGGCCATTCTTTAAATTTTGTTTAATTAATTTTTTATAGTTCTCGTCTACATCCTTTTTCTTTGGAAAAGCCACTTCTTGCGGCTCTTTGTAAGCGCCTTTAACTATTCGCAGATATGGTTCATATGTGCTTAAATCTTGAAGATCTTCTTCTGTACGATACAAATAAGCTTGCAATACGGTCCCCACATTGTCATATTCTTTTCTTAGTTCTTTGAAAATTTCAAGCGTTTTACCACAGCGCGTATGGTCTTCCATATCTATCGTAACAGTTACATTATATTCTCTGGCAGTATCCAAAATTTTTCTCATGTTCTCCATCACAAGTTCTCTAGATATATCAAGACCCATGGAGGTCATTTTTAAAGAAACCTCTGAATCTAATTTTTTATTACCTATTACCGTAATGGCATGTATACATTCAGCAGCAGATTCTCTCGCTTCCTGTTCATTGTCGATAAACTCTCCAAGATGGTCTACTGTCACAGCAAAGCCTTCTTCATTTAGATTATTTATTTTTCTCGCTGCATGTTCAATGTCAATTCCGGCAACAAATCTTGCGGCCCCAAAACGAAGCCCATAATTTTTCGCTGCTTTTGTAAGCGTTTTATTTTTTGATAAAAATAAAAAGAAGTTACGCATAAGTTGTTCCATGCTATCTTACCCCCAAATAAAAAATATAGTACATTTATTAACTATTATTCTAGCATTTTTTTCTGAAAATAAATATCTTTTTATTAAAATAAATGGAAAACTGGTTTCCGCACTCGGAAACCAGTTATTTTTATACTACTACGTCATACCCTTGCTCTTCTATAGCTTCACGCATTTTAGCAATCGTTACTTGCGCATTATCATACGTAACATCTACTTTTCCAGTATTAAGGTGTACTTCCACACCAGTTACTCCAGATAATTCTTCCAAAGCATTTTTGACAGCTTGCTCACAATGTCCACATGTCATACCTCTTACATCTAATGTTGTTTGCATGATTTGAACCCCTTTCGAATAATTTTTTTATATCTTAACTCGCTTCAACCGAAGTGAGTTGGACACAACACTTACAGAACTAAAAGCCATAGCAGCTCCGGCAACCCATGGTGCTAGGAAACCTGCAGCAGCAATAGGGATTCCGGCGCTATTATAAGCTAACGCCCAGAATAAGTTTTGACGTATATTTTTAATTGTTTTATGGCTTAGTTTTATTGCTTTAGGAATAAGCAAAAGTTCTCCCCTTAGAATGGTAACATCTGCTGCTTCAATTGCAACTTCAGTCCCTGTTCCAATAGCAATACCAATATCAGCAATGGCTAAAGCTGGTGCGTCATTAATACCGTCACCGACCATAGCTACTTTTTTGCCTTGAAGTTGGATGTCTTTTACTTTATCCGATTTTTCTTGTGGTAAAACCTCTGCAATTACATTTTCTTTTTTTATGCCGACTTGAAGTGCAATTGCTTCCGCTGTACGTGTATTATCTCCTGTAAGCATATATACTTCTATATTTTGATCAACTAATTGATTAATTGCCTCTTTTGCAGTTTCTTTTACAGTATCAGCAACAGCTATCAGGCCGGAATAGTGATTATTTACAGCTATAAACATCGCTGTTTTACCTGCAGCTTCATATGCCCTTACTTGATCTTCTACATTAGAAATATCAATTTGATGATTTATCATTAACATTCTAGTACCTACAATAATATTGTTCTCTCCAATTTGCGCTTCAATACCATGACCAGGTACAGCACGAAATTCATCAGGATCCTCTAAATGTATTTCCTCTTCCAAAGCATATGCTACAATAGCATCTGCCAACGGGTGCTCCGAATTATTTTCTGCACTTGCTAACAGTTGCAGTGTCTCATGTGTGCCAGTAAAATCAGTTACTTCTGGCCTTCCTTTTGTTATGGTTCCGGTTTTATCGAAAATAATCGCATTTAGTTGATGTGTACGCTCAAGATGCTCGCCCCCCTTAAACAAAATGCCATTCTCCGCAGCCTTACCGGTACCTACCATAATTGAAGTTGGGGTAGCCAGACCCAGCGCGCAAGGACAAGCAATTACAAGCACGGCAATTGCAGCAACTAATGATGATTCAAAATTACCAGCATCTACAAAAATAAACCAAGCTAAAAATGTTAAAATGGCAATCCCAACCACTATTGGAACAAAGTAACCAGAAATAACATCTGCTAACCTTTGGATTGGTGCTTTTGAACCTTGAGCATCTTCCACCGCCTTAACAATAGAAGCTAATGCAGTATCTTGCCCTACCTTTGTTGCTTCCATGTCAATTGATCCGTTCTTATTCATTGTAGCCCCGATAACTGCAGATTGAGCATCTTTTTCAATTGGAATAGATTCTCCAGTGATCATAGATTCATCTACAGAAGTTCTCCCTCTCAATACAATACCGTCTACAGGTATTTTTTCACCAGGCTTCACACGAATAACATCCCCCACACGTACTTCTTCTATAGGTATCATCTTCTCCGTACCTTCTTCTATAAGTCTTGCCTGCTTTGCTTGGAGATTCAAGAGCTTTGATATAGCAGTAGTTGTTTTGGACTTTGCGTTCGTTTCCAAATATTTACCGAATAGAATAAGGGTGATTAAAATGGCACTCGTTTCAAAATACAAATGTGGTTCATATCCTGAAATGTATCCCGATTTAAATGCTTCATATAAACTATAGAAGAAAGCAGCACTTGTACCTAATGCAACTAATACATCCATATTAGCACTACGGTTACGTAAATTTTTATATGCTCCAACATAGAATTGCCACCCGATAATAAATTGAATTGGCGCTGCCAAAACGAGCTGGAACCAAGGATTCATCAATATAGCCGGAAGAGATAAACCCAACAAATGGTCAAACATGGTTAGTAATAATGGAAGAGATAATAATGCAGAAATAACCAGCTTAACTTTCATTCTTTTTATTTGCTTTCCTTTTTCTGTTTTTTTCTCTTGGTTATTTACTTTTACCTTAGCATCATACCCCAACTTTTGAATCTGCTTAATGATATCCTCTTCTTTATAAATGGCGGGATTATACTCTACAGAAGCATTTTCGGTAGTAAGATTTACATTTGCCTGTTTAATACCTTCCTGTTTATTTAATACTTTTTCTATTCTCGAGGAGCATGCAGCACATGTCATTCCCCTTACATGGAAATCGGATTTCTTCATTTCTACTCCGTAACCAAGTTTTTCAATTCTTGAAGTAATATCACCCATTTTTACCTTAGCAGGATCATATTGTACATTAGCCTTTTCCGTAGATAGGTTGACATTAGCTTCCACGCCATCCATTTTATTAAGTACCTTTTCTATTCGCGATGAACACGCAGCACATGTCATTCCCGTCACACCGACACTTGTTTGCGTTTTATTATCCATTTTGTTAACCTCCCTACTTGGAGAAATGCTTTAGGACCTCCATTAATTCTTCAATTGCTTCATTTCCTTCTCCCTCTTTAATAGCATGACTCACACAGTGTTTTGTATGCCGTTCTGTTATTGAAAAACCTACTTTTTTAAGCGCTGCTTGAATAGCATTGATTTGGACGAGTACATCAATACAATACCGGTCTTCTTCGATCATCTTTTGAATTCCCCGCACCTGCCCCTCTATTCTTTTCAGGCGATTAATGACTGCAGATTTTTCATCTTCAGACCTTGGTCGAATGGGATGTTCATATAAATTATTATCCAATGTTACACATCCTTTCATATCTTAACTATACAATACCCCCCTATAGTATTTATTGTCAATATTTTAGCTTTACTAATTTTATTTTGTATGAATCACTAGGTTGTTTTCTGTTCTCATACGTAATCATTACTGTTTACAAAGCGTAACCATTACGGTATTATAATTAAAGAAACTTAAACTGAGGTCTTTAATAATGTAGCTTTTTTGACTTTGTAAGTAATAATTGAACGAGCTATTCAAGTACAAAACAGAGAATGGAAGGAATCAAACAATGAAACAATTTTTCTTAGCAATAATTATTATCTTATTAAGCATAGGGACAGTGGCATGTTCCCAGCAAAAAGAGAATGCAGATGATCAGTTAACTATTTATGCTTCCATTTATCCTATCCAATTTGCAATTGAACAAATTGGCGGAGATCGTGTGAATACAAATACAATTTACCCTCCAGGGGTAGACGCACATACCTATGAACCTACCTCCAAGACAATGACAAGCCTAGCTGAAAGTAATGCATTTATTTTTTTAGGTGCAGGCATGGAGGCATTTGCTGAAAAAGCTGCAGATGCTCTTGCAAAACAAGAGGTTGAATTAGTAGAGCTTGGTAATCATGAAGAGTTATTCCACACAGAGCAAAGACAAGAGCACACACATGACGATGGGCATCACCATGGTGACCACAACCCTCACATATGGCTTGACCCACAGAGAATGATCAAGATGACTGAACTAATTAAAGATGAATTAATCAAATTACAACCGAGCTCGGAAAAATACTTCACCGAAAATTTCAACACGTTAAAACAGGAATTAATGGAATTGGATAAACTCTATACAGAAAAGCTGGAAAACAAGCAGGATAAACAAATCATGGTATCTCATGCTGCTTATTCTTACTGGGAAGATCGCTATGGGATTAAACAGATTGCAATAAATGGTTTATCTTCAAATGATGAACCATCCCAAAAAGAATTAACACAGATTATTGACCAAGCAAAAAAATTTGATATTAACTATATTGTTTTTGAACAAAATTCATCGAACAGGGTAACTGAAATTATTCAAAAGCAGCTTGGAGCTGAAGCTGTTACCATTCATAATTTAGCTGTATTAACAGATACTGATATTAAAAATGACGAAAACTATTTAACAATTATGAAGCAAAATTTGAAAGTACTTAATCAGATTACAAAGTAAGAATAGAGGGTTAGATATGACAGAAACGGTTGTTAGTATGAATAATATTAGTTATGCATATGAGCGGAAAAATGTATTGGAAAATGTAAACCTTGAAATACCCAAGGGCTCTTTCATGGGTTTAGTGGGACCAAATGGTGGAGGTAAAACAACTTTAATTAAAATTATATTAGGATTAATAAGACCGGATAGTGGAAATATTCAGCTATTAGGTAAAAATATAGATACATTCCGAGACTGGAACAAAATTGGCTTTGTTTCACAAAAAGCAAATGCATTTAACAAAGGCTTCCCAGCAACAGTATTTGAAGTTGTTTCAATGGGATTAACAGCAAAAATTGGTTACTTAAAATTTTTTAAAGCAAAGCATAAACAAAAGATACTTGAAGCCATTGAACAGGTAGGTATGCTGGAATTTGCTTACCAAAATATCGGTAACCTTTCAGGAGGTCAGCAGCAGCGGATTTTTATTGCAAGATCCCTTGTTAATGAACCAGAATTATTGATCTTGGACGAGCCTACAGTTGGGGTTGATGCAGAAAACGTAAAGCGTTTTTATGAATTACTTCATCGTTTAAACAGAGAACAAAATATAACTTTATTATTGGTCACACATGATACCGGGACAATGACGGAACATGCTACTGATATTGTATGTTTAAATAGAACCTTGCATTTTCATGGAGACCCACAAACGTATACGTCCTTGTCGGAAAAAGATTTATCAACTATTTATGGACATCCTGTAAATATAGTTGTACATGATCATTAAAGTTGGAGGAAGCTAAATGTTAGCAGATTTTTTAGAATATGACTTTTTGAGAAATACATTTTTGACCGGTTTACTAATTGGAATCATCGCCCCCTTACTTGGAACTTTTGTTGTTGTAAGGCGGCTGTCTTTAATAGCCGACGCGCTCTCTCACGTTACTCTAGCTGGGATAGCATTTGGTTTATTTATTGAAAAAAAATTCGCCATAACCTTTATTACACCTATTTATAGTGGAATGGCGTTCTCCGTGATTGGTTCTATTTTCATTGAAAAGCTGCGCGGGGTTTATAAGGCTTATCAGGAGCTTGCGATCCCGATTATACTGTCTGGCGGGGTTGGGCTAAGTGTCATTTTCATTTCACTTGCAAACGGTTTTAATACAGATCTATTTAATTATCTCTTTGGTTCTGTATCTGCAGTGAGCGTAAAAGACTTGTACTCTATCCTGACAATTAGTGTCATTGTCCTTTTATTGGTTGGCCTATTTTACAAGGAGTTATTTACTCTTTCATTTGATGAAGAACATGCGAAAATCTCAGGTATTCATTCAAAACCAATTCATTTTCTTTTTATTATATTAACCGCACTTGTTATAGCCGCATCTATTCGTATTGTCGGTGTGTTGCTCGTTTCTGCACTAATGACTTTACCGGTAGCAGCCAGCATGCGATTAGCTAAAGGCTTTAAACAAATGATGTTTTTGTCTATTGCTTTTGGTGAATTAGCTGTTATTATGGGGTTAATATCAGGCTATTACTTCAGCATCCCACCTGGAGGTACTATTGTTGTAATATCAATTGTTATACTACTGCTATCCATCGGAATTAAGAAATTTAAAATTAACAGGATCAGAAAGCAGGTGAACATAAATGGATATTAATGATGCAATGAAACGATTAAAGGAGCATGGATATAAAGCTACGGGTAAAAGAAGAGAAATTTTAGAGTTTTTTCAACAAGCAGATGGGTATCGGACAGCAAAGGACTTAATACAAAAGCTTGAAAAACGTTATAAGGGCATTAGTTTTGATACCATTTACAGAAACTTACATTTGTATACAAAGATAGGTATTTTGGAAGCAACAGAGCTTAACGGTGAAAAGCAATTCCGTTTCACGTGTACACATCATCATCATCACCACTTTATATGTAAAGATTGTGGAAAAACTAAAGAAATAGATGTATGTCCTATGGGTGAAGTAAAGCAAGCATTAGCAAATTACGAAATTGAAGACCATAAATTTGAAATCTATGGATTGTGTCCACTATGCAAACCCGCATAAGCATTAATCTACTTTTGATAATTGGAATTGGAGGAATGATTGGATCCACATTAAGGTACTTCATTTCTCTAATACTTATTTCACCTGGTTTTCCTTTATCTACCCTTACTGTCAATCTGTTAGGGTGTTTTTTATTAAGTTTCTTATTAAACATTGGAAATAGAAGAAATTTACTCTCTCCTGATCTAATGACAGGCTTAACAACAGGGGTTCTTGGTTCCTTTACCACATATTCGACTTTCGTGGTGGAAGCGGCTAATCTAAACTCGTCAACTACAACCTTCTTGTATATTGTGAGCAGTTTGGTAGGCGGCTTACTCTGCTGTTATGCCGGTTTTAAATTAGCTAATCGAAGGAAGGTTGCTACATGAGTATACTTTGTGTTGCTGCTGGAGGCTTCTTAGGCTCTATTTGTCGGTTTTCTATTTCTATCTTATTTAATAAACATACAATTGGCACATGGATCGCAAACCTATCTGGGGCAATCCTGCTTGCCTTCCTGTATAAGTGGCATTATAATGAGGTAATTGGTGAATTGGTATGGCTATTTTTAGGCATCGGGTTCTGTGGGGCCTATACTACTTTCTCTACGTTCGGGAATGAGACGCTTAATTATATTTTACAAAAAGAGTTTGGCAAAGCAACGATCTATATCTTTTTTTCATTAACTATACCTTTACTAGCAGTTTATTACATTTTTTAAGTTTATACCGCAGTAAAAAACAGCTTGGATATCCAAGCTGTTTTTTACTTATCCGAATACTTCTGCAAGAACTTTTGATTCTTCATGATCAAGCATATTCTTTTGAATTACTTCGTCTACTTGTTTATTCATTTGTTGCTTTAATTCTTGAGAAGGATCCGACTCTCCTACAATCACTATCTTCTCCCACTCTTTATCCTTAGCAGCTTTGTCTAATTTTGGAGCAATTTTTTTGTACCAACGCTGCTTATTTGCTTCATATCTAGCTGCGAAATTATCTTTTTGTGCGTTTGTAGCTCCTGGCGCCATGAAGAAGCATTTGCTTTTCGTGGACCTACTTTTTGTCTCCAATCATCCGTATCCATGTTTAGTTCGTATGAATAAATTTCTTCAATTTCATTGAGATATGATTCTATAACCTTTACTTCATTTTGTTGAACCAGTACAATTCCTGTTTTAGGATAACTTTCTTCCAATTTTTTAATTTGCCCTAGCTCAGGAGTTTCCTGCCAGAAAAACTCTGTCTTCAAACGCATTTGAACACGGTCTGCAAACCATACTTCCTCATCAGCAGTAGCTATAATAACTACTCCGCGGAGGAATTTCTGTTCATTTCCTTTTATAAATTTATCCACTTTCTGTTTAACTAATTGAAAGTTTTTAAGTTCTTCTTTATCTTCATCCTCTTTTAAATAGCTTTCGAAATTACGCATGCCATTTTTGTAATGGATTTTCCACTCTCCACCTTGCTGTTCAGGATCAGAGGGATCTGTATTTAAGTACATCGTAAAAACCTTATTTGAATCACTTCTTCTTATATTTTCCAATTCTTTAATTTCTTTTGTTAAATCCATATGCTCAGGCACTCCTTTGTTTTCTATAGTTAATAATATTTAACCTTTATTAACTTTCCTTAAACATACGAACAAAAGAATAATGTAGTTAAAAATGAAATTTTAGCTTATTAAATTGCGCGATTTACCAATTCACCAGGAACTAAATCTATTTCTTTTTGTCATTTGCTACTTTATATCTTTCTTAATCATTTTTAAAAATGAAACAACTATAATTAACAAAATAATAGTAAATGGCAACGCTGAAATTAATGAGGCTGTCTGCAAAGCATTTAACCCACCTGCAAGCAGTAATACTACAGCAATAGCTGTTATTAGCACACCCCAGATAATTTTTACTATTAAAGCTGGATTCAAGCTTCCTCTGGAGGTCATACTTCCCAGGATATAGGTAGCTGAATCTGCAGAGGTAACTAAAAATGTAAAGATTAAAAAGATAGACAAGAGAGAGAGTATTGTTGTCATTGGGAGATTCCCAAACGTTTCAAATAAAGCAACAGCAATATCCCCATTAACAGCTTCAGCTATCTGAGTACCATTAAATAAATCGCTATGAATCGCTGTTCCTCCAAATGCAGCAATCCATAAACAAGCAATTGCCGGAGGTACAACCAATACACCAAAAACGAACTCTCGTATAGTTCTACCTTTAGATACTCTTGCAACAAAAGCACCCACAAAAGGTGACCACGCTGTAGACCATGCCCAATAAAATATAGTCCAATCACGTACCAAGTATCTTCTGAATATGGGGTTAGCCGAAGACTGTATTGTATAAAGTTTGTAAAATAATCTCCGAGACCAAGTACAAACGTATCTAAAATAAATACAGTTGGTCCAGCAAAAAATACGAAAATCAGCAACAAAAGGCATAGGCCAAGATTTAAGTTACTTAGCCATTTAATACCTTTATTAAGACCTGTACTGGAGGATAAAAGGTAAGTTACTAGCATAACACCAGCTATTGCTACTTGTACCACGATTGAATTTGGAAGGTTAAAAACAGACTTTAATCCTCCATTCATTTGTAGTATTCCTAATCCAAGAGATGTAGCAACACCCATTACTGTAGCAATAACTGCTAAAGAGTCTATTGTTCCACCTAATGCTTTATTTTTACCGACCACCGGCTGAATCGCTGTAGAAATTAAGCCTTTTTTCTCTTTTTTAAATTGAAGATAGGCAATAACCAAGCCAACCACAGCAAAGACTGACCACTGGCTTACCCCCCAATGGAAGAAAGCATACCCCATTGCAGTTCTTGCAGCTTCTTCGGTTTGGGCTTCTATAGAAGGAAATGGTGTTTCAAAAAAATGACTCATTGGCTCAGCTACGCCCCAGAATACCAGGCCCGCTCCAAAGCCTGCTGAGAAAAGCATACCAATCCAGGTGAAAAAGGAGTATTCTGGCCGTGAATTGACTGGCCCTAAACGGACTTTACCATATTTACTGAATGCTAGACCAACAAGAAATATAATAAAGATAAAAACAGCTAAGAGGTAAAACCAGCCAAATGAACTGGTCGTGAATGTAAAGAGCTTATTTGCAACAGAACCAAATTTATCTGGCAAAATTGCTCCAATAATAACAAGCAATAAAACGATGATTGCGGATACATAAAGTACGGGATTTTTAAATGTTTTTTTTGTGTTCATAACAGATCCTTTCCATTGATTTTTTTATGTAATGTAAACTGTAAATATAGATCCGTTTACATATATGTATTATAAGTACCCCGGCAAGAAAAAATGAAACGCTTTATTTCTTCTTACAGACATTAAATCGAACTTATTATATACAGCAACGGACTATTATTTACATTAACATAAGCTAGTAAGGTAACTAAAGCGAAATATTAAATTCGCAGTTGGAGTAAAATGCGATGTAGTGGTGGAGCACCAAATCTCGCTGCGGAAAATTATTACGCTTTCCGCGGGCGGCCTGCAAGCCTCCTCGAACTCGGGCCTGCAGGATGCTGGTTACAAAGGCGTTGTCACAGGACGTGACGAACTTAGCCTTTGTTCCTAATTAGTTCCGTTCTGCGGGGTCTCGCTAGTCTCGCTTTTCCCGCAGGACAAGGAAAGCTACGTCAGCAAGGCATCGCACGAAGAAAATGTGCCTTTCCATTTTCGAGGAGTCTTCATATTTCCCCTTCGCTAAGGTGTATATCTCAAAAATTAAAGATAAGAGCTACTTATTCAATTCTTAAATACCTCAAATTAATCAATAGCACATACCAATTGATTGGAATGGAAGATGACGACTCCTGCCGGAATAGCATGAGCTGAAGACCCTGCACGGAGCGTAGCGGAGGAAGCGGCTGAAGCCATGCCGGCGGAAAGCGTTCATCTGTAATGGAAATCAATGGCGATAGATGATCATCAAAACGTATTAAAATATATTTTAGTGGTGTACCTTTTAGAAACAGTAATTTACAATACTTACAGTCACGTCCAAGTTTATCTATTTTGCGAAACACCGGATAATTTCAACATATATATTTGAACACAAAAAAATCCACCCTTTAAGGATGGATTTTTTGTTTATTATCTAACTCTTCTTACATGTCCTTTGAACGTGTCTTTCCAGTAACCACTGTTCATATTGGCAACTGCTACACCAGTTGAGCTTTGTGATCCAATAAATCTTCCGCCACCTAAATAGATTCCAACATGACCATTTGTTTTATATGTGTTAAAGAATACTAAATCACCAGGTTGTGCATTACTATATGAAACTTTAGAACCTACTCCAGATAGACCGCTAGTGCTTGCCGGGACTGAAACTCCACCTTGAGAGAATGCCCATGATACGAAACCTGAGCAATCAAATCTTCCTCTTGCGATATCAGAAGCACTTCTTCCGCCACCGAATACATAGACAGAATTACCAATATATCTGTTTCCGGCATTTAAGATTGCACTCATTCCACCACTGCCTTTAGAAGCTGTTGGCGCGGAAGTATTACTGCTCCCTTTACTCTTCTCGCTACTTAATGTAGACAATTGAGAACTTGAACTTTCAGAACGATTTGATGAAACAGCTTGTGCTGGTGGTGCAGTAGCTGAAGAAATATTTTGCTTTACTTCTCTTTCAAGAGAAGCAAGGTTACTATCTTTAATTTGCAATTCTTCCTTCATCGTAACAAGTTCACTTTTCTTTTCTTTAAGGGATTTCTTTTTTTCTACATTTTGTTTCTTTTGTTCATTAATAGTAGATTGCATATCTTCCAATTCTGCTTTCATATCTTTCAAGTTATCGAGCTTATCCACTACTTTATCTTGTTTTTCCTCAATTTCTTTTTTATCTGCTTCCTGTTCTTCCATAAGTTTAGCGTCGGAATCAGCAATTTTATTTACAGCAGATACTCTGCTGATAAAATCTCCAAAGCTTTGAGCTCCAAATACTACTTCAAGATAGCTAATATCTCCGCCACTTTTCTGATAGGAAACCATTCTTTCCTTAAGAATCTCAAATCGTTTTTCAATTGCAGCTTCTAAATCGGCAATTTCCGCTTCTAATTTTTCTACTTCTTCTTTTGTTTTTGAAATGGACTGCTCTGTCTCATCCATTTTTGCTTTATTTTCCTTTAAAGCATCGTTTACTCTTTCAATATCTTTATTAAGTGTCTCTAATTCTACTAAAACTTTTGATATTTTTTCTTCCGCTTCTGATAGATTTGCTTTCACCTCAGAGCGATCATTTTGTATTTGTTCTTGTTTATCTTTCAAATTATTCACTGTTTCAGCATGGACATTTGAACTGAAAAATGCACTACTCAAACCAACTACTGCTACAGTAGTCATTGTCATTATTGTTTTTTTCAACTTCTCTTCCCCGCTTCCTAATTCACATCCGCAACCACGTTATGTATGTATGTGTATGTCTCTCTCTCTATCTATCACTTAAAACATTGCGAGAATGTGTATAATATATAAGTAGTATGTAGTCCTCACTATCTTTAGGACATTTGTAGTATAACATCCATATTTTTCACTCATGTTATGACAATGTTACAATTATATTTCAATAATGACATTAAACCTCTTTTTATATAAAAAAATACTCCTTTCTTCGTAGAAAGGAGTACTTTAATGTAATTTAGTTAGTAAATTGCTCTTCTTCTGTAGATCCCTTTAAGGCCGCAGTTGAGGAAGTCCCTTCTGATATTACTTGAGCTACTTCGTCAAAATAACCTGTACCAACTTCTCTCTGATGTCTGGTAGCGCTATATCCATGTTTTTCACTTGCAAATTCTGCTTGCTGTAATTCAGAATATGCTGCCATGCCTCTATCTTTGTATTTTCTTGCTAGGTCAAACATACTATAATTGAGGGCATGGAAGCCTGCTAATGTAACAAATTGGAATTTATAGCCCATTTTTCCTAATTCTTTTTGAAATTCAGCTATTTTAGTATCTGACAATTTTTTCTTCCAGTTAAATGAGGGAGAACAGTTGTAAGCTAGTAATTTATTTGGAAATTTTTCATGAATGGCTTCTGCAAATCTTTGCGCTTCTTCCAAATTAGGCTCTGATGTTTCACACCAGATGAGATCCGCATATGGTGCATAAGCTAATCCTCTTGCAATCGCTTGATTCAAACCAGCTTTTGTTTTGAAAAATCCTTCTGGTGTACGTTCACCTGTAATAAATTCTGCGTCATATGGATCAATGTCACTTGTAATTAAGTCAGCAGCATTCGCATCTGTTCTGGCTATAATAACAGTTGAAGTTCCCATTACATCAGCTGCAAATCGTGCTGATATTAAATTTCTTACAGACGTTTGAGTAGGTAAAAGAACTTTCCCGCCTAAATGTCCACACTTTTTTTCAGAGGACAGTTGATCCTCGAAATGGACTCCTGAAGCACCAGCCTCTATCATTGCTTTCATTAATTCAAATACATTTAATTGGCCTCCAAAACCTGCTTCCGCATCTGCAACAATTGGAGCAAACCATTCAATGGAATGATCTCCTTCCGCATAATGTATTTGATCTGCACGCTGTAATGCCTGATTAATTCGTTTTACTACGTTAGGTACACTATTTACAGGATACAAGCTTTGGTCCGGGTACATTTGGCCAGCCATATTTGCATCCGCTGCTACTTGCCAACCACTCAGATAAATTGCCTTTAATCCTGCTTTTACTTGCTGAACTGCTTGATTCCCCGTCAGGGCCCCTAATGCATTAATATAAGGTTCATTATTAATTAGTTCCCAAAGCTTTTTAGCTCCCCTGTCTGCAAGTGTATACTGCATATCAAGTGATCCACGTAGACGAATAACATCTTCCGCCTCATAGGGTCTTTCTACACCTACCCACCGCAACTCATTATCCCACTCTTTTTTTAATACTTCTGCACGATTATTAACCATTATTTATTTCCCCCTTTTAATAATTGCTTATATGCAGGCAATGTAAGAAATTCAGCAAATTCATCCTGGTTAATTAACTGATTAAATAGCTCTGCAGCCTGATCAAACTTGTTATTCTTATAAACATCCTCACCAACTTGATTTTTAATTTTAACTAATTCTTCCTTCATCATTTTATCTACTAGTTCTGTAGAAATATTTTCCCCATTATTCAACTTCCCTTTCGGATGGCGAATCCATTGCCAAACCTGAGCCCGTGAAATTTCTGCCGTTGCAGCATCCTCCATTAAGTTATTGATAGGAACTGCTCCTCTTCCCATAAACCATGCTGCTATATATTGAATTCCCACGTTAATATTGGTTCGCAGTCCTGCTTCCGTAATCTCCCCTTTTGGTGGTTCCAATAAATCTGTTTGTGTTACTTGGACATCCTCTCTTTTTCTAAAAAACTGGTTTGGTGTCGGCATTCGTTCATTAAATACTTCTTTGACCAACTGTACCATTCCAGGATGAGCAACCCATGTGCCATCATGGCCGTCATTTACTTCACGTTGTTTATCAGCACGAACTTTATCATAAGCGAGTTCATTCGCCTTTTCATCATTTTTCACTGGTATATGTGCAGCCATCCCCCCCATTGCAGGAGCATTACGTTTATGGCAAGTTTGGATGGCCAATAAAGAGTAAGCTCTCATAAAGGGAACCTCCATTGTCACTACCGAACGATCAGGTAAAAGTATTTCAGGATCCTGATGGAATTTTTTCAAGAAACTAAAAATATAATCCCAACGGCCACAATTCAATCCAGCTGAGTGCTCTTTTAATTCATACAATATTTCATCCATTTCAAAAGCTGCGGTTATAGTTTCAATTAACACAGTTGCTTTAATCGTTCCCTGTGGAATACCAAGCTCATTTTGAGAGAAGACAAAAATATCATTCCATAAACGTGCTTCAAGATGATTTTCAATCTTAGGAAGATAAAAGTATGGCCCTGTTCCCCTACTTAATAATTCTTTCGCATTATGATAAAAATAAAGGCCAAAATCAACTAGGCTTGCTGAAACAGGTTTCCCATGAAAGGTAATGTTTTCTTCTTCCATATGCCAGCCCCGAGGTCTGACAATAAGCACAGCTGTTTCATCATTCAATTTATATTGCTTTCCTTTTTCTGATTGAAAGTCAATCTGTCTGCGAATGGCATCCCTTAAATTCTGTTGCCCATCCATAACATTCTCCCATGTCGGAGAAGTAGCATCCTCAAAATCAGCCATAAATCCAGTTGCTCCCGAATTCAATGCATTAATAATCATTTTTCGATCAACAGGTCCAGTTATTTCTACTCTTCTATCTTTTAAATCTTTTGGGATGGGGTCAATGGTCCAATTGTTATTACGTATTGCTTCCGTTTCTGATAGAAAATCAGGCTTCTTTCCTTCATTCATCTTTTCCTGTAACTGAGTCCTTATTTTTAGTAAATTAATTCTTCTCTCATTAAAATGCAGATGCAGTTTTTCAATAAATTCTATAGCCTTCGGATCTAAAATTGCTTCATACTTTTTCTCAGGTATAATCGTTAATTCCTCACTTTTCATTAACATCATCTAACCTCCTTGTTATGATACAATAAACCTTTAATTATATTGTTGTATAACAGTAATACCAAAAAAATTAGTCTTCCTTTTTAGAGAGACAGTAATCGCATTCCATAAGATAACTCTTTTCTTCCATCGGCTTTCCACACTCAGGACAAGTTCTTTTCGTCATTTCTACTCCCCCCTTATATATAACAGTTTTATTAATCTTTATTTTGTTATAATACAGTCTATTCGATTATTTTAAAAATTGCAACCCTTTTTCAGGAAAATATTTGATTATTTTACTTTCATGTTGGAAAATAGATAATGCAATAAGCTAAGAAATACGATAAAGACAACGTTTAATTGAGGTGTAGTTTCATTGAAAAAAATTGTAGGGGGACGAGTAATTAAGACAGGGGTTGCCATATTTTTAACAGCTTGGATATGTGAGCTACTGGATTGGCCACCGGTATTTGCAGTAATTACAGCAATCGTTTCTATAGAGCCAACTGTTTCTGATTCCATCAAAAAGGGTGTTATTCGGTTTCCTGCATCAGCAATTGGTTCAGCCTATGCTGTATTTTTTATTTCTATATTCGGTAACTCTCCACTAACTTATACCTTGGCTGCTGTCTTCACCATCGTGACTTGTTTTCGTTTAAGGTTACATGCAGGTTTATTAGTAGCAACATTAACAGCAGTAGCAATGATTGAAGTAATTCATAGTAACTTTTTATTCTCTTTTTTCATTCGTCTTGGTACAACTACTGTTGGTTTATTAGTATCAACTGCTGTAAATATGTTTGTGCTGCCACCAGATTACAAGAATGACATACAGAATAATATCCAATCCATGGCGAATCGTACTGGGAAAATTATTGAGAAAGTATTTAAAGACATTTTAGAAGATAGGCATGATGATCAAGATGAAATAGAAAAGGAAATGGTAGCCGAGTTGGATAAAAAAATCCTACAGACGGAGCTATTGATAAGGTTTCAGAAAGATGAATCCAAGTACCATCCACTAGCAGCTAGTGAAAAGCAGCAATTCCAAAAAGTTCAAGACCAAATAGTGAGGCTGCGCTTAATTCACTACCATATGGATAATCTCATTAATAGTCCTTTAAGAGATATTTCCTGGTCTGCAGAGGAAAGAAAGATTATTCTTCATGCTGTAACAGAATTGACGAAAGCATTAAGTGATCCCACTTACTATCAACCTGAAAAACATCAATTGGAATTACAACAAATTACTGAAATTTTTTGGGAGGATAATGAAGAGATTACAAAAGATAGTGACAAGCATCCAACAAAATTTCCGCCTGAACTTATTATTCTTTATGAATTAGTTGCGGTTTACAATCTTGTAGATCGATTTTATAACATTAAATAGGCTGGCATAACTAAGTAATATTTTTAAGTAAAAATTCAAATGTAGGTATGATTTGATCAAAATAACCGCGTCACTAAGTAGTAAAAAATAAAAATCCGAACCAAGATTTATTAATTAAATCGGTTCGGATTTTAGTTTTTTATTAGTCTCTTTTTAGTTGAACGTTTAACTTCAAACCAAATTATTGTTAAATGCATAAATAACAGCCTGGGTTCGGTCCTGTACTTGTAGTTTTCCCAATATATTACTTACATGTACCTTTACAGTTTTTACCGCAATAAATAATTCATCTGCTATTTCCTGGTTGGACTTCCCCTGTGCGATTAGTAATAAAATTTCTGTTTCCCTATCTGTCAACTGATTATGAAGGTATTCATCATTCTTTGACCGCATTCGGTTCATAATCTTTCCAGTCACTTCCGGCTCCAATATAGACTGACCTTGATAAGTTGCCCGAATCGCTTCTGCTATTTCACTTGCTTTAGACGTTTTCAACATATAACTTGCTGCCCCCGCCTCCAATGCAGGATACACCTTATCATCATCAAGAAAGCTTGTTACAATAATGATTTTTGCTTCCGGCCATTGTTGAATAATCTGTCTGGTTGCTTCTATTCCATCCATCTCTTTCATCACAAGATCCATTAAGATAATATCAGGTTTTAGCTTCAAGGCTAATCTGACAGCATCCCCTCCATCATCCGCTTCGGCAATTACATTTATATCTTTCTGTGCAGATAAATATGCTGAAACACCGATCCGCACCATTTCATGGTCATCGGCAAATAAGACATTAATCATGGTGCTTTCCCTCCTTGCCTAAATTAGGAACTTTTATTTCCATTCTAGTTCCCTCTCCTGGTATACTTATTATTTTAAATGAGCCGCCGATTTCAAAAGCTCTTTCCCGCATATTTTGCAAACCATATGAGTTTGTTTTAACAGTATCTATATTAAAACCAATTCCATTGTCAACCACCCGAAGGATAACCGTCTCATCTCTTTCCATAAGTATTACTTCAAGATTAGTAGCTTTTGAATGTCTTAAGGTATTCGAAACCGATTCTTGGGTAACACGAAACAGTTGGTCTTCAACACCCTTATCTAAATGAAATGCTTCAATTTTCCAGGTAATCTTCATCGGTACTTTTTCAGTAAGTTCTAGTAATAGTTCCTTAATTCCCTCGTGTAAAGACTTACCTTTTAATGCGACTGGTCGTAAATGAAGTAACAAAGCTCGCATCTCCATTTGGGACTGTTGAATCATATTTTCAACAAGGTGAAGCTGTTTTCTAACTGGTGTAGAAGTATTCTCTTCATTAATCGCAGACATCATCATAGATGCGGCAAACAACTGTTGACTAACGGAGTCATGCAATTCCCTTGCAAGCCTGTTTCTTTCCTGCACTACCACTTCCTGCAAACTCTTCTCTCTCTCTGTTGCCCTGTCAGTGGCCAGACGCTGAGCCGCTTCTGTTTGATCTCGGATTTTTTCCTGAATCTCTATTAGAAAAGTTTCTATTTTCTTTATCTCTTTAAATTCTGACGCAGCTTTTACCTTTCTGCCTTTCAATAACTCATCCATTTGTTTTTCTATATGGCGAAGCCGCTGTTGCCAATATGTACCTGTAACTATACCAATTATCGATCCGCCGACAAATGGTATACCAAACAAAATAACAAGATAATTGACTTCACCTACTTTTGTCCCGGCTATCAACGACCAGTCGTTAACAAAAACGAATAATGTAACAACAGTTACAATAAATGTCAAGATAAAACCAAGTAGAACAGCAGTGATGATATGACGAATAACTGTATTCATATTCGCTTCACCTCGATGTCTCCAGAGAAAACGGAAGTGATTATCTTTACGCGTGTTTGTGATTCATCATACTTTTCTGTCTTGTATATTAATGACTGATTCATTAGTTTTGTATGGTACTGATCTAAAATTTGGGCGCGGCCAAAGAAAGAGCTATGAAGAATGCTAACTTCTATGTCATATGGTACATAGATTTCTATATTACCAGCCATGTGACGAATAGATATAACAGCTGTGTCATTAGGAAGAACCGTATTACTAAGGTCAATCACTCTATCCCCAATTATTCCATGGATATTTACATCTCGCCAATGGTAAGCTGAGTCATCCGTTTTGTCTCCTTTAAAAAACGAGTTATCAAATAGCGGCTCTACCTTTAGTACAGCAGAATCTGCAATATCCTCTTTTTGATTTGGTGGTATAGTTGGATAGGTTACTTCTGTATTTTTTTTGGATTTAGAATAATTCATTATAAATAAAATGATGGCAGCAATAATCAGAAAGCGTACAGCAAGCATATTTAAAATAGAAAATGCAGCTCCTGCTATACCAAACCAAAAAAATATTTTCCCCCATAGTTGGAGGAAGTTTTTCCATCCAATATAGATAAAAAGTGCACAAAACAAAGCGGATGCGATCATCCCACCATGAAAAAAGGTTAACTCAATAATAAATAGGATAACGCCAATGATTAATATCCAATTAAGTGTATTTGTATTCAAATGCTTAAACATCAAGCGTCCTCCTTTATTTAAGTAAAACAGGCACAGATACCTGCGCCTGTTTAAGTATATCATCTTTTCTATCTACTCCACAGATTCTTTTTCCTTTTCCATCTTGCCTTCCATTTCTTTTTCTAATTTAGCTATCTTGCTGTCAAAGGTAGTACGGTAATACGCGCTATTTACTTTATACTCCAGGCCTTCAATATACCCTTCCATCTCGGCAAATTTAGAGTATGGCTTTTCTGCAGAAGAATCGACAACTTTATTCATTTGATAATTTGCTTTTGCAATATTTTCTCGGCCCATTAACTCCATGCGTCGTAAGTGCATATCTTTTAATTTATGTTTCATTTCTTCATATTTTTGTTCCAATGTTTCCAATTGCTTCGCTGCTTCTTCATACGATGCTTTCATTCTATCTGCTCGCAATTGGTATTCTTCATGCTCTTTAATGGCAAACTCATACATTTGTTGTTCTTCTGCTTTTTCAGCAATGCTAGCTTGTCTTAATCGCTTTTCTGCCATATCTTTTGCTTGAATATATTCTTTGGTGAATTCCTCCTTTAATTTATATTGACGATCAACCAATTTCCTTACTTTTTCCTTTTCTTGTTCACTTTGTCTTAAGTAATGGTTTAATGCCGCAATAGGGTTCTTTTGTTCTTTTTGATCCATCAAGTGATGAAGGTCTGTAGTAATAGAATCTTTTATTCGTGTAAATATGGAAGTCATTATAATCTCTCCTTTTAATTGTTTAAATCTGCCCATTGACGTTCAAAATTAGTAAACGGGTCGTCATCTTCCATTACCTTAACAACTGAGTCGTCTGCATCTTTTTTCCAATTACTTACGATTAGATAGAGGATATAGGCTGCTGCCACACCAATAACCGCAAATATGTTCGAAAAAGTGATACTCAGAATGACGAGTCCTAAAACGATCCAACCAATTTTCCCGGTAATAGAATCACTTTTAACAAATTTTTTAAATACCACATACAACAACCAAATGCTCAATCCTAACAAAATCAGTGGTCCAATATTTGCAATTAAAACAAACAATGCAATTAAACCAGCTACAAACAATAGAAATTTTTTCACCTTTACGCCTCCTTTCAATATCATAATTTAATTTTATTGGTAAGAGGATTTTTTGGTAATGAACCTAAGCAATATTTCTGACTAGGTCTTGAGGCGTAATAGCATGTAAACTTGCTCGGGTTATAGGGGTAAAAAAAGAACTGACTCCCTTTAAATAATGAAGCTTAACAGTTACATCATTTTATTTAAGTTACTATACAGTAGGAGGAAAATGCGAACTAGTGTAAGAACAATTAATAGCATAGCGGAGGTAATGCCGGAGAACAAACTAATCGGCAGCAGAGCAAGACTATCCGCCGGAAAGCAAACTAATCGGCAGCAGGTGAAGATAATCCGCCGGAGAGCAAATTAATCGGCAGGAGATCAAGACTATCCGCCGGAGAACAAATTAATCGGCAGCAGATGGAGATAATCCGCCGGAGAACAAATTAATCGGCAGGAGAAAGAGATAATCTGCCGGAGACATTCGCAAACAAACTTACTTCGCTTTCTATCCATACTGGGACTATTATAAGAGCTCTCTATGTAAAAAGACATAGCAGAGGGGTTACTCTACTATGTCTTTCTTTTTTTATTAAGCAGTCTTTATTTCAAGCTCTTTCTTTTTATTTTTCTGCTGTAAGCTTAGCATGGCTACGAATGAGATGCAGTATAACAGTGCAAGGTATGTCATTGCCACTGTCATATCAAAATGCTGTAAAATAAAACCAACTAATATAGGTGATAGACCACCGACTGCGCGACCAAAGTTAAAAATGGTATTCGTTGCTGTACTTCTTATGTGAATAGGATAATAGTTACTAATAAGTGCTCCATAACCAGCAAACATTCCATTGGAGAAGAAACCGACAATGGCCCCACCAATAAGTACTGCTGCTGCCCCATGTGCATAGGAATAAATAAATACGGCTGCCGCTGATGCTAGGAGGAAGATACCATATGCTGTTTTGGTACCAAACCGATCCATGAACTGACCAAACGTAAGCATTCCCAGAATCATCCCTACGGCGGTGCTTATTGTCCATATTGCTGAACTGGAAACTGATAAGCCTTGGGATTGTTGAAGCATGGATGGCAGCCAAATCATTAACCCATTATAACCAGCAATCTGAACTGTTGCCATTAATGCTAAAGCTATCGTAGTAAAAGCTGTTCTTGGATTATTTACCAATTGGATAAGTTTTCCTTTTTCTTCTTTTGTTTTATCCTTTTGTTTTTCTTTTTGGGCAGCAACCCATTCTGGAGATTCATCAAGGTTGCGTCTTACTATAAAAGCAAAAATGACAGGTAAAATACCAATAAAGAATAACGCTCTCCATCCAAGTGTAGGAAGAATGATTGCACTTAATAAAGCTGCTAGTATAACTCCATATTGTGCGCCAATACTTACATAGGAAGATGCTCTACCCTGTTTATTTTTTGGCCAAGCCTCCGCTACTAGTGCCATTCCAATTCCATACTCACCGCCAGCTCCCAGTCCAGCTATAAAGCGAAAAACGTAAATTTGTTCGATGCTTGTTGCCAATCCAGTCAAAAATGTCCCTATAGCAAATAAAATAATGGTGTACGTAAAAACTCTTACTCTACCATATTTATCTGCAAGTATACCGAAAATTGCTCCTCCGGCAAGCATACCTATATTTGTAATGGAAGATATAAGACCCCCTGTTGCCAGGTCGATATTAAAGTTTGTAATGATCATTGACATAGCGAAAGAAATAAACATAATGTCCATTCCTTCTAAAGTTAAACCTGCTGTTGATGCAACTACTGCTTTATTACGATATTTCATGTTGTACCACCCTCCAGTTTTTGATGTGTTTCTTGTAAGGCTCTGAAGAATGGATGAGGTATCCATTCCCTTTTCAAGTCTCACAGGACAAGTTTAAAAGAGAAAATAATTACCTTTATGTTTCGCAGATTTAGACATTAAAAAATGCCCTTTGTCTACAGAGGACAAAAGGGCATAGTTATATAACTATGTACATTTCCGACCCTTTTTAGTCTCTCTGGACTACTTTAAAGGTATTTTTCTTTATTCAGCTTACCATGCTAAAAAAAATTATTCAAGAAGAATTTTGTCGTTATAGGTCGAATTCTTTGGCCAGTAACTTATAAGACCTTCTTCTTGCTTCATAATTATGTGTAATTGTAAGAATCATAAATTCATCCACTTCGTAAACTCTTTGTAACTCTTCCAGTTGCTTTCTTACTTGTTTAGGGTCACCGATAATCAATTTGCTGTCCGAAGAAGCAAGTTGTCGTTTTTCTTCAGTTGTTAAATGTCCTGTTTTCCTACCGTCAGGCACACCATTCCCTTCACCTTTTGCCTGTTCTATTTTCCATCGTTTACTATCCATTGCCAATATGCTGGCTTCTTCATTCGTTTCAGCGCAAATAACCGACACAGCGATAAGTGCCTCTTTACTTGTCTTCCCTTGTTTGTACTTCTTTATAATGGAAGTGCCATCTCCATCTGCCATAAAATGTCCAAAAGCATATGGAAGACCTTTTTCAGCTGCTTGAATGGCACTTTTCTCACTTGTTCCCAGCAACCATGGAACTGGTGAGACTGGTGGCAAGGGTGTTGGATTAACCTTTGAAAACATGTGGTCCTTAGGAAAACTATGATTCAAAAAGTGTAACAAATCATTAATTGAATCTGGCATCTTGCGTACATTTTCCAAAAAATTAGCAGACAATGCCATTGTTACTTCTGCAGATCCGCCTGGTGCACGACCAATTCCTAGATCAACACGATTCGGATACAAAGTGGCTAGCAGATTATACTTTTCTACAACGTGGAAAGGCATATAATGTGGTAGCAATACTGCTCCAGCACCAATTCTGATATTATTTGTCTGACTCCCAATTAAGCTTAGTACTATGTCGGGGGCAGGACATCCAAGACCTTTCATGTCATGGTGCTCAGCAATCCAGTACCGCTTATACCCAAGTTCATCCCCAAGTTTTGCAAGTTTTACGGTTTCCTTCAAAGCTTCCTGAGAAGAACTTCCTTCTGATATGGGTACCTGATCAAGAATACTTAACTTCAATTTACGTCTCTCCTTCTTTATTCTGTTTCTTTTCTTCCAATTTCATCGACAATTCTTTCCGCCGCTCGCCGATAAAAATTACTCATATTTGTAAATACAGCAACTAATAGAAGTTGCTTCAAATAATCTTCGTGCCCATCCTGCAACTTGGATACCAACTGATTAACCTCTTCTTCATGGTTAACTACATCCTTTTTAAAAGTTTCTGTATTTGCCTCCGTTAACTTTAAATAAGATGAATATAGCTGTTGGAGGTCAAAATCTTCCTCAGTTATTTTAGAATTCAACAAATGTAATGTTTGCTTAACATCATTAATGGTTAAAGTACCTTTCATCTGATAGATCAAACTAATTAACAACAAATTGGTTTTTAGAATATTTTTTGTTATTAATTGGATAAAATAACTGCCCTTTTGCATAATTATTAATCATCGTTTTCGTTAAAATCTTATCTTCCGCATACCTTTTGGAAGATGCATATTTATTCTCAAATAACTGTATAACCTGGTCCATATATAAATCCAAATCAGGGATTTCTTCAATCTTCATATTCGTATTTAGATGCATATCATTAAGTAGTTCTTGTAAATTTTTCATTATAACTAACTCCAATTATTTTTAGTTCTATTATAGAAGAAGGTTGGTAACGTGTAAACCCTTGACTACTTGATAATATATGTATAGTATTGTAATATAGTTTTTAAAACTACATGATGAATTGAAGGTGTTAATAACATGAACAATATTATCCGGGAACCAATTAATTCACTAACACATTTGTTTGGAGCAATTCTCTCCATTATTGGCTTGGTCGCAATGATATGGAAAGCTTCAACAGAGACAGGTACGATTATTTCTATTGTTGCTGTTACTATTTTTGGTATAAGTATGACACTGTTATACGCAGCTTCAGCAACCTACCATATGGTTATTGCCAAAGATCATGTAATTGCTTTCTTAAGACGAGTAGATCATTCCATGATTTTTGTACTGATTGCCGGAACATACACTCCATTATGTTTAATCAGTCTAAATGGGATTACTGGTTGGGTACTATTTTCAATAATAAGTGCCATTGCACTCTTGGGTGTAACTTTTAAATTAATCTGGTTTCATGCTCCTAGATGGTTATCCACAGCACTTTATATTGCTATGGGGTGGATTGTCGTCTTCTTTAGTTCTTCGCTTGCGCCAATTATTGGTACAAATGGAATGATGTTATTAATAATTGGAGGAATAATTTATACTGTCGGTGGCTTAATTTATTGGTTAAAACCAGAGTTTCTATCATTTAAGCATTTTGGTTTTCATGAAATTTTCCACTTATTTATCTTGGCAGGCAGTCTGTTTCATTTCCTCTGCGTCTATTTGTATGTACTATAAAAAAACCGGGCTCCCATTGAGGAGTCCGGTTTTATATTGCTTCTTTCTAACTAATTATATTGTACCATTGGTGACTTGACATAGTGATACAGTAATTCTTCCGTATTTTTTAACGAATCCTCATGTGTTCTTTCATACGCATGGGAGGAATCAATTCCAGGTCCAATCAGACCATGCACAATGTCATGTCCTGCACGGATTGCAGCTGAAGCATCTGACCCATAATACGGATAAATATCCAATTTATAACCAATATTGTTTTGCTTAGCAAGTTCCGTTAAGTTGCGGCGTAAGCCTAGATGATATGGTCCGCTGGAATCCTTTACACAGATCGATACTGTATATTCATCAGTTGTCTGACCATCTCCCATTGCTCCCATATCTACTGCGAGATACTCTACTGTTTCTGGTGGAATATTGGAATTCCCACCATATCCAATCTCTTCATTATTTGATATCAGAAAATGAGTAGTATAAGGTAGAGTGAGTTTTTCTTCTTTAATTCTCTTTATGAGTTGAAGCAAAATCCCAACACTTGCTTTATCATCTAAATGACGTGATTTAATGAATCCATTGTCTGTTAACTCAACACGAGGGTCGAATGATACAAAATCTCCAACTTCGATTCCAAGCTTTCTGACATCTATCTCATTCTCCACTTTTGCATCAATACGCACTTCCATGTTTTCCTGATTACGCTTAGCTTCACCAGCATTTTTATAAACATGTACAGAGGTTTGATGCATTAAAATAGTGCCGGTAAATGTATTACCTTCCGGCGTATGTATTTCGCAATATTCACCTTCGATAGCATTAAACTTAAACCCACCAATCAAATCAAGACGCAGGCGGCCATTTGACTTAATTTCTTTTACCATTGCTCCTAGTGTATCTACATGTGCAGTAAGCATACGATGTTCCTGCTTATTTTCACCTGGAATTGTAGCGATAAGTCCACCTTTACGATTTTGTTTTGTCTCCACATCTAATTCTTTTAAGTAATCTTCCACAAAATGAATGACATGTGTGGTATAACCTGCTGGGCTCGGAATAGATACTAACTGTTTTATTAAATTTTTTGTTTCTGTAATATTTGGATATGTAGTCAAAAAAATTCCCCTTTCTTATTATAGCTTCATTTATACTATAACATGGTTGATCGTTTACAAGACAAATAACTAAGGAATCTATTGTATATATGAAGAATAAGGTATACAATAATAAGAACTTATGTTCTAAAGGAGAGGAGGATTTTCTTTGGAAAATTGGGAAGCAGCCTACTTAGCTGGTATAATTGATGGAGAGGGAACTATTACGCTTACTAGACATCATTCAAAAGAACATCGAAGGCCCTGCATATCTATATCATCAAACGATCTTGAATTACTTATTTATATTCAGTCAATAGCGGGAGGGCGCATTAATAGCAAGAAAAATTATCATCCTACAAAACATAAAAACTCTTATACTCTTTATATTTTAAAAAAATATGAAGTATTTTCACTGTTAAAAAGAATTAGTCCATATTTAAGGATTGAAAAGAAAAGAAAGAGAGCACAATGGATAATGAAATATTATGACAAAGTAACTGTTCGAAATGGAAAGTATACAAAAGTTATGTTAGAAAAAAAGAAAAAATTTGAGGAAGAATTCTTTTTGCAATAATGGAGACTTATTGACGTGCTTTAGTATATTATAAAAACATATAGCTTTCTATACTAAACTACCTTAACCCTCTTAAACATAAAAGAAGTATGTGTATAAGGGGTTGTTTGAATTTTTTACATTATCATTTATTAGGATTGTGGACAGATTTCATGTTAGCACTTATAAAGTTATGGAACGGTAACTTTACTGGTACGACACAACATTTAACACTGTGACGTAAAGCATATAATTTCCTAGAAATAAAGCATATAACTTCCAACCCTAGAGCCACAAGGTATCTCAGCTCTTTTTAAAAGACTTATTAACCCAAAAGACTACTACCATTCAAATACAATCGAGTAATAACCTCTTTTTTCTACTTTTAGGAAGCTTTATGCTTTACAATTTTATTTTAGGAAATTATATGCTTTACATTTCTATTTTAGGAAACTATATGGTTTACTTAATTTCAGTACCCTTTTACACTCAATTTTAGATTAACAATTGTAGAATTAAATATTCAATTATATCCTAAACTTTCCAAAGCCTCCTTCCAAGCCTGTTTTACCCATTCTTTTCTAAATAAATGCTTATTTTCGAGATTTTCTAGTACCTTATTTGAACTAGGATAAATTCCTTTTTGATGTAAAATATTTACAATTTCTTTAATATCTCTTTTTATAATTTGAACCCTCTTCCTTTTTAATTCACTAATATACTCTTCATATCGTTTAACGACCTTTTTGCATAAATTTGGGGCAACTCTTTTTGCAGTTATTAAAGTTATACCATAATCTCTTGAAAACTGATTTAAACTTATGGGGGTATCCAGACTTAAACAATCTGTTAACATTTTTTCAATTTCGATTCTTCTTTTTCTTACCTGTTGTTCTCTATAATAATTATAGCTTTCTGTTATCTCTTCACATAATTTAGGAAAATTCCCTTTTGCGGTGGGTACATAAAAACCATACTCTTTGGATATTTTATTTAGACTTTTTGGCTCATTTGAATTGACCTCTTTCCTTAGACAATTTTCAATCTCACTTATTGGGATAGGTTTCTGTGGTGTAAAGCTATCTTTTTTTATTTCAAGCACTACCTTTTTATTATTGTCATAAAGCATCTCATAAATAGTTAAACCTATTTTTCGACCAATTTTTAAAAGACTTTCACTTGAAGGATGTCTTCTTCCTTTTACCCATGAATTGACCGTTGCTGAATTTAACTCTAAAATATTTGCCAACTTTGCTACACTTTTAATATCTAATTTCTTCATTAATCTATTTAAAAAGTTTGAAATAAAAACTCTTGTTGGGTAAATTGATTGCTTTGATGAATTTGCAAGCAATTCCTTATAATTTTGGAAAATAAATATATCTTCCTCGGTTAAAATTTCTTTATTAAATACCAATTCACCTCCCAACCACGATCCACAATATTGACAATATCCAACCATTAGTTCCTTATGCAAATACGGTAAATTTCTTTTACAATTTGGACACTGGTCGTGTAGTACTACTTCATGTACTTCGCATTTTTTTATATCAGAAATATACCAAATTAGCGGTTCATATATAATCTTTGAATCGGATTTCATTTTATTTAAGCATATTGGACACCACTTTCTATATCTACAAAAGAGTTTTGTTGAAAAAATCCCTTGCCAATTTAACATTGTCAGATTACGTAGATCATCTCTACTTGTTAATAATTCCAATGCATTACAATATTCCAAAGTAACGGGACTATTCTCATTAATAAAATGTGAGGTATCCTTAATTATTCCTTGTCTAAGTTGATCTTTTAAATAATCTATATTTAGCATAGGTGCAATTACTTTACTCAGCAATGGTGATACAGCTAAATTATGATTTTCCGCGATTCTAGAAATATAACTTGATAGACTTTCTACATAAGGTGTGCCAATTCCAATCGGTTCAATATTATATAACTCTGTTCTGGTGGATAAAAAATAATCTACTATTCTTTGTTCATCTGTTAAACTGCTTAAATATAAATTCATTACTGATTCCTCCTGATGTATGATAATGCGTTAACAAGTAAATCTAAGAAATAAAAAATTGAGCAGGAAATACCTACTCAATTTTTCTTTAATATTTTATATCCCCTAAGCTTAGGCCAATCCTACAGTATCCCTTTCTGGTTTTCTAATTCCCGGCTTAGGATTATTTTTTCTTTTTGGTTTTTCATTATCTTTCTCATTTTTAATTCCCAGCAAGGTTTGAAGCTCATTTTTGTCTTTTTTATTATCACTGAAATAGTACTCTCCAGTAATTGCCTCTTTTGCTAGTGTTAAAAGCTTTTTTGTTTGTAAAGCATTTCTTTTCAAATTTTGATAGGTAATAGTTTTCTCTTCTTTTTCTATAGCATCTGAAAGGCATCTTTGTAACCAATTCTTCAGAATACCAGCACACCCAATGGAATTCTCATATATATATTCCGAGTACTTCTTTAAATCGGGTTCCTTCTCCACAGGTAGCAATTTCTGAAAGGTCAATAATAAAGCTTGGAAGTACCTTCTATCTTCCGCATTGGTATAATCATACCTCGGAAAGTGAATTTCCTTAACCCTTCTAGATAACTGACCATCTAAATTGAAAACAGCATTTAAATCATAAGTTCCAAATAAAACAATTTTTGTGGTACTCATGTTTGCTAATGATTTAATAGAATTAAATTGCCTTTGGTTCTGTTCACTGTTACCCCTTTTTTCTGAATTAATTTTAAAAAAGTGCTGAGCTTCATCAATTAGAAGTGCTTTTGTTTTCCTGTTAAAAAATGCACTCTCTATTGATCTACGTAGCTCTGGCGCAGTATTTGCATTAAGGGGGTTGTTACTGTTACTTTTCTTATTTTTCCTATTTTTCTTTTCAATATCAGTAACATCAATCTTATAATCAATTAATGGATCCCTTAATGATGAAAGTACTCTATAATAGAAATCTTTCCAATTGAACTTCCCTAAATCTGGATTTGGAAGCTCTATACCAGAGATAGGGATAATGCTTCTATCTTTCTCAGTTTCTTCTTCCATATCTTTAAGAACAGATAACATTGTTGCAGAAAAGAGTCTGGATTTCCCAACTCCTGATGGGCCAACGACCATAATGATGTTTTGAGAGCCTTTATAAATTTCATTTTTTAATTCATCTGAAACTTGTTTCATTTTTGTATGGCTAACAGTAAAATCATTAAAAAATTTTTCGCGCTCTTTCTTAGATTTTGTTAAAAGCTCTTCTTCAAATAATCTTTGTTTTTTTGTCACCTAAACCAACTCCTCGCAACCCCACAATCATCATATACGCTCTCTGAACAATTGAATCGCCCATAGTTTCACTTTATTTAATCAGGTTTCTTCATTATTAATTATCTTTAAGTCAGGCCTTACAGCTTATAATTTTATCCATTCTCTGTCTTACCATTTAAATACTTATAACACTAAGTTGGCATCGAATCCATTGATTATTAACATACGCATATAATATTCCAGTATTTAATGGATCAAATTTAACCTCAACCTTAGTATACTCAATCATTGGATCGTTAAATTGTTCGCACCAATAATATAAATAGTTTAATTTAATTCCCCGTCTTGGTTGAACTTTTCTGGTTTTACCTTTTGGGGAAGGTAGTGTCATCAAAATAAAATTTTCGTCATAAGGAATATAGATATTCGGACGTCCGGATACTTCAAAAGAATTAAGGAATATTTCTTTGGGACTTTGTTGAAGTGATAGGTTTATATAATTGTCATATACATTATAAATCCAGTTTTCAAGTCGTTTATTTAAGGTCTCAAGTGTCCATACAACGTAGTTTTTGGAGTCCACAGAATTATTAACCTGCTGTACATTTCTCGTGTTTCCCATAAGGATTTGGATAAATAATTTATTTGTTAAACCAAATAATCTTTCTACCACATTATTAAATCCTGCTTTTAGAAGTGGTCTTTGTTTCGTATGGATTCCATAAGTTGCAAGCAAAGTTTCAAAATCAACACTATTAAATTCCATTCCACTATCTACTACCAAATTTTTTGGAAGCCGGTTATATTTTTTTACGCACTTCCTTATAACCATCATACAACTATTGTAAGAGGGTTCTTCAAAGGTTAGATAAAAGGCAAGAACCCTTCTTGAATAATCATCAATCATTAGTGTTAACCAAAGTCGCTTAGAATGCTTACCATCAATTTCTACTTCTATATCTAATTTGGCATGGTCAATATATACTGTTTCGAAAATACCTTCAGCATATTTCGAAGTAGTAAATTCTAGTTCTTTATAAAATCCCTCATATTTATATAAGGTTCTTCTTCCTTCCTTTCCAAGTCCATACTTTTGCTCATTTGTAATTTCATTTAAAATATCTTCTCGTTCATTCTTAGATTCTGATGAAGGGTATTTTTCAAATAATCTTTTTTCCTTTGTCACCTATATCAACTCCCCAAATATCTCAAGATCGTCGTCATCATAAATATCATCTGTTTCATTAGAATTACTATCTTCCACATTTTCATCATTTGATCTATCGTTGCTTTCAAAGACCTTTAATTCAGGTTTAGTTGAAGCTAAATTTTCATTTATTAATTCTTCTTCTTTTAATTCAGAGTCTATAATATATTGTGCAATCATTTTTGCTGTCACTGTATTGTTTTGTGAATATAATTTATTCTTTTGCCTGATTTCTTCTGTAATAATTTTCATTTGTTTTTCACTTTTACCATATAAATATTTGTAACCTTCAGATTGGCATTCTACCCATTGATCTCCTACATATGCATATGCAATTCCAATATTGAAAGGATCATATTTTACTTCAACTTGGGAATTTTCAATTTTTGGATTTCTGAATTGGTCACACCAATAATATGAATATGATAATTTAATACCTTTACCCGGATGTACTTTTCTAGTTTTTCCTTTTGGAGATGGTAATGTCATTAAAATAAAAGTATCATCATAAGAAATATAGGTATTCGGACGACTTCCAGAAACATTAATTGATTCTTCATATGATTCTTTTGGACTTTGATGAAGCGATGGATTTATTTTATTGTCATAAACTATATTAAACCAGTTCTCAAGGGCTTCATTTAAAGTTTCTAGTGTCCAAATTGCATGGTTTTTCGGATTTACTGATTTAGTAACTTGTCTTACATTTTTTGTTAATTGTGTGTTTCCAGCAAGGTTATGAATAAACAATTTATTAGCTATGCCGAATAATCTTTCCACATCATTTCCATATCTTGATTTTGCAGCAGGTCTCTGTTTCTTGTGAACACCGTAAAAGGCCAGTAAAGACTCAAAATATACACTATGAAATTCTTTTCCCCCATCCAGAACAAGGAAGTTAGGTAGTCGGTTATAATTCTTTACACATTCTCTAATAATCATCATGCAACTCCGGTATGAAGGTGGTTCAAATGTTAGATAAAAGGCAAGGACCCTTCTAGAAAAGGCATCAATCATCACGGTAAGCCACGGTCTCATGGTCTTATGACTAGTAAGTTTTAGTTCAATATCTAGCTCAGTATGATCAATATGCGCCAGTTCGAAAATACGCTCCCCATGCTTCGGAGTAGTAAATTCTAATTCAGTATAAAATTCCTCAAACTTATATGCTGCTCTTCTTCCCTTTCTAGATTCTGCTACTTCATATTTAGAAAGATTATTAATCGCAGTACACAATGTTTGGTATGATGGTGGATCAATATTAAGTTCTTCACATTTAACTAACAATTCACGATAAACTTGTTTCGCTGTTTTAGACTTAATGTTTTTATAACTTTGATCAATTACACCACTCATTATTTTTTCTGTTTCCGGTGGCAATTTCGAATTTTTATTTCCTTTTTTTTTTGTTCTGGGAAGAAGTCCGACAAAACCATTTCCATATAATTCTTCTGCATCATTGTATTTTTTTACCCAATTTCTGAGACTTCTTCTAGTAACATTTAAATGAACATTTTCTCCGTTTAGATACTTTGTAACAATTTCATATTTCTTATTTGCCTCTTCTAAGTCCTTTTCACTAGCTTCGGCAATCATCTTGTTTAATTTAATACTTTCTTTATTGTTATTACTTTCCACAGCCTTTATATAACCTTCTGATATATATGATTCAAACAAGTGGATTGGTAATTCAGCATGTTCATTTGTACTTTTTGAATATAGAAACACTTTTTTATTGCCACTGTCGTAATTTAAGATAGTCCAAGCACTATCTCCCCATAAAATACTATTCCCGTTTTTTATTTCAATCATCTTAGGTGAAATTCTTTTTCTACTTGATTTTTCAATTATCGAAAAACCCTTATGCTGTTGTTTATTTAGATATACCTTTACACTCTCTGGTTCGGTTATTAAATCGTTGTACAAATCAATATAGATGATGTTATTTGCTATTAAGTCATATATATCATCAGAGGTAAACCGTTCCTCTGCATTTTGAATAAGCTCTAGTATGGTTATACCGGGCGCAGATATTATTGCCTCCTTAATCTTTGCAATAATTTGATCTTCGGGTTTATGCCCATTGGTAATATAATCTTCCAGAAATTCAAGGTTACGTTGAAGTATCCAATTAATCTCAGATGACGAACGTACAAGAAAATCCAAACCAAACTGTATTGCATAATTTTTTCCGAGTGCGAATTCCCATCTTCCATTATTTCTAAAATATCTATCTGGTTTTTCCTGAGACTTTTTAATAAGATGTTCTTCTGTCTTGCACTCTACCCAATAGGCTCTTTCCTTTTCGATTACAAAAAAATCTGCTGTATACCAATAAGCCATTTTTCTATTTTTATCTTTCTTACTTTGAAAATAATTCAATTTTATTTTGGGTGGTTGATCATAATACTCCAAAACATCATCATTAAATTCCATCATATAGATAGTTGGTAATTCAACCTTATGGCTCTCAAATTGAATGGTAACCCCCATCTTTTTACTACTATACCTTCCACTAACGTTATTTCTACCTCCCCCAACCCGTCTTGCTGGAGGGGACTGTCTTATCCGTTGAATTTCCTTCTTTGCCTCTTCCGTTAAGTCCATTCTTGCTGCCCATTCATCAAACTCACTTGAACTCATCATTTAAATATGTCCTCCTATTCTTATACTCATAACCACTTTGTACTAATAAAAATTTCCAATAATCTTGTAAAACCTTTTTCTTTTAAAACCCCATTTTTATTAATCTTGTCTTCAATTTTTCTACGACTAGGATATAATCCTTCATTTTCCAACTCATTAAAGGCTAGATTAATTTGTTCTTTTAACCTTTTAATTCTTAGCTCTGACTTTTCTTTTATATAGTCGTAATATCTCCTCGATATTTGTTTACAAAGATCCGGAAAATTTCTGTACAATACCCTCTTATCCCGACCAATTACTTTTGCAACTGAATTCATCGATATTGGAGTATCTGTACTTAAATGTTCAATCAGTTTTTTCTCAATTACATCATAATTAAGTGGTTTTCGAGTTTGTTTTGTTTTATTATTAATGACCCGCTTGTCATTAATTTGAAATATATTAACATCTAGTTTTTGAGATTCTAAGAGGAAATCTAAAATTTCTTTATTTAATTTAAAACATATTTTTAGTATGTTATCTAAAGAAGGAAAGTTTTGACCATATAGCCAATATCGGAGAGTGCTTTTTGGGATACTTAGGTGACTTGAAAAACCCGCAACATTATTTGAAAAACGTTCTTCATTTATTACTTTCAATTTGTTTATAAATGTATGCTTAAAACTTTGAACATCTATCTTGTTATGATTTATTGATAAAATATCCTTCACATTTTCATAAACATAAAGTTCCCACCTGAATTTTTCTAGATTGATCCTTTTGCTTTCACTTTCTTGGGCTAATATAGAGGAACAATTTGGACAATAGCCGGGAACCATTTGCCTGCGTATGATATCAACTTTCTTTTTACATATAGGACATCTATCAACTAAAAAACGACTATGTTTTTTGCAAATCTCTACAGGTTTTAAATGCCATATCAGCGGATAATATATAACCTCTCCATCCTTCTCCCAAGTTCTAATACAGTCAGGACACCAAGTGAGTGTATCCTTCAGTAAATTTCTCAATGGAATGAATTCTTTTAGGTTGTACAAGGTTAAATTAATTAGGTCATCTCTGGATGTTAACTTCTCAACTGTCCATGCAAGTTCAACAGCAATTTCCATGTATCCATTTACAGTTTTTGCCTTTTCATAAAAGCGGTTCCCTCCATAAGCTGAAGCCCGTTCTAAATAACTCTTATTCATTTCAGGAAAAATCATCTTATTGAATAAATGACCAACAGAGAGGTTGTGTTCATATGCTACCCTAATTAAATAACTGCTCAGGCTTTCAACTAACTCAGTTTGCAAACCAATTGGTTCAATACTGTATAAATCACTTCTAGAATCTAAATTTATTTCTATCATTCTATTACACCCCATAAATTTAATAGATTAATAGTTATTATTGCCATATAGAACATTTAACTATTCACCTTTTCCATATCAGGTCGTTTTACGGGCATAAACGGTCTGTTTTGGGCCTTATTTGGATTAAAGTAAGGTATTTTTGTATTTATTCACACATGAAAATAAGGTTTAAATATACGATTTAGAGTACATTTAGACCTTATTTTTAAATTAAAATAAAAAAATTATAGTTAGCTATTCGAATAGCTTTTTTAATAGAGTATAATACTTAAAATTATCTTAGGAGGTTTAATAAATGCTATCATTTAGAGCTGTTTTTACTATGGAAGAGGAAAAAAATAATTTTAATTGTGTAGATGTAACTTGGTACGATTGTCCAATTGACGAACCGTTTAACTACGAATACTTCGAAAATGAATCAAATAGTTATATTGCATGGACAGAGGACCTTATTAATTTTCACCGATGGATTTTCAAATATTTTTATCAAGGTTATGTACTCCAACAATTTGAGTTGATAATATACCAAGACCATAATCAGACTGAAGATGAAGTCCTATTCTCGATTCCACATTTTAATATTAAAT
>NZ_BAZS01000012.1 GCF_001310895.1 Virgibacillus halodenitrificans JCM 12304 | reverse complement strand
CCATTACAAGAACCGAATACGATTACATTTCCAATTTAAACCTGTGGCAAAGAAGTCTATTATATCTGATGAAAACAAATCACACTCTAGGGTAGCTTAACCTCCCCAGAGTGCGATGAATAAATGCGTTTTAAAATCGACTAAAATTCAATACCAACGTCATTTGACTTAGAACCAAAAAAGCGCCCTTTTACAGGACGCTTTTTACTTATTTCTCACGAATTTTTTCCAACATATCTTTTGTCATTTTATCAATGTCATATTCTGCTTTAAATCCCCACTCGCTTTTTGCCGCAGAGGAATCAATACTATTTGGCCAGCTGTCAGCAATGTTTTGTCGAACAGGATCAACGTTATATGTCAGTTCAAACTCAGGGATGTGTTTCTTGATAGCTTTTTCAAAATCCTCTGGTGCTGCAGAAATTGCAGATATATTAAATGCATTGCGGTGCTTCAACTTCGCAGGATCAGCTTCCATTAAATCAACAATTGCATTCAAAGCATCTGGCATATACATCATATCCATATATGTACCTTTACCAATGTAAGAGCTGTATGCTTTATTTTTAATAGCTTCATAATAAATTTCTACAGCATAATCTGTCGTACCACCACCCGGAGGCGTTACATAAGAAATCAATCCAGGGAATCGTACACCCCGTGTATCCACGCCAAAACGATGATGATAATAGTCTGCCAATAGCTCTCCAGCCACTTTATTAACACCATACATGGTATTTGGTCGTTGTAACGTATCCTGAGGGGTATTATCTTTTGGTGTTGAAGGTCCAAATGCACCAATGGAGCTAGGAGTGAAGAACTGTAAATTAAGCTCATGTGCCACTTCTAACGCATTAACAAGACCACCCATGTTAATATCCCAAGCTATTTTAGGGACAACTTCTGCCTTGGCTGAAAGTAGTGCAGCTAAGTGCATAATGGTATCAACCTTATGCTCTTTTGCTACCTCCATTAATCGGTCTCCATTCGTGACGTCTGCAATCTCAAATGGTCCTGCATCACGGATGCCCTCAACTTCTCTTATATCTGCTCCAATTACATTATCTTTTCCATATGTTTTTCTCAGTTTTCCCACAAGCTCGGATCCAATTTGTCCTAGAGCCCCTGTAACTAAAATTTTTCTCATTTCCTAAACCCTTTCTATGTTGAATAGAGAATTGTGTAAACAAATTTAAAAGCCGGAGGGGAATTCCCCCTCACAGCGGACTAAATTAAGCCCATTTCTTTTCCAACTTTTTCGTAAACTGAAATTGCTTTATCAAGCATTTCTTTTGTATGTGCAGCAGTAGGCATATTACGAACACGACCCGTGCCGCGCGGTACTGTAGGGAACACAATTGATTTAGCATAGACTCCTTCTTCAAAAAGACGCTTACTAAATCTTTGTGTATCATTTTCGTCACCAATAATACAAGGAGTAATTGGAGTTTCACTGTTCCCAATATCAAAGCCTAGCTTCTTCAACCCATCCTTTAAATAGTTAGCGTTCTCCCAAAGCTTCTCATTCAATTCCGTGCTTTCCATCAAAAGCTCGACTGCCTTTGTACTAGCTGTTGCATCTGCAGGAGATACAGCTGTAGAAAATAAGAATGGACGTGAGCGTACTTTGAGCCAATCAATCAAATTTGCTTTCCCGGCAACATATCCACCAATAACTCCAATAGCCTTGGAGAGTGTGCCCATTTGAAAATCAACTTTATCCTGTAAACCAAAGTGCTTTACAGTTCCTGCTCCTTTTCCAAGTACACCTGACCCATGAGCATCATCTACATACGTGATTAAATCAAATTCTTCAGCAATCTCAACAATTTCAGGAAGCTTGGCGATATCCCCATCCATGGAGAAAACTCCATCTGTAATTACCATAATTTTATTGTATTGGCCTGATTCTACTGCTTCTTTTGCCTTCAACCGTAAATCTTCCATATCAGAGTGGTTAAAACGGATAATTTTAGCTTTGGATAATCGGCAACCATCAATAATAGAGGCATGATTTAATTCATCAGAAAGAATGGCATCATGTTTATCCATTACTGCAGAAATTGCTGCCATATTACAGTTAAAACCAGATTGGTATGAAATAACCGCTTCTGTGCCCTTGAATTGAGCCAATTTATTTTCTAATTCAATATGAAGATCCAGTGTTCCATTAATTGTACGTACTGCACCAGCTCCAACTCCATGTGAATCTACTGCCTTTTTTGCAACTTCCTTTAAACGATCATCGGTAGCTAGCCCAAGATAGTTGTTCGATGACAAGTTAATTCTTTTTTTCCCGTCGAGTTGAATTTCCGGTCCATTCGCACCCTGTACCGGATCAATTTCATTATATAATCCTCGCTCTTTTAGTTCAGCAATGTTCTCATCTAAAAAGCTATTTAGTGCCTTACTAGTCATATTATTTTTCCTCCTTGTTTGTAAGCGCTTCAATTACATTATCGAGTAAAAATTAGAGCACATAGTTTACATACAGTTTAACATATAGGGTTTAAAATGTTTACTTTATCAAGTTACTCAAAAGAAGTAAAACTATTCATTTTTATCTGATAGTAATTCTCTCAAATTTGTGTTACTTCCTTTCATAAATGTAAGGTTTTTTCTACAAAATATTATAAAAAACGATGGTTATCTACACTTATTTTTATTATAATTGAATTAGTTCTTATTGATGGAGGCATTTAAATGAAGAAAGTTCTGGTTGGTTTGTTTGCGATTATTATTCTCGGCTTTGGAATACTTGGTTATACAGAAATGAACAACGATACAAATGAAATTGTAGATGAAAACTCTCATTCTACTACAATTAAATTATAAAATTATCGCTTGTACGTTTAATATAAATAAAAAAAAGGAAAACATCTTATACATAAATGTTTTCCTTTTTACGTTTATTCGATTATTTAATTGTACGTTTATTCATCTATTTAATTTTATTCAACAATTGTTACTTTTACGTCGTTGCGTACGCCCCAGTTATAAGCTTCATCTTTTGTTGGAACGTGTACGTCAATACGGTTACCTTTAATAGCACCACCGATATCAGCAGCAGTTGCATAACCATAGCCTTCTACATGTACTTTAGAGCCTAAAGGAATAACATTAGGATCCACAGCAATTACTTTTGCATTAGGGTTTGCGTTTAAATCTACACCAGTAGAAGTAATTCCTGAACAACCTGCACAATCAGCAGTATATGCTGTAGCTTTTACAGAAACTGTTTTACCTTGTGGGCTTTCATCAGATTCGTTATCTTCTTGTTTAGAAGCCGCTGATGCTGTGTTCTGTGTATTAGATGACTCAGTTGATTTTTCTTCTTTTTTCGGTGCTGCTTTTTCAGTTTCTTTCTTTTCTACTTTAGTTGCTGGCTTATGACTTTTATCTACGTTGACACCTTTAACAGTCAACTCTTGTCCAACTACAATTAGATCTGAATCTAATTTGTTCCATTCTTTTATATTTTCAATTGATACGTCAAATTCATTTCCAATACTGCTTAGTGTATCTCCTGATTGAACTTCATACATTTCATTGATAAATAGATTTTGTTTTGGATGAATTGTAGTAGATTTCAATTCATTGATAGCTACTAAATCTTCAACAGTTGTATTATATTCATTGGCTATTTGCCAAAGATTGTCTCCTTCTTGTACCTGGTATTCCTCCGCTGATACAGTTGATACAGCAGCGCCAGCAATAATGATGCCTGTAGCGAATGAAGCTAATAATTTTTTCATTCGATAGTCCCTCCTTCAATTTCTGACATTGCCTATACTATCACATGGATACAGGCAATGCAGTTACAAGACTTTTAAGTGTATGTTACAAGCATTACCACTTTTAATACTTTTATTACAAATGTAATAGATTTGTGATAAAAGACCGATAGATTTCCAATTTATAGCACAAAAGTCACAAAAAAAGCGATTCTGTAATAAAAAAAGCGATATTTTTTTTGAATTACTATTTTTTTCGGCTATTATTCTATAAAACTATTAATAGATTAGAGAAAAAAAGCATTGACAAAGGCTTTTGAAAACAAAATAACTATTAGTCTTGCATCTGCAAAAAACCTAATAAATTAAATTAGTTGATCAATAACATAGACTATTCCTGTTTTGTAAAGAAATAATTTAACTGTATAGTTGGAGGAAAATGCGAAGTAGAGTGGGGACTACCAGCAGGAGAGCAAGCTAATCAGCTGCACACTGAAGTTATCCGCCGGAGAATGAGTTAATCAGCTGCAGAGCGAAGAAATTTGCCTTAGATATTTAAGAGATTTAGGGATTAACTATATTGGATTTTTTTAAAACGGGAGTTTGCAGTCCTACCAAATTAGTTCGCACTTTATCTAAATTGTTATTTAGCTAAGAATGCCAATAAATTTTCGAACTTCATTTTTATCACCTATGAAACAAGAAAGGGACTCTATTTTAGAGTCCCTTTCTTGTTCTTATTTAGAATACATGACTAACTATTCACTTCATGAGTAAACTGAGCGCTATAGCTTTATATTAATTAAATAATCCTTTAAAAAAGTTTCCTAAGGAATGGAAAAGTTCACTTAAGAAGTTTGCAACCTTCTCCCAGAAGCTTTGATCCAATCCAAGTTCTTCTGCTTTGTTTTTAATAGTTGACGCAATGTCTTCCAACTGATTTTTCACCTGGTCAAAATCAATGTTTAAGTCGCGCATTTTATCAAAAAGATCTGTGAGCATTTGGCGGTCTGCTTCACTCAAGGAAATTTCCAATTTATCCAATTGCTCCTTCACAATCCGCTCTACATCTTCTTTCGTAGCAGGGTTTTGTTCTGCAATCTGTTTCTTTATGTCTGTCAAAAGCTGACTAACCTTCTCTTGACTCATTCCTTCTTTTTCAGCCAGATCTGTTGCTACGTCAAGTTCTTCATTAGCTAATTCCATTCTTTCCTTATCTAGCTGTTCACCTTCGACATCATACGCTTTGTAAATACCAGTTAAGGCAGAGTGACCACTAACTTTCACAGGAGAAGCTACGTCTACAGTTGCATCTTCTACCCCTGCTGTTAATAATGCGTTTGCATACATTTCCTTTGTTACTTGGGTAATATTATCAGGTGTAACAATATTAACGGTTAAGCCATTTCCTTTTTCCTGTCTTACAATTTTAGCACTGGAAAACATTCTGGAATTAGGGTCACCATCAATATAATTGGCTATGTCTTTCCCTGTGACATTATACTCCTGTACATCTGTTGCTTCCTGTACTTTAAGTAATTCACGAACCTCTGCTCGTTGTGCATCTGTTAACGTATCTCCATAAACGACAATAGGAACGCCTAACTTTTCATTAATGCTGTTAGAATCACTTGCTCCGCTATCTGCAAAAGATGTAGACGCAAGCCCCATAACAAAGCCGATGATGAGGGTCATCATAATAATTATTTTTAATTTCTTTTTCATTTTCATTCTCCTTTGATGTTTATAAACATGTAACTTTTTAAGTAAGTCGCGTTTACTCGTATATTTCAATTGTATGTTTGTCCAAGGTGAATATTGATTATCATCTATTATTATAACTTTTTATTTGCAATATGAATACACATTTGTGTTTTTCATCCAATAGCTAAGCATATATCTTTTGTTCCCTATACAGTTGCGATATATTTAGTGTGTCGAACTATTATATAGAAAGAAGGGTTTGCAAATCAATACAAATTCATTAGTAAAGCGCAATTTAGCAATCATGTGGTTTGCTAACTTTTTTATCGCAGGCAGTATTACGATGGTTCTACCGTTCATCTCATTATATATTGAATCCTTCGGCGATTTTTCAGATGCTTATGTGCAAAACTGGTCTGGTTGGATATTTGCAATTACTTTTGTAACAGCTTTTATATTTTCTCCAATTTGGGGGCGCATCGGTGACAAGTATGGCAGAAAGAAAATCTTAATATTTTCTGCAGTCGCTTAGGCCTTTCCGTTTTCTTAATGGGGTTTGCTACCTCTGTATGGCAGCTTTTTTTATTACGATTATTTATGGGCATAGTGACTGGCTTCATTCCGATGTCTCAAGCTCTAATTTCTACACAGACACCTAAAGAGATAGCCGGAAGAGTGCTTGGAACATTACAAACAGGTAGCATTACCGGAACATTAATGGGGCCACTTATCGGCGGTTCATTAGCAGATACATTCGGCTATGCAAGTACATTCAAAGGGGTTTCCATAACGGTGTTCCTTTCCGCCATTATTGTTACATTCGGGATAAAAGAAATAAACGTCAAACTATCCTCTAAAGAGAGCGACTATAAACCATATTCCAGCAAAGAAGTAATCTTACACATTGTAAAGAAACCGGTTCTACTTGTTGTCATGTTAATTTCTGTATTAGTTCAAGTAGCACACTTTAGTATTCAGCCAATCCTCTCATTATTTGTTGCTGACATTCATGGGCCTCAAAGCATAGCATTTTTCTCAGGGATGGCTTTTTCAGCTGCGGGGTTAGGTAATTTATTGATGACACGCAGGTGGGGGCGCTTGGTGACAAAATTGGTTACATTAAAATACTTATATTCCTGCTGTTCATGGCCGGAATTGTATATTTCCCTGGGGCCTTCGTAACTAATATTTGGCAACTAGTTGTATTACGCTTTTTGCTTGGGATTTCCATTGGAGGGATCATTCCAGTCAGAATCGCATATATTCGTCAGGAAGCCCCTCTATCTATGCAAGGTGAGGTGCTCGGATATAACACAAGTTTACGTTTTCTTGGTAACATTATTGGCCCTTCATTGGGAGGTTTCTTGGCAGGATTCTTTGGATTTTCAGCTGTATTCTTTGTGACAAGTGCCTTACTTATTCTTAGTGGGGTTATCATGTTAATTGCTTGGTATAAATATGAATATGAAGGTAAACATTCGCATTCCTTGTCAACCAACAGAAGTTAGCTAAATCTTTAATAGTAATGACAGGACGCGAAACAAACCTTTTTCTCTTTTCCTTCTATGCTGAACTATTGATTTAAACGTAAAAATATGCAAAAATAACAGAGTCTAATTAATAAAATAAGACAAACTTGTTTACGTAGAAAGAAAGTGATTTATATGGGTATAGTCGTAGTTGAAGTTTGTGACGGCAACGAAATCACTACAATTGATATAGAAGCAATACTGGAAGAAGAGTTTCCTGAAGTCGCTGTTTTAATGAATGAATGTTTATCCTTTTGTGGTTTATGCAGGGTAAAACCATACGCCCTTGTTAATAACAAGCGTGTCTTCGGAAATACGCCAGAGGAATGTCTCGATAAAATTCGTGACGCCATTAAAAAGGAACTAGCTGTATATGAATAACAGCTAGTTCCTTTTTAATTTTCTCTGCTATATTATTTCCCGGGTAATAATTTGTCATAATTTGTTGCTACGAGTAACGCTACCGGATATAGTAACTTATAAACTAGCTCTGAAAATAGCTGCTGCATCTTCCTTCGTCAGCTTTTTGAAATTACCGAATTCCGGACTGGCTATTACTGTTCTTTCCGCCATGTCGTCTACGGATTGTTCATCAATAGAATAATCAGCCAAACGAGACGGAGCCTCTATACTATTCCAAAACTCTCTAAGTTTTTGTATTCCCTCGTTTGCAACTTCGAAATCTGTTTTGCCTTCTTGCTCCACTTCAAATACACGGATTGCAAACTGCTTAAATCTACCTACGTTTGTCTCATCAAGCACATGCTTCATCCAATTAGGAAATAGAATGGCAAGACCGCCGCCATGAGGTATGTCATGTATAGCGGAAACAGCATGCTCCAGGTTATGGGAAGCCCAATCTCCTCTAAGCCCCATACTAAGCATATCATTTAAAGCTAACGTTCCACTCAACATGATTGTTTCTCTGTATTCATAATTCTCAAGGTCATTTAATAATTTCGGTGCTGTTTCCATCACAGTTTTTAACACTGACTCACAGAAACGATCTTGAATAGGTGTATTTGTTGCTTGGTGGAAATAATGTTCTAATACATGTGACATCATATCAACCATACCATAGATTGTTTGATCCTTTGGAACAGACACTGTATGTTCCGGATCAAGAATGGAAAATTGTGGAGAGGTATATGGTGAACCCCAACCATGCTTTTCATTCGTTTCCCAATTGGTAATTACAGAGCCTCGATTCATTTCAGATCCTGTGGCCGACAAGGTAAGAATCGTACCAAACGGAAGTGCATCCGTTGCTGCTTCCTTTTTAGTTACAATATCCCACATATCAACATCTGTTTTAGCCCCCGCAGCAATGGCTTTTGTACAATCGATCGTACTACCTCCGCCAACTGCTAAGAGGAATTCAACACCTTGCTCTTTACATATTTCCACACCTTTTCTGACCGTAGAAATTCTAGGGTTTGGCTCTACACCGGATAACTCCAACACTTCTGCATCTATTTCAGCTAATTTTTTCATTACATTATCATATATGCCGTTTCGTTTAATACTACCTCCACCGTAGACAAGTAATACCTTTTTCCCGTATTTCTCAACTTCCTGTGGCAGAGCATCTATTTGGCCTTTACCAAAAATTAATTTGGTAGGATTCTGATACGTAAAATTATCCACACATATTGCCTCCTATTTCTTGGTGTATACAATAACATCCATTTCTATAAGTACGTCTTTTGGAAGGCGACTTACTTCGACGGTCGCTCTTGCAGGGTAGGGTTCTGTCAAATAGTCTCCATATATTTCATTCACAGTAGCAAAGTCCTCCATGGAGTTTAGGTAAATCGTGAACTTAACTACTTTTGAAAAATCAGTACCTGCTTCTGTTAAAATTGCTTGTAGATTCGCTAACACCTGCTTTGTTTGTTTTTCAATTCCATCCACAACTTCCCCTTTGCTTGGATCAATGCCGATTTGGCCCGAAACATAAACAAAGTCACCTGCCTGAATAGCTTGTGAATATGGCCCAAGGGCAGCTGGTGCGTTATCTGTATGAATTGCTTTCAACATTTACATTCCTCCCATGCATATATTTCTTTCATCATATCATTTCTATACTTAATCTGTCGCTAAACCCTTCTTATATTCCATTACAGATTCAACATAGTATATATCCCCATAGCATGCTTCTAATTTTTTCGCCTCTTCACGTAAACAACGATATTTCTCTTTTTCAGGATCTTCATTATACATTTTTCGGGAGAAAGCTATAGCAGTTTCTTGTGTAAAAGTACCTGTCCTATTTACGGCATAGTCTATAAAACCTCTGCCAAAATTATATGCTTGAACAGCTAATTCTACATCTCCATCCGCTTCTTCTAGTGTTTTAGAAAAGTAATAGACTCCTTGTTTTATGGATACCTCAGGGTCATCTATGCATCCTCTTGACCCACAAAAGCTTTCTGATGCTTGCATCGGATCGTTTCCTCTTCCTCCCGATTCCTGCATCATCATTGCTAATAAAACATGGGTTTTATCAGCTATTCCATACTTTTCCGCATACTTTTTAACAAGTGGTTCATAGGCGATTACCTCTTCACTCACAGATGACTCCTGATTCCAATTGTTCTGTAATGGTTCATAGCTTACCAAGGACAAAAACAGGAGCACCATACATAAGAGAAAAGTTATTAAAAGTGAATGTTTCCATGCCTTTTGTGTTTTCTTTTTATATTTCATATTAATTATTCCTTTTTACAAAAACTATTAAACTACCAACTAGCCATCCATAAATAAAATGGGCTGATAACCAATAAAAGAATGCCATTCCATCGGTAAGCTCAGGGGTGCGGTCAGAGAAACTGGTAGTTAAAAATAATACAGCACCTATTAGTGTATTTATAACAATATAGAGAAGTACTTTTTTTTCACTTTTAAATCTGCTTAATCCGTAATAAAGCACGAAGACAAGAACGATAGAAACAATTAGGTGAAGAATAAATTCTGCTACTGGATGTAATGGAATTTCTTTTAATACAGGTATATAGTCAACATTCATTAGTAGTACGTAAACTTTTTCGGAGCTCCACTTTTCCAATATAAAAAGCAGACCACCGAGAAACAGACCGGATATAATTCCTATGTTAACTAGTTTCCATTTATTCAATACTCTTCCCTCCCTGCTTTTTCACGTGAAAATAATTCCTTCTCTTTCCACTTACCGAATCGATAATACATATAAGCAATCAAGCTACTTACGAGAAAGCTTAACCCCATCCCAATTGCTATACCCATCTCACCAAATAAACCGGACATTATCTCAGCCAGAGGGTAACGCAATAACCAGAAAGATATAATATTTAAAATTAAGACCTGATACATAGCGCCCGAAGCACGGACAATACCATTTAAAATAAAGTTAATCCCAAGAAAAGGGTAGCACAAAGCAATAATAGTTAAATACGTGGTACCAAATTCAACTGCAGCCTTATCCTGAATAAACAACTTTATTCCATATTCAGCAAACAATAGAACACACACACCGACAATTAGCATGATACCTGCGTTATACAACACTCCATACTTGGCGATCTTACGGACTCTTTCCCAGTTATTGCTGCCTATATTTTGCCCGGCCATACTACTAACCGCCGTACCCAATGCATGAGCAGGAAGCATAATTAAACTATCTAATCGCTGCGCAGCACTAAAACCGGCAACTACGTCTCCACCAAAATCAGTTACCGCACTCATTATTGCTGCAACTCCTGCAGCAATTACAGCCATTTGCATACCAGATGGGATGCCTAGATGGAAAATCAGTTTTATTTCTTCCTTTTTAGGAAATTCAGGTATTTGAAAAGGAGCTAGTTTTTTGCGCAGTACATAGGAGACACCAAATATAAATGCACTTCCCTGAGCAAGAATTGTTGCATATGCAGCACCCTTAACGCCTAAATTAAACACAGAAATAAACAAAGGATCCAAAACTATATTTAATAAAACAGCAATCATTACAAATCGAAGGGGTGTTTTACTATCACCTAACGCTCGCAGTACAGTACTGATAAAATTATAACCAAACAAGAAGAGAATCCCAAGAAAATTTAACTGTAAGTAAGCCTTCGCATTAGCCAGCATGGCCTCCGGAGTCCCTACAAGCATAAGAAGAGGCTCTGCCAGCAGAAAACCGAGCAGGCCTAACATAACAGAAAGAATAGTTAAGAGCACCACAAACGCATTTAAGTAACTTCTTAACCCTTCTTGGTGTGACTTCCCCTTTTGCTGTGAGAGTATTGTTAGGGCAGCATTATTCATTCCAATAACGAAGGATAATACGGTAAAGATGATCGTACTGGAGACTGCCACCGCCCCTAACGCGTTTCCCCCAAGCAAATTTCCTATCCATAAACTATCTGCAAACTGATAAGAGGTTTGAAGCAAATTTGTCAGCATAAGTGGACCTGAAAAATATATTAACTGTTTTAGTATATTTCCTTGGGTAAAATTATGCTGATTTGCCATGTTAACAATTCCTTTCTAATAAAATGCTTGAGATCCAACTTAATTATTTTTATATTTGACGAAGAAACCGATCCAATGAGCGTATTTCTATAGCGTTATGATAAACATATTTCTCAAAAAAGCTTGCAATTCATATTTATAGGTAATTCAAACTACCATCTACTTTACCCTTATCTTCCCTGAACATAAACAAAGGTGACCAGAATCTCTGATCACCTTTGCTGTATTCGTGTATTAAGCTTGTGCTCTTGCTTCTTTTGCTTTGTCTTTTTTATCCCGTTTCCAGATGAACTGGAGTGCAATCATAATAATGAATGCTGCTGCACCAAACAAATCGGTGTGTCCCTCTGGATAAATTAAGAGTATTCCTGTTATCACTGCAGCAATCCGCTCAATCCAAGGAAGTTTTCGATACCAATAACCAATTAATCCTGCTCCAATAGCAATCATACCCGTAATAGCAGTGAGTAAAATTAGCAAGATTTCAAAGAAAGTCGTATCTATCATGAGTAATTGCGGTTGCAACACAAACATATATGGAATAATAAAGGCTGCAATTGCTAACTTTGATGCATTTACTCCTGTACGTATCGGTTCGCCACCAGAAATACCTGTTGCCGCAAATGCCGCAAGTGCAACCGGGGGCGTTATATCCGCTACAATACCAAAATAAAATACAAACATATGACCAGCCAATACAGGAATTGCCACTTCCAATTGATCATTTAATGCAAGTATTGCAGGTAAAGCAATTGTAGAAGTAATAATATAATTTGCTGTCGTCGGTGAGCCCATACCTAATATAATAGAAGCAATCATTGTCAGGAACAATGTTAATAGCAACTGAGCTTCTGGTGAACTGGCAATAGACCCTGCAATACTGACAAGACTATTACCCATTTTCAAGCCTAAGCCTGTCTTAGTAACTACACCAACGATAATCCCTGCGCAAGCTGTAGCTGCTGCTACTCCTAACGCCGTTCTGGCACCTTCTTGAAGGGCTACAATAAACTTTGCCGGAGTTATTCTTGTTTCCTTCAGGAATAGACTCACTATAACTGTAATTAAAATACCTAGTAATGCTGTTCTTTCAATACTGAATCCCTGAAACAGCAGAAAAACAATAGCAATAATAGGGAGTAATAAATGAAGCTTCTTTAATACTGTTTTTTTGGCAGGAATCTCTTCTTTAGGTAAGCCATGCAAACCAAGTCTCTTTGCTTCCAGGTGGGTCATAATCCAAATCCCTGAGAAATAAAGTACAGCTGGAATAGTCGCTGCTTTCGCAATTTCCCAGTAACCTACACCAGCAAATTCAATCATCAGAAATGCAGCCGCACCCATAATTGGTGGCATAATTTGTCCACCTGTTGAAGAGGCAGCTTCAACTGCTCCCGCAAAATTAGGTTTATAACCAAGCTTTTTCATCATTGGGATAGTATAAGAACCTGTTGTAACTGTATTCGCTACAGAACTACCTGATATCGTGCCATTTAAAGCACTGGAGAAAATGGCCACTTTTGCAGGTCCACCTGTTCGCTTACCTGCAATAGCAATTGCAAGGTCATTAAAGTAATTCCCTACACCTGTCTGTACTAAAAAAGCACCAAACAGAAGAAATAAAAAGATATATGTAGAAGATACCTGTAGTGGCGTACCTAAAATACCTTCTGTTGTAAAGAACATGGAGTTAATCAGCTGTTCGAGACTCAATCCGCGATGTGCCAGCATACCAGGCATATTAGGGCCAAATAGTGCGTACACCATAAATAATATCGCAATAATTGTTATAGGAAGCCCTACAGCACGTCTCGTACCCTCGAGCACTAGTAAAATAGCAATACTACCGACAACCATTTGTGCTTGAGTAATTCCGCCTATCTGTTGAACTAATGTATCATAAAACACCGGCCAATAAGCACAAACGAGAATAGATAATAATGCAAGAATATAATCATACCAAGCTACCTTTCGTTTGTTCCCTTTTCTTCTCGCCGGAAATAGTAAGAAAATAAGGGTAAGAGCAAACCCTAAATGGACAGTCCGTTGAATATAGGCCGTATATTGGCCAAATGCACCTGTATAAAGCTGAAAAAGGGAAAAAGCCAGCAGCCCGAAAAAGACAATTTTAGCAGCAATGCCACCAAGATTTCGAGTATTGGATTCAGCATCATATTTCTGTAAGAGTTCCTCTTGATGTACTTCTGTTAGCTGATCTTTTGAATCACTCATGGATTCTCACTCCTTTCAAAAATTGCCAAGTTGATAGATTTTCGACTTTAATTTTAAACCACGCTCCTGGTTTAAAATACTTATTAAAGTACACCATATGTTCATTATCCACGCCCCAAACAAGGCGATTCTCAGAAACTGTCTTTCCATTTCTTACATTCATATATGGAAAGATATTATCCAAGTTCTTCACATGGTATTTACCATCTTCATATACAAACGTTTCCCCTTCTTGCGCATTAGAGGGCATTCCAATTCCAAAGTGCTCATAAACGATCTCATATTGTTTTATTTCATGATTACCAAGCACTTGATACTTTTCAACCACGTCTGTCAAATGAATGGAGTGTTTGAAGATGATCTGAAAGGTATCTTTCTCATCAATCGGTAAGAACGCTTCGATGTGGTTTGTATTTTCTTTATAGAACACCACCGCTGTGCGGAAGGGAACAAATAAGAGAAGTACTGCAATAAAAATGAGAAGAATGGCTACATAAAGTACTTTTTTATTTTGATAAAACTTCATTTTATTCACCTAGATTACATCTGTCTTTCATACAAAAATGAGTGACCGGCAGCAAACTCCAATAAAGGATTACTAGCCGGCCACAAAACTTATATTTTTTTATCTTTACTTAGACACGCCAACTTCATCAAAGTATTTTTTTGCGCCAGGGTGTAAATCAATCCCAATACCATCCAGCCCAGATTCTTTCGTAATAAACTCAGCTTTAGCATGGGCCATATCACCTGTATTTTCGTAGATTGCTTTTGTAATTTCATAGACTGTATCCTCTGAAAGACTGTCAACAACAGCTAGCATTGCAAGTACAGCAACTGTATTCACATCTTCCTTTAAACCATACGTACCAGATTTAACAGTATCTGCAGCATAGTATGGATACTTTTCAACAAGTGCGTCTACTTTATCCTGTTCAATTGGCACAATGCTAACATCTACTGTAGCAGATAGTCCTTCTACTGCACCAGTTGGAGTTCCAGCTGTAATAAAGGCGGCATCAATGTTGCCATCCTGAATTCCACCAGTGGATTCTCCAAAGTCAAGATTTTGTGCTTCAATATCATCCATTGACATATCATGAATTTCAAGAATTTGTTCTGCATTAACATACGTACCTGAACCAGGTGCACCAACAGATACAGTTTTACCCTTCAGATCTTCAACAGATTTAATTCCAGAATCTGCTGTTGTAACAATCTGAATAGTCTCAGGGTATAAAGATCCAATCGCTTGAACATTATCTACAGCTTTACCTTCAAAAGAATTTGTTCCTTCAATTGCATTTGCTACTACATCTGTCTGTACAAAGGCAAGTTCAGCATCTCCTGCCGCAAGAGCTGCCACGTTATCCGCAGAAGCGTTTGAAGACAATGCATCTGTTTGGATATCAGTTTCATCTGTAATAATTTTGGCCATTTCTCCACCTAGAGGATAATATGTACCACTTGTGCCTCCAGTAAGCATGCTTAGGAATTTCGGCTTATCCCCACCATCAGAGGAACCACCATCTTCTTTCCCTTCCTCACTATCTCCGCTACCACATGCTGCCAACAGCAATGCAAGCGCTAGCATTAATATAAATGAAAACGATTTCTTTTTCATCCATACTCCCCCTTATAATCTTTATTATAGTAAAACTATTTTACCTTTAAAGCTGGTAAGTTGTCAATATAACTTGGGCTAATAGTTAATAATTTAAGAAAAATCTCACTATAGAATAATACTTTTTTACTAATTGTACATAATTTTTACAATAATATGATATTATGAATACAAGCTTTTTTATTACTATTTTAAAGGAGTTGTTGTATATGATGCACGTCACGTTAACAGTTGGTGCAATGATGGAACATGCGGAAACATTTTTTCCTAAGAAGCAGGTTATTTCGCAAACACATGATCAGTTACATCACTTAACTTACAAAGATGTTGGACAGCGAACCAGGCGTCTTATGTCCGTATTGAAAGAACTCGGAGCGAACAAGGGAGACCGTATAGGGACACTTGCCTGGAATCATCATCGTCATTTGGAGATTTATTTTGCTGCTCCGGGCATTGGTTCGGTCTTACACACCATTAATATCCGTTTAGCTCCAGAACATATTATTTATATTATAAATCACGCTGAGGATAAAATATTATTTGTAGATGAAGACATCCTCCCATTGATTGAGAAAATTAAAGATCACTTAACTACTGTTGAAGCTTACGTTGTCATGACAGATAAAGCTGAACTTCCCGATTCATCCATCCACCCTTTATACTCCTATGAAGAACTCTTACAAACTGGAGATCCAAGTTATCCATTTAACACTGACATTGATGAAAATGAAATTGCCGGCATGTGCTACACATCCGCCACGACTGGCAAACCTAAAGGAGTAACCTACTCACATCGAGGCATCGTGCTGCATAGCTACGCACTTGGCTTAGCTGATTCTGCAGCTATTTCAGAGTCGGATGTTTCCATGCCTGTTGTTCCTCAATTCCATGTAAATGCTTGGGGTACTCCTTTTGCTTGTACATGGTTTGGTTCAACACAGGTCCTGCCTGGCCCAAGGTTTACCCCCCAGCGACTGGCTGAATTCATTGATAAGTTTAAAGTTACCATAACAGCAGGTGTACCTACCATATGGTTAGCTCTATATCGCGAGTTGGAGAAAGGCATTTACGATACGTCAAGTCTCCGTGCTGTTCTATGTGGTGGCTCAGCAGCTCCACTTGGGTTAATAAAAGCATTTGAAGAAAAACTCAATATCCCGTTCTTTCATGCTTATGGAGCAACTGAAACAACCCCATTGGTTACTTTATCTCGATTAAAGAGTTACCAGCAGAATTTATCCAATGAAGAAAAGTTAAAAGAACGTTCCAGACAAGGAATTCTAGTGCCAGGTCTCCAAATGAAGGTGCTTGGGAATAGTGGTGAAATTTCTTGGGACGACCAAGAAATGGGGGAATTACTAGTCCGTGGTAATTGGATAGCAAATGAATATTACAAAGATGAACGAAGTGAACAAGCATTTGTTGATGGATGGTTTCATACAGGAGATGTAGTTACGGTTGACGAAGAAGGTACGATAAAAATTGTAGATCGGACTAAAGATTTAATTAAAAGTGGAGGGGAGTGGATTTCCTCCGTTGATCTTGAAAACGCTATAATGGCACATGAGGCTGTCTTTGAAGCAAGTGTCGTTGCAGTTCCTGACGCAGAATGGCAGGAGCGGCCAATTGCCTGTGTTGTTCTTAATGAAGGCTATAAAAAAGATGGAATGAAAGAAGCTATTATGAATTATCTGCGCCCACAATTCGCTAAATTTTGGCTGCCGGACAACGTACTATTTTTCGATGAAATTCCTAAGACGTCAGTAGGGAAGTTTTTAAAACGGGAATTACGTGAGCAAGTTAAGGAGCAGTTGGGGTTAAAAAATTAATAGATTGTTGTGTTGAGAACCAAGTAAATATCTGCCTTAGATAAGATTAGTGAGCTACAGAGATTTCTTCACCACCGACAAAGTTAATCAGCAGTAGCAATTATACTCCCATTATTGATGGGAATAGTTAGTATACAGAATTTAATCTGCTATCATCAAAAACCCTTGTTCTACAATAGAACAAGGGCCTTGTTTATTCTTATTTATTTGCTTCTTTTTTATATTGTTCAAATTCCTTAGAAGTACAGCGCACCCAATGTCGTGGCCGAACCTCCCTAAATTCCGGCTGCTCACTTGTGTCGTGAACAGTAGGATCATAAGCCACACGTCTGCGTGAACGTTCATAATTTGGATCTGGTAAAGGGATAGCAGATAATAATGATTTAGTATATGGATGAATTGGATTATGATACAGTTCATCTGCATCTGCAAGCTCTACCATATTACCAAAATACATAACACCAATACGATCACTAATATACTTCACCATGGAAAGATCATGCGCGATAAACAAATAAGTTAATCCGCGCTCTTTCTGAAGCTGTTTAAGCAAATTAACTACCTGTGCCTGAATAGATACATCAAGAGCAGATATCGGTTCATCTGCAATAATGAAGTCTGGCTCGACAGCAAGTGCTCTTGCAATACCTATACGCTGTCTTTGTCCACCACTAAACTCATGCGGGAAGCGTGTTGCATGCTCTTTATTCAGACCAACAACTTCTAATAATTCCTCTACACGGGCTTTACGTTCCTTATCATTTTTCGCCAGATTATGAACGTCAATACCTTCAGCTATAATATCCATTACAGTCATACGAGGGTTTAAAGAAGAAGAAGGATCCTGGAAAATCATTTGCATCTTACGGTTAAATTTCAGCAATTCATTCTTTGATTTCTTCCCGTGTACATCTTCGCCTTTAAACTTCACTTCGCCTTCTGTCGCTTCATATAAACGAATGATAGTTCTTCCAGTTGTCGACTTCCCACAACCGGATTCCCCAACTAATCCAAACGTTTCACCTTTGAAGATATCAAAGGTTACTCCGTCTACTGCAGTAATTGTTCTATGTCTTCCAGCTTTAAAGTGTTTTTTTAGGTTTTTAACTTCAAGTAACTTTTCTTGTGACATTATTTCTCACCATCCTTCGAACCTGTATTAGAGAAGCCTTGCATTCTGCGTTGCACAGATTCAGGTGGCTCGATTTTTGGAGCATCTTCATGCAATAGCCATGTAGCTGCATAATGTGTATCAGATACTTTAAACATTGGCGGCTCCATTACTGTATCAATCTCCAAAGCAAATTCATTCCTTGGTGCAAATGCATCTCCCTTTGGTGGATTTAATAAGTCTGGCGGGCTGCCTGGAATAGCAAATAATTCTTCTTCATCACTATCCAATGTTGGCATAGAGCCAAGTAAACCCCAAGTATAAGGATGTTTGGCATTATAAAAGATATCATCTGTTGTGCCAATTTCGACAATCTTACCTGCGTACATAACAGCAACGCGGTCAGCAACGTTAGCTACTACACCTAAGTCATGGGTAATAAAGATAATCGCACTGTCTGTTTCCTTTTGAATATCTTTCATCAGTTCTAAAATTTGTGCTTGAATGGTAACATCCAAAGCTGTTGTAGGTTCATCTGCAATTAGAATTTTTGGATTACATGCCAGCGCAATGGCTACTACAACACGCTGACGCATCCCACCCGAGAATTGGTGTGGATACTGATTTAATCTGGTTTCCGGATGCGGAATCCCTACTAGTTCCAGCAATTCTACAGCCTTTTTCCTAGCATTAGTACGATTCATATTCTGATGCTTTATTAAACCTTCCATGATTTGGTTACCAATTTTCATGGTAGGATTTAGGGAAGACATTGGGTCTTGAAAAACCATCGATATATCTTTACCCCTGATTTTCTGCATATCTCTAGTAGATTTTTTTACTATATCTTCACCTTCAAAAAGGATTTCTCCTGATTTCACATAGCCATGTGGTTTAGGAAGAAGCTGCATTAGAGCCATGGATGTTACAGACTTACCTGAGCCTGATTCTCCAACGATTGCTAACGTCTCTCCTTTATTTAAATCAAAGGTTACACCTCGAACAGCTTGTACTTCACCGTTGTAGGTGTTAAATGAAACCTTCAAATCTTTAACTTCCAATAATTTACTCATTTAAAAACACCTACCTTATTATTTATGCATTTTCGGATCAAATGCATCTCTTAAACCGTCCCCGATAAGGTTGAACGTAATCATAATGACTGAAATTAATACTGCAGGAAATACCAACAAGTAAGGGTATAATCGTAAGTTCTCAAATCCAGTGTTAATTAGTGTACCTAGTGATGCTTCTGGTGGCACTAACCCAAGTCCGATAAAGCTTAGAAAAGCTTCGAAGAAAATGGCACTAGGAATAGTGAACATGGTATTAATAATAATTATACCACTAATATTCGGAACTAAATGACGACTAATTATCTTACCATTGGAGGTTCCCAAGGTTCGTGCCGCAAGAACAAATTCCTGACTTTTCAGCTTCAATATTTCTCCTCGGACAATACGGGCCATTCCAATCCACCCAGTAATGGTCAGAGCGATAATAATAGAGAGAATACCTGGTTGTAGCACTAAGATCATTAATAGTATAACTACCAGGTTCGGTATTCCAACAAGTACCTCCAAAATTCGCTGCATGACGTTATCAACTCGCCCACCATAGAAGGCGGAAACTCCACCATATGCAACACCGATTACTAAATCAATTGCTGCTGCAACTAGGGCGATAATTAATGATACTCTTGTACCTAACCACAATCTTGTCCACTGGTCACGTCCCAGTGTGTCTGTCCCTAGCCAAAAATATTGATCACCCATATCTTTTGCTTCATAAATATGATACGTAGCTTGTACTTCAGCAGACTTCGCACTTCCGTCTCCCTTATCAAGCTCTTTTATATCAATAAAATCTGCGTCATTACCATACCTGGCTACTGCATTTTTCGTAGCTTCTTCTATGTCTTTACCTTTAAATTCATCTGTTAATGTACCATCAAAGCCTAGCCAAGAAATATTTTCAAGTACTGGCACATGTGGTGGCATTTTCGCACGGGACAAATCTTGATCATCCAGTCCGTAGTCATTCATCCCCGGTCCTACAACACTCATAACAGAAATTATTATAAGTATGAACACACAGATCATTGCTAATTTATTTTTAAAGAAGGTTCTCCTTGCATCCTGCATAAAGGTTCTGCTTGGACGGGAGATTTTATCACTTGTATCTTCTTTTCTTTCCAAAGGAACAAGAAGATCCTTTGGAACATTATTATTATTTTTATTTTCGTTATCCATTTAGCTCTCCCCTCCTGTAAGTCTGATTCTAGGGTCAATTAATACATATAGGAGGTCGATTACTAAAATTATTAGAACAAACAAGAAAGCAAATAAAAGTGTTGTTCCCATAATTGTTGGGTAATCATTAACCATAACTGATGTAACAAACTGCTCGCCAATTCCAGGAACAGCAAAGATTTTCTCGATAACTAGTGTACCAGTCATTAGACTAACAGCCATCGGGCCCATTACTGTTACTAGTGGGATTAAAGCATTCCGGAGGCCGTGTTTAAAGATAATTCCATATTCACTAACACCTTTTGCTCTAGCAGTTGTAATAAAATTGGAACCCATAACTTCAATCATTTCTGTACGTGTAAAACGTGCAGCAGTTGCCATTGGGAAAATCATTAATGCAACGGTTGGCAGTATGGTATGTTCAAACGTCCCCCATAATGCGACAGGGAACAATTCCCATTCAACTGCGAGGTAGCGCTGCAGTAATCCTGCAAACACAAAGGATGGAATAGAAGTACCTAACACAGCAAGTATTGTGGAGGTATAGTCCAGTGCCCCATTATGTGATATTGCGGCGATGAGTCCCAGGAGAATTCCTAAAAATGTTCCAATTAACAGTGCCTGTGCCCCTAACTGAGCAGACGGACCAATGCGATCCATAAGTATTTTGGTTACAGGTGTATTGTCAAATGTAAATGAAATTCCTAAATCCCCTTTTACGAGACCACCAATATATCTGACATATTGTACGGGTACCGGGTCATTGAGGCCATATTTCTCTAATACAATTTCTCTTTGTTCTTCACTTAATTTATCTTCAGCTTTTAACGGGCTACCTGGCAGCATCTTCATCAGAAAGAATGATACGGTAGCAATAATGAACAATGTTACAGCCATATAAAGAATACGGCGTAGTATGTAACGAAACATTTCTGCACCTCCTGAATTTATGTCGAATCTTGTTGTAATTTATAAAATGTTCAATATTGTAAGACTTTTTAATTGCAGTGGAAAAGAGAGTATATGCCAAAGGGTCATACACTCTCTTCTCTGAAAGTAAAAGCATATTTTTTATTTAAAAATGTAATTATTTACTAACACTAGCCCACTTGTACTCGTAGTCCGGACCGAATGGGTTAACGATAATTCCTTCAACACCTTGTCTCAACAACTGTGCAGAAGCTTTTTGGTAAACTGGAGCAATTGCTGCATCTTCAAATAGAACCTTTTCAGCTTCTAAGAAGTTTTGATATCTTGCTGGGTTATCAGTAGCAAGTGTTGTTTGTGCCTCTTCCAAAAGCTTATCGTATTCTTTATTGGAATAACCCATTTTGTTGTTTCCACCATCTGTAATCCATAGATTTAAGAAAGTGTATGGATCTAAGAAGTCAGGACCCCAACCGGAGAATTGAATATCATAATCCATGTTTGTATCTAAATCCAAGCGTTGCTCAAATGGAACCTGCTTTAAAGTAACTTTTAATCCATCAAGGTTAGTTTGAAGCTGGTTTGCTAGGTATTCGTTCATTTGCTTAGCAGTTTCACTGTCACCAGCAAGGAATTCAAGTTCAACAGAATCAGTTCCTAGCTCTTCTAAACCTTTTTTCCAATATTCTTTTGCCTTTTCAAGATCATATGTTACTAAGTCTCCACTTACTTCGCGGAAATCTTCTCCAGATTCAGGCATTGGAGTAAAGTTTGCTGGTACTAAACCATTAGCTACTAGAGATCCGTTATTAAGAATCTGATCAACTAATGCCTGTTTATCAAATGCGCGGCTAATAGCTGCACGGATGTTTGTATTTGCTAAAGCTTCGTTTCTAGTTTGATTCATTTTCAAATAGAAAACAGAAGTTTGCGGGTTTACAATATAGTCTTCATGGGTAGAATATTGATCAACAAGGTCAGAAGATAGACCTGCACGGTCAACTGTACCTGCTTCATAAAGATCTACCGCTGTTTGTGGATCTTTAACTACTTCATATGTGATTTTATCTAGAGAAACAGTTTCTGCATCCCAGTAATCTTCGTTCTTTGTAAGATTCCAAGAGCTTGAAGTGCTTTCCCAATCAGATAAAATAAATGGACCATTTGATAATAATGTATCTGTGCTAGTTGCATATTTATCGCCTTGTTCTTCAACAAACTTTTGGTTTAACGGTAAGAACGTTCCGAAAGTTGTTAATGACTCAAAGTATGGAGTTGGGTTTTCAAGTTCTACTACTAATGTATAGTCACCATCTGCTTTAACACCAAGTTCTTCAACTGGCTTATCGCCACTGTTAACAGCAGTTGCATTCTTAATAACTCCACCCATCATGTATGGTCCATATTCTGAACCAGTGTCAGGGTTTACAGCACGTTGCCATGCATAAACAAAGTCATGTGCAGTTACAGGGTCACCATTTGACCATTTTGCATCTTCACGTAAAGTAAATGTCCATGTTTTACCATCTTCACTTACTTTGTGATCATTTGCAATACCTTCAACCGGCTTACCATCTTCACCTAATCGGTAAAGACCTTCCATTGTAGCACCTAAAAATTCAAATGCATATTGGTCTGTTGCCATGGAAGCATCCATTGTTGGAATTGTATCTCCATTAAGAAGATTTAAGACTTGCTCTCCTGAAGCTTCTTCTCCTTCTGATGCAGAATCTTCAGTTTTTTCTTTGTTACCACTGTCTTCTGTGCCTTCTGAAGCGTCGTCTCCTCCGCCACAAGCCACTAAGAACACACTAAGCAGTAAACCTAGTGCCAAAAGTAATGACCATTTCAACTTCATAGTCAAAAGAACCCCCTTATTTTCTATTTTCTGATATTTTCGTAGATGAATTCTACTACAAGAAGTATACAATTATTTTTACAGTTTTGTAAAGTCTTTTTTTAAAATAGTGAAAAAACTATTACTATTTATTAAATTAATAAAGTCATGAAAACCCTTGATTGACAACGCTTTCATGAATAAGTGTTCACTACAAATTATTACAAAATTATTTCCAATTAAATCTATTTTCTATGATATAATGAGTAACAAATTACTATAAAAGGTGGAAATATATGCAACTCTTCATGAACAAATGGTTCTATTTCTTAGTAAATATTTTAGTAGTGACGCTTATCTTTTTTCTATTCACTCCTAAATATGATCTGGAGAACTATATAAACACATGGTTTTATGTTTTTCTCCTTTCACTTGTAGCAATTCTATTTCTATTTATTAAAAAGGGTGGCTTTTTTGACGGTCTGACCTTCTCTTTTAGAAGATTTGGTAGTATGATGTCAAAAAAGAAGAAAGACTATATGGGAGAATGGAAAGACAAACCTGCGCCATCTCAAACTATAAATACTACTTTTTACCGCAATCTCCGATTCCTAGTGTGGATGCAAATTGTTATTCTACTATTGCTAATGGCACTCTACTACACAATATAATTCAGTTTTTAAAAGAGCACAATGAGTCAAAAAGCCCATTATGCTCTCTTTTATATTAGTGAATTTATTATTTGCTTTACCGATTCTTCCTTTTTTATTTCACCTACACCTTGTCCAGCCCATAAGGATTGAAGATCCGCCAATGAAAATTCTTTTGCTGTAGCTCGTATATCTTTAGTCATCTCATTTTGCAAAGGAAATGGCAATGAGTTAAGCTTACTTTGTTCTAAATCATCAATAAAACGGTTCTTCACTGCTCGAGCTGGGCGACCGGAAAATGCTCTTGTTATTTGAGTATCCTCTGCTTCTGCCTGGATTAACGCATGACGATAAGCCGCATTTGTACCGGCTTCTCTAGCTATTAAAAATTTTGTGCCAAGCTGGACAGCACTCACCCCCATTGCTAGCAATCCTTTTATTTGCTCTCTTGTATGTATAGCTCCTGCAGCTATAATAGGAAGTTGCAAATTTGCTTTAAATCTTTCCACTAAAGCTATTAAACCAAGATCAGCATTATCATGGAATCTATTTAAATCAAAGGTACTGCGGTGCCCGCCTGCTTCATAACCTTGTGCCACAACTGCATCATAACCTGCTTCTTCCAACAGTTTTGCCTCATATACATTCGTTGCCATTCCTATCAGTTTCACCTGATTAGCTTTTAATCTTTCAATTAATGAAGCTGTTAACACGCCAAAAGCTGTACTGACAATTGGAATGTTTTCATCGAGTATCACTTGAATTTTTTCATGTAGATGATCTCTTACTTTAATCTCTCTGCTTCCTTCGTTAATAGAAAGTTCTTGCCTGTATTTATTAAGGAATTGTTGCATTTCAGCGACTTCGTTGGAATATGTTTCAAGATTTATGGCGAACACATTTACTGCAAATGGCTTAGAAGTTAGCATTTTCACTTGTTTGATTTCTTCTTTCAGCTTAGGTGCGCTCATATAACCGGCACCTATTGTACCAAGGCATCCATTCGTTGCTACGGCTGCTACTAATTCCGGTGTAGTAATTCCTCCGGCCATCCCTGCTTGAATGATAGGATGTGCAATGTTCATTTCTTTACAAAAATCCAACTCACTCACCTCCCTAATCTAGAATTGTTTTACGGTCCTAATACAGATGCTAAGATACAACATTATCTCGTACATTCATAGTTGGAAATAATTGCTAACTAGAGTATATCTAATTTTAAGGAAGTGGATGAACCCACTGATTTCCGCTTTAGTGGGACGCTTTCCACCGGCATGGCTTCAGCCGCTTCCTTCACTACGCTACGTCCAGGGTCTTCAGCTCATGCTATTCCGGTAGGAGTCGCCCCCTTCCGCTCCAATCAATTTGTATCTGCTTTGTACCATAAATAGCGGGTTATTATCTAACCGCTTACCAGTGAAGGAAAAACACGAAGACTCCTCGGAAAGAAAAAACACCTTTCCTTCGTGCGATGCATAATTCGCTGAAGCCTTCCTTGTCCTGTGGGAAAAGCAACAGGGCTTTTTGATGGGGCGAGTAATCGCAAAAGGTCTTCGGTGGGACGAGGTAACGCAGTCCCAGCCCCAGCTGAAGATCCCGCAGGAAGTGGTTTTCTTCCGAGGAAGCTGAAGCGTTGCCCACGGAAAGCGAAGTGTATTTTCCGAAACGGCCGTTTACAGTACTATCAAGTTACTTTGCAGTATATCTATTTTGCGAATCACTAGATAGCCCCCAACATCTATATTAGAACCTGTTTTATATAGAATATCATACCTATAAAAAAAGAGGATGCATTTAACGAATACATCCTCCTAAATTAAATTCTGCTTATGACTTATTACTGAATAAATATTCCATCATCGAATCAAATAGAGCAACATCATCAGTTACCAGAAATACTGGCAATAACATAATCGCCATTACTACAGCAAAATTAGCTACGAAAAACTTTGCCACCCCTCTTGCAACTGTTCTCATCTTCCCATCTCCCTTAAGTGTTTACTTGTAATTTATACGAATGTGGCTTGGTTAAGAACAAAATATGGTTCGCATTATAAATTTTCTTCTTTTATAAAAGTCACGGATATTATTTTCCCTTTTTTCCGTTTATAAAAACATAAAGAACCAGCCTGGGCAGGCTGGTTCTTTCATTAAATATTCAATAGTTCTCTAACATCATCTTCACTGAGACTGGATAGCATAGACTCTCCAGGCTGAATAACCTGGTCAATGAGCTCTCGTTTCTTTTGTTGTAAATCATAAATTTTTTCTTCGATGGTACCTTCAGCAATCAACCGAATGACCTGGACAACATTTTTCTGACCAAATCGATGCGCTCTGCCTGTTGCCTGGTCCTCAACCGCCGGATTCCACCAAAGATCATACAAAATCACCGTATCTGCCCCAGTTAAGTTGAGGCCTGTGCCACCGGCTTTCAAGGAAATAAGAAAAACATCGTTTTCTCCATTGTTAAATCGTTCGCTCATTTCCACTCGTTCTTGTGATGGTGTCTGCCCGTGTAAGTAAAAGTAACCTATTCCTTCGTTCTCAAGTTTCGCACTAATGATTTCATGCATACTTGTAAACTGGGAGAAGATCAACATGCGTTTTCCACTTTCCCTTGCAGTACGTATCGTCTCCATTAATTGTTCAAGCTTACCCGATTTCCCCTGATAATTTTCGATAAACAAGGAAGGATGACAGCATAGTTGTCGCAAGCGTGTTAATCCAGCAAGTATCTTCATCCGGTTTTTTTGAAAACCACTTTCCTGCATCGATTGGGCAGCTTCCTGTTGAAGTTGGCGATGATACCCAATATACAAATCCTTCTGTTCTTTGGTTAGTTCGGATACATGAACAGTTTCAATCTTATCCGGTAATTCCTTCAGTACATCTTTTTTGAGACGTCGAAGAATAAATGGTTTTGTAATCTTTGCTATTCTTTCATGAGACAATTGTTTGAATTTGCGATGATTTGGCATCAGCCCTGGCAATATAACCTGGAAAATAGCCCATAGCTCATCAATCGAGTTTTCTATTGGTGTGCCACTTAACGCAAATTTTCTTCCTGCTTTTATTTCACGTATTGCCCTTGATGTTTTCGTTGCGTAGTTCTTAATATATTGTGCCTCATCTAAGATGAGTGTCTGAAAGGTCAATTCCCGGTAATATTCAATATCCTGTCTGAGAGTAGCGTAAGAGGTAATCCAAACATCTGCTGCATCAATCGTGCCGGTAATTTTTTCTCTTCGCTCCTGAGGATTCCCTGTTAAGATAGCTACTTTCATCTTCGGTGAAAACTTTTCACATTCATTCTTCCAATTATAAATAACGGAGGATGGGGCCACAATCAAGTGTGGATGCTCACTAGGCTCTGAGGCAATATAAGCGATGCTCTGTAAGGTTTTTCCTAAGCCCATATCATCTGCCAATATGCCCCCTAAATGATAATGGCTAAGTGATTTAAACCATTGATACCCCGTTTGCTGGTAATTTCGCAACGTAGCCTGTAAGTTAGCTGGTAATGGGTAAACTTGTTCTTCCGGTGATTTCAGTTGATGAAGCAGCTTGCGAAATGATGGATCATAATTTTTATTCGTTTCAATCATTTCATCTACCTGCGTACCACGATAGACCGGTACATGAATACTGCCATCTTGAAGATCATCTTTATTAATCTCCATATCACTAAAGAGCTGCTTCATGGAAGTAAAGTCTTCCCCTTCCAATGAGAGCAGTGCGCCATTTTGCAGACGGTAATACCGCTTTTTTTCAATAACGGCATCAATAATTTTGTTTATCTCTGAGTCGTCTACACCTGCTATATCAAAGCCAATTTCCAGTAAATTAGATGATGTTTCCAAATTTACTCTTGTACTGGGTACTGGGTCTGTTTCCATAATATAATTCCGTATATCTGAAGTCAGAAACAGTTCCACTTGGTCATCTAAAAGTGGAAGTACATGGTATAAAAAGTCGTATATTTCTTCCTCTTCTTCTGCTGCCAAATACAGTTCTTTTCCGTTATATTTAAAATTTGCGTATTCAATAAGACGCATGATTTGTTGTTCTTTCTCTGTATCTCGAATAATAATAACATCGTGCTGCTCTCTGCCACTAAACGGATCTATTAATTGATCTCCATAGTGATATTCCAGCTTACCAATAATCCAATCACTTTTTACTTCGAGATACATTTTGGCTCGTAGGGGAACTTGAATGATTTCTTCTCTTACATTATTATCTATCGCTACATCCCCAATTTTCTTCAAAGAGGGAAGCACTTCTGATAAAAACGTGTCTGCTTGTTGTTTGGAGATCGGCAGTTCGAGATTATCCATTCCAAATTGACTAATTTGCTCAAGCACAGGGACCTGTTCTTTAGCAGGGCTATAAAATACACCTTTATGAAAAAATAATTCATATGCCGGAAGATAGGCCCCGTCGGATAGTTCATCCATTATTAAGGTTAAGTCCTCTTTATCATTTTTAGAAATAGAAAAATGAAAAGGAAGACTATTTTTTTCTAATTGCACATGGGTAAAGGACGTCCGTGCTGTGACGACGGTAAAATTCCGTTCAATCAATTTTTCCAAGAGATCTTCTGCAATTAAAGGAGGAAGGGTAATATACCTTCGATCATTTGCTGTCTTTTGATAATACATGTAAGAGTGGTCATTATAAATGGACTCATTTTTTAAAACAGCATGCAGCTTTTCAAAAATTTCCCTATCCTGGGGGAGAAAATGATGCGTATCAGGAAAATAGGTAAATGTTTTTGTGAAAAAGTGTTCGATATTATTTAAAACATGCTTAAGAAATTCATACGCATCCTTTACTACGTAACAGCGCTTCTCCCCAGTTTTTATTTCAATGGATAAGCTTTTGTCATAAGACAGGTGACAATAATACTCCACCTTCATTTCCTTCTTCTCCGGAAGAATCTCATTTTCAGCTGTTGGTTGTTGAATATCACTAAAAGCCCTGATAAATCGGTTGGTCATATTATAATCATAATCTGCAAAGGCTGGAGGTTTATTATCGCTTCTATTGGCAACCGCTATTAATGTTGCAGCAACATGCTTACAGGAACCAAATGTTTCAAATGCCGGGCAATCACAATATGCTTCAATCGAACCATTGGAGAAATCCTTCATATTCAATTCTACAAAATAATCCTCAGAACCAATTACAGTCGCTGTCCATACACTATAGTTAATATCATATAAAAGGTCAGTAACCTTGTTATTCTTAAAGTAATCAAGTCCTCTTTTATAAATGACGGAAGGGAATAAACTTTGGATGTTGATATTACCGATACTTTTCAAAACGTTAGCAACCTACTTTCTAAGTCTTGTGTTCCTTCTATTGTATACGATCACAGCATGTTTTTAAACAAAACTGTTAATACCTTATAGATGATTACGGATGCCAGACTTTAGAATCAAATATACATAAAATAACATGGCAATTAAAACGGAACCAGCTGCTGTCACATAAATCGCTCCATAACCGGATAGTGAAGCAAGCTGGCCAAATGTCATTGCACCGATGCCTACCCCCAAGTCAAAAAATGAAAAAAAGGTAGCGTTAGCCATTCCTTTTCGATTGTTCGGAGATTTATCTACTGCCCATGCCTGTAATGCAGGTTGGACACTTCCAAACCCAAGCCCATAAATGGCTGCAGCAACTAACATTACCATCATATTTGGCAACCAGGATAACAATAGCATTGCAATAAAAATACAGATCGCACCTGGAAGGAATACATATAGATGTCCTTTATTATCATAAATCTTGCCAGCAAAGGTTCGTGAAATCATTAGAAAGGCTGCGTATACAAGGAAATACAGCTCGATACCATCTATATGCTCTTGAGCAGCATATAACGGCAAGAAAGAAGCAATTCCCCCAAATGTTACTGTAATAAAAAACAAGAGGATGGACGGCTGAATTGCGCTTTTTTCAAAAATATCAAATTTAATCGTAACAGCTTTATCCGGTGATTCTTCCACTTTTTTATAGTGAATTGTCATGGAAAGTAAAAATGCTACTAACCCCAGTCCTGCACAGATTAAGAACAGACTGGTAAACGAAATTACTCCAACAAGGGTCAAGCCAAGAGCAGGGCCAAATGCAAGAGCTAAATTACCGGACAAGCCAAAATATCCAAGGCCTTCCCCTCTTCGTTTCATTGGAATAATATCTGTAGCTATGGTGCTTGTTGCTGTAGTTGACAATCCCCAACCCGCACCTTGAACAATCCTCATAACCACCAGTAGTCCAATGCCTACAATGAAAGCATAGGAGCCAACAGAAATTACGAATACAGCTAAACCTATCATATAAACGAATTTCCTGCCTTTTGACTCCAGTGCATGTCCGGCATAGGGACGAAATAATAAAGCGGAAAAGGTAAAAATACCAATAATAATACCTATCATCTGATCACTGCCGCCTAATTCCTTTATAAATAGAGGTAGTGTTGGCAATGTCATTTGAAAACCTAAAAATATAAAAAAGTTTGCCAGACAAACCAGAACAAAATCTTTTGTCCATATCTTGTCTGTCGCTCTATGATTTACTGCTTGTGAACTCATGTATATTTTCTTCCTTTCTTCGTTACTCGAAATATATTATACATGAGTGGGCTTAGAATAGAAATGGAACGACATTACCATTTTTTATAAGAAGGCGCTTACGCTTTTGTTCCTTTATAGTCTTTTAACGGAAATAGCGCTTCTCATATTTTTTAATGCTTTATTTCCCAGGTCTTTTCTTGCAATCATTATATTTGTATATAGTGCGTCCACAATACTTAACTGAGCAATTCTGGATGATAATGCTTCTGAACGAAAATCTGTCTCCTCTGCCACAGTATATAATGCAATATCTGCTTCTTTGGTTAAGGGAGATTTAGCAAAATTGGTTATACTAATAATCTTTACCTCTTTATCCTTCAGCACCTGCAATACATCTAAAATATCTTTCGTTGAACCTGAATGGGAGATGAGAATAGCTACATCTTTCTTTGTTAGCTGAGAAGCAGCCATCAACTGCATGTGCGCATCCAAGGTTGAGTTTACATTTAATCCACTGCGAATAAACTTATGATAGGCATCCAGAGCTACAACTGCAGATCCTCCACTTCCAAAGAAGAAAATACGATCAGCCTTTAAAATGGTTTCGACAACTTTCTCCATTATATGCGAATCCATAATGTGCAATGTATCCTCCAAAGTTTTTACATTTGACCGGAATACTTTTTCGGTTACCATCCCCACACTGTCACCATCACTTATCTTTTCATGAATATCTTTCATCGGTGTTACAATTTCAGCTGCAAGTGCAATTTTCAGAGCTTGATACCCCTTGAAGCCAACCCGTTGACAAAACCGAAACACAGTAGATTCAGCAACATTTAATTCGTCTGCGACCTGATTAATCGTGTGGTGAATAATTTTTTGTGGATCCTGCAAAATATAATCAGCGATCTTTTTTTCCTTTTCACTAAACTTCCCATAATTACTTCGTATTCCTGCTAATCCATACTTATTTGGTTCCATAATGAAATTCCTCTCTATTTTATTCCATACAAACATTATAAACGAAAAAATTTTTTATGAAAACGCTTGATCAAGGAAAAATATTTGATATAATGAATGCGAAAAAGAAAAAAATTTCATCATTAGAGGTGACAAAATGAATATCGGATTAATTGGTCTCGGGAAAATGGGTAGAAATTTGGCTTTTAATCTAATGGACCATAATCATCACGTAGTTGGTTATGATGCAAATCGCTCCATTGGCGAAAATATAGCACATGAAAACTTCTCACTTGCAGATTCGTTGAAAGAACTTACGAACCAATTAGCTACTCCAAGAGTAATTTGGTTAATGGTTCCTGCAGGAAATATAACTGAAAAAGTAATTCAAGAAGTTTCTCCTCATCTGGACAAGGGCGATTCCATTATAGACGGTGGAAATTCAAATTATAAAGACACCTTAAACAGAAATAAAATTCTTTCTGAACAAGGTATTTATTTCTTCGACTGCGGTACAAGCGGTGGTATGGAAGGTGCGCGGAATGGCGCATGTACCATGATTGGAGGAAATGCAGAAAAGTTTACTCAAATCGAGCAACTATTCAGTGATATTTCCGTGGAAAACGGGTACTTATATACAGGAGAAACTGGAAGTGGGCATTTCTTAAAGATGGTGCACAACGGTATGGAGTATGGCATGATGCAATCCATTGCAGAGGGCTTTGAGATTCTCGATAAAAGTGAATTCAATTATGATTACGAGAAAGTGGCTAAGGTTTTTAACCACGGCTCCGTTATTCGCTCATGGCTAATGGAATTAGTAGAAAATGCTTTCTCAAAAGATGCTAATCTTGAACAGATCCACGGAATTATGCATTCATCAGGAGAAGGTAAGTGGACAGTAGAATCAGCAATTGATCTGCAAGTGGCTGCTCCAGTAATTGCCCTATCTCTTATGATGCGCTATCGTTCCTTAGAAAACGATACATTTTCCGGCAAAGTAGTTGCTGCACTTCGGAATGAGTTTGGTGGGCATGAAACCGTAAAAAAATGAAACTGAGAGGAAACTGACTTATGAGGTTTCCTCCTCATCCCTGTGTTTTCGCAACAATTGTAAGCGGTTAAACAAACTCGCTTCATTGCATTAATATTGTGCAGTCACTTGGTGGCTTTGCAAAAGTTATTTTCATATAAAAAAAGATTAATAGAAAGAGGAGGAAGTAAAAATGGGTGATATTTCATTAATTATGATCGCGCTAGCTGGTATTTTTCTTTTATTATTTTTAGTTATCCGCACAAAGCTACACGCCTTTGTTGCATTATTGCTTGTAAGTTTAATTGTCGGGGTGGCAGCAGGCATGCCACTTTCAGGTGTTATTGATTCAATGGAAAGCGGCATGGGAGGAACGCTCGGCTTCGTAGCAGTTGTCGTTGGGCTTGGCGCCATGTTTGGTAAAATGCTTGAAGTCTCCGGGGGAGCTGAACGGTTAGCACAAACAATGATTGCTAAGTTCGGGGAAGACAAAGCGCAATGGGCTTTAGGAGTTACTGGCTTCCTAGTAGCTATTCCTGTTTTCTTTGATGTTGGCTTTATTATTCTAGTGCCGATTGTTTATGGATTGGCTAAGAAGACAGGAAAGTCATTACTTTATTATGGTATTCCGTTGCTAGCTGGTCTTGCAGTAACACATAGCTATATTCCGCCAACTCCAGGGCCCATTGCGGTCGCTGATTTAATTGGGGCTGATCTTGGTTGGGTAATTCTTTTTGGTGCAATCGCTGGGCTTCCTGCAATGATCATAGCCGGCCCGATTTTTGGTAAGTATATCGCTAATAAAATTCACGTGGATATTCCGGATTATATGCAAATAGAAGAAACAGAGCATCAACAGGAACTACCAAGCTTTGCTATGATTGCTTCTTTAATTTTCATTCCATTAGTATTAATTCTTGCTAATACGTTGACTGGCGTTATATTAGAAGAAGGCAATGCAATTAGAAGCTTCTTTACTTTTCTGGGGCATCCCTTTGTTGCATTAACAATTGCAACATTATTGACCTTTTACTTCTTGGGTGTAAAACGAGGGTATAAGAAACAGGATGTTCAAGACATTGCAACAAAAGCATTAGAACCTGCAGGAATTATTATTCTAGTTACAGGCGCAGGTGGAGTTTTTAAGCAAGTATTAATTGATTCTGGAGTTGGAGATGTTTTAGGTGAAATGATGGTAAGCTCTGCACTACCACCTGTATTGCTCGCATTTTTAATCTCTACCGTCGTTCGTGTAGCTCAAGGATCTGCTACGGTTGCCATGGTTACTGCTGCAGGGTTAATATCACCTTTAATAGAAACAATGGGAATTACGGGACCATCCTTAGGCTTAATTGTTATTTCCATCGCTGCAGGTGCCACTATTTTCTCTCATGTTAACGACTCTGGTTTCTGGCTCGTGAACCGATATTTTGGTTTGGATGTGAAAGATACCCTTAAGTCATGGACCGTGATGGAAACATTAATTGCCCTTGTAGGGTTCGCAGTTGTATTTGTATTAAGTTTATTTATTGGATAAGCCGTGTAAGAAATCCTGCTCTTAACCCATGTAGGGCTATGCACATTACCTTTTGCTAAAAACTTATATGTAATACCTTATAAACAAACTACTGGAAAAAGAAGCATAACGTTTCTTTTTCCTTTTCCCATATAGGAGGTCCTTCATTATGAAGAACGAAAAATATTACCTTGGTGTAGATATTGGTACAACAAGTACAAAGGCAGTACTTTTTACAAAAACCGGCATCGTAATAACAAACCATACAATTAATTATCCTTTACACACACCGAACCCTTTAATAGCGGAACAGGATCCGGAGGAAATTTTCAATGCTGTGCTTGGCACAATACGTGAGACAATGAGGAAAAGTGATATTTCATCAGAACAACTAACACTCATTTCCTTCAGTTCTGCTATGCATAGCCTAATTGCTGTAGATGAGCAACATAATTTACTGACAAACAGTATTACTTGGGCAGATACCCGTAGTGCAAATCATGCAAAGAAAATAAAAGAAGAAATGAACGGCCATGAGATCTATTTACGAACTGGGACACCAATCCATGCAATGTCTCCACTCGCCAAACTTGTCTGGTTGCAGGATGAAAAGAAAGATATTTTTGATCAGGCAGCCAAATTTATCTCCATTAAAGAATATGTTTTTTATAAATTGTTTGGAAGGTATATCATTGACCATTCCATCGCCTCTGCTACCGGTATGTTTAATTTGGAAAAAATGAGTTGGGATGAAGAAGCTTTACTTGTGGCAGGCATTTCATCAGAACAGTTATCAACACCGGTACCAACTACCGAGATCATTAAAGGAACAGATAAGAAGCTGTGTGAGTTTATGGGTATTTCCCCCGACACACCTTTTGTAATCGGGGCAAGTGATGGTGTTTTATCGAATTTAGGTGTAAATGCAATTGACCCTGGAGTAATTGCTGTAACAATTGGTACAAGCGGAGCTATTCGCACTGTGTCCAATACACCGAGAACAGATCCCAAGGGACGCATATTTTGTTATGCTTTAACAGAAAATCATTGGGTTATTGGTGGCCCGGTTAATAATGGCGGAATGGTATTACGTTGGTTGCGCGATGAATTTGCTGCAGCGAGGTAGAGACAGCGAAGCGACTAAGCATAGATCCATACGATGTTTTAACAAAAATAGCAAGTGGGGTTAATCCTGGTTCTGACGGCCTGCTTTTCCACCCATACATGACCGGGGAACGAGCACCATTATGGAATGCGAATGCGAGAGCTTCCTTCTTTGGCCTAAGTATCCATCACCAGAAACAACATATGATACGGGCTGTTTTGGAAGGTATTATCTACAATTTATATACCGTGCTTTTAGCATTAGAAGAGTTAACCGGAGAACCTAAAAGAATTCAAGCAACTGGCGGTTTTGCACGATCCCAAATGTGGCGCCAGCTCATGGCCGATATTTTTGACAAACAAGTCGTTGTTCCAGAAAGCTATGAAAGCTCATGTCTTGGAGCAATTGTGCTTGGTATGTATGCATTAAATGAGATTGACGATTTCAGTATCGTATCAGAAATGGTTGGCAAGACGCATACACATGAACCAGTAGAAGAAACAACGAATATTTATCGTGAACTCTTACCCATTTATATACGCTTATCCCGCCTTTTTGAAGAAGAGTATGATAGTATTACAGAATTTCAACGAAAGCATATTAGTGCGGATAAGGCTTAATAATGTAAGGAAAAAAGCAACATGGCAGAGGCAAATTATTATAAGAATTGCCTCTGCCTCTTTATTTTGATAGCCATTAGCCCGAAGGAATCAAGCTATACACATGACAAAGTCTGAAAGCATCTAATTTACAATTGTTGTATAAGCAAATATAAGCCCGAAAATAGCAATAATCCATATGTCAGCCAACGAAACTTATCCTGATCAATCCACCTAAATAAGATTTGGCCTCCAATTAGTCCTACCAATACAATTGGTATCCCCCACATACTTGATACCCATACTTGTTGTGAGGTCCCAGAAACAATTAACTGAAGAGCCAAACTAACAAAGTAAATAAATAAGTAAAACGCCAACGTGGTAGCTCTTAGCTTTTCTTTAGTTGTGTCAGTACCTGAAAAATACAAAAGTATCGGCGGACCTGGCATGCCAATACTTGTTGTAAATGCACCAGAAACCCCACCTATCCAAAAATCCTTCTTCCCTGTTTGCGTTATCCGGAATTTCATGATTAACAATACAGTAAGAATTAGAATACTACCACTTACAAAATACTTCAAAAATATCAAATTGATGCTAGTAAACAGGAAAATGCCTATAGGTAATCCACCGATACTTCCAATGATCAGACGTTTAAGTATGGTGGTATCTACGTGTTTTTTCACATTTCTAATTAATAGAATGGAGATGAGCAAAGAAAGAATCAAATTAATTTGAATGGCATCTCTGGGCGCAAAAATTAAAAGTAAAAAAGGTGTAGCCATAATAGAAAAACCAAATCCCGTGCTTGTTTGAAGGATAGAAGCTATAAAGATAATACATATAAACAAAGCTACTTCCATGAAGGTACACTCCGATCAAATAAGAATTCAGGAATTATTATACACCCTTTCCTTTTATTCCGCTCTACATATACTGAAATTTCATTTAGAGGCATCCCTCCATTTAGAAAGTCATTTCGTATTTTTCTAACTATTTCGTGAATATACTTATTCTTTCTGGTACAATAGTAAAAACTTTTTAAAATAGGAGGGTTTATGGAACCACAAAAAGAAGTAAACCAAGATTATTCAGTAAAACAGCAGAATAAATGGCAGATGCCAGATACCTATGTCATCTTATTTTTTGTATTATTACTAGGATTTCTCGCTACATATGTTTTGCCATCCGGTTTGTTTGAGAGAGAAACAATTGATGGAGTGGAACGAGTTATTCCAAATACATATCACGGAACAGATACTGCTCCTTTGGGTTTTTTTGATTTTTTCTATGCTATCCAGATGGGGATGGTTGAGTCTGCTGATATCATCTTCTTAGTCTTATTCACAGGGGGAATGTTTGAGATAATTGAACGCTCTGGGGCTTTAAATGGCGCGATTCATAGGGCAGTACATATTACACGCGGCAACGAATTTTGGCTGATTGCTATCGTATCTGCCATTTTTGCATTAACAGGGGCTGTGGGAGCTGTGGCTAACGCAGTTATCGCTTTTGTTATGGTAGGAGTTATTATCGCCAGAACATTAAAACTAGATCCTATTGTTGCTGTAGCAATTACATTCGGTGCCAACTTTGCGGGCTTCAGTGTTGGTTTTATTAACCCTTACACTGTCGGAATTGCTCAGGACATAGCAGGTCTTCCTTTATTCTCAGGAATGGTACTACGCATCATCGTATTCCTCGTAATACTGGCATCGCTAATCTGGTATACATGGCGTTATACAAAAAAACTTCTTAAAGATCCATCAAAAAGTTTTGCAGGAGCCTACGGTGATGATGAGGATGGTAATGAGCAAGAGTTAAATGCTCCGTTTACTACAAGGCATAAGCTCCTTCTTATATTTGTAGGATTAAGTTTGCTTTTCTTTGTCTATGGGTCTATTCAATTGAAATGGACGATTAATCATATGTCTGCTTTTTTCGTTTTTATCGCCATCGGAGCAGGCATTATTGCGGGAATGCACTATAATAAGCTTGCCGAAACCTTTCTATCTGGAACGAGAAAGTTAGTTTACGGTGCAATGGTAGTTGGACTTGCCAGATCCGTTATTGTTGTACTGGAGAACGGACAAATTTTGGATACAATTGTTTATGGAATTGCTGTGCCCTTAGAACATTTCCCGCCTGCAGTAGCAGCTATCGGTATGTTTATCTCCAATGGGGTTCTAAACTTCCTTGTCAATTCAGGTAGTGGGCAGGCAATGATTGCGATGCCTATGCTAGCGCCTCTTGCGGATATGGTGGGAGTGACAAGACAAGTAGCTGTACAAGCATACCAATTTGGGGACGGTCTAACAAATTTAATTTTCCCTACATCAGGGATTTTGATGGCAAGCCTAGCTGTCGCTAATTTATCTTGGACCAAATGGTTGAAATGGATTATGCCATTATTTTTCATTTGGCTTGCTATTGCTGTTATTACCTTAGTTACGGGCGTTTTGATAAATTGGGGACCTTTCTAATTAAAAAAACTCAAGTGCCTGAAGTAAAGAAGGCAGGCTAATTTTGTCCCTTTAGCATGGAACACTTTCCACTAGAATAGTTTTTCAGCAATAAACGAAGCCGGCCAAGTTAGCCGGCTTCGTTTATTTATTCACCTATCACACCACAAGCAATACGTTCACCTGCATCTCCGGAAGGCTGCGATTTATAATCATCGGCTCCTGAATGAATAACAAGTGCTGTCCCTCCCTCCTTAAATAAAGAGTTCGCTTCACCTTTTTTCAGTGTAACCATGTCTGCCAAACGTTCTGTCTGAACGGTCCCATCTTCTCCTACTTCAATATTTTTCATATCTCCTGCATGCGGCCCCTCAGGTACATCAAATCCGTGCTTGGCATCTGTCGGATTAAAATGCCCACCTGCAGATTTAAAATCAGGCGCTTCACAGGCCCCCTTTTCATGAATATGGAATCCATGCGTGCCTGCCGGAAGCTTTTCTCCTTCAAGGGCAACATGAACCCCTTCTTCATCTTCTGTCAACGTTGCTGTTGCTACTACATCTCCATCCTTATTTTTTAAAGAGACAAGTACATCCTCTTTATCTGTTGAGTCTGACTTATTCTGATCTGCCATCGTTTCCGACGATTCTTCATTCTCTTGGTTGTTATCTTTATTAGGCTTTTCTTCTTCGTTTCCACCACAGGCTGCTAGAACCATTATCAACAAAACTGAAAATACTAGTAAAAGTGAACGCTTCATTTTACGAACTCCCTTCCTGATTGTTACTAGTATCTTCCTCTATTTTAAAGAAAATTAAACCTTTTTTGAGCTAATTCGTTCTTTTTCCTTATACAATAAATAAATGAGTAGTAATTGAGGCGTAATTTGTCTATTTAGATTGTTGATTTTATTAGTAGTCATATACCTATTTACTTAGATAAAGTATGTTAATTTTTAACCCACATTAATCAAAAGAAAATGCACATGCGTGTAATGTAGTTTCTTAACACATGGAAATTCAAACAAACCGAACGTTTAAATACATCGTCCGGTTTGTACTAAAGCATATATAAATTGTTATCCATCTTTTAAATTGGTTCCACCTTTACACTAGTGCTGCTTCCTTTTTATGTTTTTTATTAATTGGTTTATGGTCTTTTAAGAAAGGAATAATCCATCTGTCTAAACCATATTTACCAGCATTATACCCAGCTACGATCAAAAATACTGTAATTAAAACCATTTGGGCATTCGTGCTAACTGTACCACTGAATAAGAATGCAAAGTTCATAATTATGCCCATCAATGCTGCGAAATTAGTAAAGATCCCTAGAATAAGTGCAATTCCTACTAAAAACTCTCCCCACATTACGATAAAAGTAAATAATTCAGCATTTGGAATAGCTATAGCTTCTAAAAATGCGGCCCACCAGCCTTGAACTGCCGGGTGTTCGCCACTTGCACTTGCTACTGCGCCATGCAAGAAACCAGTCGCATCAAATTCTCCCCCAGTTATTTTACCGTATCCGGCTGTCAACCATTGGTAACCAATATAAACCCTTAGAAAAGTCAATATTCCCGCAGCTATCTTATTATTCCTAATAAAATCTACAAACATTTTATTCATCTCCTTTTCTATTATGTTCAATAGTTCACAATATATATTGTATTGTACCTCCTTGGTACATTTATATAATAACATTATTTAAAGTCTTTGTATATAATTATTGTGAAATATTTCACATATACTTACTATACTATGGCAATTTTGTTAACGTGGTATCGGATAATCCTGCGGAATTCTACAACGAGCATATATACAGAATAATAATTGACTTCTTTACTCAACATATATACTGTATATATAAACATACACAGTATATCACTATTTGAATTAGGAAAGACCGAAAGCAGCGCCCTCTATCGTAAAGAGAAAACTATACGCTTTAACAGCTTTAACTAATTGTCACGTTTACTATTTTCACTAATATTAGTAGATCACAATTTAAAATAAGGGGTGTTTAAGGTGGAATTACCTATCTCCATTTCCAAAGACTCAAGAGAACCTATTTATCATCAAATCGAAAACCAATTAAAAGCGTTAATTGCTGGAGGACATTTACCAGCAGATACACCTTTGCCTTCCATCCGAGCTTTAGCAAAAGACATGGAAACAAGTATGATCACTATTCGAAGAAGCTATCAAAATTTAGAACATCAAGGATTTATAAAAACAATACAGGGCAAAGGCACCTTTGTCGCCCATATTAAAACAGAATTGAAGCAACAGGTGAAAATCTCTACTGTATATTATGAAATCGAAAAAGCAATCAATATTGCATTTGATTATGATTACAACGAAAAGCAGATTCAAGAAATATTTTTTGAAGTACTCTCTTCGTACAAGAAAAATGGAAGCTGAAATATGAATTAGTTGATAAAAATCTCACACTAAAAAAGACGGTAACCACTCGTTCGTTAGGGATTTTATTAAAATTCTAATATTATGAAACTAACTGACTACTTCTACGTATTAAAACATAGGCATATGGTGAGAGCACTTGGGAAAGAAAAACTGCAACAAGGCTAATAAATTTATTGGGAATTTATCCCAATGCATGAGCTGAAAATACAGGAAAATTCACAGACTCACTTATATTTACCACACTATCTACGAAGGAGGGATTGTTAATGGAAGCATTGTTAACAGTAAACAAATTGGGGAAATCTTTTAAAGACAAACAGATCATTTCTGATATATCTTTTGAGGTTCGCAAAGGGGAAATTATGGCCATACTTGGACCAAATGGTGCTGGCAAGTCAACTACCATTCGAAACATTATGGGGATAATGTATCCAGATGAGGGTTCTATTACCTTTACGAACAGTACTGGTAAAGATATTCCAAGACATAAAATTGGTTATTTACCGGAAGAACGTGGATTATACAAAAATGTAAAAGTGATGGATATATTATTGTATTTAGCTGAATTAAAGGACTATCCACAAGCAAAAGCAAAGCAGCGGGCACTTGATTACTTAAAGAAATTTGATCTGGAAGGGAAAGAGAAAGTATCAGTAGAGGAGCTTTCTAAAGGGATGGGGCAGAAGGTTCAATTTATTGCGTCCATTCTACACGAACCGGAACTTCTTATATTAGATGAGCCATTTTCCGGATTAGACCCTGTGAGCCAGGAATTGTTTAAACAAGAAATAAAAGAACTTGCCGAAAAAGGGACAGCTATATTACTATCCTCCCATCAAATGAATTTAGTAGAAGAAATGGCAAATCGTTTGTTTATGATTCACAGGGGACAGAAAGTTATTTACGGATCGATGGAAGAGGTTAAAACAACATATGCAAATTTCAAATGCACCATTCGTGGCATAAATAATTTGGAGATTCTTCAAACAATACCCGAGGTACTACGAATTGAACAACAGGAAGATATATCTGTTCTTTACCTTGAACAGGCTGTTCAACCGACTTTATGGTTAAAGCAATTGCCGAATGAGTTAGTCGTTCATGAATTAACAATGGACCGTGTTTCGTTGCATGAAATATTTATAGATATTGCTACAGATAAAAATATGCTAAAAGAAACAGGTGAAGTATATGCGTAATACCATGAAGGTTGCCAAGTGGGAAATAAAGCGAAACCTGAAGAATAAAACGTTTTTAATCGGGTTATTCCTGACCCCGGTCCTTATTATTGGATTTATGCTTTTGGGTAGTCTTTTTGGTGATGATCCAGCTGATACAGAACAGGAAACAACCAGAGTGTTTGTAAATGATCAGCTCGGTGTATTTCCTGAACTTCAAGAAAGTGTGAATCAGAATAAATTACCTTGGGATCTATTGCAAACCGACCTAACCGAAAAAGAAGTAGCTGCAGAAGCAGAACTAAGTGAGAATACGGCATACATATTTATCGATGAACGCGCGATGCAAGAAGGTAATGTTCCTGTTTATCTCAGTGAGGAAATTCCTCCTTTTTTTTCAAATGAATTGCAACTATTATCTTCTCCTCTACAGACAATGCAAATGGAAGAACTGGGAATAACCGAAAAACAGCTTGCTGTTATCTCAAAAGGGTTCCACTTTAACGAGCAATCGCCAGGAGAAAATATTAATACTACTTCTACAGAAGAAGAAACCAGCTTAGGTGAAAATCCAATAGAAGATCTAGCCCCAGGAGCATTTGCAGGCTTTATTATGCTTTCCATCGTATTTACGGGTATGGCTATATTTCAAAGTGCCTCACAGGAAAAGAAAGATAAAATTGCTGAGATTATTCTTTCATCTCTTACACCAGCAGAGCTTATGCAAGGGAAAATAATCGGTTATTTTGTACTTGGCTTAATTCAAGCAGTTGTATCAATTACTTTGCTTTTTCCTTTTCTTTTATGGAAAATAGATTTACCAATTATAGAGTATATCTTTGTACCAGAGCTTATCCTATTATTAGTTATTGCAATCCTTGGTTTTTTACTATTTGCCTCTCTGTTTGTTGGAATTGGAGCTACAATGGCAGATATCACTACAGCTGGAAATTTTCAAGGTATGGTTATGATGCTTCCTTTCCTTCCTTTTATCTTTATCGGACCTGTAATCAGTGATCCAACTGGTCTAATGGCTCAAATTGGAACCTACATCCCATTTACATCGCCGGGTGTTTTACTGTTACGGTTAACTATTATGGAGGAATGGCCATGGGTAGAAATTGTGATTTCTTTAGCTATATTAATAGTTAGTGTTTGGCTTGCAATGAAGTTGGCTGGAAAAATATTTAAAGTAGGTATTTTAATGTATGGAAAGAATGCAACTCCCGGGGAAATATGGAAATGGATTCGGGCGTAATTATAATAGAGGCAGAGGCTGGATAATTTCAGCCTCTGCCTTATAAATAAATGTGTAACAGAAAGAATCCGTTGAATGCATGAGAACCAATCATAAATAGCAAAATAGTCTTTATTAGATCACTGATTCTTCTCTCATTACTTGTTTCGACTTTCCTCCCAAACAGTCCAAAGCACAAAGGTGATAATGGCACTAATGATAACAACAATGTTCGTATACGGGTGATACCCACCCTCGCTAAAAACAGCCAGTAATGTTCGTATTACAATTGCAGCGATTAATATAACAATAAACTTGAACACACTATTTCCTTTTATAGTCAATTTCTTTCCACCTATCTTTTTTATTGTCTGTAAAACCTTCTAGCGCTCCAAGCACTTTTTCGGTTGTTTTGCTTTCATGAAAATATTAGAACTTACTCATTAACAAATAAAAATTTTACTTATGATTTCCAATTCTTTTACATAGTCTGTAGTAAGCAGTCATATAGTAAACGGCTAAGAACATAAGGAGGTTAACATAATGAAGATAGCAGTAATTCATGGCTCGAGCCGTCAAAATGGTAATGCAGAATATCTTGCCTACCATGCCGTCCCGAAAGAAAAAGCCACCCATATTCATCTTCAAGATTACCATATTCAGCAAATTATTGATGAGCGCCATGAGGTGAAAGGGTTTAAAAATGTTCATGACGATCATAAAGAATTAATTGATCTAATGCTTAGACATGAGATAATCGTATTTTCCACGCCTATCTATTGGTACAGTTTATCAGGCCCAATGAAGACATTTATTGACCGCTGGTCCCAGATTATGCGTGACCCGAATTACGCGCATTTCCGAGGAGAATTAAAGAAGAAAAAAGCCTATCTTATTGCGGTTGGAGGTGATAACCCTACTATTAAAGGATTGCCGCTTGTTCAGCAATTTAATTATATTTGTCAGTTTTTTGGTATGGAGTTTGCCGGTTATGTACTAGGTCAGGCAAGTAAACCCGGCGATATTAAAAATAACAAAAGAGCTTTGGATGAGGCGGCTGTACTCGTAAAAGAAATCAACTTATAACTGGTATTTTTATACTAAATGTAAGTCATTCCCTTACAATAAAAATATAATAAGGAAATTCTTTTAGCACTAGTACCTGACTGTATTTGTAGAGCAGTCAGGTACTTTTATTATGGTATTTTTGTTCTAATGTCACTCTCTAACTATTCTTACTTTATTCGTGAACTTTATGCATTTAGGTATATTGACGAATTTTACTAGGGCTTCTGAATTGTTTTACTCTAAAATAGTTTATTTTGTACTTGTATAGGTAACAATTTAGTATTATGATTTACTTACTTTATTAATTATAAGGAGGGAAAACGTGAAAAAGATTTATTTTTCAGTTGTTGGTATTTGTATATTGCTATTTTCTATTCTTTTCATTCCTAATACGAGTCATGCAGAACAAGGGGAAATTTACGAAATTGGCGAGATCATTCTTAATGTTAGAAGTGAACCTTCTTCCAGCGGAAAAGTTATTGGTCAGCTAGTTGAAGGTAACAAGGTGGAAATTTTTCAAAAAAAACATGGTTGGGCTCAAACCTATTATGCAGGTGAAGAAGCCTGGATTGCTGCACATTACTTGATTCCAGTAAGTGGAAAAAGTCAGCAAGCGAAAACAGATAGATCCAATGAACAAGTGACCATTACAGCAAGTAATGTCAATATTCGTTCAGGACCTGGCGAAAACCATCCAGTAATTGCTTCCACAGATTCAGGAAATACATATAACATTGTAAAAACTTCAGGTGATTGGCACAACATAGAATTGACTAACGGAAATACTGGTTGGGTAGCTTCATGGTTAACGAATAATGGAACGAACAATAATGCTGCCGGGCAATCAAAGAAACAAACAAACTCAGTTAAAAATACAAAAAAAGCGAATGGCACGTTAAACGGTTATACAATCGTTGTTGATCCAGGGCATGGCGGCAAGGATCCAGGTGCAATTGGGCTTGGTGGGATCTATGAAAAAGATCTCATTTCGCCAACAGCTGAAGCAGTTGCTGGACAGCTTCGTTCGGCAGGGGCAAACGTTATCATGACACGTTCGGGAGATTATTTTGTTACACTCGGTAAACGAGTGGCTATTAGTAATAGCTATGATACCGATGCTTTTGTCAGTCTTCATTATAATACCTTCCCGATGTTGTCTATTAATGGTACGAGCACATACTACTATTCAGATAAGGATGCCGGCTTAGCTACTAAGGTGCAATCTGCTATGGCTTCAACAGTTCCACTGGCTAGTAGAGGTAGTCTACAAGCAAATTATAAAGTATTAAGGGAGAATCGGGCGCCCTCTATTTTAATGGAGCTGGGCTTTATCACCAATCCTAATGACTTAGCTCATATTAAAACTGCCGACTATCAAAATAATGTTGGACAAGCAATTACTACAGGTTTACAAAATTACTTTAGCGAGTAATCAAAAGAAGAGCTACCCTCTTTGATATGGGGCAGCTTTTCTTTATTTGATTCCATATTTATTAGGATGTTATGCCATCATTCGAAAAATAATGTATAGTGAACAAATTATAGCTAGTTTGCGAATGTCTACGGCCGATTACTTCAGTCTGCTGCTGATTAATTTGCTCTCCGGAGGATTACTTCGCCCTCCTGCCGATTAATTTGCTCTACAGAGGATTATTTCGCCCTCCTGCCGGTTAATTTGCTCTGCAGCTAGTAGTCTTCACTCTACTTCGCATTTTCCTCCAACTGTGTGAAAGCTGAAGTTCAATAACTGCAATAAAGTTCTTTTATACTCCAAAATATTTAATCATAGAACAATTCATGCCAGGCTTTCAACTCCTTCAATAACCTTTGTTGAATGATCGGGAAATTTCCGTTGAACAAGCATCTAAAGTAAACTGCCCGAAAAAACCGAACAATTTCTCCTCTTTTTCTAAAGAAGACTAAGTTTGTTCCTTCTCTATTCAATAATTCATTTAAATTGGTAGATACCTCAGATATCCAGGATGCTATACGGTCTTCCGTAGCACCCCGACCCAACAATGCTTCTATAACAAAAACAAGCCTTTCTTCTTCATCATCCAGATAAGGAATTCCTTCCTCATTCCTTTTGAATAAGTTGTGCTGTACTGCTTTCAAACAATCATCAACTAACCCCATATCGAAATATGGATGTTTTACCGCTTCTGCCAATAGATCAGCACCGTGTGCAACACTATGCGCCCAACCTTTGTCTTTTACATACCCGCGAATATCTCTTTCTAATTCTAAATATAAAATACTTTGTTTAATAATTTCTCTAACTTCTGTCTCAGATAAACGAAATTCTTGGCTATCTTTTTCTAAAATCAAAGCCAGAACAAGTGAGGAAAAGGATCTTGAGAAAACGGAGTCTGTTTCTGTCTCACCTATGTTTAAAAATAAATGATTGGTATCCATACATGTTTTTACGATATATCTCCACTGATCTACTTTTAAATAATCTTCTTGAATTAATTTCCCGAAAGCGTTGTATATCAATGCATCTCTTAATTCGGGATCGGTTGAGCCAATATTACAAAGCATTTCTTTTATAAGCTCATCCATAGAAATTTTACTAAGGTCGTAGTCATTATGATGAGTAATTTCTTGCAGTACGGTCTTTAATTGCATTAAATGAACCTCCTTTCCAACTCATTTTTCAGCATATATAACGCTTAATATTGAATTTATTTGTTGTGCTTTGACTTCGTAATCATGTGCAACCAGCCATTCTATTAGTAAGGATCTATCAGCATAATACTCATCTTCAATCGCTTCCACAGCTTCCATATTCCCCTCTAAGCGATACATGTCTAGAACACGTTTCCTGTCATTTTCATTTTGGAACATTAAATCTGCAATACATAATTGCCCTCCGGATTTTAACACACGGTTTATTTCCTGCAAGGCTAGCAGCTTTTCTTCATCCGGTAAATGATGCAGAGCATAGCTGGAGACAACTACATCCATTGTGAGATCCATAACGGGTAAAGCCAGAAAATGTCCTTTCCGCACTTCCATCAAAGGATATTTCTCCTTGCATTTTTCAAGCATCTTACCAGATTGATCAACACCAATCACATGGGCACCTTGATGAAGAAATCTCCCTCCTAAATTACCTGTCCCAACCCCAATATCTAAACATTGGTCTTTAGCATTTAACGTAATACATTGCTCTACCGTAGATAAAGCCACATCATAGCCTTGATGCACGTTAAACGTATATCCTGCCTTTTTAATATGTTGATCATATTCTATAGCCTGACTATCAAAGTCCCACTTGTCTTTCCACCCTTTACGAATTTGCTTCAGTTTTTTTAGATGCTCCGCCAATTTGGATATCGGCTGGAAATCGGCAGAATCCACATGCTCCATCATTTGATCAATAGTATGAATCATATCCTTCATCTCCAAAAGCTTTTCATACAAGACACTGCGTTGCAGATTTAAATAATCCTCCATCTGCATTCCAGGCTGCTTCAACATCTCCCTAATCTCACTAATTTGAATACCAATCTCTCTTAGGGCAAGAATGGTACTTAGCCGATATAAGTCGTCTTCGGTAAAGATTCTATAATCATTTTCTTGGTCTTTTTTTAGACTAATCAATCCTTTCTCCTCATATAAGCGAATTGTTCTAGCTGTTGTATTTAGTTTTTTTGCTGCTTCTTTAATAAGCATGTTCGTCACCCCTTCACGTTTACTATAAGGGTTTACGTTACGTTAATGTAAAGGAGGAATTTCCCTATAGTTCAAAATGCTCTTTTATCCTTTCTGCGACTTCCACGGCACTTAGCTTGTTATTATCAATACGAACATAATTATCTCGTTTGAGTTCGCCTTCACGTGAATTCAGTCGAAGGGTTTCCATACTGTTTAATAAATTTTGCTCTGATTGGTTTATGTTGCGTTTTGTTGGTTTGTGTTCCAATCGGTTTGCAGTTTTATTTCGCTTCAGCCTGATATCTAATTTCGCTTCTAATTCTACAAAATAGATTTCCGCGTTTTTTTCTCTAAAAATAGTACATACATGTTCAACGTTTTCCCAATCCTCTTGCTTGTTAAATGCCCAAACAAAGGTAAAGATTATTCCATCTTGATCCGTTTTGGCAAAGGAACGGAAAATTTCTTCCCGAAAGGTATTGGATAACTTCCATAACTCCGGACTAAATCCAAATAATGGTTCTAAAAGATCGATCGTCATGTGGTTATGCATTAGTTTCAAGTTAGTAAGTTTGGCAAGCTCCTGGCCAACTGTCATTTTTCCAACTGCCTGAGGACCGAATATGAGTACTAGCTTCATAGCTTATCACCTTTCTATTTTATAAAATGCAGCTCTACGTTAATTAAGTACTTTTTGATACCAATTTACACCATTTTCACAAAGTACCTTTCGTGCCTCATTTTCTCCCAATACGTCTATAATAAGTTCCATATCGGATAGTTGAAATGGTCTGTCTGCTCTTGTAGATGGAAGGTCTGTCCCAAACAATAGTGCTTCTGGATTTACTGCATGTATTTGTTTCATAGCTTTTGCTGGATCAAAGTCAAGTCTGCCGAAACCAGTTGATTTTACCTTCACTCCTTGGTCGACTAAGCGAAGCAAATCATGAAATCCGTCCTGTGTTAATCCCAAATGGTCAATAGAAACAGCTGGTAGATTTACAATCAACGAAAAGTAATCTTTCAGTTTGGTGGAATCAATATACAACTCCACATGCCAATTGACCATTTCATACACCCGCCGAGCAACATTTTCTAAATTCACCATCGCCTCTGTTCCTCCACGTTTCACATTAAATCGTACTGCCCTAACCCCTAATTTATGTAATTCAATAATCTCGTCATCGGATACATCGTATGGTAATTGTGTTACACCTACAAAGCCTTCGCCAAGTAAATGAAGGGCCTTTTTCAGGTAGGATTGATCGAATCCTTGAAAGGAGCCTGACACAATCGCCCCTCCTGTCACGTTTAAGTTCTTTGTTTTCTCTTTATAATCCTTACATGTAAATTGATCCGGCACGTATCCTTGGTTGGGAATTAGGGGATATTTTGGATCTATAATATGTAAATGAGCATCGAAGATTTTCAAAAAAATCCCTCCGTAATGAAATAGTTAACCTAAATGCAGCTTTAATCCTTCGTGGGAAGCTCGAAATCCAAGTCGTTTATAAAACTCCAAAGCTTCGGGTCGCTGTTTATCAGTTGTCAACTGTACAACATGGGCGCCTCTTTCTTTTGCAAGGTGAATGGCCCATTCGATCATTTGAGTTCCTATCCCCTTACCTCGTAAAAATTTATTAGTTCTTACACCCTCTATCGTCGCTCGCCATCCCCCCTGATAAGTTAAGTAAGGTGTGAAGGTGATCTGTAATACCCCAACTATTTCTTCAGCGAGAACAGCTAGGATTAATTCATTATTTGGATCTCCTTGAATTGCATTAAACGCTTTTATATAACTTTCCGGTAGTGGATCCTCAAGTCTTTCTCTCTTCCTTCCCAATTCATCATCTGCAAGTAATTCAATAATTTTATGAAGGTCCTGGATCTCTGCTTTTTTACATTTGAGTTGCGTATTCATTATTTACACACCTGCTTCTTTGCTTGTTACCTTTATCATAACCTACTAACAAGCGTACAAATAATACTTTTTTGTTATACACTTTGATAACGGTTTGTTTTCAACTATTTACAATCATCATTTTTAATAATCGCATACAATTTTAAGTCATGTTGCTTTCCTTTTGCATACATCGCCTGTCTCAGTGTTCCTTCATACGTCATTCCACACTTTTTCATGACGCCCTCCGAACCTGTATTCTCCAGAAAACATTTCGCTTGAATCCGAACAAGTCCTCCTTCTCTGAAACCAAATCGGATAACTTCTGTTGCTGCTTCTGTCATCAAACCTCTTCTCCAACACGTGTGGGATAGTACATAGCCAATTTCACCTACTCGGTGTTTTTGATTCCAAGTAACATAATTGATTGTTCCAATTAACTTATTATTCTCCTTTAGAATAATGCCCCAAAAATAAGAATCGCCTTGCTCATAACCTTTTTGTATCCTCCAGCGACTGATGCGTTTCCCATGAAACGAATTGAGATACCTCTTTACAGCCTCCGTATTCGTTTATATCATGAAGATCATTCTCCGTAATTCTTCTTAGAATAAGCCTTTCTGTTTCTAATTCTGGTAAACTATTTCTCACATACAAACCTCCTATATTCAACTTCTTATTAAAATAAAAACTCACCCCCAACGTTTTTACTTAATTGTAGGAGTGATTCATCAACTGCCTTATGGAATAATCGTTTTGGATCTTCCATCCTTTCATTATTTATATCTCAGTCTCCATCCTTAATTATTAATTAGGTCCGTGGTTTTGGTTATTCATATTAGCCTGATGAATAATATTTTCCGGAAGATTACGGGGGTCATCATTTAAAGGTTTAGCCTTTTCCCCGGGGTTTATCCGCCCACCTCTTTTTTTGGCGACAAGATCGATAATATAACCAAACACTAATAGCCCTCCGACTATTTGAAGCCATAATGGCATATGAATCTCCCTTTCCTTAGGTTTATTTATTTCTAGTATATGTTTATTTCAGATTATTTACAATATTACTTTACAGTAACTTCCTATTTCCCTTGAAATGTAACCTTTATCGCATCATGTTATACTGAAGAAAATAAAAAAGTGAGGGTTTTATATATATGGACAATAAATTGGAAAAACTAGCGAAAGCTACTGCAGAAGAGTGTGGTCTAAGCAACTACTTTCTGAAAAGAAGCCACATCTTTAAAGAAAGTGGTATACCTGGGGAACATAGCTACCTTTTATCCACAGAGTGGTTCCCTGAAGACTCTGAGCCTATGGATGAAGAACTCAATCCACCTGGTGCTGCTGTGATCGATATTGATATTCAAACTGAAAAAGTGAAGCGAATTATTTTTGTGCAGGATGTCTCCTTTGCTGAAGAAGGCAGTTTTCCTAACTTAAATCAAAAAGAAGAAACGATTACATGGATCGAAAACATTACCGGCTTGGAATTTGGACGACAATTTCAGCTATTGCCTACAGAGGGAACGACAATGCATTTTCAAGCGGCTGTTGATAACATTCCGGTTTTCCCTACTGGTGTAATTAATGTGGAGTTTAATAATGAAGGCCAACTTACGCTATTTTCTATTGATGGTAACTTCCCTTCCGAAGATGCTATTCATTGGGAGCCTTTTGCGTTAACAACAGATATTGTTGAATCTGTTGCGAAAGAACAAATGCAATTGCTTGAAGTGCCTTTAGAGAGTGAAGAAATGTGGAAATCTATCTATAGTGCAACGAGCGTATTTCTAACAAATGACGTTAAGAAAGTAATTACATTTGAAGAGGCAGAAGAACAGGCTGCTTATGTAAAAAAACAAATTATTATGGAATGGGAAGAAGCTATTAAGGATCCTTTTTCTCCAGTAGAAATTGACTTATCTCTTGAGGCTACGGAGGAGGAAGCATTATCTGATCATAGCACTTCTAAGAAGGAACTGGATAAAGAGGATGAGGAAAAAGCAACATTAGAAATTAAGCGGTTCCTACAACGAGTTTATCCTGATGACAGTGGTAAATGGATGCTGTACAGTTTGCGTTTACAAGATTCTTATATCATTGCAGAGTTGCTTCCTGCAGAACGTGGGCGACGAGTAATTGATCGCAAACTTCAGGTATATCTTGATAGTGAAAAATATACTGCTTTGAATTACTCAGATTTTGATAGCCTAATTGAAATTTTTGATCACTTTTCACCAGCTCAGACTCCGGTTTTAACAAAACAGCAAGCATTTGAGCTTTTACGTAAACATGTAGAAGTTACACCTGTTTATGTCTACAGTCAGACAGAAGACAAATATATATTATGTGGAAAAATAGATTGTTCCTATGGTGTTGACGCAGTATCAGGGAAAGTTATCCCATTGGATCAATTATAGATAAGATAGAGGTATACTTTATCTTCGCTTTACAATGCATACCTGCCTATTAGTTAGTTGTGGACGAGTGATTCTGTCGTAGATTATATTTTCTTTATCAGCAAGGGATCATAAATTTTATGTTGGGGGCCACCAGTGATTAGCAAAATAGTTAAACTACGACGTAACTTAATAGTACTCTAAGCGGCCGTTGCGGAAAACACACTCCGCTTTCCGTGGGCAACGCTTCAGCTTCCTCGGAAGAAAACCACTTCCTGCGGGATCTTCAGCTGGGGCTGCGATTACTCGCCCCATCAAAAAGCCCTGTTGTTTTTCCTACACTGGAAAAGTGGTTAGATATTAACCCGCTATTTATGGTTTAAAGCAGATACAAATTGATTGGAGCGGAAGGGGGCAATCTAAGAACGCCACGTCCTGTGGCAACGATTGCATAACCAACGTCCTGTTGGCCCGCGACTCCTGCCGGAATAGCATGAGGCCACTGAAAAAGTCCGGTAAATTCTTGAGAAGGCTAGTTCCAAAAAATTACATCACCACTTTTTAGCCTATGAGTGGCATAAACTAGTTCTGGCTCTCCATTTATGCATATTAACAAAACAAAATTTTGGGATAGCGTCTTTTGAAAAACTTCTATTTTAGTAGAAAATGACTTTTTCAGTGGCCTCGAATTGCATGAGCTGAAGACCCTGCACGGAGCGTAGCGGAGGAAGCGACTGAAGCCATGCCGGGCGGCAAAGAAGACACTGTGAGGTTACGAACAGATGTCGCGCTTGTACCCGGAGGTGTGAAAGCGTCCCCCTGCAGTGGAAATCAATGGGTCTATTCCCCTCCTTAAAATGAAATCTACTACAAATTTACGTCGCAGTTTCCTCCAACTATGAAAAAATAAGATTATATGAGGTATCATATGCGCCCCAGCATTTACAATAAATCATCAAGAAGCATGCCTCCGGTGAAAAAGAGGCATGCTTCTTTTAATCTTAAAGATCGTCAAATCCGTTTAAATCACTTGTTTTGGTGTACTGTCTTGATTTTTGTTCAAAGAAATCAGTTTTAGTTCCATCAAAGTTATCCACATATGCACGAATCCACTTCATTGGATTCTCCACATGCTCTGGATATAATTCTTCCAATCCCATCATCCGGAGCATTTTATTTGCACGGTATTTAATATAGCCTTCCATTTCCTCTAAATCTATTCCCTCTACATTTCCCAATACATAATTCGACCATTCTGTTTCCAGTTCTACTGACTGCTTAAAGTGATCGTATACCCATTCAACAAATTCTTCTGTATTATGTTCCGGGTTTTCTGCCAATGTTGCTCTGAATAGCTCAGCAATGAAACGGCCGTGCTCCAGTTCATCTCTATTAATATAACTAATCATCGTGGAAGTACCAACCATTTTGTTATGACGAGCCAAATTATAGAAAAATGCAAAGCCAGAATAGAAGAACATTCCTTCAAGTAACGCAGTATACGCTAGCGTTTTTAGAATGTTATCCATTGTAGGTTTTTCCACAAATGAATTGTATTGGTTTACTAAGTTTTCATTTCGTTTCAACAACACAGGATCTTTTCTTCCAAGCTGAAAAGATTCGTTTTGTTCATCCAGTGAGACAACGGAAGCAAGTACATAGGAATAACTTTCATTATGCACAGCTTCTTGCTGGGCAATTACCGCCATTATTGATTGTACGGACGGATCTGTTGCATATAACGAAATTAGTAAAGCAGTACGTGTTTGTGGTCCATCTAATGTGGACAATAATCCGATGATCTTTAAATATGCCTCTTTCTCTGCTTCTGATAATGTGGAAAATTGTTTTACATCACCTGCCATATTTACCTCATCAGCCTGCCAATAATTCCCAATCAGCCGCTTGTATATCTTATACCAATGTGGATATGCAATATCATTCCAATTCAATATTCCGCTTGATTTTCCTCCAAATAAGCCTGTGGACTTGTTTGGATTACGCGGCTCCAAAGTCTTTGCTTTAGAAAGCATAACTTCTGACATGTTCTAAAACTCCTTCCACCCAATCATAAACCATTTTTTCCTGATATCCCCGGGGGGACTGTTCAATTTTAAGCCCTGGCCATTTACTATTATAAAATTGAACCAGTTTATCTACTGCTTTACAAAACAATTCATCCCCGCCAAATTGTGTATCACCCGTACCAAAAACTGCAACATTCTCAGGCTTGTAGCCAATTTCCCATATAAAGTCTTTCACTTCTTCAGGCGTACTGCCCCTATCCCATGTAAATGTTCCAATAAAGATAAAATCATAATGGGAGACATCTACGGGGGGATCTATACCCATAAGATGTGTATCTACATTAAACCCTTTATCATAAAGTTTTTTTGCAATATGATCAGCAACTTCTTCCGTATTGCCACTATAGGTATGATACGCAATTAGCATCCTCAACTTTGACACCACTCACATTCTTCGACATCATTTGATGTTGAACGTACGTAATAAGTTGTTTTTAATCCTTCCTGCCATGCCTGCAAGTGAAGATTTAGCAAAACAGAGGCTTTAATCGTATTTGGCACATAAAAGTTGAATGAAATACTTTGATCTACGTGCTTTTGTCTAGCCGCATTTTGTTTCACAGACCAACGTTGATCGACAATATATGCAGAACGGCGATAAATATCGTACGTATGATGATCTAATTCTGGTGCCGTAACAGGAATCTTAAAATCCTTCTTTTCTTCGTTGTAAAAAGCTTTAAATACAGGATCAATACTAGCTGTAGAACCGGCAATCATCGCTGTTGTAGAGTTTGGTGCAACAGCCATTAAATAGCCATTACGCATTCCGTTCTGCTTTACTTGTTCTTTAAGACCTGTCCATTTGTCACTCGTATACCCTTTATTGGTGAAGTATTCACCCGTTTGCCACTTACTGCCTTCATATACAGGATAGGAGCCCTTTTCTTTACTTAATTCCATACTGTTTTTAATGGTTAAATAAGCAATTTCCTCATATAACTCGTCAGCGAAATTCACTGCTTCGTCTGTCTCCCATTTAATATTCTTCTTGGCAAGTAAATGATGCCACCCGAATGTACCCAAGCCGATAGCTCGGTATTTTTGATTTGTTAATTGTGTTTGCTTAATTGGCAATGTATTTATATCTATTACGTTATCCAACATACGTACTTGGATTTTTAACAAACGATCAAGCACACCGTCGGGAACAGCTTTTCCCAGATTAATTGAGCTTAAGTTACAAACAACGTAATCACCAGATTTATATTTTTGCACAATCGTGTTTTCATTTTCTACAAATTCTTCTATAAATTGCGTTGGAGATTGATTTTGCGTAATTTCTGTGCATAAATTCGAGCAATAAATAATTCCTTCGTGTTCATTACTGTTCTGACGATTCACTTCGTCACGATAAAACATGAAAGGCGTGCCTGATTCAAGCTGTGATTTCATTATCCTTTTCATAATAGAAATAGCTGGCACCTGTGTTCTGGAAAGATTCTCGTTTTGAATACATGCTTCGTACTTTTCGCGCCATGTTCCGCTGCCCTTTTCTTCATCATAGAAATCTTCCAAGGAGAAGCCCATAACCTGTCGTACTTCATGTGGGTCAAACAGATACCAATCGCCCCGCTTGTCCACTTGTTCCATAAAGTAATCAGGCAAGCAAACCCCTGTAAAAATATCATGGGCGCGCATTCTGTCATCTCCATTATTTAGCTTCAGATCAAGAAATGCTTCAATATCTTTATGCCATGCATCTAAATAAATGGCAATGGCCCCTTTACGAGTGCCCAACTGATCCACGTTAACAGCTGTATTATTCAGCTGCTTAATCCAAGGTACTACCCCACTGGACATACCTTTAAATCCTTTAATTGCACTACCGCGGCTGCGGATTTTACCCATATATACACCAATTCCGCCACCATTTTTCGACAGTTTGGCAATATCTGTATTACTGTCATAAATAGATTGAAGACTATCGTCGACTGTATCAATAAAACAACTGGATAACTGACCATGCGTTTTTCCGGCATTCGTTAACGTTGGGGTAGCCACTGTCATATAAAGGTTGCTAAGTGCCCAGTATGCTTCCTGGACAAGTTGTGCACGTTGCGCCTTATCCTCATCCTGCATTAAATACATAGCAATTATCATCCAACGTTCCTGAGGTAACTCCATTACATTCTTATTGTGATCTGTAGCAAGATAGCGACTTGCTATGGTATGTATTCCTAGATAGTTAAACAGCAAATCTCTTTGTGGATCAAGCTGCTTTTCAAAAGCTTCAATCTCTTCTTTATTATATTTATTTAATAGGTTAGTAGCATAAATTCCTTGCTCCGTTAGCGTACTAATTAATTTATAAAAATTGCCATAACGTAGATTCACATCAAAGTCCCGGTTTTTGGCAGCTTGACGATATAGCTCCTCAAGAAAAATTCTGCTGGCAAGAAACGCCCATTCAGGTGCAGATTCGTCAATATTTTCTAAAGCATTCTTAACTAAAATATCGGTTATTTTTTCCAAAGAAGTATCTTCTTGAATTGCTCTCAATGATTTTTCAATATACTTTTCCGTATTTATGGGTAATTCTTTTGCTGCCCGGTTAATCCATTCCATTACCTTTTCTTCGTAATCCAAATTCTTTGTTATCATGTGAAACCTCCTCAAAAAAATAATACCGATATACTGTCACCTTAACCTTTAGTGCAATAAAAAAACCGTTCTCCTCATATTAGGAACGGTCAAAACGACAGAACAGTGCTACTTAAACTAGCATCCATCGTTTCACCTTCTCTAATCCCGGAGAATGGAAACTACAAGTTATGGCAGGTATCCTGACTTTTGGTCTTTCTACTAGAGTCCTTCCCATTTGCTCAATAGACATCTCAAACAGTGGAATCATCTCGTTCGTCACAATTACAGTTGCGGGTACAGTTCCAGAATTTCACTGGATTCCCTTTTAAACACGAATGGTGTAACCATAACCAAAACACTATATATAGTGTTAATATTATATTTAGTTATCGATATATTGTATCTATAGACTATCATAGGTAATGAAGTTTATCAAGAAAAATGTAGATAAATATATACTCAAAAATAAAGAATTTAATATTGAAAGCTTTCTAGTCTGCTAAAGAATTGTTTTATAAATTCATAGAATAATTTTTCCGTTGGCAGCAGTTGTCGTTCTGCGGGGATAACTACACCCACTGTACGAGTTACATCTGGTTCCTTAATGGGAATTTTCACTGTAGAACGTGGTAAATGATCAACAAGCGTAATTTCAGGAACCAACGATACACCAAGTCCAGCAGAAACCAGTCCCTTAATGGCATCAATATCCTTCCCCTCAAAAGAAACTTTAGGGGAAAATCCAAGCTGTCTGCAAGCCTTTATGATAATATCGTGTAATACAAAGCCTTCTGGAAAAAGAACAAAGGAATCGTCCCTTAATTGATTAAGATGTAATGCCTTTTCCTGGGCAAGTCTATGTTGTTCTGGTAATAATGCAACAATTTTCTCTGTAAATAGAATAGAGTGCTTTAATCTTTTTTCATTAAGTGGAACAGGTCCAAGCAACGCTATATTACTTTCACCTCTAATTACAGCATTCTTTAAATCATAATATGAACCTTGATTCAATTCAAATTTTACATTTGGATATTGATTTCGAAAAGCAGAAATAGCAGTAGGTAGAATATAAGCCGCCAAGCTGCTCGGAAAACCGATATGAATGGTACCCCTTTGAGGATCTGTATATTCTTCTACTACTTGTACCCCATCATCTATTACGTTCAATGCTTGCTCCATATGATCAAGAAAAACCCTGCCAATAGGGGTCAATCTTACATTCCTGCCTTCCCTGATAAAAAGATTAACACCAAGTTCTTCTTCAAGATTAAATATTTGTCTACTTACTGCAGACTGTGCAACATGAAGCGCATCAGCAGCCTCTGTAACATGCTCACGTTTGGCAACTTCAATGAAATATTTTAATTGTCGTAGTTCCAAATTTAACCGCCACCTTTTATTAATCTCATTATAGCATTAATTATATCTAATATTCATATTGTTAAGATGAATTAATTCAGGTAAAATAATAAACAGAATATTCATTAATTCGGTTGGATTTTCTTAGCGATAATTTGAAGGAGGTTGTTGATGCCTTTATGAGTCTAATTAAAGAGAAAAAGGTTTCAGATGATAAATCAAGCGTAGAGAATGTAGAAAATTACTTAGAAGGACTTTATAAGCGTGTTCTTGAGCGAAATCCCAATGAGGGTGAGTTTCACCAGGCAGTTGAATTGATCTTCCAATCCCTCTCCCCTGTCCTCATTAAAAACCCTATCTATATTGAAAAAGGCATTTTGGAACAACTAGTTGAACCTGAGCGCGTAATTACCTTCCGTGTTCCATGGGTTGATGACAATGGGAAAGTCCATGTGAATCGTGGTTTCCGTGTTCAATTCAATAGTGCACTGGGCCCGTACAAAGGTGGGCTTCGTTTTCACCCATCGGTCAATTTAAGTATTGTGAAATTCCTAGGTCTGGAACAAATTTTTAAAAACTCACTAACCGGTCAGCCTATAGGTGGAGGTAAAGGTGGAGCTGATTTTGATCCAAAAGGAAAATCAGATAATGAAATTATGCGCTTCTGCCGCAGTTTCATGACCGAGCTTGCGAAGTATATCGGACCTGATGTTGATATCCCGGCTGGAGACATTGGCGTTGGCGCTAGAGAAATTGGTTATATGTTTGGCCAGTATAAGAAAATCCGCGGGACTTTTGAAGCTGGAGTACTAACAGGAAAGGGATTAAATTATGGCGGCAGTCTTGCCAGAAAAGAAGCGACCGGTTACGGCACCATTTACTTTGTAAAAGAAATGCTGAATAGTGCGAACCTGACTCTTCAAGATAGTACAGTTGTCGTTTCAGGATCTGGTAATGTGTCTATTTATGCAATGGAAAAAGCATTAGAATTCGGTGCAAATGTTGTTGCTTGCAGTGATTCCAGTGGATATATTTACGATCCGCATGGAATTAATCTGGATACAGTGAAGCAGATTAAAGAGGTGGAGAGTGGACGAATTGCCGATTATGTTGCAATTCATCCTAACGCTGAATTTGTAGATGATTGTTCTAAGATTTGGACTGTGCCTTGTGATATTGCTCTTCCGTGCGCAACACAGAATGAGATCGACGAAGCTGATGCAAAATTATTAATTGCTAATGGTGTTAAAGCCGTTGCAGAGGGGGCTAACATGCCTTCCACAACAGAAGCAATTGATTTATTCCTTGAGAACGATATTTTATTCGGACCTGCAAAAGCAGCTAATGCAGGAGGAGTAGCTGTTTCTTCTCTCGAGATGGCTCAGAATAGTATGAGAATGTCATGGACATTTGAAGAAGTAGATATGAAATTACAAGAAATCATGCAAAACATATACCAAAATTGTGTGGCAGCAGCCGAAGAATATGGCTATCCCGGTAACTTAGTTATCGGATCAGATATTGCCGGATTTGAAAAGGTTGCAAATGCTATGATTGAACAAGGTGTCGTATAAATTAGTTTAAAAAAGTGCTTACCCGAGTGGTAAGCACTTTTATTATGGAATATAACTAAGTCCGATAAATCTGCTTTAAAATATATGTTAATATTTTTCCACGACTTATAATAGCCATTAACCCAGAACCGCTCGATCACTTTCGAATTGCTCACCTCTTATACGCTGGAACTCGCGTAATAAATCTTCCACCCTTAAACCACGCTTCGCCTTTCCGCTTACTTCAAAAATAATTTGACCTTTATCCATCATTACCAAACGATTACCTAAATCCAAGGCTTGCTGCATATTATGTGTAACCATCAGCGTAGTAAGGCCTGAATTGGCGACAACCTCTTTTGTAAGCTCTGTTATTAACGCTGCACGTGAGGGATCTAAAGCAGCTGTATGTTCATCTAACAACAAAATATCCGGGTCAGTAAAAGTGGTCATTAAAAGAGATAATGCCTGCCTTTCTCCACCTGATAAAAAACCTACTTTCGCATTCAATCTGTTTTCCAGACCAAGGTTCAGTGTCTTTAATCGGTCTCGGAACATCTCTTTCCTTTTTTTAGTTACACCAAATACAAGCTTTCTTTTTTTATTACGCGCATAGGCCATTGCCAAATTTTCTTCAATTGTCATCGAGGGGGCTGTACCTGCCATTGGATCTTGAAATACACGTCCGATAAAGGCGGAACGTTTGTATTCCGGTAAATGGACAACCTGTCGTCCATTGATTAACACATCTCCAACATCAGGGTATAGATTACCGGAGATAGTATTCATCAAGGTTGATTTTCCTGCCCCATTGCTTCCAATTATAGTAACAAAATCTCCCTTTTTAAGATTGAGATTTATATCTGTCAATGCCTTCTTCTCGTCTGGAGTCCCTTCATTGAAGGTAATGGAAATATCTTTTAAATCCAACATAGTTACGCCCCCTTTGCATGTTGATGAAGTTGTGCTCGTTTCTGTAAACGACGCTGCTTTTCTTTTCGCGCGTGTACTATTTTAGGTGTAATTAATGCTGCTATTACTATAAGAGCAGTCATTAGCTTCATATCTCCTGTTTCTACAAAGTCAAAACGCAGAGCAACTGTTACGATCATACGATATATAATAGCTCCCCCGATTACCGCAATAGTCGCCCTGGCAACGGTTTTGGTACCAAATAATGCCTCACCAATAATTACGGAGGCGAGCCCTATTACAATCATACCTATCCCCATTCCAACATCTGCAAAGCCTCCAAGTTGAGCAATTAAAGCACCAGCAAGAGCTACCAATCCATTGGAAATTCCTACACCAATGATTGTCAGATTATCTGTATTTGCTGATAAGCTGCGAATCATACGTTTGTTGTCACCAATCGCTCTTAGTGCTAAACCAATTTCTGTCTTAAGGTAAAAATCAGTTACTAATTTTATAGTGATTGTAATTACTAGCATAACGATTAAAAAGGCCCACGTGCTTGGCAATCGATCCGCACCCATCGCAGTTAATAAACCATTTAAGGCCTGGTCAACACCGGTATTACCCCAAATCGTTTGCAGTTGGGTGAAAATGGTTGTTTCATTTAATAGCGATAGAGTAGGCGTATCCATGATCCTTAAATTAATGGAATAGAGTGCAGTCATCATCAGAATCCCTGCAAGCAGGGCGTTAATTTTACCCTTTGTATGCAATAAACCGGTAATACATCCTGCAAGAAAACCTGCTCCAATTGCAAATATAGTAGCTATAACCGGTGGGACTCCGTTAATAATTGAGATTGCTGCGACGGCACCTCCGGTAACGAAACTGCCATCTACAGTTAAATCCGGGAAATCTAAAATACGAAAGGTTAAATAAACTCCCAATGCCATTATTGCATAAATGATTCCTGATTCTACTGCACCAAACATAGCTATTAGCATCGTATATCCCCTTCCTTCCGTATTTGATATGTGTATTTGGTGCAAGGAAGAGCCAGGTTGTCTCCTGGCTCTGTTATAGTTATTATCCTACTCATTTTCAACAAATTGGGCTGTGTTATCCCATTCGTCATTCCATTCTACGTTTTGTTCTTCTGCTGCTTGTTTATTAATAAACAGTTGTATTTCAGGCGGATATTCAACAGGGAAATCGCTTGGTTTCTTTTCACCCTGCAAAATTTGTGCCGCCATTTCACCTGTCCGGTAACCTATTGTATGATAGTCAATACCAAAAGTGACAAAGCCACCTTTTGCTAAGGAATCCGGTTCACCAACAATAAGTGGGATATCCTGTTCATTTGCAACTCCTACCACACTGTCCAATGCAGATACTACTGTATTATCAGTAATGATATAAAATACATCAATGTCACTAACAAGTGAATTAGCGGCCTGTTGAACCTCAGCAGAATTTGCTACAGTGCGCTCTTCTATTTTAAGATCTGTACCCTCTGCTGCTTTACGAACAGCCTCGATTTGGGTAACAGAATTCTGTTCTCCAGCATTATATAACATTCCTATTGTTGCACCAGCGAAGTTTTTATTTAAAAATTCGATTGTTTGATCAATTTGTTCTGGGTGCAGATCAACAACCCCCGTAATATTCTCCCCAGGCTCATCCATGGAAGAAACCAATCCTGCATCGACTGCATCGGTTACCGAGGTAAATACAATTGGGATATCTTTCGTTGCTTGCAATGCTCCTAAGGCACTTGGTGTGGAATTTGCAAAGATAAGATCAACCTGATCAGCAACAAAATTATCTGAAATTGGTTTCACATTATTTTGGTCACCTTGCGCACTTTGAAAATCATATTCAACATCCAATCCAGCTTCCTTTAAAGCAGCCTGAAACCCTTCGTATGCTGCGTCCAGTGATGGATGCTCTACGATTTGGCTGGCTCCTATTGTGTATGTTTCTTTCTTTGCTGCATCTTCACTTTTTTCTTTATCTCCTTCCGAGCCAGCAGCATTATTTGATCCACAAGCTGATAATAGTACCATTGCAATTAACATTGCTAAACCAATTACTTTCTTCAATTTGCTTTCCCCCTGTTATGTGCTAAAGTATTGAAAATGTTAAGCGTGATTATATCATATATTTATCAAAATTAATATAGTTTTCTAAAAAATCTTGAAAAATAATAAAAGCAATAGATGGCGGTAAGTGAGTAGAAATAAGTAGTGAGGAAGTTATAGTGCATCATAAAAAGAAGAGGCCACAAAACGGCCTCTTCTTTTGCTAGTGCTTATTTTTTCGTTTAATACCAATAACTCTTCCTACTTCTTTCGGATTTTCGTCAGGTGTATGATTTTTCGCAAGTTCTTCCACCTGCTTAAACACATCTTCAGGGAATGGAGAAGCCTTTCCTGTTGACTGGTCAATGCCCATCAACATTTGTTCTGAAGTAGCAGCACGTTTACCGTCAGCTCCGTATAATTCAAAAAACACATGGACACGCTTTGCATCATAGTCAATCATTTTCAGATGTACCTCTAGCTGTTCATTTAAGCTCATTTCCGCTAAATAACATACATGTGTTTCCATGGTAAAGATCGTATAATTCTTCTCTTCGCGAAACGTATCATCAATTCCAACTAATTTCATGAACCGGTCTACGCCCCAACTGAACACACGTACATACTCTGCATCGTTCATATGCCCATTGTAATCAATCCATTCTTCACGAACCTTATCTTCAAGGATTACTTTAGACTTTGTCATTTGATCGTCCCCCATCTATAGCTTTCCATTCATTGTAGCTGCAGGCCAATACTTTTCCAATAGTTCTTGTAATTCGACCAAGAATTCGTCTCTACGCTCTTCCAGTTTTTCCATAGAAATACCTTCTGTTTGGGTTTCACAGCCTGTAATAACCTTTTCAGCAAGCTCATCTGTTAGTTCAGGAGCCTCTAGTTTCGTCCATGGAAGCTTGAGTGCAGGGCCGAATTGTTCCAATAGATGGCGCATTCCTTGCTTGCCGCCACCCATATGCAGGGTTAGAAATGGCCCCATTAATGCCCATCTCAAGCCAGGTCCGTACACGATAGATGCATCCACTTCTTCTGTAGTAGCTACACCATCATTTACAATGTGTAACGCTTCTCTCCATATTGCTTCCATCAGACGGTCTGCAATATGTCCTTCAATTTCTTGTTGAACAATAAGTGGCTTCATTTTCATAATCGCATAAAATTCTCTTGCCTTTTCAAGGTTACTATCAGATGTCTTTTTCCCACCTACCAATTCAACCAAAGGCATCAAATATACTGGGTTAAAAGGGTGTGCTACAATAACACGTTCCGGATGATTTGTGCAATCCGCCTGTAAAGTACTTGGCAAAATCCCTGAAGTACTTGAACCAATAATTGTTGCTGCTGGAGCATGTTTATCAATCTCAGCAATAACCTTTCGTTTTAATTCTTCTCGTTCAGGTACATTTTCTTGTATGAAATCAGCTTCAGAAACAGCTTTAGTTAAATCTGGCTCAAAATATAAATTATTCTTGGAAGCATTCTCTGCCAATCCCATTTTTTCCATATATGGCCACGCGTGTGCAACTGCTTCTCGAGTGCGTTGCTCAGCACTTGGATCCGGATCACTCGCAGTAACAGTAAAACCATTTGCCAAGAACCTTGTAATCCATCCGTTACCAATTACACCAGTACCGACAACTGTAATATGTTTTATTTGTTGTATGTTCAAATTCTCTGCTGACATTTTATTTATTCCGCCTTTCCATTCGGGTTACGCAGATTTAAAAAGCTTCTTGCTTCCGCTGGTGACATAACATCTGCTCCTAAGCTCTGAACAATACCTACTGCTTTGTCTACCAATTGTTCGTTTGTTGCTAAGGTACCTTTCTTCAGATAAAGGTTATCCTCCAAGCCAACTCGTACATTACCACCTTGAAGAACTGATTCAGCAACCATAGGCATTTGCATGCGACCAATACCGAAAGCAGCCCATGTTGCATTTTCAGAAATGCGCGACCGCATGTAGGCTAATGTTTCTGCATCAGCGTCTGCTCCCCATGGAATCCCTAAACAAAACTGAAACATCGGATCTCCCTCGATAAGCCCTTCTTTTACCAATTGATTGGCAAATCGAATATGACCTGTGTCAAAACATTCTAACTCTGGCTTTACACCGCTATCTTTAATAAGTTTTGCTTGTTTACGAAGCCAATCTGTAGGACTAATATACACTTGATCTCCAAAGTTGACACTTCCACAGTCTAATGTGCAGATTTCAGGTAATAATAAGCCAACAGGTTCATGACGTTCCTCAGGTGTTTGCATGTCTGTTCCCTCTGCACCTGTAGCAGGATTTGATTCACTCGGAATCCAGTCTCCACCGCCACCTGCAGTAATATTAATAATTACGTCTGTGTCAGCTTCACGAATTCGCTCTACAATTTCCTGAAAAAGCTTAACATCATGACTTAATTTCCCAGTTTCAGGATCGCGGGCATGCACATGGGCAATTGTAGCTCCAGCTTTAGCAGCTTTTATAGCAGAATCTGCAATTTCTTTCGGTGTTACCGGAACATGAGGACTCTTTTCAGTCGTTTCTCCCGCTCCTGTTACAGCACATGATAAGATTACATTTCTATTCATATTTCTCCTCCTAAAATTCAGATTAAATATTGTATTAGTTGTCATTTAATTAGTATAGAAATTATTTATTTTTCTATTATGAATTAACCATACTATAAGTAAAGATTATTTTAAAACACCATTTCACATAGTATTTAAGAGTATATAAGAGGATTTTAACGTTATATTACCATAAACTTTATACAATAAATATTTCACAAAGTTTATGTAAAATAACAGGCGTTGTCTAATCCCCTTATGTTTGTTAATCTAAAAAAGCAAACGTTCGGAAAATAGAAAGGATGTTATAATATGAAAGCAAGATTAATTGATTGGCCAACGTTTATCAGTGCCTTAATTTTATTACTTGCTGTTTCTATACCTCTTATTATTTTTCCAGAGGCAGGAGCACAGGTTGTTAATGAAGCAAATAAGTTTATGACAGGAAACTTTGGAATACTTTATCTGTTGTTGGGTTTATTGGCATTTGTATTTCTTATCTTTGTCGCATTTAGTAAGAATGGGCAAATAAAGTTAGGTAATCGAGAAGAAAAGAAAGAATTCGGAACTTTTTCTTGGGCTGCCATGTTATTTGCCGCAGGTATTGGCTCAAGTATTTTGTATTGGGGAATGATTGAATGGGCTTACTACTATCAAGGTCCTCCTTTTGGTTTAACTCCAGAATCAAAGGAAGCAATTTCTTGGGCTTCTACTTATGGTATTTTTCATTGGGGGCCTATCGCTTGGGCCATCTACACTTTACCCGCCTTACCTATTGCCTACTTCTATTATGTTAGAAAAAAACCTGTCCTAAAAATCAGTGAAGCTGTTCGCCCCGTATTAGGGAATCTGGTTGATACTCCTCTCGGTGTGGTTATTGATGTATTATTTATGTTTGGACTAATGGGTGGGGCTGGTACAACATTGGCACTTGGTACTCCAATGATTGCTGAAGGTATTCATGATCTTACCGGAATCCCTGTGACCCTTGGTTTAAAAGCTGTCATCATGTTAATATGTACTGCTATTTTTGCTATCAGTTCGTATTCTGGTCTAAGCAGAGGAATTAAGGTTTTAAGTGATGTTAACCTGTGGTTGGCAATTTTTATCTTGGCATTTATCTTTATTTTTGGACCAACTGTATTTATCAGTGAAACTACTTTCACAAGTATTGGTCTCATATTAGATAATTTCTTTAGTATGGCCACCTGGCTGGAACCCTTCCGAAATATGGGTGGGTTTACTGAAACGAAATTCCCTGAATCTTGGACTGTTTTCTACTGGGCATGGTGGGTAGTTTATGCTCCATTTGTCGGGTTGTTTGTTGCCCGTATTTCCAGAGGCAGAACAATAAAAGAAATGATACTCGGTACAATGATTTACGGTACAATTGGATCTTTACTATTCTTTGGGATTATGGGTAACTTTGGTCTTTATCTTCAGCTTTCCGGAGCATTTGATGTTATTGGATTCATGAATGAGTTTGGAGCTCCAGCAGCGATTATTGCTATTTTACACCAGTTACCGATGTCATCTATTATTGTCGGGATATTTACCGTACTTGCTATCGTATTTCTAGCAACTACTTTTGACTCTTCATCCTATATTTTAGCATCTGTTGTACAAAAAAACGTTCAATCAGAACCACTGAAGTGGAATCGTCTCTTCTGGGCATTCACTCTATGTCTGTTGCCATTGGTTCTTATGTTTATTGGTGATTTGGAAGTACTGCAGACAGCGAGTATCGTAGCTGGTTTCCCAGTTATTTTCATTATGTTCCTACTAGCATGGTCGTTCATGAAGGCCTCGAACAATGATATTCGGGCATCGAAAGACTACCGATCACCAACCATTCACATTAATCGTAAAGAAATATTAGAAAAACAGAAAAAAGAGAAGTAACAGTTTTCATTTTGATTGGTGGTTTGAGAACGCGCGGAATATTTTACTAAAAGAAAAAGGTAACATTGAATAAGAGAGTGATTCATGTACTACCGACATGGACCACTCTCTTACCTTTATTTATTCTTTCTAATATTTTGAGGTTATTCAATGATTCGCAATATAAATAGACTGCGAAGTAACTGTAAGTATTGTAAATTACTGTTTCTAAAAGATACACTACTAAAATATATTTTAATACATTTTGATGATCATCAACCGCCCGCGGAAAGCGGAATATTTCCCCGTAGCGGTGATTTACGCAGCCTCTATATTTTTAGTTAGTTCGCATTTTACTCCTGCTATTCATGTACAGATAAAGCTTGTACTCCAACATTCGCAATAGATCCATTGTCTCATGACGAGCTATCAGTTATCCTGCATAATTAATCTTTTTCTTCTCTCACGTACTTGCCATGCTCAGGTACTGCAATTTCCTGGAAGTTACGTGTTAATTTATCCAATTCTTGCTGAAGTTCATCTCCCAGCATAGGGATTCCATGGCCTGTAACTGCATGAAGAGGATTTAATGATGCTAACTTCTTTACAGAGTTTTCAGCAGCTTTCCAATCAGGAGTGAAATATTTTGGTGGACCATTTATCTCTTTTTCTTGCTTAATCACCTCAAACATTTCATCCTGTTTTACCGTCGTGAACGCATCTCCAGCTATCAAGGTATTGTCTGATTCACGGAATAGAGAAACATGGCCTGGTGTATGCCCTGGTGTATGATACCATTTCCAATCAGGCATATGAGGAATTGTTCCATCAACCGGTAATTCATGAACATAACCACTTAAATCTATAGGTTCATTCGGAAAGTATTTCGATAACTTTGCTACTAACCCACCAGCAACGGTTGGATCGGGCTCCAGATAGCTGGTTTCGTTTGTAATATAAGGGATTTCCAGTGGATGAGCGTATACAGCACGTCCCATCTCCTCAAAAGCTCTGCAGCTGACCCTACATGATCAAAATGACCATGTGTTAAAATGATTGCTTCAGGTTTGCTGTTTTTTCCAAATAATTTTTCTGCTTCTTTTTCTATGTCCTCTGCTGATCTAGGCATTCCCGCATCTACTAATACCCAATGATCTTTACTTCCAACAAAGCATAAATTCACAACCTGGTTCGTGAAACAGTGAACATCATTAGCCAAGAGACGAACATTACCATTTCCTACAGAAGTCATTGGCATTACTTTATTTTCATATGGATTATTAACCATGTCTACACCTCCATGTAGCTTTTACACACTTTTTCCCTTAACAATTATTAATTAAACACACGAATATACTATTCCCTCCTGCCATAAAAAATCCCCCACCATTACTGTAAATGTTCTGGTGGGGGATTTGTGTGTTCCTTCTGTTTCACTTCAGCAAACAAATTATTATCGCTTTCCTTGTTCACAAGTGAATTTTGTTGTGAGTTCTGTATAAATTGTTTATTGCTTTGAAAAGCCAGTTGATCGAGTTTTAACTGTAAATCTTCTTTCAATTGTAGTAAATCTTGTTTGGTAGCTGGCTGGGCTGAAGGCTTTAAAGTGAATCCAACCTCTCCATTAGGTTCCAAGGTAGCCCATTGGATATCCTTCATATCTGTAACATTTCTTTGTCTCAAGTTAGTTTCTAGCTGATCAATAGTCAATCTCATCTTTTTTAAATTTTTTTCATTCAAAGTTCCATTTTCGATAACAACCTTAGATTTACCGGAAATTAAATTCTCGAAAAAATCAACCTTAATCTGAACAGATTCCATTAATATTAAAGTTAATACTAAAACACCACCAACACCTAAGGTCACCCATATATTTTTATCAGCAACAGGTTGGATGAGTAAAGAACCAATTGCAATCATGATCACAGTTTGGGCCAAGGTCATTTGTGAAATTGACTTTCTTCCCGCAATTCGAAGCAAAAAGGTACCACCTACAACGATAAGGATTGCTTTCCAAATCCAGTCAAACTCCATTTGTGAATAAACCCCATTTCACAATCATTTTTGCTTAGTTTGCCACATTTGCCCAACCTTATTCACTATATGATTTGGTGTTCCCTGCTACGTATACTAATAGGTTCATTTTGTTCCATATAGACACTATGCCATACCATAAAGGTTAGAACTGTCCATAACTTTCGAGAATAGTCGCCTTTCATTTGCGCATGTTTTTCCAATAAAGAAAAGATAACGTTTTTATCAAAAATATGCTCTGTCTGGCTTTCTCTTATAAGATTTTTAGCCCATTCGTATAGTTCCTCTCTCAGCCAATGTTTTATAGGGACAGGAAAACCAAGCTTTTTACGGTTTATTACATGTTCTGGCACAATTCCCTGTGCAGCTTTTCTCAAGATTGATTTTGTAGTGCCTTCTGCAATCTTTTGTTCTACCGGAATTTTACTTGCTAAGTCGAAAACTTCTTTGTCTAAGAATGGAACTCTCACTTCTAATGAATGGGCCATTGACATTTTGTCTGCTTTTAAAAGTATGTCTCCAATCAGCCATGTATGCATATCAATGAATTGCATTTGTTGAGTAGGATGACTTTCTTTAACCTGCGCATACAATGGCTCTGTCCATGATTTATAGGTGTAGTTCGGGTTATACTGTTTAAATAACTGGTTCTTTTCCTGTTCTTCAAATATTTTAGCATTACCAATATATCTGTCTTGTAACGGTGTTGTACCTCGCTGAAGAAAACTTTTTCCTTTCATTCCTTCCGGGAGGATACATGACAGCTGATAGATCTTTTTACTAAGTACGGAAGGTAGATACTTAAAATACTTTAGTGATTCTGCTTCCCTGTATATTTCATATCCTCCAAATAACTCATCAGCCCCTTCACCAGAAAGAACGACAGTTACATCTTCCTTTGCTTTTTTTGATAAAAAGTAAAGAGGGATACATGCTGGATCTGCCAATGGATCGTCCATGTGCCACATGATTTTAGGTAAGGCTTCAACAAATTCTTGTGGTGTAATTAGACTAGAGATATTTTCTACATTAAGTTTTGCCGCCGTCTCTTGTGCAACATCTATTTCTGAGTAACCATTTCTAGCAAAGCCAACTGAAAACGTTTTAATTTTAGGGTTTATTTCTCTCGCTAATGCTACAATAAACGTTGAATCGATTCCACCGGAGAGAAATGCGCCTAACGGTACATCACTCTGCATATGTTTGTGAACAGATTCCGACAAAACATCTTTAATCTGGTGAATGACTTGTTTTTCACTGCTCAAAACCGGATTGAATGCAGGCTTGAAATAAGAATATGTTTCTAACGGTTCTCCCCACGCTTTAATAAAATAGTTCCCTGGCTCTAAGGTACATACCCCTTCTGTTAATGTGAATGGGTTAGGTACATACTGAAAAGAAAGGTAATGCTGGATAGCAACGGTATCTAGAACATTCAGCTGATTTAAGTAGGTAATACATTTTCTTTCCGAAGCAAACGTAAACTCACAGTCACTTTCACAGTAATATAGTGGTTTAATACCAAAATGGTCCCGCGCTCCATACAGCGTCCTTTCCTCTGAATCCCATATTATTATTGAGAACATGCCGCGAAGCTTAGAAAAGGCTTTAACTCCAATACTCTGAAATAACTTTGCTACAACTTCTGTATCAGAATCTGTGTGGAACTCAAATCCTTCAGACCTTAACTCTTCCCTAAGAATTTTATAATTATATATTTCCCCATTAAAAGTGAGCACGTATCTATCTCCGCCAAAGTAGAATGGTTGAGATCCTGCTTTTAAATCCATAATTTTAAGTCGACGGAAAGCTAAAGCCATATACGAATCACTATAATAACCCTCCTCATCCGGTCCCCGATGCTTAATTAGCTTATTACTTTCCTTAATTGCTGTAAGATGTTCTTCACTAAATGCTGTATTTTCTTTTAAGAGTACACCCACAAATCCACACATATCTCTTCAGCCCCCTATTATTTGACTACTTTAAAGCTCTCTAGCATATAATTAAATCTAGCACCATGTCCTTCTGCAGCCTCCAAAAAATAAGCCTGTTTAATAACAAACACCTGCCCATTTTCCTGTTCAGTAACATAATATCTATGAACAGGTGTATCCCACTGATTGCCAACTTTTCCCAACTCATTGGCAGATTCCCTCCCAATTCCCCGCAACATTGTGGATGAAATTGGATTATTGACCGTTTCTTCCTCCACTATTTCCAACCCTTCCTTATCTATCTCCGTTTTAATTTGCTTTACAATTTCCCCACTTGGCACACCGCTTTCTTTACTTATTTCCATGTATACTTCTGGATAGTTTTCACCTAAAGGTTCTTTCGGCTCGACTCGGTCTCCATCTTGCCCCTCAATTAGTTTGTAACGGTCTTCATCAATATATATAATGTAGCGAAGCTCTTCATTAGTCTCTAACTGAGTCTTCATTTCCTCCTTATGCCCTTCTAATTCAATTTCCTGGTTTTTCTCTTCTACGAATAATTCCTTTATGTCTTGTATCATTGCTTGCCCTGTCTCTGTCATGAAACCAAATATCAAAAGTGCAATGGTAGCAACTGATGCTATACTGCCCACAAGAATCCTCTTCCTCTTTTTTCGTCGACGGGGTGCTATGAAAAGTTCTTCAGATATCCCTTCCCAAGTCTTTCGCTTAAGTTCCGAATTAACATTCGTATACCTATTTACAGATTTCTTTAACTGCTCATCAAATTGGTTACTATTCACCTGCAACACCCCCTACAATCTCTTTCAATCGTTGCCTGGCTTTATACAGCTCGATTTCACGGTGTTAACATTTAGTTCAAGAATCTCAGCAATCTCTTTTTCCTTAAATTCATTTAAATATTTTAGAATAAGTACAGTTCGGTGATTGTCATCAAGCTCCTCCATTGCTACTTCTAAGTCTTCTATCCATACTTCACTATCAGAGTCTGTTTTTTTACTGTTAAAATAATCTAGTAGTTGCTCTGTTTCCATACTGATTGCTTGCTTTGATTTTTTTGCAATATACCTTTTTGCTTCATTTATTAATATTTGATAAAACCATGGTTTGAAAGGTTTTTTCATATCATACTTGTCCAGGTTTCGATATACTTTTATGAAGGTTTCCTGAACAATATCAGAAGCATCTGATTGATTTTTTGTTATACCATAAGCTGTTCGAAGTGAGTAATCGGCATATGTATTATATAGCTTTTCGAAGGCTTCCTGATCCCCGTTCTTTATTTTTCGGATAAGCTTTTTCTCTCGATCAAACAATGGAGCACCCCCTCTTTCAAATTGCTCTTACTATATATACCTTTATATTAAGTAAAAAGTTTCCATTTGAAATAAATTATTTTTAGGTTTTCATTTTCTGCGGTATACTGTTAGCTGAACTTTAAATTATTATAGATTTCAAAGTTTTAAAAAGGGGTATCAATTATTAGTGAAATAAATTCAATAGAGGTGAGAGGTATGAATGATACTAACCAAAATGACTGGGAAGTTATCCGATTTGATGGTAACCTCACTTCAGTAGAAGAGACAGAAGTAGCGGAGGAATTCCCATTAACCGTTATGATAAATGGTGAAGAATTTGCAACAATGGTATGTTCACCATCTAATTTAGAAAGTCTGGTTATCGGGTTCCTTGCGGCAGAAGGTGTCATTCGTTCTTTTGATGAGATTTCCTCTCTGTCAATAGATAAAGATCAAGGCTTTGCTTATATTGAGCTTACTCGCTCGTTTTCTCCCAAACAACAGGATTATTCAAAACGTTTTATCGGTTCTTGTTGTGGGAAAAGTAGACAATTTTATTTTCAAAGCGATGTAAAAACTGCCAAAACAATAAGAAATAACCTTTCTATATCGGCAAATCAATGCTATAAATTAATGAAGGAATTGCAGGAACGCTCCGAACACTTCAAGCGAACTGGCGGAGTACATAATGCAGCACTTTGCACAGTAGAGGGATTGCTGTTTATGTGCAGTGATATTGGCAGGCATAATGCCTTGGATAAAGTATATGGATCTATTCTTCAGGAACGTATCCCATTAAAAAATAAGTTAATTGTTTTTAGTGGAAGGATATCTTCAGAAGTATTATTAAAAATATCTAAGATTGGGGTAGGTATTATTATTTCCAAATCCGCCCCGACAAACCTGGCATTAGAATTGGCAACTGATTTAGGGATAACTATCGTAGGTTTTGTTCGCGGTAATAGAATGACTGTATTCACAAACGCTCACCGCATTAGTGAAGCGAATAATAAAAACAATTGAGGAAACACAGGCTGGCCCTACCATAGTCCCGCTAATGATGTGGTGTAGATTACTCTTTCTGAAAAAGAAAAGCTGTCACGGCAGGTAGTAACTTACCTGCGTGGCAGCTTTTTATCTGTTCATACTGGAGAAGAAGTCGCCTAATGGATCTTCCTCTTCTTCTTCCTTCTCTTCTTCCTGATGGATGTCCAGATCCAATCCGTCCATATTCATATCAACCAGATTCCCGACAAATGTTTCCTCCGGTTGTTCATCCTCCTCCTGAGCCATAGCTGATTCTTGTAAATATAATGCTTCATCAATATTGCTCGTATTACTATTTAATGCAGCAAGAAGCGAGGAAGCACGCATTGGATCACTCAGTAGCTGGTATAGAATGGTGCCAATTAGTGCTTCAGAGTGTTCATGCTTTAACCAGCTTTTTTGCTCTTTTGTCAATTGCTTCGGCAAAGGAATGGTGATTGTCTCTCTTTCCCTGGAGAATGTTTCGTTTACACCCTTTAGAACAAACTGAGCAATTTCACTCGAGAAGTTTCTTCTCTCCCTCTCCTTAAGTCTTTGTAGTTGTTTTAAAAGATAATTAGGTGTATCGGAAGGAACACGAAAGGTTATTGATTGCCCGCGTTCTATACTTTTATTAGACATTATCTCACCCTATTTTGTTTTTGCAGTTGTTTCTTCTTCCTTCTTCACGTTTTTTGCTGATTTATTAACAAAGTCTGTAATTAGTTTATAATAGGCATTCGCATCATCCATATGCTCTCTGATTCATCTTCAAAGAACTCTATATTGAAGCCATCTAATTTGTTATTCAATGCTTTAATATAATCCTTTAAGACAGCTGATCCGCCACCAACGAAATAACAAATTTCCGATTGGGAATTTTTTGACCATACATTACGAAGAAAACGATATTCTTTTTTAGCAAGCTCTAATAAGATGTGATCAGTTATATCGTGAACGTTGGTTCTACTTCCTTTTACCATTATGTGGTGACGATCATTTTTTCTAGTGATGATATCTACTACATCTCGCCTGCTGTCAAGCTCCACACCATGTTTGGAACGGATTTCTTCGCGAATTTGTTCTAAAGACTCTGATACGCCCAAATTAAACCCTTGAGCTTTATCATCGTCTACATTGCGATTCCTGATGACAGCAATATCTGTAGATAATCCGCCGATATCCTGAATAAGAATTTGCTTATTTATTAATTCTTTATTAATTACTTTAAGTTCATTATCCATAATAAGATTTACGTAAGCTGCAAACCCTTCAGGATATACCTTTACTTCATCAAACTTAATGTTTACTTTTTTCCCTTGATGTTTAGGTGTAACCAAAAATTCTACCTGATGAACAGATCCTAGCAATTGTGACCTGTAGCCAACATCTTTACCTTCTTTTACTTCACGGAGAGGCAGTCCTGTACCTAATATATAATTGGCATCAATTGTATCATTTTTCGCTGCTTTAAAAGCCTCACTCTCGACTGCATCCAAAGCTAATGATGCGAATAACATAATTAATGTCTGATCTTCCTCAGACTTACTGCTACCTGGATCAAGTTCTGTTGAGTTAGTAGTTTTTGTTGCTAAATTACCTACACGGTATACTACATTGTTCTCCTCAAGGGCAGGGGAGTGAACTCGTATGTGGATATTATCCAATACTTCTTTGTCATTTAATTCTTCAATTCCAATTACCGGTCGATCCTCCATGTCCTGTGCGACGACATTTGGTATGTACAATTCATTTTCCATTTTTCCAAAGTTGGCTTTAAGAGCATCATTACCAACATCCACTGCTGCAATTCTAGGGTTTGTCATATTGAAAAAACTCCTTCCAAATTAAGTACTTACTATTACTAGATTAATAGTTTTTAGTGTAATAATCAATAAATGTTTACATGTTTTCTTTCGAGTTTACTTGTATACATTTTGCAAACGCTGATAAAACAGTATGTGTACGTAATTGTTTACTTGTTTTCAGTATTGTGTACATATTGTTTACTTTTTGTATACTTGTATTCAATTAGGTATACAAGGGTTTTTATGGAATTATTTACCTTTTTATTTTTTTAGGAATATTTTACGATTTGATTTTATTTATTCAGGGAAGTAATTACTAACCTCAAAATATAGAAAAGGATGGGTTGGGATGGAAGTAATTGAAACATTTGTAGCAGACATATCAAATTTTTTATGGACATACTTATTATCATTCCTATTAGTAATTACTGGTTTAATTTACACTTTTCGACTTAAGTTTTTTCAATTCCGCTATTTTGGTCACATACTCAAAAATACTATTGGGCAGGTATTTAAAAAGAATAAGCACACAGGGACAATCACCCCTTTTCAGGCATTTACATCAGCACTCGCTTCAACCGCAGGAGCCACTAACATTGTAGGAGTACCCGTAGCTATATCTTTGGGCGGTCCAGGAGCCCTGTTCTGGATGTGGATTGTCGCTCTGATTGGAATGGCTACACGCTACGGGGAAATTGTATTGGGTATGAAATATAGGGAAAAAAATGAGAAAGGTATATGGGTTGGTGGTCCACAATACTATATTAAAAAGGCCCTGGGTTGGAATACGGTCGCCCTATTGTTTGCAGTATTTCTTATGCTGGAAATCATACCTAGCATTATGGTGCAGTCCAATTCCATTACAACACAGCTTCAAGGCGCATTTAACTGGCCCGTTCAGGTAACCGGGATAATGATAGCAGCCATTATTGGAATTATTGTTTTTGGGGGCATTAAACGGATTGCAAACGTAACAGATAAGCTTGTACCCTTTATGGTTCTAAGTTACCTAATTCTTGCTCTGATAATTATAATTGTTAATATAGCTGAATTACCAAACGTGTTAAGTTTAATATTTACACATGCATTCACTCCAATATCTGCAGCCGGGGGTTTTGCAGGTGCTGGTATAGCACAGGCTCTGCGTTGGGGAATTGCCAGAGGTCTATACTCTAATGAAGCTGGCATGGGGACAGGTCCAGTTGCTCATGCAGCCGCACAAACAGATCATCCCTCCAAACAAGCATTGTGGGGTGTCTTCAGTGTATTTATTGATACTATTGTAATTTGTACTGTTTCAGGATTACTTGTACTTGTAACCGGTGCTTGGAAGGATGTAGATGCAGCTAATGCTTCCAATATGATTAATGTAGCATTCTCAAACTTGTATGGTGACACATTTGGTGGTGTATTTGTAGCTATATTTTTAATGTTTTTCGTTATCACTACAATAGGAATCCTGATTTTCTTTGGCGAAAAACAAGCAGAATACCTTACAAATTTAAAAGGTGCAAGGGTAATGCGAATTGTATATTTAGTGGCTATCTACATTGGAGCAATAGGAGGGCTTAAATTCGTATGGCAGTTCCTTGATCTAATGTTAGCATTTGTTGTGATATTAAACGTAATTCCAATGATATTCCTAAGTAAAGAAGTTAAAAAACTGACGGATGACTATATATTCCGGTTCTACCACGGTAATGAAGGTAAACCAAAGATAACTCTTTTTACAGATGAATAACCAAACATATATTTTAAAACCTAAAAAAGGTGGACTACGATCAAGTAGTCCACCTTTTAATATAAATATATTTAACGGTTCCAGAAACGATGTTCACTTACTGCTTCTGTAAACCTTGAGACAAAGCTGCTTATATCGGTATCAGTTATCACTCCTGGCTTATCTGATAGAGAATTGTTTTCGAGACATTTGATTCCTTCATGAGTAGCACCAATTGGCTTAAAATGATTATAAGCCTCGTTTACGTAATATGTGGCGTTTTTCCAAAAGGCTTCTTGAAGGTTGTCACCACCTATTACATATATCGCATCATATAGCACCGGATCAGCGGTCGTAAACGTCTGATCAACCTCTAGCTCTTTACCTTCTTTTCCTTTAATCGTTCCTAATTTACTGCTGACAACTTCCGGTTCTGTTTTTTGTTTCTTCAAACCTTCTATAACATGCTTTACATCCTTTTCATTGAAGCCATCTCCAAGAATGACAGCAATCTTTCTCGTGTCTGGTTTTTTGCGGGTGTTTTCTTGACTTAATGCTGGAGATGTTTTGGTAATCTCGTTTGCTATTTTAGACGCTTGCTGAGGCTGCTCTACCCCAATATTTCCAGCTACTTCTTGAGCCATAGCCAGATTCACATTAGCGAACATATTAACTACCTGTTGCTGTACAGACTGATTAGACACTTTGCCTAATTCAAAGCTAAATGCTTGTATAATATGGTCCTTCTCAGCATCTGTCATACTGTTCCAAAATAGAATAGCTTGGGAGAAATGATCCTTGAAGCTTTCACTACGTGCTTGTATCTTTCTGCCATCTACTTTTTCCTGGTAATGCACATATCCACCTTCTTCTGCAGAAGAGGTTTCAGGTGTATTATTTGCAAGAGAATTATTGTGATAGCTTACTTGTCCCCTATTAATCGTTTGTCTACCATATCCATCACGTTGGTTATTGTGGAATGGACACACTGGTCGGTTTATAGGCAATTCATGAAAGTTGGGCCCACCTAAACGTATTAATTGAGTATCTGTATAAGAGAATAACCTTCCTTGTAATAAAGGATCATTTGTAAAATCAATCCCAGGGACAACATTTCCGGGATGAAAGGCAACCTGTTCTGTTTCAGCAAATACATTATCTACATTTCTGTTTAAGGTCATTTTCCCAATAATCTTAACTGGCACGTCTTCTTCTGGCCAAATTTTAGTTGGGTCTAATATATCAAAATCAAAGTTGAACTCATCTGCTTCATCTATAATCTGTACACCTAATTCAAATTCCGGGTAATCCCCTTTTTCAATAGATTCATACAAATCAGCTCTATGGAAATCAGGATTTTTACCATTTATTTTTTGCGCCTCATCCCATACCGTAGAGTGCACTCCTAATGTAGGCTTCCAATGAAATTTAACAAAATACGCATTTCCTTGTTCATTTACAAAGCGAAAGGTATGTACACCAAACCCTTCCATCATTCGAAAGCTTCTTGGAATCGCTCTATCTGACATATGCCACATAATCATATGGGCTGATTCCTGATTGTTTGCAACAAAATCCCAAAATGTATCATGAGCTGATGCTGCTTGAGGGATTCCATTATGCGGCTCAGGCTTCACTGCATGTACTAAATCAGGAAATTTGATAGCATCCTGAATAAAGAACACTGGCATATTATTACCAACCAAATCATAGTTACCTTCTTCGGTATAAAACTTTGTAGCAAAACCTCTTACATCTCGTGCTAGTTCTCCAGAACCTTTGGAACCTGCCACTGTAGAAAAACGTACGAACACAGGGGTTTTTGAACCTGGTTCCTGTAAGAATTTTGCTCTTGTATATTCTTTCATCGATTCATATAGTTCAAATTCACCATGTGCAGCATATCCTCTAGCATGTACGACACGCTCAGGAATACGTTCATGGTCAAAGTGAGTCATTTTTTCCCGAAAGTGAAAGTCCTCCATTAAAGTCGGACCACGTTCCCCAGCTTTTAATGAAAATTCATCTTCCGAAACTCTTAAACCCTGATTTGTAGTCATCTTTTTACCATGATCTTCTGTACGGAATTCATTTAATTGCTCATTTTTACTCTTTTCATTCACCTTACGTTGATCACTCATTTGACCTCTCCTTCCAATAGAGTTATTCACAATTTTTATTCCCTATAAGAAGAAACTACAAACTTGAAAAAGGAATATGAGAGATTAATAGAGAATAACTATGGGTATATGTAAATTAGCAAATACATACTTGTGGTTTGTCATAAATTTTTAAAATTTAAATTTATTTGTATCATTATTTCCAGATTATGCTATTATAAGATTAATAATAGGATAATAGACCTAGGAACAGGAGATAAAGTCATGAGAAATGTGCGGATCTTTATTATTTGTATATTTATAGCCTCATTAGTAATAGCTTTTTCCTATGGTCATATTACCGTTGAAAAAAAGGTATTTTTAAACGCGCTTTTTTTATTTTGGTTATTTTCAAGTCTTTATTCTCACTTAAATATTGTAGTTAAAAAAGGTAATGTCAATATGGATCATGGCATTTCTTATGGCTTGGCTTTAGCCCTATTCGCAGGCCCACTTGGTTTATTTTTATTTGAATTTGTTCAACGATTTATTGTCTACGCAGGACGGAAAATTGCCGGAACTGCAGACCCGGACGAATTTCTACATACCTTTTATAATATTGGAGCATTTACTCTTAATAATTCCATCGCTTTCTTTCTGTTTACCATCTGTTACCCGTATGTGGAACCGGTTCCTTTCGGGTTTTGGCTTCTCATTATTTTATTAGTAATTGTCGTCGCTCTGCTATCTGATAGCTTCCTTATCCTGATATTTTCCTTCACTGGCGAGTTGAAAGGTCCAAAGGATGCTATTGAGTTCATAAAGAGTAGAAATGTACTCGATATGGGAAAAACAGCCTTTTCAAATGGCTTATTGTTCATACTATTATTGGAACAAAAATGGGAAATGATTATTGCCTTATTCTTGTTAAATTATCTAGTCAGCAGATCCTTTATCAATAAATCTAAAAGCATCAAGAATAAAATGGAACGAGATAAGTTTGAACAAATGGCTTATACTGACTTCTTAACAAATGTTCACAATAGAGCATTTATGGATAAAAAAATGAGTGAACTAGATCAAACATCAGAACAAATAGGAATTATTGTTGCAGATATAGACACATTTAAACGAATTAATGATACATATAACCATGCGGTTGGTGATCAGGTAATCAAGCATTTCGCCTCTGTATTGCAAAGTTCAATCAGCGAAGAGGATTGTCTATTTAGAAGTGGAGGAGAAGAGTTTACTATCTTTTTACGTAATAAAACCTATCAGGAATGTGTTCAATTTGTACATGGTATTCGAGAAAAGGTGGAAAGAACAAAGGTAACGGCGGAGTACCATGCAAATAAAATTACTATTTCCTATACAGCTTCTTTTGGACTTTTTTATTTTCTGACTGGTCAGGAAATGGAAATAATGAAGGCATATATTCAGGCCGATCAACTTTTACTTCATTCAAAGCAGCTTGGTAGAAATAAAGTCTCAACAAAACATGCTGAGGGGGCACTTCCCTCATCTGTTTCATATATCCCTACAAACTAATTGTTTTCCGCCACCTTCCACTCCAAATATGTTATTATGGTTTTGCAAATAAAGACATGTCTGATTTAGGAGGGGTTAGGGTGAAAAATAAAGGGATTCTATTTGTTCTTATCGGTGCCTCAAGCTTTGGTTTTACACCTATTTTTGCAAAGCTTGGTTTTCAACATGGCTATACACTTGGTCAGCTTAATATTATTCAAATGGTTTTATCCTGTATCCTTCTGTGGGCTATTACCATATTTAAACATACTGATTTCAAAGGGATAACAAAAAGAAATATAATCAAAATTATGATCACAGGTTCCTTTGTAGGGCTAACGAGTGTCTTTTACTATGGGGCCATTCAGTATCTTCCTGCTTCTCTAGCAGTAATTCTTCTATTTCAGTTTGTTTGGATTGGGATTTTCTTTGAATGGATCTTTACTAAAATCAAACCAACTATTGTAACCTTGGGTGTCCTGGTGCTTATATTAACAGGTGTTTTCTTTGCTTCAAACGTAATTGGAGGCACCATTCAAAGCATGCCGATTTCCGGTCTGGTGCTTGGCTTTCTTGCAGCAATTACGTATGCAGGATTTATATTCTTTAGTGGAAAAGTAGCAGTAGACGTCAATCCATGGGTGCGAAGCTCGATTATGGTAACTGGATCTGTCGTTTTGGTGTTACTTATATTTATGAGGAGTATCCCTTCTGTCGTAACGTTTGCGCCTGAATTATGGTTAATCGCAGCAGGAGTCGGCTTGTTTGGGTCTGTTTTTCCACCCCTCTTCTTTGCCTTAGGTGCACATTTAATTTCAGGTAGCCTTGCCAATATACTAAGCTCCGTAGAATTACCTGTCGCCATCATCTCGGCAAGCCTCATCCTTTCCGAGCATATCAGTGGCTTGCAATGGATAGGTATTATAATGATTATTCTTGCCATTGTAATTAATGAATTAGGCATCTCCATAGTAAAGAAATTGAAACATAAAAAAACGTATCAGACATAAGTACTGATACGTTTTTATTTGTAATTGTAGTAGTGTTAAAGCAAATGACCGGCTCTTGGCTCTTACCTCATTACATGCTTATAAAGCATTCTCTTTCTTATTCTTCTTAATTTGTTTACTTCTTAATTGTCCACATGCTGCATCAATATCTGCACCGTTTTCCCAACGAACACCACAATTTATGCCTTGTGATTTTAATGTTTCAAAAAATGCTTGAATATTTTCTGAATCACTTCGTTGATACTGACTGTGCTCATCTACAGAGTTATATGGAATTAAGTTCACATATGCTAAATGGCGATGGTTTGCCAAAAGCTTAGCAAGCTGAATGGCTTCTGCTTTGTGATCATTTACATCTTTGAGCATAATATATTCATACGTAATTCGTCGGTTAGTCTTCTCTAGGTAGTAATCAACAGAATCCATTAACTTTTCAATTGGAAAAGCCTTATTAATCTTCATGATTCTTGTACGCAATTCATTGTTCGGAGCATGAATAGATATAGCCAGATTTACCTGAATACCGGTATCAGCAAAATCTTTAATCTTATGAGCTAATCCACTCGTTGATACAGTAATATGCCTTGCACCGATATTAAGACCTTTATCATCGTTAACAACATAAAGGAAATCCATCAAATTTGTAAAATTGTCAAATGGCTCTCCAATCCCCATAACAACAATATGACTTACTCGTTCGCCTTTTTCCTGTGCGTCTAAATGCTTCTGTACATTCATAATTTGCTCAACGATCTCTCCACTTGATAGATCGCGACTCTTTCTCAACAGACCACTGGCACAAAAAGTACAACCGATATTGCAGCCTACTTGTGTTGTAACACAAACAGATAAGCCATAATTAAAACGCATAAGCACTGTCTCAATCAGGTTCCCATCCGCAAGTTTGAAAAGAAATTTGATCGTTCCGTCCTTTGATTCCTGTTTTACTTCTTGTTCCAGGGTGTGTAGGACAAAGTTTTCTTCTAATAAAGCTACCGTCTGCTTGTTTACATTTTTCATTTCCGAAAAATCTGTAATACGCTTTTTATAAAGCCAATTCCATACCTGGTCTACGCGGAAACGTTGTTGTCCATGATCCATAAGCCAATCCGTCAACTGATCATATGTTAGTCCGTAAATGGATGGTTTCATATTTGTATACCCTCATTTCTATAAAAAAGCATCTTTTGTTAATAAAGTTGCTTATTTCTCAAAAACATTCCAATATATTATCTTACTATATTACTGAAAATTTGACAATAAGGCAAGCCAGTTTTATTTATATCCCCAATAAGCTCTATTACCAAACAGGTAAGCGTAATAGTGACGATCATTTATAAAGCGAGTAACATCATTTGGTAAAGATATATTATATAAGTTAATAAAGCGTTGTTTCCATCTGTTAAATGAGATGATAACTTGTTATTTAATTTAACGTTGGAGAAGCTCTAATCTATTAAAAGCGGAATAACTTTTTTAACAATTATTACAGGAGTGATTTAAGTGGATTCTATTCAACCAAAAACCTTTCATGATACACCTTTATCCGTACTTGATTTAGCACCAGTAAATGAAGGAACAGAGCCCACGGATTCTTTTAAAAACAGTGTTGAATTAGCACAGCATGTTGAACAGTTAGGATTTAATCGTTACTGGCTTGCAGAGCATCATAATATGCCCGGAATCGCCAGTTCTGCAACATCTGTTATTATGGGTCATATAGCAGAAAAAACAAGTCGTATACGAGTCGGTGCTGGTGGTATTATGCTTCCAAATCATGCAACACTTGTCATTGCAGAACAATTTGGAACACTGGAATCCTTGTATCCGGAAAGAATCGATCTGGGCCTAGGGCGTGCGCCAGGAAGTGACCAAGCAACGGCTTATGCATTGCGTAGAACACTAAACATGTCCGTTGAGGATTTTCCGATGCAAGTGAATGAGCTACAGGATTATTTCTCAGACAATCCTATTTCTCGTGTAAAAGCTGTTCCTGGACAAGGCCTCTCTATACCTATTTGGCTCCTTGGTTCAAGTGATTTTAGTGCACGGCTTGCTGCAAAGAAAGGGCTGCGTTTTTCATTTGCCAGTCACTTCGCTCCTGCATACACTGTACCTGCACTAAATTTGTATCGCGAAAATTTCCAACCATCCGAAGAGCTGGAAAAACCGTATGCTATGGTAGGGGTTAATGTGATTGCAGCCGACACAGATGAGCACGCTCAGTTTATTGCAACCTCCCTTCAGCAACAGTTTTTAAATCTGCGTAGAGGGCGGCCAACAAAACTTCAACCACCTATTCAGGATATAGAAAGTGAGTGGACACCGATGGAATTAGCAGCAATTAAGCAATCCCTTGATCCTCGTTCCACCATTATAGGTGATAAAGAAAAAGTAAGGAAAGGCTTAGAAAGCTTTATAGCAGAAACACAGGCGGATGAAGTAATTATCAGTTCTCAAATTTATAATCAAGCCGACCGTTTACGTTCCTATGAAATTATAGGAGAATTAATGGAATAGACTAAAAACCGCCTTCCCATTTATTTAGAAGGCGGTTTTTCATTTTCCTAATCAGTGCTTGATTTTATACGTTTTGCGATATCTACGGTTCGCTTCGTTTGATGCTTGACAGCTGCTTCGACGTTTTCAACCATCTTCCCATCCTTGCCTTGGGTAACTGAGGTTCCATATGGATTACCCCCTGCTGGATACACTACATCATCTGTATATCCAGGTGGTACAATTATTGCACCCCAATGCATCATTGATGTATATAGAGATAGAATAGTTGCTTCCTGTCCTCCATGTGGGTTACTAGCAGAGGACATCGCACTCACAACCTTATTCACCGTTTTACCTGCAGCCCATAAACCTCCTTGTATATCCAAGAATTGTTTCATTTGGGACGGGATGTTACCAAATCGTGTAGGCACACTAAAAAGAATAGCATCCGCCCATTCTATATCCTCCGATTTAGCCTCAGGTACATCCTTTGTTAATTCTATATGTTTCTCCCAGACAGGGTTGGAGGCAATTGCTTCTTTCGGGGCCAATTCCTTTACCTTCAAGACCTTTACCTCTACTCCTTGCTTTCTACCAGCCTCTTCCGCCCACTTTGCCATCTGAAAATTTGTTCCTGTCGAACTGTAGTATATAATTGCTAAATTTACTTTCTTCATTTATTTACACCTTTCTATTTATAAGAGATAAGCTTAGAATATGCTATTCAATCTAATTTATACTGCAATTAAACTACACTTCTGTTGTAAACATGGTTTCTACTAGTTATAATTAGATTATGTGAATTGCTCACAATAATAAAATTAAGGGTGAGAAGATGGGGAAACGAATTTTTTACTTTTTACTGACAAACGTCTTGGTTCTTGTCACAATTAGCATTATTTTTTCACTGATTCCTGGTGGTTGGAATTATATTGAAGATGGTGGTATCAACCCGGTATCATTATTAATATTTAGTGCAGTAATAGGCTTCACTGGATCATTTATCTCCTTGGCTATGTCTCGCTGGATGGCTAAGAAGATGATGGGTGTTCGGGTCATTAATCCAAATGAGGCTATGTCTGCAGAAGAAAGATTAGTAGTTGAAAAGGTACATCGCTCTGCACGTACAGCAGGGCTTATGCATATGCCTGAGGTGGGCATCTATAATTCCCGAGAGGTAAATGCTTTTGCTACTGGGCCAACCAAAAAACGCTCGCTTGTGGCTGTCTCAAGTGGTCTGCTCCAAGAAATGGATGATGATGCAATTGAAGGTGTTATCGCTCATGAAATAGCTCATATAGCTAACGGGGATATGGTTACAATGACTTTGCTGCAAGGTGTTGTAAACACATTTGTTGTATTCCTTGCTCGTGTTGTAGCATTTGCAGTTTCGCGATTTGTAAAAGAGGAAATGGCACCGATTGTACATTTTATTGCGATTATTGTTTTCCAACTTATTTTTTCGATACTTGGAAGTCTTGTTGTATTCGCCTACTCACGGCACAGAGAGTACCATGCCGACCGGGGTGGTGCAGATATAGCAGGTAAGGATAAAATGAGACATGCTTTAGAATCATTAAAAAACTATGCCAACCGCACACAGATGAATGAAGAACAAACAGCCATATCTACCCTAAAAATAAATGGAAGACGTAAATCCAGTATTTTCTCTACACATCCAGATATTGATGAACGGATTAGAAGACTGGTATAATTCATGCAACAAATAAAAAGCCTTTCACGTGAAAGGCTTTTTATTTATCTCCATCTATTATCATAGTTGGAAGAAACTGCGAACTAAAGTATATTTTATTTTAAGGAAGCGGATGGACCCATTGATTTACGCTTTAGTGGGACGCTTTCCACCGGCATGGCTTCAGCCGCTTCCTCCGCTACGCTACGTCCAGGGTCTTCAGCTCATGCTGTTCCGGTAGGAGTCGCGGGCCAACAGGACGTTGGTCATGCAATCGTTGCCACAAATGTTTTCGGTGGGACGAGGAAACGCAGTCCCAGGACGTGGCGTTCTTAGATTGCCCCCTTCCGCTCCAATCAATTTGTATCTGCTTTGTACATAAATAACGGGTTATTATCTAACCACTTTACCAGTGAAAGAAAGACACGAAGACT
>NZ_BAZS01000011.1 GCF_001310895.1 Virgibacillus halodenitrificans JCM 12304 | reverse complement strand
GATAAAACTTTACTGTGTTTTCATATAGTTTATCATATACTTGTCCTAAATCCCGTCCCTTTAACTTAGCTATTTCCGCAATAGATGCATGTATCATTTTAGGGTGTGTCAATTGATGTTGAAAAGGCCCTTTGAAAGGCCACGGTCCATCCGTTTCTACCATCATTTGCTCCAATGGGTAAGTACGTACTATTTCCCTGATTTCTTGTTCGTATAAGCAATCAGGAGTAATGGAGATATAATATCCATTTGAAATCATTCTCTCGACTGTTTTTGTATCTCCTTTAAACCAATGAAAATGCGCGGCCTGTATATGATGCTTTTCCAAAAGGTCACATACAAGAGGGGCATCCTCATAAATAGCATGAAGAACGATCGGTTTATCTAAGTCTGCAGCTATTTTAACGAAATCTTCGAGTAGCTCTATGTATGGAGTGAGTGAAACTTCAGGATTCTTTTTTCGCGTATAATATGGGAGACCAACTTCACCGATGGCAGTTATCTCTTTATGATGCTTCTTTATATAATGGAACAATGCTTCTTTTTCCGTATCAGTAGGTAGTTCCTGTTCAGGATGATAGCCAACTCCAGGCTTAATACGTCTATCTTGCTTCGCCAATTTGCATATTTTTTTAGCAGATTCATAGTTATTTGACACACAAATAAGTGCTTCTGTGCTGGTCTTATCTAATCCCTGCAGAAGACTGCTTCTTTCTTCGGCACTATATAAATCCAGATGTATATGTGCATCAATAATTGGTTTCACACAAACTCCCCCCAAAACAATCTTATCAGTTTTAATAAAAGACTTTAGGAATAGTATACTTAGCATTCTTGCTTATAATAGTTTGGACATAAGTGGAAGAAACTACGGAGTAGAGTTTTTCTCATTTTAAAGAAGTGGATGTACTCATTGATTTTCGTTGCATGCGGACGCATTCACACCTCCGGGTACAAGCGCGACATCTTTTCGTTACCTCAAAGTGTCTTCTTTGCCGCCCGGCAGGAGTAGCCGCATTCCACTCCAATCAATTCTTACACAGCGTATTTTGAGTGTATGCTAACGCAATTTTTTTCTTAGATATAATAGTAAAAAGTAGCGAAGGGGAAATATGTAGACTCCTGCGGGAGGAGAGGCCTCGATGAGATCCCCGAACGCGTAGCGTGAGGAAGCTCATCAGCCGCCCGCGGAAAGCGGAATATTTCCCCGTAGCGGTGATTTACGCAGCCTCTATATTCTTAGTCAGTTCAGAGTTTTTATATTATGTGTAATAATATAGCTGAGCTTCTTGTAAAAAAAGAGATGCGTTAGTTGAAACGGCATCTCTTCTTATTATCCCTCATCCATAATTCTGTCTAACACCATCTTGTATCCATCACTACCATAGTTCATGCATCTTCTCACACGTGAAATAGTAGCTGTTGATGCATTTGTTTCCTGCTCAATGGCATTATATGTTCTGCCTTCACTTAACATTTTTGCTACTTGCAGGCGCTGAGACATTGCATGAATCTCAGACATTGTAGCCATATCATCAAAAAAACGATAGCATTCCTCTCGATCCTTTAATGAAAGAATAGCATCAAACATTTGATCTAATTGTTTACCTCGCAATTTATCAATTTGCAAAACGAACACCTCCTGCTCCTTAACTAGTTCATTATTGTAACCATTTGTTGCAGACCAGGACTTGACGGTATTACATTAATCCAAGTTTTACCGGGAACAAAGCCAACAGCATTGCCATCTTTAACTGGAATAATTCTACCATCCCGATTTTCCCACTGGAGCTTTTGTACTTGTCCATTTTGAAGCAAGTATGCATCACCGCCTGATGTCATATCAACTGAACGACGTCCTGCTTTATCAATTATTTTGTGATCTGTTTCTACGATAAGTACATTTTCAACTTGAATCGCTTCTTCTGTATTGAGCTCCACCGTTTGCTCTCCGTCATTAAACCGTTTATATGCCCCATCTCCATTATACTCATATTCCACTATTTCCATTGGGTTATCTGAGTAAGTGATCTTGGCATGCTTTGCCGGTTCGCCAGAAAGCTCTTTTACTTCTTTTTTTGATAAAAACGGCAATGGTTCGTATTCATGTGTAGTTTTATAACCTTTTTTGGAAGCAACATCATATACAGCATCTACCTGTAAATACGAGTTATGAGGTGCTTTTCTAAAAGACTCCCGTTTAAACAAATTACCATCATTATCATACATTGCGCCATCCAAATGCTCAATGCCTCTATCCTTAATCATATCATTAACAAACCCGGCTGCACCATGATAAATATACAGTGCTCCATATCCCTTTGCCAATTCAAAGTAATATTCACGCGCACTCCGCACAGGGCCTACTACTTCCGGCAGTTCACTTTGAAACAAAGCCAGAAACCGGGTGATTTGCCCTTCAGCTAAAATTTCAAAAACCATATCTGCCTGTGATAGGCCTGTTTGGGGTCTTGCTTTTGTATGATTATTTACCATTACACCAATCATACGTTGATTTATATTATCAGTGGCTTTCTTTCCAGTTAAAGGATAGACCTTCTCTTGTTTGTCTGGTATCTGTGATTTTTCCTGAACACTATTTTCTTTTGATTCACTGTTTTCTGCTTTTCGTTCCTCTTTTGAACAGCCTGCCAAAATAAGCATTAAAATGAGCAGACTGAATAGTAACTTCCTCATGACCCCACACCTTTTTAATAAATTCTTATAATCTATTATACGCTAGCACATGTTGGCTGGAAAGAGTACTTCTTTCTTTATAACATCGACAATTCCTTGCTGTGTAATACGTATATATGGTAAGTGAGTTGACGATAAGAAGAAGATGGTATAAATCGGATCATTATAAGGGTAACCAAAATCTTTCAAGATCTGTTTGAACTTATTTTCTTTTGCAATAAGCTCTTCCATTGTACCATTGTGCATAATACCACTTAAATTCAAAGGTATTTCAAGGAGCACTTCTCCCTCATGTACAAGGACAATGCCTCCACCGATTGCTTTTAATCTTTTCCACGCAAGTAAAATATCCGGTTTACTTTTCCCAATAAAAACAAGGTCGCCAGTAGTTGAATACGAACTTGCAATTGCACCGAGGCCTTCAGTAAATCCTCTTATTGTCGTATTGACTCGCCATTTACCTTCACGATCAATTAACAATAAGAAAGCTTCATTTTTATCAGAGGGGATTTCCTCCAGCGTGATATCCGTTTCAATTGCATACGGCTTAATAATTACATCATTAACCAAGTCAAGACCTACCGGAACAGAAAATTGCAATTCGTTCTCATCCATTTCCCAATCAAGTTCTAAGCTTTTCAGTCCGTATTTTTCCCAGTCTATCAACTGTTTTTGTTCTTTTGCGACTCCCTCTTTCACAACCCACTTCCCTTTTGCTAACACCCCTGTCGGATGTGGATTATCTTTTTCTTGTAAGATATTTATATGTGCGATGCGACCAGGAGAAATACTCCCAAGCTGTTCTTCCATATTATAATGAACTGCTGCATTATAACTGGCCATTCGATAAGCATCTTCCACAGGAATCCCATGTTCGATAGCTATTTCAATACAAATATTAATCAACCCATGTTCATAGAAACCAGGCGTAGCTCCATCTGTTGTAAAGGTCAGATTATCATAGGTTGGTAGCTTTAGCTTTACAATCTCATCTATTAATTTAGGTAGGTCTGGTCTAATGGAAGAATGTCTTAACCCAACACGATAGCCTAGCTGCAAGCGCTGGATTACCTCTTCTCCAGTCATTGACTCATGATCCGCACTTACTCCTAACAATTTCATTTTAGTCAAAGTCTTTTCCGAGGCTCCAGGAAAATGGCCTTCCACAGGCTTACCAAGCCGTTTAGCTTCCTGAATCCAGTATAGAAGGCGATCATCTCCTGCCAGCAATTTTGGCCATGATGTTAATTCTCCTCCTTGGACAACTGCCGGATGTGATAACCAGGAGAGTACATCAGGAGTGTTAAACATTTCCTCCTCATCCTGTAGTTCTGTTTGAGCATCAAAACGAGCCCACCAATACATTGAGGATGGTAACTTACTAAACTCCTCCAATAAAGTAAACGCTTTCTTCTGTTCTAATAAAAAAAGCCACAACATATTGTCATTAATTAATGTGGTCGTGCCAAATCTGGCTGCATAATTCGCCAATTCCTCTGGATTGTATAGTTGAAAAGGATGGGCATGTGGCTCTATATAACCGGGAACCAAGTATTTTCCTTCACAATCTTTTATTTCCGTCCCACTTGTGTTCCTTGGTAGTTTACTTCCAACATACACAATACGATCATCAACGATCCAAATATGGCCTTCCAGCCACTGCTTTGTAAATGTATTTAAATACGTACTATTTTTTAAAACCAAGGTAGGAGCTTCTAATCCATCCAATACCCTGACATGTCGTCTTAATTCTCTATTTCTCCAAAAGTATCCCTTATCAAGCATGAACAACTCTCCAACAAATTATTTTTTTCTAGTTTAACACATTTCCCACTTTAACGCAGTAAAGTTACTGTAAATTATACATGACTATTTTGTGACAAAAATTTCAATTCATTGAGCCTTAGAACGAGCTAAAATAAAGTAATCCCCTTACGAACTATTCAGATTACTTATGTTTCAGGCTCTGGCTACTTCACAGGTTCTGTTTATCGGTTTCCGAATAAAAAAATCCACTCTCATTACAATATGAGAGTGGATTAGATCACATGCCAATATCTTTACGATAGAAAAAGCCTTCCTTCACCTTCAGTGAATCAAGCATTTCGTATACGGTACGTTGTGCTGCTTCTTGGTTAACTTCTTTAGCGCCTGCTAATAGCACTCTGCCTCCATCCGAGACGATTGTTTCCCCGTCCCACTTTGTGCCAGCATGTATGGCAAAGAAATTTGGGGCATGTTTCCATTCTGGCAATTTTATCCCCTTTTTATATGTACCCGGGTACCCTTCAGAAGCGATAACAACACCGACACATGAAGCTTTCTCCCATTCAAGTTGTGGATCCTCTCCTTGAAGAACATCCTTTATTACCTGTACGAGATCATTTTTTAGTAATGGTAATACAACTTGGGTTTCCGGATCACCAAAGCGTGTATTAAATTCGATGACCTTTGGCCCTTCTTTAGTCATAATGAGTCCTGCATAAAGTATTCCGGTAAATGAGCGTCCTTCCTCTACTAACCCGTCAGCCGTTTTTTGCAGAATCTCTGAATAAGCAAAGTCAAGATGCTCCTTGGTTATGTCTGCAACCGGAGCAAAAGCACCCATTCCTCCAGTATTTGGTCCTTGGTCGTTATCAAAAGCACGCTTATGATCTCGAGCAGTTACCATTGGAAAAACCTTATTACCATGAACAAAGGCCATTAATGAGAACTCTTTCCCTTCAAGGAATTCCTCTATAACAATCGTTGCTCCAGCTTCCGCGAACGCCTTATTAACCATCATTTGGTCTACAGCTTCCAATGCTTGTTCTTTAGTAAATGCAACCACTACACCTTTGCCGGCAGCTAGGCCGTCTGCTTTAATAACAATGGGCGCACCCTTTTCTTCAATATAATCTTTCGCCTTTTCCACCGAGGTAAAAGTCGCATAAGCGGCTGTTGGAATGTTATGTTTTTTCATAAAACCTTTAGCAAAGCTTTTACTTCCTTCTAACAAAGCAGCTTCTTTTGAAGGTGCGAATACGGTTAACCCCGCTTCTATAAAATGATTGGCAATACCTTCATTTAATGGATTTTCCGGTCCGACAATAGTAAGGTCAATAGAATTAGTTTTAGCAAATTCAATCAAACCCTGTATATCCATTTCATCAATTTCTACACATGCTGCCTCTTCCCTAATACCTCCATTCCCTGGTGCTGCATAGAGGTTATCCACCTGCGGACTTTTAGTCAATTTATTAATAATACTATGCTCACGACCACCCCGGCCAACAACTAATACGTTCATTTTCAGTCCCCTTTCAAGCGTGCTGGGTTGTTTTATTTAATGTTTAAAATGACGCATTCCTGTATACACCATAGCGATGTTATGTGCATCGCAAACCTTAATGGAATCCTCATCACGCTTAGATCCACCTGGCTGAATTATTGCTGATACACCAGCCTTGACTGCTGCTTCAACTGTATCCGGCATTGGAAAGAAAGCATCCGAAGCAAGCACCGATTCTAAAGCCTTGTCTCCTGCTTGTTCAATTGCGATTTGGGCTGCTCCTATTCTATTCATCTGGCCAGCTCCGATACCAACGGTCTGATTTTCTTTTGCAAGTACAATTGCATTAGACTTCACATGCTTAACAGCTTTCCATGCAAAAAGTAAATCGGTTAACTCTTGTTCTGTTGGTTGGCGCTTCGTGACAACAGTTAGCTCGTCAGGCTTTGCCATCCCATCATCCTGTGTTTGAATTAACACACCTCCACCTACACTCGTTACCTTGTGGGTGGTTTCCTCTTTCGTATCCATATCTAACTTCAGCAGACGGATATTTTTCTTTTGTGTTAGAATATCCAAGGCTTTTTCTGTAAATCCAGGTGCAAGTATAATCTCTAAGAATATTTTGCTAAGCTCCTTTGCAGTTTCCTCATCAATTTCTCTATTGGAGGCAACAATCCCACCAAAAATGGAAATAGGATCTGCTTCATATGCCCGATCAAAAGCTTTACTGATCGTTTCAGCAACTCCAATCCCACAAGGATTCATATGCTTAACAGCTACGACTGCTGGTGATTCCAAGTATTCTGCAATAATTTCCAGGGCAGCATTTGCATCCTGAATATTATTATAGGATAGCTCTTTTCCATGTAATTGTTGCGCTGTGGCAAGATTCATCCCCCCACTAAGCGGTTTTCTATAAAAAGCTGCTTCTTGATGAGGGTTTTCTCCATAACGTAAATTCTGAGCTTTTTCATATGTAATCGTATAGGTTTCAGGAAATCTTTCTTCCGTTTGCTCTGTGAAATAATTTGCGATTAATGCATCATAGTTTGCCGTATGACGAAATACCTTTGCAGCAAGCTGTTGACGTTTATTCATATCGAGTGTGTTATTTCGTACATTTTCAATAACAGAAGAGTAATCGGCTGGATCAACAACTACCGTAATATCTGTGTAATTCTTCGCTGCTGCACGTAGCATTGTCGGTCCACCAATATCAATGTTTTCAATCACTTCTTCATGGGAAACTCCCTCTTGTTCAAGCGTTTGTTTAAACGGATAAAGGTTCACAATGACAAAGTCAATTGGTGTAATTTGATTTGCTTCCAATTGTTCCATATGCGCTGCCTCTGATCGTTTTGCAAGTAAGCCACCATGTATAAGCGGATGCAGGGTCTTCACACGACCATCAAGAATCTCAGGAAAGCCAGTCACTTCATCTACTGGAAAGGCTGGTATTCCAGCTTCCTTCAAGACACGTAATGTCCCACCAGTAGAAATGATTTCCACCCCTAGTTCAGTAAGATTGTTTGCGAAATCAATGATATTTTCTTTGTTAGATACACTGATCAGTGCGCGTTTTTTCATATCAATCCCTCACTTTGCTGTAAAAGTTGGTTAATTACTTTTGGATACAATTGATGCTCGACTTGCTGTATTTTTTCCTTCAATGACCGTTCTGTATCTTCATTTAAAACTTCTATAGACTCCTGAGCAATTATTGGCCCTGTATCCATTCCTTCATCCACATAATGAATCGTTACTCCCGTTTTCCTTACGCCTGAATGATACGCCTGGCCAATCGCATCTTTGCCGGGAAATTCAGGCAGTAGAGATGGGTGGATATTTATAATTTTATTATTAAAAGCCTCCAATAGCGTGGGACCCACGAGTCGCATATAGCCCGCTAAGAAAATCCAGCTTATCCCAGCCTTCTGTAGTCGTTCAACTATCCTTTCTTCAAAAGCTGCTTTGGAGGAAAAGCTTTTCGGGTTAAAAGCGAACACACAGGAATTTTATAGGCAGATGCTTTATCTATTACGGCTGCATGAGGGTTATCACATACTAAAAGAGCAATTTCACATTGTAAGTTATCCGTCTCCAGCAATGCTTGAAAATTACTTCCAGTTCCAGATGCAAATACCGCCGCTTTTACTTTACTCATTTGTAAAATGGACTCCTTCACCAGTAATTACTTCACCAATGTGGTAAGCCTTTTCCCCATTTTCCTGCAATATGTTTAACACGTGCTCAGCATTTTCCTTTTCCGTTACGATAGCCATACCAATCCCCATATTAAAAACACCAAACATTTCTTCATCGGTAATGGAACCCTTCTTTTGGAGGAATGGAAAGATTTCTGGAATATCCCATGAAGTCGGGTTTATTTTCACACCAAGTTCTTTCGGCAGCATGCGTGGAAAATTCTCATAAAATCCTCCACCGGTAATATGAGAGATCCCTTTCACCTTTACCTTAGCCATGACTTCCTTCATAGCCTTCGCATAAATCTTTGTTGGTGTTAACAAGACCTCACCAAGCGTACTGTTTAACCCGTGGTTTTCTTCCAAAGACAAACCATCTACAATTTTGCGGACTAAAGAATAGCCATTGGAGTGAATACCACTAGAGGCTAGACCAATCACTGCATCTCCTGCCTGAATAAATTCTCCTGTCACTAAGTTTGACTTCTCCGCAATTCCCACAACAAATCCCGCTAAATCATAATCTTGATTCTGATACATTCCTGGCATTTCTGCAGTTTCACCACCGATTAATGCTGCTCCTGCATCTACACAGCCCTCGGAAATTCCAGCAACGAGCTGCTCAATCATGGAAGGTTCATTTTTTCCACAGGCAATATAATCAAGAAAAAATAATGGCTGGGCACCCTGTGCTACAATATCGTTTACACACATTGCAACAAGATCTTTTCCTACTGTGTCATGCTTCTGTAATTGGATAGCTAACTTTAACTTTGTACCAACTCCGTCTGTTCCGGATACTAATACTGGTTCTTTGTAGTTAAAGGATGTCAGTTCAAATAATCCGGCAAAGGCCCCAATTCCACCCAATACTTCTGGTCGAGTTGTCTTTTCTATATGCTTCTTCATTCGTTCAACAGCCTCGTAGCCTTTTTCTACATCTACACCTGCTTCTTTATAAACATTCGCCATCATTCATCCACCCTTTAGCTTGTAGTGTTAACATTTTACATAAGAAATGGTCGCTCGGCCTTCTTCTGTAACTGGATATTTCCCTGTAAAGCATGCATTACAAATTCCTTGATGTATTGTCTTATCCTTTACAATGGCTCTTTCCAGTCCATCTGCAGATAAATACGCAATGCTATCTGCGCCGATGATTTCGCATATTTCCTCTAATGAGTTGTTTGCAGCAATTAATTCTTCTCTTGTTGACATATCAATCCCGTAATAACATGGATTTTCTATTGACGGGGAAGCGATCCGGACATGTACTTCTTTTGCTCCTGCTTCTTTTAGCATCCGAACGATTCTTTTACTTGTAGTACCTCTAACAATTGAATCATCAATTAGGACAATCCGTTGCCCTTCAACAATACCGCGAACAGGCGAAAGCTTCATTTTCACACCTTGTTCCCGTAATTCCTGAGATGGTTGAATAAAAGTACGGCCAACATACCGATTTTTAATGATTCCCATTTCATAAGGTAAGCCAGTTTCTTCAGCATATCCAATTGCTGATGAAATACTTGAATCAGGAACCCCAATCACACAATCAGCTTCCACTGCTGCTTCTTTCGCAAGCTCCATACCCATTCTTTTTCTGGAAGCATGGACGTTAACGTGGTTTAAATTGCTATCTGGTCTGGATAGATAGACATATTCCATTGCACACATCTTCCGTTGCTCTCTTAAAGCGAAACGGGTGAACTCCATTCCTTCATCACTGATCGTAATCAATTCACCAGGAAGAACCTCTCTCTCAAAGGTTGCCCCAATCAAATCAAATGCGCAGGTTTCAGAAGCTACAACATAGGCACTACCCAATCTTCCAATGGAAAGTGGGCGAATACCTCTTGGATCAAGTGCCACATACATTTTATCTTCCTTTAAAATCACATATGCATAGGCACCAACTACTTGTTGAAGTGCTTCTGATATGGAAAGCTCATTTGTCTCCCTGCCATTTTTTCTAATTAAATGTGCAAGTACTTCTGTATCTGATGTGGTTTGAAAAATACTTCCTTCTGCTTCCAATTCTCCCCGAAGCTTATATGCGTTCATGATATTTCCATTATGTGCTAAAGCCATACTCCCATTTTGAGAACGAAACAGTAGTGGTTGAACATTGTCAGAGCCACCTTCTCCCTGGGTTCCGTAACGCACATGACCAATTGCAGCTTGGCCTGACAATCTGTTAAAATCAGCATCTTTAAATACATCATTAACTAGACCAACATCCTTATGAACCTTCAGCTTATCTCCGTCACTGACAACTACTCCAGCACCTTCCTGCCCGCGATGTTGCAAGGCATGTAAGCCGTAATAGGTTAGTTCTGCCGCTTTATCATGACCCCATATTCCAAATATGCCGCATTCTTCATTTATGCCTTTGAGTTCAGCAAGCATGGGATAGCTCCTTTCCATAACTTCTGTAGTTCTTGCACATTTTCTTGAATGATAGTTTCATTATTTACCTTAACCGTATACTTGTGATCATCTATAACAATTCCAATTTGATTGGCATTATCGACAATAGATTCAAATTTTTCTTTATTTTCAGCTTGTACGGATACAACAAAACGTGACTGTGTCTCACTAAATAATTGGACAGTATCGTCCCCTGTCAAGGAAACCTCAAGGCCAAGCCCCTTATCATGGAACAGGCTTTCCGCCAACGCTACTGCTAATCCCCCTTCGGAAAGATCATGGGCAGATACTATAATACCTTCTTTAATAGCAGATAAAATTTCCTGTTGTCTTTTAGCCTCAACTTGCAAATCGATGGTCGGCGCTTTACCTTCGTACACTCCATTATTCACTATATTCTGGAGCTCACTGCCACCGAACTCAGCCTTTGCCTCTCCTATTACATAAATAAGATGACCAGCTTGCTGAAAATGACTAGGCGTAATATGATCAAGGGATTCATGAAGCCCGACCATACCTACAATTGGAGTAGGAAAAATGGACTTTCCTTTTGATTGATTATATAAAGAAACGTTTCCGCTGATAACTGGAGCACCGAGTGCCTCACATGCCGCACTCATACCTTCAACACTTTTTTCCATTTGCCAGAAAATCTCCGGGTTTGTTGGATTCCCATAGTTCAAACCATCAGTAAGACCAAGTGGACGGGCTCCAGAACAAATAATATTCCTTGCCGCTTCAGCAACAGCAATTTTCCCACCAGTTTCCGGATCAAGATAAATATAACGGGAGTTACAATCTGTAGTAATTGCTAATGCTTTGTCTGTACCTTTCACACGAATAACAGCAGCATCCGAGCCTGGTGTAACAACTGTATTTGTTTGTACCATGGAATCATACTGATCATAGACCCATTCCTTACTCGCAATTGTTGGTTGTTGAAGCAGCTTTTTTAGCATTTTTGAATGATTAGTAACCGTTGGAGTTTCCATTTCCATTTCTTGAAATTCCTTATAATATACAGCTTCTTTTGATGGCATGTGGAACACTGGAGCATCATCTGCAAGAGAATCTACAGGAATGTCAGCCATTATTTCTCCATGCTGTTTTATACGAAATACTTTTTCACTAATTACTTCACCAACTGCAACAGCTTGAAGACCATATTTTTCAAACACTTCAATGATTTCTTGTTCTCTTCCTTGTTTAACAACAAGAAGCATTCTTTCCTGTGATTCTGATAACATTAATTCATATGCGTTCATATTTTGTTCGCGCTGTGGAACAAGGTCCAAATTCATTTCCATTCCTGTTCCGGCTTTACTCGCCATTTCACTGGCTGAGGAAGTAAGGCCTGCTGCTCCCATATCCTGCATTCCTACAAGTGCATCCGAGTGGATAACTTCCAAGCATGCTTCAATAAGCAGCTTTTCCATAAACGGATCACCAACCTGTACGGCAGGGCGATCTTTAGCAGCATCTTCGCTAGATCATCGGATGCAAATGTTGCCCCATGTATTCCATCACGTCCAGTCGGAGCTCCTGCATAGAGAACCGTATTACCAACACCAGCGGCAATACCTTTTTGGATTTCATCATGGTTGATAAGACCAATACACATGGCATTTACAAGCGGATTATCTTCATAGCTTTCATCAAATTGAACTTCTCCACCAACAGTAGGTACACCAACACAGTTTCCGTATCCTGCAATCCCATTGACTACTTCAGAAAACAGATATTTCACCCGATCTGTAGTTAAATTACCGAACCTCAGTGAGTTCATGAGTGCTACCGGACGAGCACCCATAGAGAATACATCGCGAATAATTCCACCAACACCTGTGGCTGCACCCTGATATGGCTCTACTGCGGAAGGATGGTTATGGCTTTCGATTTTAAAAACAACAGCTTGATTATCCCCAATATCAATAACCCCCGCTCCTTCACCAGGTCCTTGCAGAACATGCGGAGCCTTTGTTGGAAATTTACTCAACAGGGGCTTAGATGTTTTATAACTGCAATGCTCTGACCACATTACTGAGAAAATTCCAGTCTCTGTAAAATTCGGTAATCGATGAAGTATCTTCTTTACCATGTTAAATTCTTCATCACTTAACCCCATATCACGGTAAATCTTTTCGCTTTCAATTTGCTCTGGGCTGATATCATGCATTTGTAACATAGGATTCCCTCCAATTTTTAATCATTGACTGGAATAACTTCATCCCGTCATTACTGCCTAATAACGCTTCTACCGCCCGCTCCGGATGTGGCATCATACCAAGCACATTTCCTTCCTTATTAACAATCCCGGCAATATTATCAATCGAACCATTTGGATTGTTTTTATATGTGAAGACAATTTGATCATTATTTTTTAATTCCAGTAATGTAGCTTCATCACAAAAATAATTTCCTTCACCATGGGCGATTGGCAGATGTATCACTTCCTTTTGTTCATAACCAGTTGTAAACGGTGTTTTGTTATTCATCACGACTAAAGGCTCCTGATGACACATAAAGGAAAGATTCTTATTGCGCATGAGAGCTCCCGGAAGGAGTCCAGCCTCTGTCAACACTTGGAATCCATTACAAACACCTAACACAGGCTTTCCTTTGGAGGCATGTTCCTTTACCTGCTTCATTACTTCAGAAGTAGCCGCAACCGCTCCTGATCGAAGGTAGTCACCATAGGAAAATCCACCAGGTAATAGAATCCCATCATAGTTTTCAAGATTACTATTTTCATACCAAACCAGATCTGCTTCGACCCTCATTACATCTTTAATAGCATGGTACATATCACGATCACAATTTGATCCCGGAAATACGATCACTGCAAATTTCACGAGCGAACAGCCTCCTCCACATCGAAACGATAATCCTCAATAACCGGATTCGCTAAAAGCTTGTCACACATTCCCTTTACTCTTGCTTCCAGTTCAGGGCCTTCTTCCACCTGCAATTCAATGTACTTCCCTACCCGGGCTTCCTGTATTTCTTTATATCCTAAAGAGTTCAATGATTCCTGTATAGCCTTGCCTTGCGGATCAAGCACACCTTGCTTCAATGTAATGAAAACAGTAACTTTTCTCATGATATTGCCTCCAATCGTTGTCGTATTTCTTCATATACTTCTATTAAATTTCCAGTCCCTTGCCGAAAAACATCCTTATCCAGTTTTTCATGTGTTGTTACATCCCATAGCCTGCACGTATCTGGTGAAATCTCGTCTGCCAACACAATATCACCACTGGCAAGTCTGCCAAATTCCAGCTTGAAATCTACTAAAGTAATTCCTATTGCAGCAAATATTTCTATTAACTGTGTGTTAATTTCTAGAGCTTTTGCCTTTATTTCTCTTAATTCTGAAGAAGTAACATTACATAAAAACAGTGCATGCTCATCATTCATCAACGGGTCCCCAAGGGAATCCTCCTTGTAAAACAACTCAATAAGAGGCTGCGAAAATATGGTTCTTTCTTCAATACCAAGCCTTTTCGTAATACTCCCTGCGGCCATATTCCTTATGACCACTTCCATCGGAATGATTTTGGTTTGATGTACCAGCTGCTCTGTTTCATTCAACTGTTCAATAAAATGGGTTTCAATCCCTTTTTGGTGAAGGATTTGAAAAATACGTGATGAAATTTCATTATTCAATCGTCCTTTACCTTCAAATAAAGCTTTCTTTTGGCCATTAAAAGCTGTCGCATCGTTTTTATAAGCTAAAATAAGCTGACCTTTTTTATTTGGCGTTTGATAAACCTTCTTAGCTTTTCCTTCATATAAAAGAGATTGACTCATTTTACTCCCCTTCCGTTAATCCGATTCGTTCGAAAATAAAATCTACATTTTTCAAATGATACGTATAATCAAAGCAAGCATTAATTTCCTCTGGTGTTAGGCGAGTAGTTATTTCCTCCTCGGCTTCCACTAGGTCCTTAAAATGAGTTGCTGTTTCCCATGCCTGCATTGCCTTTGGTTGAACAATGTCATAGGCTGCTTCTCTTGCCATTCCCTTATCAATTAACGATAGGAGAACACGTTGGGAGAAAATAACGCCATATGTCTTATCAATATTTCGCTTCATATTTTCAGGGAAGACAGTTAAATTCTTAACAATGTTGGAAAAACGATTCAGCATATAATTCAAAGCAATCGTAGCATCAGGCAAAATAACCCGTTCTGCAGAGGAATGGGAAATGTCCCGTTCATGCCATAAAGAAACATTTTCATATGCGGTCATCATATAACCACGAATAACCCTTGCCATCCCCGTCATATTTTCGGAACCGATGGGATTACGTTTATGCGGCATTGCCGAAGAACCTTTTTGCCCTTTCGCAAATAATTCTTCTACTTCTCTTGTTTCGGTTTTTTGCAAACCACGGATTTCTGTTGCGAATTTTTCTATGGAGGTTGCAATTAATGCCAATGCAGAAACATAAGCCGCATGTCGATCCCGTTGAAGGGTTTGAGTTGATACAGGCGCAGGGCTCAAGCCTAATTTCTCACAAACATACTTCTCCACAAATGGATCAATGTTCGCGTAGGTACCAACAGCACCTGATAATTTACCAAACTCGATATTTTTAGCAGCAAGTTCAAAGCGCTCTAAGTTTCGCTTCATTTCTTCATACCAAAGGGCGAGCTTTAAACCGAATGTTGTCGGCTCTGCATGTACACCGTGCGTCCGTCCCATCATGACAGTGTGCTTATGCTCAATTGATTTATTCTTTAAAATTTCTATAAAAGCAGTTACGTCTTTACGGATAATTTCATTTGCTTGTTTAATCACATAGGAGAGTGCCGTATCGACAACGTCAGTGGAGGTTAATCCGTAATGAACCCACTTTCTTTCTTCTCCTAATGTTTCGGAAACTGCCCGGGTGAATGCAACCACATCGTGTCTTGTTTCCTGTTCAATTTCATAAATTCGATTGATATCAAAAGAGGCATTGGCGCGAAGTTTCTCCACGTCTTCCTTAGGGATGACTCCAAGCTCACTCCATGCTTCACATGCTAAAATTTCTACCTCTAGCCATGCCTTGAATTTATTTTCTTCCGTCCAAATGGAGCCCATTTCTTCTCTGGTGTAACGACTAATCATTGCTTTGCCTCCTCAAAATGTTGTAGCTGTGTTTTCATTGTTTTATCAGATGGTGCAATAAATGTAATATGCCCCATTTTTCGTTTTGCTTTCGCTTCGTCTTTTCCATAAAGGTGAACAAAACCTGATTTACTATGGTTTAGTGCATGTAAAACAGGCTCTAAATCTTCACCAAGCACATTTATCATTACTGCCTGCTGGAGCAGTTGAATATCTATTAAAGGCAGCCCGCAGATTGCTCGAATATGCTGGCCAAATTGAGATATATTGCATGCCTCAATCGTGTAATGTCCGGAATTATGAGGTCGTGGAGCCATTTCATTTAAATAAATGTCATCTCCATCAACAAACATTTCAATAGCAAATGTCCCGACAATGTTCATTTCCTCAGCTAGAATTTCTGCAGCAACACAAGCCTTTTCCGTTACTTGATGGCTAATGTTAGCTGGGACAGTTGTTTTATACAGGATATGATCTTTATGATCGTTTTCGGAGATAGGAAAAAAGCTAATTTCCCCATTTCTACTTCTTGTAAATAGAACTGAAATCTCCCTTTCAAATGCTACCCATTGCTCTATAATGCAATGCTTGTTATTCTCTGCAAATGCAATCGCCTCTTTAATGTCCGCTTCAGAAGTTAGTTTTAATTGTCCTTTTCCATCGTAACCACCGCGGCACGTTTTAATAACACATGGATAGGTAAAGTTTTGTAACGCCTTCTCACAAGCCTCACCACTTGTCACAATAGTGAAATCAGGAATTGGCAGACCAGCATCCTTCATTAGTTGCTTCTCTTTCTCTCTGTTTTGCGTAACCTCCAAGGCGTAGGCACCTTGTGGCAATTTACCTTGTTTTTCTATGTATGCAGCAGCATGAAGGTCTACGTTTTCAAATTCGTAGGTAACTACATCACTTTGATCACACAGCTGTTTAATTGCCTCCATATCATCATAGGCAGCAACCACCTGATGATCCGCTACCTGTGCGGTAGGACAATCCGGAGTAGGATCTAATACTGTGATTTTATACCCCATATATTTAGCAGCGATTGCCATCATGCGTCCCAGTTGTCCTCCTCCAATAATGCCAATCGTTTGTGGTGGAAGAATCGGTTTATTTTTCTGCAAGATCGTCCCTCATTTCCGCTACTTTTTCCTTCATTTTATTTCGATAGTTTTCGAGTTTTACAGCAACATCAGGATCAAATGCCCCTATGATTTGTGCAGCAAGGATTCCAGCATTGGTTGCTCCAGCTTTTCCAATCGCAACCGTTGCTGTCGGCACGCCTCCTGGCATTTGGACAATGGAGAGTAAAGAATCCAATCCATTTAATGCCTTACTCTGTACAGGAATGCCTATTACAGGCAAGGTAGTCTGCGATGCTACCATTCCCGGCAGGTGTGCAGCTCCTCCGGCACCAGCGATAATCACTTTTAAACCTCTATCACGCGCCGTTTTAGCATAGTCAAACATTTCATCAGGCGTACGATGTGCAGATATCACATCTTTTTCATAGGAGATTTCTAATTCATCTAACACGTTACATGTATGCTTAATCGTTTCCCAATCGGAAATACTTCCCATAATGACTCCAACTGCTGTCATGCTATCCCTCTTTTCGCTTCATTTAATAAGATGGCACTTTTTAAACTTTATCATTTTATATAAAACAAAAAAGTCTATTCGTCTCCCTCATTTGCATGAGAGAAGATGAACAGACTTCATTCTAACAGTAAAGAAAATGCAGGTTCCGCAAATAAACAATGGGTGCCAAAGCTTACACGTAGGCTATACCTATATGCTTATCCTGCTGCCATTGCAAATCTTTACTATATAAAACACATTAAACGGATCATCGCCAGTGCAATGATTCATCTCCCCTCATAGTCCAGCATTTACGGTGCTGGGTAGAAACTTCGAGCCATATTCTCATGAAATATATGAGGTACCGTATTCATTTGTTGCTTTCAGCATACCAAAATCCTTCATCGTATGTCAATAAAAATCGAACAATAATTTACAATTCATTATTAATGTTCGCTTTTTGCTTGAGTTGTAAAAACTCACTTCTAGTTTACGTTGTTTCTATTTATATGATTTAAAACGCACATACTGTTTCGGGCGTTAATTCGCAGGTGTTTCCTCAGGAGATAAGACTATTACTCTCCACCACTAATATGGTATAGCACATGTTTATATAATGGGCTGTTCTTATCCACTTTCGGGTGATTAAATGTTTCCACAAAATCCATGCCGATCTTTGCCATGACGTTTTTTGACAATGTATTTATATCAGCTGTAAAACTGTAAATATTTCTAAAACCTAATTCAGTGAATCCATATCGCAAACAAGCTGCTGCTCCCTCTGTTGCATACCCTTTTCCCCAAGCCTCTCTTTTCAATCGCCAACCAATTTCTATACAGGGTGTGAAATCAGCTTCAAATGTCGCTCTATGAAATCCTGTAAATCCGATGAATTCGTTGTTTTCTTTTCGTTCCACCGCATATAACCCAAATCCACATTCGTGGAACTCGGATAAAATCAACTGATAAAACAAATTCGTCTCTTCCCTTGATAAAAGAGCAGGGAAATACTTCATAACCCTTTCATCTGCGTTCATTTGACGAAAGGGTTCTAGATCGCTTGCTTCCCAATCACGTAATCGTAATCTCGACGTTTCAAAATAGATCATATTACACCACCTCCTACCTAATCTGCATACATTAAACGAATCTGCTTCAAAACACGAAACGAGTATAAAATAGTTGCTATTTCATACTCGTTTTTACATATACATTCAATTGTATCTTCTCTGCTTCACTACTCCAACTTATTCCTGTTTAGGCGTGTTGTTTGTTGTTGTATCATTTTCTCCCCTTGTTGCTTCCGGTGGCGTAAATAAATTGGGTTCAGGTGCAGCTTGCTGTTTTTTTCTTGGATTCATTAATCTACCCTTACGTACCTGCTTAACCCAGAAGCCACCATGAATTTGTTTTGGTTCATAAGAAATAATAAACGCTTTTTCATCAATCTCCTTAATTGTTTCATATAACTTAAGTTCATATTTTCGTGGTGTAAGTATTTGCATCGACAAACGATCTCCATCCATACCATATGCAAACCAACTGGTCACCCCGTATCCTTTATCCCTCAGCTTACGAGTGAATTCAATATCCGGATTAGAGGAAATAACGTTTACCGTAATATAGCCTAAAGCTAATTTTTCTTCAATTTTTGTACCTACAATGACACCTGTCCCAAAACCGACCGCATATGCAATTAAATTCTGGATTTGGTCAAGGTTATCTAATACAAGACCTAACCCTACTACGTAAATTACAATTTCAAACATACTAACTATAGCAGCAATATATCTTCTGCCCTTTAACGTTAAAATCATACGCACCGTAGACAAGGAAACATATACAATGTTAATTACGAGGATGATCGCAACCATCACAAAAGCATTACTAAGCAAAATAAAACCTCCCAAGCCTCTATCTTATTAGAATACATTATTTTTTATTTATATGAAAATGATTTATTTGTTATGAGCTGGGATTATTCTCTAGCATGGTATACACTTTACGTCATTCACAAAAAGAAACCACTGATTGTTACATATCTTAGCTTATTTAAATCTGACACCCTCCGCCCAGTTTGGGCATATGTTAATACAAAATAACAATATAAGGAGGGGATCTCTTTGGATCCGTTTCAGCAAATGGGAGATTGGAAGAAAAATATGGATCACTTTTTTGGTGATCAATTTTGGAATGAATTTGAAGGAATTATTAAACCAACAATTCCCCACGTAAATGTATATAAGACAGACCATGAAATCTTCTGTGTAGTGAGTATACCTGGTCTAGAGGATCTCCATAAGGTAGATATTTTCGTTGATTATTCTACTTTGGAGCTGAAAGGAACAATAGATATTGAACCCATCTCGGGCATCACAGTCGTTAAAGAGGAGATCCTTCAAGGAGTTTTTGAGAGAAAAGTCACTCTACCCTTTCCAGTGAGGGCAGACAAAATGAGAGCAACATATAGAAATGGACTGATTTACATTCAATTACATCGCTTAATCTCAGATTCCAGTCGCAAAAATAAAGTTAATATCGAACTCTTGGATGAAGACTGAGAACAAAAGCACAACCCACTTTTTCTGAGTAATAGAAAAAGACACCGAACGGACTCCTGTCCGAGATGGTGTCTTTCTTCCTTTACGCTTCTTTATTTGGTCCAAATACCCGTTTAGCAACATTTGCACTTTGTCCTCTTAATCTCTTTTTTAATGTTTTTCTCCAATTTATTGCTAGAAGATCACATGAGGCAAGTTCCTCCGCGGTTCGCAAATCATCTTTATAAATATGCATAACTTCATTACATGCAGCAATGGACCATTGTGGATATGGACGTTCTATCAATTTCAGATCCGTACCGGGAGTAACATAGCCTTCTTTTACTACTCGGAAATACCAACCCGTTCGCCCACTATTCTGAATACGTAAAGCAAGATCAACGATCCCAAACCGTCTTGCTGGCTTCCAGCATGGCTGTCTAGGCTGTGAAACTTGAATAACAGCATCCCCAAGCTCATAAGTGTCTCCAATACAAACGCTAAACTCATCCATTTCTAAAACTGCCATATTTTCACCCATAGCGCTCATGTCAATCGACTCCAAGTCCAACTCTTCTTTCCAGCTCGTATAGTGCTTAATCGGATATGCGAACACAGCTTTTTCCGGGCCACCGTGATTCTTTGTATCTGCAACTTCATCACCGGTAAATCCTGTTTTTGTTAACCACACCTTGTCGTCTACTGCTTGCTTGAACATCCCGCTTTCCCAAGGCCTTTCCATTGGATTACTGGCATTTTCTGTGCCAATCCTCTTCACTTTACCTGTAAAAATTTTATGTACATGCGGTTCCTCCACTGTGTCACCAACTTTCAAATTATGATATAGTTACCTTAATTCTTAATTCTACTATAAAATGAGGGAAAAGAAATGACTATATATAAAAAAGCAACTTTTGCCGGTGGATGTTTCTGGTGTATGGTTAAGCCTTTTGATCAATGGGACGGGGTGGAGCAAGTTGTGTCCGGGTATACGGGCGGGCATATAGAAAACCCAACATATGAGCAAGTAAAAACTGGAGATTCGGGACATTTTGAGGCCGTAGAAATTACATATAATCCTGAAATCATTTCTTATGATAAGATTCTTGAAGTCTATTGGCAACAAATCGATCCAACCGATGATGGCGGACAGTTCCATGATCGCGGCGATTCCTATCGTACAGCCATTTTTTATCATACGGAAGACCAATTAACTGCTGCTGAAAGATCCAAACAGCAGTTACAGAATAGTGGCAAATTCTCCAAGCCGATTGTTACACAAATACTTCCAGCAGAGAGATTTTATCCTGCTGAAGAATATCATCAGGATTATTATAAAAAGAATGAAGATGAATATAAAGAAGATCGAGAAAAATCAGGTAGAGATGAATTCATCAAGCTCACCTGGGCAGATTGATTTGTAAAAAACTCCCTACCATTGTTGGGAGTTTTTTATCATGAAGAGTTGTTTTCAACTGAAAGAGTAGTATAATAACGATTTAGACATATAAAGATAGGGGAGACGACTTTGACAAATAGCAATTCATTAACACCTTTGAAAATGCTTCTTTTTTGCTTTCATGCTACCAATACAATAATACTTAGCTATCTGCCATTATATCTGAAATACAAAGGGCTTAATGGTACGGAAATTGGCTGGGTACTAGCAATTGGTCCATTGGCATCCATATTTGCGCAGCCTTTTTGGGGATATTTAAGTGATAAATATAAAACAGTAAAACGAATCATCCAACTATGTATTTGTGGCCTTTTAGTTTTTAGTGTTATATTTTTCCAAATGGAAACATTAGTTGGAATATTACTGATGGGTGCTGTTTTCTACTTTTTTGTTACACCAATCGGTGCATTGGGTGACAGCCTTGCACAACGTCGTGCAGATGATATGAAGATATCATTCGGCACTATTCGCATGTGGGGATCTGTTGGTTTTGCCGTATCCTCTTTAGTAATTGGCGAAGTGCTGACAAGAGTTGGTATTCAATATATGATCATTCCGTTTCTGTGTTTCGGATTTCTCGCCTTTCTTGTTACCTTCCGTCTTACGGACGTCAAGGTGGAATCAGATCCCATTCGCATTCAAGATGTAATGGTTTTGGTAAAAAATAAACCTTTTATCATCTTTTTATTTTGTATGATCTTCATTACTATTTCACACAGAGCGAATGATAGCTTTATTGGACTTTACATTGCTCAGCTGGGTGGTAGCGAAGGATTGGTTGGTGTTGCCTGGTTTGTTGGTGTACTAACTGAGGCACTGGTATTCGCTACAGCTGGTTTCTGGTTTAGAAAATATCATTCTCTGATATTTGTTATTATCGCGGGTATTCTCTACACCATCCGTTGGTTCTTCTATGCTGCGGCTACTGATCCTGCATATATTATCGCGTTACAATTTCTGCATGGTTTGACATTTGGGATTTTCTACACAGCAGCCTTTGATTATGTGACAAGGCTAATTCCACGTTTGCTTCAGTCAACAGGACATCTTGTTTTCTTTGCTACCTTTTTCGGCGTATCAGGAATCGTCGGTTCGTTAGTTGGCGGTGTTGTAATGGACTCATTTGGCGGAAACACGCTCTATTATGGACTCGGATTTATGGCATTAGCAGGCACGATCTCCTTATCCATCTATCATATTTTTTCTTACAACAAAGTTAACGCCCAACGAGCACAGTAAGGAAAAAGTTCTATTGCAAATGTTTGGCTTACAGAAGTTATCTCGTACATTCACAGGAGGAGGAAAAGAGTGGAGTAAAGGCTGGAACTTCCTAAGAATAATCACTAAAATTTACTTAAATATGCTAAGAAGGTTCTCTATCGCCATTGATTTCCATTACAGATGAACGCTTTCACACCTCCGGGTACAAGTGCGACATCTTCCATTCCAATCAATTGGTATAGGCTTTTATCTAAGTTTAGTGTTTAATTAATTACTTTTTCCTACCAAATATATCAACATCACGATATTACTAACGCATACTAGCGAAGGGAAAATATGGAGACTCCTCGAAAATGAAAATACACATTTTCTTCGTGCGATGTCTTGCTGACGAAGCTTTCCTTGTCCTGCGGGAAAAGCGAGACTAGCGAGACCCCACAGAACGGAACGTTAGTGAAGTTCGAGGAGGCTCGCAGGCCGCCCGCGGAAAGCGTAATATTTTCCAGTAGCGAGATTTGGAGCCGTTAACAGTCCCACCAAGTTAGTTGAGAGTTTATCTATCTATATTACGAATCATTGGGTAACCCAACATAGATATTAGAACTGAAAAAGGGAACTTCTCCATTCAGAGAAAGTTCCCTTTTTTATAAGGTATAGCATCATAAGCACATTTAGCTTAAGAAGATAAAATACAATACGAAGATGACAAACAATACATACATAACTGGATTAATTTCCTTTGCCCTGCCTTTTAATAGCATGGTAATTGGGTAGAAAATAAAGCCTATTGCAATACCTGTAGCTATACTATAGGTTAGCGGCATTGTAATGATAGTGAAAAATGCTGGTACCGCAATTTCAAATTCATCCCACTCAATGGATTTTAAAGCAGAAGACATTAACACACCAACAATAATTAATGCCGGAGCAGTAACCTCTGCTGTTACCACACTTAATAATGGTGAGAAAAACAGTGATAAGAGGAAGAATCCTGCAATAACTACTGCCGTAAATCCTGAACGCCCTCCTGCTCCAACTCCAGCTGTTGACTCGACATAAGAAGTGGTAGTAGAAGTTCCTACCGTAGCACCAACGACAGTTGCTGCTGAATCAGCGAATAACGCCTTTCCTGCACGTGGCAGCTTATTATCTTTCATTAATCCAGCTTGGGTAGCAACAGCAACAAGTGTACCAGCTGTATCAAAGAAATCTACAAATAGAAATGTTAAAATAACCACCAGCATTTCAATAGTAAAAATATCTCCAAAGTGGAGGAATGCTTGACCAAACGTAGGTGCAAGGCTTGGTACCTCTCCTACAATTCCGCTAATTCCTGTTGGCGGATCAATTAATCCAACAATCATCCCCGCAACGGCAGTAAGCACCATCCCATAGAAGATACCACCTTTAATGCCAAGCGTTAGTAATATAACAGAAATAATAATTCCAAAAATAGCTAGTAAAACAGTTGGTGAGGTTAAATCTCCGATCCCAACTAATGTAGCATCATTGCCGATAATAATTCCGGCATTCTGAAAACCAAGGAACGCAATAAATAGTCCAATTCCTGCTCCAACAGCTAACTTTAAGTTACCTGGAATAGCATTTATAATTTTTTCACGAAGCCCTGTTAAAGTTAAAATAATAAAAATAAGTCCAGAAGCTAATACACCTGATAAAGCCGTTTCCCATGGAATCCCGTAACCAAGAACTACGGTATAAGCAAAGAAAGCATTTAAGCCCATCCCCGGTGCCAAACCGATTGGATATTTCGCAATAACTCCCATGAATAATGAACCGACAGCACCTGCAATTGCTGTTGCAGCAAACACGGCACCCTGGTCAATTCGGGTAACTCCTTCAGGTAATTCCTCCACCCCAACTAGTGCTAACGTAGCCGGGTTTACAAATAGAATATATGCCATAGCCAGGAAAGTAGTCATCCCTGCCATAAATTCTGTTCGGTAATTTGTACCTAACTCTTCAAAACGAAAATACTTCTTCACTGTTTTCCCCTCTTCCTGTATCAATTCTGCGTATATGGAAAACAAAAAGCACTCTTGCCCATATGGACCAAGAGTGCCGTCTAACTACGTGAGGATAGAATGAAAGGAGTTTGCAGAAAAAACTACAATTCCCCAAATCAGCTTACATCCTCAGCGTAGTCAGACTATTTACGGCAGTCCGGTAGAAACTTTGGGCCATATCCCCTAAATTATACGCATATTTAATTGAATGTAAGTTAATATTACTATCCATCTATTAAATTGTCAATAAAACACGAACAAACTTTCATATTTTTTAGTAGTTGTTCGTATTTTAATTGTTATTCCCACTCAATAGTCGCTGGTGGCTTAGACGTAATGTCATACACTACGCGGTTGATGTGTTGGACATCATTTACGATTTTTGTTGAGATTGTCTCCAAAACGTCCCATGGGATTCTTGCCCAGTCTGATGTCATCCCATCAATAGAAGTAACAGCACGAATACCGATTGTATAATCGTACGTACGTGCATCACCCATAACTCCTACACTTTTGATATTAGGAAGTACAGTAAAATATTGCCAGATGTCACGATCAAGTCCTGCTTTAGCAATTTCTTCACGTAGGATGGCATCTGATTCACGAACGATTGTTAGCTTTTCTTCGGTTACTTCACCCAATACACGGATAGCAAGGCCTGGTCCCGGGAATGGCTGGCGCCAGACAATGTGATCTGGAATACCAAGCTGTGATCCAAGCTCACGTACTTCATCTTTGAAAAGTGTGTTAAGTGGCTCGATTAATTCAAATTGCATATTTTCCGGAAGTCCACCAACATTGTGATGTGATTTAATTGTTTGCGCAGTTTCCGTACCACTTTCGATAATATCTGTATAAAGGGTTCCTTGTGCAAGGAAGTCAATATCCTTCAGCTTCTCTGCCTCATCATCGAAAACATAAATAAATTCATTTCCAATAATTTTACGTTTCTTCTCTGGATCATCGACACCTTGTAATTTAGATAAAAAGCGATCCTTTGCATCTACTTTAATAATATTCATATGGAAATCATCTGCAAAAACCTTCATAACATCGTCTGCTTCGTTTTTACGCAACAAACCATGATCAACAAAAATACAAGTTAGCTGATCTCCAATCGCTTTATGAATCAATGCAGCTACAACGGAAGAGTCAACTCCACCACTAAGTGCACAAAGTACTTTACGCTCTCCGACTTTCTGTTGAATCTTTTCTACTTCCATATCAATAAAGTTCTCAATTGTCCAATCTCCATCACATTTACATACATCATAAACAAAATGCTTCAAAAGATCATTTCCATATTCAGAATGACGTACTTCCGGATGGTATTGCACACCATATAGTTGCTTATCCGGATTACTCATTGCTGCAATTGGTGTAGATGGGCTTGTAGCATCAATTTGGAAATCCTCCGGCTCAGCCATTACTTTATCCCCATGACTCATCCACACTGTCTGTTTTTTCGGTGTATCTTTAAATAAAGTCGGTTCATTGTTTAGGTCAATAAGCGCTTTACCATATTCACGATTTTTGGCTTTTTCAACTTGTCCGCCAAAATGCAATGCCATTAGCTGCATACCATAACAAATCCCCAAAATAGGAATATCTAAATCAAAGATTTCCTTATCGCAACGGAAACTGTTTTCATCATACACACTGTGAGGGCCACCTGAAAGGATAATCCCCTTCGGATTCATCCGTTTGATTGCCTCAGCAGTTAACTTATGTGAGTGAAGCTCACTGTATACTCCTTGCTCTCTAATACGTCTTGTGATCAATTGGTTATATTGGCTACCAAAATCCAATACAAGAATCATTTCATTGTTTTCCATCTATTACGCTCCTATCTGTAGCTCGATTATATATCAGCATATACTGTTGTTCCCTCGTTTAAAGACCGTACCTGCCCCAGCATCAAAATGAGTATGCAGCATTTAATTTGCTGGTAATTAGTATACTTTAATTATGCCCATTTATTAGCAATAGGTCAGATCAATCCGTAAATAAAAAATGGATCTCCAACTTTTTGCAGTAAAAAACTACAAAAAGGCAGAGATCCAGGTCTATGAAACAAATAACAACCTTTATAGAAATCTGCCTTCATAGTCAGAACATTTACGGTGTCCCGGTAGAAACTTTCGATCCATATTATCGAGGATATACGACGGCATATATAACTTCAATATTAGCATGAACATGCTTGCTCAAGTATGTTCTTATTCTACTAACCTTCATCAAACAGGTCAAGCCATTATCCGTTTGATTAAATTTTTCCATAATTGTGTTACTTCTAATGGAACAGATTTATTTTGCTGCTGATGATATAGGATATTTTCAAATTGAGAGGTTAGCCTCCACATTTCATCAGTAGTATATCTTACATCAATCTTTCGCGCATACTCTCTCAACGTTTCGTCTGTCTTCTTTCCTAACCCTTTATGCTCTAAAACCCTCATTAAGTGGTGATATGCCTCTTGATAATTTTTACTGTCCGGATGCTTTCTAAACTTCATGAGAATGAAATGTGTCTTCCAACGAAAACGAGTCTTATAAATAAGATAGCCAAGAAGACTGATGATAAGCAGGAGAATAGTAATACTTTGCCAAGAAAAATCCCATGATGACTGGTCAGAAGCACTTGCTAAGTCTTCATCCACATCCTTCGGCAATTCGTCTGGTTTAGGTGCCTCATCTTCTTCCTTATCCGGTGTTTCCATCATCTCTTCTTCCTGTTGCGCAACATCATTATTTATCTCTGTACGGAAGTCTGCCAAATTCGAAAATCCCTGTGTTGGTTCAAAAGGCACCCATCCGTTTTCCGGAAAATAAACTTCCACCCAGGAATGTGCATTTGCATTTGTTACTTCATATATATCAAATGTCTCTTCATTGGCTCCTCCTACTTCACCTTGGATCATCTCTCCGCTCGTAAAACCTTTCGTCCAGCGTGCTGGTATTCCCAACGAACGCAGCATAACAACCATTGATGTAGAGTAGTTATCACAATAACCCATCTTGGAATCAAATAAAAATTGATCTACATAATCCTGGTTTGCTTTCGGAACAGGTACATCTGTTGTTTGGTATTCAAAACCATTCGTGCTGAAATATCGCTCTATTGCCTTTGCTTTATCATAGCGGTTATCATAAGAAGCTGTAATTTCCTCTGCCAAGTCGTAAACACGCTCAGGTAATGTGTCAGGTAATTGGGTGTATTGCGGATTTTCTATGTCCTCATTAGTTGTTTGATCCGCTTTTCTCAATTCATTGATAGCAAAAGAAGGATTATCATAGGATATAGTATAATTATCCAAAACCACAGCTTCGTTTTCAATTCTTGGTTCAATAGAAGAAGTAAATGGATCTAGAAAATAATCCACACCTGCGGCAAAAACCTGTGATGTTCCATACGGATAAATCAATTTCTTTATAGACGTATTTCCTTGGAACTCAATCATTGCTTCCATTTTCTCCGTCTCTACGTTTTCAAACTCGAACATAGAACGAAAGGACGTCCCTTGGTTAGCAATCTGTTGGTAATCAGGACCATCTGATGCTTCCCACCCTTTTCCTGTATAGGTATCCTTTGTTTCAATCCGCCAATAATGCTCATCTGTAACAGCAGCTTGAAATACAGGGGTGTAATCCTGGACAAAAGACCCTCCCAGCCGGGAGTCATCCTCCCCATACCCTACTTTTTGAATACTACTGCCTCTATCTGACATGCCAGCATTTTCTGCTTTGCTTTTAATAAAAGGAACCGGATCTGCCCACTGAGACTCAAATTTCGGTGCGGCATAACCGATAATAGTCGAAAGAAATACGATAACAATTAACGGAACAAGCCAAACTGTAGTTTTTTTCAGCCATGAGAAATGAATAGCTTCTTTTCTCAATTCTTTCATAAAATTAGCAATTCCCAATGCCAAAAAACCTAAGATAAATGTACGTATAATTGGAAGTGTAGCATCATAAACAGTAAATGTATCTAATACAGCTATATAAATAAATGTCAGTAAAATAAATAAAAATATCCGTTTCATGATTACAAACCAATAATAGAGAAGATAGCTCATTAACCAAATTAACAGCAAAAAGAGAACACTTCTAAATAAAGGAGTAAACTGAAAAAATTGCTGGCTAAATAATGCTTCGACATTAGTAAATAAGTCACCAAACAATACGGAAAACCACTTCACACCTAAAAATTTCGCCTCTATAAATAAGGCATTTACAACAATAAATAAGCCCATGCCTTTTAGTAAAAAAGAAATCCACCACTTTATTTGTATCATGGATATAGCAAAACAAAATAAAGCGTATAAGATAAAAATAGTTAAACTGCCCGTATCCGTAATATCTTCCACGGGATACAACCATTCCAAAAACAAAAGAAAACCCAGGGTATATAGGAGAGAAGAATATATAATTGATCTGTCTCCATTTGCTGTGCTCATTACAAGCTCACCTCCACAGGGTTATTAACTAGTTCTTTTTCCGTGAGAACTTCTACATTTATTCCGAATAACTCCAATTGTTGAATTTGCTTCTTAAGCATTGTTGTTATTTCTACAGTAGATTTAATTAGGATAATGCTAATATTTGGTGTTTGTTGTCTCCACTTTTTAACCTTATCACTAATTAAATGATCTAAATTGACCGTGATAATGATTAAGCTGGATTTATTTTTCAAGTGGAGCAGCATTTCGGAAAAACTGGAAGTGAATTCAGCATCTCCACTTGGCTGAATCTTTGTTAAATGTTGTCTAACTGATTCATTGGCGGTAATTTCACTCTGTAATGAAAAAGATTTACTTTTTCTACCTATCGTTATCAGTTCTGCAGGCGTTGCACGCTGTTGGAAAACCTTAACTAATGAATAGGAAAGCTCTACCGCTGCCTCAAATGCCAGATAATTCATATTTCCATGTTCACATGCATCAAGAACAAGCAGCAATTCTGAACTTTTTTCTTGCTCGAATTCCTTAGTCATTAATGTGTTCGTCCTTGCTGATTGTTTCCAATCAATCCATGAAAATTTATCACCTGGCATATATTCACGTATACCTGCAGCTATATTTGTTTGTTGCAAATGAAGAAACGAGCTAGATGTCGAGCCTTGTTCATAACTCGATACTTGTTCCTTTAATTCAATTGGCCGTTCATTTGGATACACCAATAGCTGGTCTCTTACCGAATACATGTGGTCTTTTTTAACAAAACCAAATACATCCCCTGTACGTATTCGAATTCCATAAAAAACATGTTCTCCTCTTGGTACATCCTTAAGATTATAACTAAATGAGAATGTCCGCTTAAAAGAAGGAAAGATAACTTTTTTCCTCTCCCTGTTCACTTTTAACTTTTCACTGTCATTAAAATGTTGATATTTATTTTGCCGATTGTCTATTAATCCCAAGGTATCAGAGAAGACGTCTTCACAGATACAATAATATAAAGGAAACGGAAATGCCCGTTTTATATTTACTGTAATTGTTACGTCACTTCCCGCTTGAGCCATATATCGAGATACTGTGCGAGTAACCTTCCAACCTTTTATCGGATAAAGAAGTAAACCAACATGATATAAAAAGATTGGTTGAAAACTAAAAAATAAGAACCAGCTTACAAATCCCCCCTGAAACATTGCATACGAAAATAGGACGAGGAAGAGTGCAATAATAAAAACAAAGTTACCGATTGATCGAAGCTTCTTTTTCATCAACCAAATTCCTTTCGGATTGGTATATGCGTGTTTTTAATAATAGAGTGGATAACCTCTTCGTTCGTTACACCGTCATACCTTGCTTCTGAGTGCAGAATAATTCGGTGGGACAGTACATATGGAGCAAGAAATTTAATATCATCAGGCAGCACATAATCTCTATTATTTATATAAGCAAAAGCTTTAGCGGCTTTCATTAACGAAATGGACCCTCTTGGACTAACCCCAAGATAGATTAATGGATTATTTCTTGAAGCAGTTGCCAGATTAATAATATATTGTTGGATTGATTTATCTATATATATTTCTTTTACTTCCTGTTGAAGTTCAATCAGTTCATCTCTGGACATTACTGCATGTATCGTTTCCAGCGGGTGTTGCTTTGACGTACGTTGAAGCATTTCCAATTCTTCCGCCATACTTGGGTATCCCATTTTTAGCTTTAAAATAAAGCGGTCAAGCTGAGCCTCAGGAAGTGGATATGTACCTTCATATTCAATTGGGTTTTGGGTTGCCATGACAAAGAAAGGTTGCTTTAACGGAATAGTTTTGCCATCAACTGTAACACTTTTTTCTTCCATGCCTTCAAGTAAGGATGACTGGGTCTTTGGTGAGGTACGATTAATTTCATCTGCTAGAATGATATTTCCTAGAATAGGCCCTCCACGAAATTCAAATTCTAGTTCTTTGGGATTATAAATAGAAATGCCGGTAACATCTGAAGGTAGGAGATCTGGGGTGAATTGAATTCTTCTGAAGTCACAATCCAAAGATTTAGCAATCGTTTTGACTAACATGGTTTTCCCTACACCAGGAACATCTTCTAAGAGGACATGTCCTTCAGCCAAAAGAGCTACAAGGCTTAGAGTTGCCACCTCTTCTTTTCCACTCATTACTTTGTTTATATTGTCAATTATTTTTCCGACTTTTTCATTATATACGGTTAATTCCTGCATCATATAAAGACCCCTCTCTGGATGAAGACAATTGTTCCTTTTATACTATAACTATACTAAAAATGGTTATGAAACGAAAGAGAACTTTCAAGTTACTTTTCTATGAAATTTCTTCTTTGACCAAACACCTCTTAACGCTTCGTTTATTCTTAAGTATGTTCCTCTAAGTATATATTTATACGTACTTTAAAACTATTAGTTATACGAGAGGAAGGGGGTTGAAAGTAATGGATAAAACTCTCTGCCGTAGTGGGTTTTAATTAATAGAGAACAAAAAAGAGAAGGAGCTATGCATGCTCCTTCTCTTTTTTCATTTATTTAATTAGGAATTTCCATTATTTTTTCTTTGGCGGCTTCTAGCTTCTCCGCCTTTTTGGCCGATGTCTTCATAGAATTCCTGGTCGTGATTCTTTGCTGTTGTCTTTCCGCCTTTTTGGCCAATATCTTCATAAAATTCCTGATCATGATTCTTTGCTGTTGTTTCTCCGCCTTTTTGGCCGATATCTTCATAGAATTCCTGATCGTGATTCTTTGCTGTTGTTTCTCCGCCTTTTTGACCGATGTCTTCATAGAATTCCTGATCATGATTTCTTGCTGTTGTTTTTCCGCCTTTTTTACCTGCTTCTTCTAGAGACATTTTGTTGTTCTTTTTATTATTATTAGCCATGCTTAACATCTCCTTCCAAGTATTTTTAACGGTTTTACTGTAAACATTTTCAGCTACGACATATTTATTTTAAATTAAATTATTTTTAATCATTTTTTCTTTGCTGGGCTCGTTTTTCGCCACCCTTTTGTCCAATATCTTCATAGAATTCTTGGTCATGATTTTTGGCGGTAGTTTCTCCACCCTTTTTACCAATATCTTGGAAAAATTCTTTATCATGTTCTTTAGCTGTAGTTTGTCCGCCTTTTTGACCGATCTCTTCATAGAATTCTTGGTCATGTTTCTTTGCTGTAGTTTTTCCGCCTTTTTTACCTGCTTCTTCTAGAGACATTTTGTTGTTCTTTTCATTATTTTTAGCCATACTTAACATCTCCTTTTGAATAGTTTAATAAGCTTCTACAGTATTTTGGGTTCCACATATAAATACTTTTAAACTACATTTTGACTTGAAATTTCGTAGCAACTATTAACCCGGTTGTAATTTAATGCGCTACACTACATGGAATTCCACGATATCCCATTTGTTAAACGTTATTTTTTTTAACTTTTTTATTCTTTTCGTCTAACTTTTTATATACCTTATCAATGACTTCAGCTTTTTCATTTTGTGATTGATCCTCTAAATCCAGTTCCAATCGATCCTGCTCGGATAAATTAAACAATGCTTGATTATATGGTTTTTCCTTTTTAACCATATTCAACCGCCTCTCCATATACTTTTATTAAAAAGCATTAATTTCGGAATTCACGTAGTTTTTCCGTTTCATCCAAATAAATCCATCTCCTTTGGTTATCACCGCAACATCAATAGGTGGTCCTACTGATTCTGTAGCTCTTGTTACCCTTCTTTTAAAGGAAGTCAAGTTAACAAGAGCTTCAGCCATCTCAGCCAATTCTTCTTTTGGTAGCGAGCGCACCACACCAAGCAATGGTTCAATATAGTTGGACTGTTGATATTCATTGACAGAAGACTGGATAGACTCATACATTTCATTACCCAATCTCATAGTTTCCTTAACCTGTTCGTCTGTTAAGTCGATATTCAAATGCTTTTTAATTTGTTCATGGTAATTTGTTAGAACCTCTTCTACAATACCGAAAATGGTATCCTCCATCGTTGGTTCAATACCGTACATAAATGAATCTACCATTTCCCTCTGCGCAAATGGCAGGATCGCTGCTGTCCCTGCCTTTTTATCTGAAGTATAACTTATTTCCTTGTCTTTTAATTTTTTATATTTTAATTGTCCATTCACAAATCCTTCTAACCGGTAGTTCAGTAGATGAGGAAAAATTTCTTTCTCTCCATAACCACAAAATACGATACCCGTACTACCGAGACTAAAATAGTCAGATTTGGTTACTTCAAATGCCAACTCACTCAAAAGCGCATTTAATTCTCCCGGCGTTTCATATACAATTAACTCCTCCCTAACTTCTGTAACTACAGTGTTAAACGATTTTTGAAAAGTTGTATAATCCAGCTCTAACCAATCTTCTTTTTGCTTATACTCATTTAGTTGTGTTTTCACTGTTTCCATTAAAATAGTGGTGATTTTACCGGTATCGTCTAGTGAAGAGACTTCCTCTTCCACTCCCCTCACTAGCCGTTTAAGAATATCAGAAAAAGTACGGTATACAATAATATGTTCAATATCTTCCCTGCCAAAACGATTGTCTTGTTGTAAAAAATCGAGAAAATCTTCAAAGTAATAGGAGAGATTATCAAATTTCTTATCTCCCAGGTATTCTCTGTATGATTTAATAATGATATCCCAAGGCACCTCCATAAAGGATGCTGCTCCATATACCATTATTCCTACTGGATGATGTTTCGATAAAGAAAAAAGTTTGTTTGCTGAATTGTATACTTTTTGGACACCATCTCTGCCACTTGTAATTGCACTATCTGCTGCAAGTGCCATACCTAACTTATTCATTATCGCTACTTCTGCTGTCATTTTGATACCGCCCTCCTTACCAAATATGTATCCCTTCCCTATTACTTTGAAACAAAGATGGAAAATTTAGAAGTCGCAGTAGAAGGAAACTGCGACGTAACTTAGAAAATAGAGACTGCGTAAATCACCGCTGCGGGGAAATATTCCGCTTTCCGCGGGCGGCCTGCAAGCCTCCTCGAACTTCACTAACGTTCCGTTCTGCGGGGTCTCGCTAGTCTCGCTTTTCCCGCAGGAGTCTCCATATTTCCCCTTCGCTAAGGTGTATATCACAAATCTTTTAAGATAAGAGTTACTTACAATTCTTAAATACCTCAAATTAATCAATAGCACATACCAATTGATTGGAATGGAAGATGACGACTCCTGCCGGAATAGCATGAGCCGAAGACCCTGGACGGAGCGTAGCGGAGGAAGCGGCTGAGGCCATGCAGGCGGAAAGCGTTCGTCTGGAATGGAAATCAATGGCGATAGATGATCTGCTAAGGGCGTTTAGCTCCATAATCCTGCTACAAGTTGAATACTTTCACACCTTCGAGCACAAGAGAGAAGTGTATTTTCCGAAGTACTACCAAGTTACGTCGCAGTATATATAAATTAAGATATACACCTTTACTCACTAGTTAAGTAGAATAAATGAACGAAAAAAGCACCACTCTGTGATAGAGTGACGCTTTTGATTTAGCTATTATATAGAATAGGTGAACCTGGTCCAAGATCGATGCCGAAAAGCATCCAGACAATCAATACGATGGTCCATCCAATTAAGAAATATAAAGAGTATGGTAGCATAACAGAAATTAATGTTCCAATTCCCATTTTCTTATCATACTTCTGTGCAAATGCAATAATAATCGCAAAGTACGTCATTAATGGAGTGATAATATTTGTTGTTGAATCAGCAACCCGGTAAGCCATTTGGGTTAGTTCTGGTGAGTAACCCAGCTGCATCATGATTGGTACAAAAATCGGAGCCATCATCGCCCATTTTGCTGAAGCACTACCAATAAACAGATTAATAAAGGCAGTAATTACAACGAAGGCGAGAATAAGTGGAATTCCAGACAAATTAATACTATCAAGGAATTCGGCACCGTATACACCAAGCACCAAGCCCATATGTGATTCATTAAAGAAAGCAACAAATTGACCTGCAGTAAACGCTAGTACAATAAACATTCCCATGGAAGCCATTGTATCTGATAATTGAGTTGCTACATCCTTATCATTCCGAATAACTTTTGTTATTTTTCCATATACCAGACCTGGTACGAAAAATAGAATTGCAATGATAGGTACAAGTGAGCTCATAAATGGAGATTGAATAATTTCTCCGCTATCTCCACGCATTGGAGCGTTCTCAGGTACAATTAAGAAAGACATGATAATCAGTGCAACAATAAGTGATAATGTTGCCCAAATTAAACCTTTTTTCTCGATTTTTTGGAGACCTTCTAATTCTTCTTTTTGATCTCCTTTATACTCTCCTAATCTAGGTTCCACTACTCGCTCTGTTACCCATGCACCAATAAAAGTAAGAATGAATACAGACACAATAATAAAGTAATAGTTCATTGCTATATTCATTCCCTCAGCATAGGCAGGGTCAATAATAGATGCAGCAGCTATCGTTAGTTCCCCTAGTAAAGCATCCGTAGCTGATAGAAATAAGTTGGCACTAAATCCAGCAGAAACCCCAGCGAATGCTGCTGCCAAACCTGCTAATGGGTGACGGCCAAGTGCTACGAAAATTAAAGCACCTAGTGGTGGTAATACTACATATCCCGCATCGGAAGCGACACTTGACATAATACCTGCGAATACCAAGCCAGCCGTAATAAAGCGCTTAGGAACTGATAATACGAATCCTCGTAATAACGCGCTTATAAGCCCAGTTCTTTCAGCTACACCAATTCCAAGCATTGTTACTAGAACTACGCCAAGCGGCGCAAATCCAATAAAGTTATCTGTCATACTCGTAAATATGTATTGAATACCTTCCGAACTTAAGAGGTTGTTTATTTCAACCATTTCTCCCTCTTTACCTGGGTGTTCTACACTAATTCCAAGTGGAGAAAGCAATGCTGATAATAGAACAACAAGTAATGCCAAAATGGCAAACAACGTAATTGGATGTGGTAGCTTATTACCTAAAGTTTCAATCATATCCAGGAAACGTTGAAAAAGACCCTTCTTTTGTTTCACCATAAAGAAACCCCTTCCTATATTATGGATAATATTCTGATAATTATCTCGATGTATATCCACATTTCATTATATAGGGGTTTCTTATTTATTTAAATGGTTAAACAAGAAGTGTTACTAGTGAAAGTATTCATAAGATTGCTCATAGGAAAAATAGTTAATAGTCTAATAGTTTAATATCTTTTATACAAAATAAGGGTTCCCCTTCATTCCTTTCCATAATTTATCCTGTTCCAGCATGTATGCCAACTTTAAGAGCATGTCTTCTTTTCCTTTTGAAGCCATTACTTGAACCCCTATAGGAAGTCCATCAAGGGTTTGATGTAATGGAACCGACATAGCCGGCTGCCCGGTCAAATTAGCTAATTGTGTAAATGGTGTGTAGGTAAGACTTGGGAGGAACATGTCATAAATCAGCTCCTGCTGCCCATTTTTATCCCTCCGTTGGATATCTTCTCTTAATTGTGCCTGGCTTTCTTGTGTATGAGTTAACTCTCCAACCTTTGGAGCTGCAAAGGCTGTTGCAGGAGTAATATAAAAATCATACGTGAGATGGAAATCTGCCATCAGAGCAGCAGCTTCATCCCAGGCTGCCAGACTTGCAGCGTATTCTGCTGCAGTAACTGATTTCCCCGCTTCATTTAATAACCATGTTTCAATTTCTACATCTTCTGGCTTCAACGTTCTGCCTGTGGCCTTCTCAAGCTGAGTGGCAAGAGAAGCAATTTCTCCGCTATTCATTAAATAATAGTTTCTCATTAATTCAATTCCATCTACATCATTGGCTTTTTCTTCTACAAAATGCCCTTGCTCCTCCAACCATTTCACCGTCTTCCTAACCGCTTCTTTAGCCTCGTCAGATACAGGCGTACCTACAGGTGATTCTGTAGTAAATGCAATACGCAATGGAGAAGAAAACGACTCTGTGATCGCTTGCTGATATCTTCCTTCAAAAAGTGGTGTATGGAAGGCTGCCTCTGGCTGAACGATCTGAAGCAAATCAAGCATAGCTGCACTGTCTCTAACTGTTTTACTTAAAACAAAATCAATGGAAGCCCCTTGCCACTGTCTGCCAGTTCCTGGTCCAACTGGAGTGCGACCACGAGTTGGCTTTAAACCAAACAAACCAGTAAAAGAGGCTGGAATGCGGATGGACCCACCGCCATCACTAGCACCTGCTAATGGGACAACTCCTGCAGCGATAGCAGCTGCTGAACCGCCACTGGAACCGCCTGGAGAATGTTCTGTATTCCACGGGTTTTTACTTGGTCCATAAAGTTCCGGTTCTGAAATATTCTTCAAACCAAACTCTGGTGTATTGGTGTGACCGATAAATAGAAATCCGGCTTCTCTCATTTTTCCAACTAAATTGGAATCATGCTTGGAAATGGACTGTCGCAATAATTTTGACCCCGAAGTTAATGGTTCACCCTTTACGTGCTGGGAAATGTTTTTTAACAATAACGGAACACCGGCGAACGGCCCCTGATTCAATTGAATTTTCTCTGCCTCTTTCAGTGCCTTCGCTTTTCGCTCATGTACAACGGCATTCAAGACAGGATTTACTTTTTCTAGCTGTTGAAAGCTTGCATTCACTATTTCTGCTGGTTTTATTTCTTTGCTTTGTATTAATTCAGCTAAATCTGTTGCATCTAACTGCTTATATGTCTCAACCTTCATTTCTGCACTCCTTTGGCTTGTACTTTATCCATATAGTATCATGGCACACGTACCAAGCCAAAAAAAAGACAGGGTAAGTTAACTACAACTAAGGCCTTTTTTTCTTCCATGGGGGGTCTCCGTACTTATGTAGACGAAGATTCACTTTTTGAATAAGATATGGAACAATGAAAGCCATTACCGTACAAAACCATACAATTGGGGGTGGAAGTCTATTCAATAAGATATCCAGCATGAGCTATTTTCCCCCCTCCTTTTCTGTTCTGTTTGTAACTCCTGCATTTTTAATTTCCGTTTGTACCTTAACTTCAATCTCACTTTTCGAAAAAATATTCTCTCCTCTATCCCAATCCTCTTCTATTTCCTCCCAAAATGGGTAATGCTTCTGATAAAGCTCACTGGAAAGTCGGAATGCATCAACTTTTAAATCGTCCTTAACTTTAACTATAGCTTGATTTACAATTTTGTGGATTTTTTCTTTTAAAGCTTTCTCTATGATTTTTAGTGTTCGATCTTTAGTAAAGTCCTCTGAGCCAAACGTTTCTGCTATGGAGGCAGCTATTTTTATATCAACTGAAAATACCACCTTTTCTTTACTCTTACTTTTCACTTTAATTTTTCGGGATGCATCCAATATTTCTAATGTCATTAACTTACCTTCTACCTCTGCTTCAATACTTCCTTCTTTAACTTTACCCGTTACAAGATTTAAGCCTACGAGTTCATCTCCTACTAAACTTCCAACCATTCTATCCTCTTCCCCTTGAAATACAGCAACTCCCTTGTAAGCAATTTTATTCCCTTCCATCGTTATAAGAGGAATAATATAGCTTTTTTTGTCTAATAAATATAGGTGTATATCATCAACATGTATCTCTTCTATTATTTCAGCATTTTTATAACTATTTTTTAGCATGGATTCAATATACAACATCGGAAGTTTTTCTAGCTTTGGCTCTATATCCAGTATCTTTCTCGCCTCACCTTCTGCAATAACAACATGAACACCGCGGCGCATTTCCTGATCCCGAATAAATAGATCCATTACATCCTCAAGTAAGTATGGTTTCTTCACCATTTCCTCTGCTAAAACAATCATTTTTAAGTGTTGATAGAATGGCGTTCTGTTGGTGAGTTTTGCCATTTTACGATTAATATCAAAAACACTATTTCCACTTGCAGATAAATTCGTAAATGTTTTTTGATCTGCTCCTCCACCTTCCGAAGGGGTACCTAGTCCAGCAGGAATTACAAATTGGTTCGTTAACGTTATCTTCGTATGGTCCCCTTCCTGTTCTTCTGCCAAATCAATTCCTGATCCAACCACAAAACCTCGCTCCTCTATTTCGACTCTGTCCCAGCAACCTGACAAAAAAATAAGTATAAAAAGTACTATTATTCGTGTGTAAACGTAATTACTGTGAACCACTATTTTTCACACCTCTCACTTTCATCATGATTAGAAGCAACATCAGCACACTTAATGAGAGCGCAACACTATAGGTACCCATTATTTCTCCCATTACCTCCAGCTCGGTAATATTATTAGGCAGCTCACTGATAAAATAAGTTACCGGGCACAGAAATAATAGTAATTTAAATTTATTTATAGATGGAAAGACAGAAGTAATTGCAAGTACTGATATATCCAGAGCGATAACAGCCGTATTAAATATGGCCATAATCCAAATCATAAAAAAGATAGATTCAAACCTTTCCAAAATCCCTCCAGGTATTTCAATGGTCTTGGCAAGTTCAACCGTAGGGCTCATTAAATTGGCAGTAGTCACATTACCAAACACAGCGATACACGTTAGAAAGATAAGAATATATAATACGACAGCTATGGCCATTCCAGCAGCAGCCATTTTAGGTGCCTGCTTAGAATTCCTCACAAAGGCTATATAAAAAAATAATATGCCATATCCTGTATATGCCATCGTACTCTCTCTTAACCCCCAAAAATAACCTTTAAGATCAGTTTGAAACACAGGTAAAATATTCTCAGAACGTATGAAAACAAGCGAAAATAATATTAAAATAATCGTAACGAATATAATGATAGGTAAAAACATAACATTCAGGCGAAATACTCCAGCTCTTGTTCCAGCAACGGCATATACAACGAGCAAGAGAAACGTTAAACTAATAATTTCCATTGGGGTTCGGTCAAAGAGATACTGCTGTGATGTATAAGAAACCTGTTTTATTTCATAAGCTGTTAAGATAATTCCTTGAACCGCAAATAGAAGTGTAAAAACAACGGCTAGTGGCCTTTTTAATAAGGTAGTTGCATATGTTATGAAGTGCTGTGAGGGAAATGCGGCCGCGACTTTTGCTGTAGCCCAAGTAATCAATATTGCCAATATCCCTCCTATAAGTAATGCGACCCACCCATCAGAGGAAACTGTTACACTAGCCAAGCTTCGAGGTAAGATCAAGATACCAACCGCAATTACTATAGAAGGGACAGCAATTAGAATTTCAAATGGACTTATTTGTTCATCGGCATATTTAAAATTCTCCATTTCAGCTGTTCTCCTTTTTAATCCTAACTTTATCTCTTGTTTGTGTTGTTACTGGTCTGTTTTTTAATAAGGTAATAGGGGCTCTTATCACTAGATCCTTCCAGTCATCAATAAATGTTGGAGAGAATGGAGCAGAATATGGGACCCCAATACTCTTTAAATTGGCAATATGAATCATAATTGCTATATACAAGAGAATAATCCCGTACAGTCCTAATAGCGCTGCAGCAATCATAAAAGCAAAACGAAGCATGCGGAAGGCGATTGCTACACTATAAGCCGGGTATGTGAAAGAAGAAATAGCCGTTAAGGCCACCACAATTACCATAATAGGACTTACAATTCCTGCCCTAACAGCAGCATCTCCAATTACCAAGCCTCCTACAATACCAATTGTTTGACCGATTGACTGCGGAAGCCTGGCCCCCGCCTCTCTTAATAATTCCATAGTAATTCCCATTAATACAGCTTCTACGAAAGAGGGAAATGGAACCCCTTCTCTCGTAGCTGCAATAGAAAATGCTAGCTTAGTTGGAATCATTCCTTGGTGATAGGAGACCAAGGCAATATAGAAAGCTGGTAGAAACATAGAAATAAAAACACCTAAATATCGGAGAATACGAATTAATGAACTAACTGACCAACGTTCATAATAATCCTCTGGCGATTGCAACGTATCTCCTAAAGTAGTAGGTGCAGTCAACACAAAGGGAGTTCCATTTAATAAAATAGCTATTTTTCCCTGCATAAGTGCTGCGGATACTTTGTCAGGTCTTTCCGTATTCATAAATTGAGGAAATGGGGATAAAAAACTATCTTCAATCCACTGTTCCACAAAACCACTTTCAGGCGCAAAATCAATATCGATGGTCTCCAACCTACGATTAACTTCCTTCACAAGGTCTTGATCCGTAATACCATCCATAAACGCAACAACAAGCTTTTGCTTCGATCTTCTTCCTATTTCATGTGATTTAAATCGAAGGTTCGGATCACGAATGTACCTTCGCAGCAAGGAAATATTCGTTTGAATATCTTCCACAAAACCATCTCGAGGCCCACGAATTAACGATTCTGAGACGGGCTCCTGAATTTCTCGGGTTTTACCGCCACTCGTGCCCAAAATTAAAACTTGATCTATGCCATTTAAATAAAGAACAGTGTTCCCTGATAGTAGCCCATAAGAAATATCATCAAGGCTCTGGGCATACTTAATAGAAGTTAGGGAGATCATTTTCTGAAAAAAAACATCCAAGGTTTGTGCAGGATCAGATAAATCATCATTCGTTTCCTGTAAGTTTCGAATAACGTGCGTTTGGACGAACTCTTTATCAACCAAGCCTTCTAAGCACACAATAGCAAGTTTGTGCGAGCCACTAGTGAAATGCCGAATGATGAGATCCTCTGCATCATCCAGCATATTTTTTACATTTGAAAGATTCTTTTCCAAATCATTTCCTAATTTAATAGTAAAATTTTCCTTTTGATTTGAAGAAGGATTTTTTTTATTTCTTCTAAAAAAAGAACGGCGTACCATTTTATCTCCTCGTTCCTTCATTAATTCCCTTCTTCCTTTCTTTTCCATAATGAAGGTATTTTATACGTTGCATGCTGCAGAGTATGCCAAATATAAAAGTAATAGGATAAAAAGCTTTATCTCATAATTCTTTCGTCTTTAATGAAGAGTAATGAGATAATTAAATTTTAAAGAAGACCATGCTAAAGTATTGGTGCCCCGATCTAAAAAAGTTTTAATTAATTTTCCACAAAAAAACAAATCCGAACTATGATTCATTATTACCTTGAATCAGTTCGGATTTTGTTTTCTGGGTCAACCTCTATTCCCATTCAATCAGTATAATATTTATCTTGATAAAAATAATTTGGTTTCTTTACTGTGTTATTAAACGGACGATGAAATACATGTGTAGTCGCAGGTGATATTGGAGGAATTAACCAGGACCACTTCCCGGTTACCTGTCGTTGACATTTTTCTTCCTTCTGTTCAAATAAACGAAATTGATTTGCGGCAGTATGATGATCCACAATCGTGACACCACGTTTTTTAAACGAGTCCAGAACGGCTGAATTAAGCTCAACTAAGGCACGATCCTTCCATAACGTGCCTAGCCGCTTCATATCTAATTCCATTTGCTTTGCAATGGTTGGTAATAGATTGTATCGTTCGGTGTCCGCCAGATTTCTCGCTCCAATCTCCGTTCCCATATACCATCCGTTAAAAGGAGCCGCTGTGTAATGAACGCCTCCTATCTCTAATCGCATATCGGAGATGATAGGTACCGCATACCATTTTATCTCCTCCCCGCCAAATAAGTCATACTCCGCATGCTGAATAGGAACCTCCATAATAAGCTCTTTAGGTATTTCCATATATTCAGGTTTACCGTTATCTATTTGAATAACAAGGGGAAGAACATCAAACATCGTTCCTTCTCCCTGCCATCCAATCTCCATGCACTTCTCGGTAAACTGAAGGGAGTCTGGATCACCAATGATTCCATCTTCTGTTTTATATCCTGCATAACGCAATAATTGATGGTTCCATATTTTTATAGGAGAATGTCCATTTTTTTGAGGTTGAAAAATAGTAATCAATGGCTGGATTTTTCCTTCGTTGGTTGCTTTATCAATATGATTAAGGAGACACCCAAAGACTTCCTTACTTGTATGCATTCCTCTTGCATCCACTAATTTCAGATTTTCCCAAAAAAACCGCCCGATGCAGCGATTAGAATTTCTCCAAGCTACTTTCGCACCATAAGATAATTCTTCCAATGTATGCTCATAAAAATTATTTAATTCAATAGAATGGCGGACCGACTTCAAACGACTTTCGATCTCTTCCGTAGATTTACCAAGTTCTGTATAGGCTTGTTGTATAAACAATTCAGCTTCTTGAATAAGCGTTTGGTTGTTCATCCTGTTGCTCCTAACTTTGCATATTATATTAATCCAGTTTAACAGATACAACGAAGGCGTATTTGATTCTTTTCAACAAAATACTGACATCTATTTTTTATAAAACCTCATATTTAACTCCTTCACCTACTCCATACAACATAAAAAGAGCTGATTGCCCCTGTTAAGGGATAATCAGCTACTTTCCGTTTATTTATCTTTTTGTATAAGAACATGATGTGGAAATGGAATATCAATATTCGCTTCATCAAATGCTTCTTTGATTCGTTTACGCATATCTCTTTCACATGCCCACTGTAAACCATTTTCTGTCTGCCCAACAACTCGAAGGACAATATCAGAAGAACCTATACTCTGCACACCTATTGCGTTTGGACCATCCTTAAAACGTTCATCCAGCTGGAATTCAGCACAGACCTTTTCTAATACTGTAATTGCCCCATCAATATTATCATCATAGCTTATTCCAATATCAACCAAGGCACGCATATTTCCCCTCGAATGATTTGCTACACCTTCTATATAACGGTTTGGTACGTAATTTAAGGTTCCATCAAAGCTACGAATCTTTGTTGTACGCAATCCAATCTCTTCTACAATTCCATCATAGCCTGCAGTTGTTACATAATCATCAATTTCAAGCTGTTGTTCTAATAGAATGAAAAATCCTGTCACGATATCACTAACAAGCCCTTGTGCACCAAAAGCCACTGCCAGTCCAATTACTCCAGCTCCGGCAATTAGTGGACCAATCTCCACACCTAAGGTGGCAAAGAACATAACTATAAAGATAAAAATCATTATATAGGAAAACACATTAGCTAGTAATTTTTCCAGTGTTTTCATTCGGCCAGGCGAAGCCTTTCTGCTTTGGGCCGCTCTTTGTAATGTTTTTTCGATAATTTTCTTGCCGATTGGTACTACAATTAAAAATGCAATGATCAGTATCCCAATTTGTATAAGTATGCCTACTATTTTTGCTACATCTATTTCCATCCCTAAAATTTCCATGTTTGTACTCCCTCCTTGTGCTTATTTTTATATAGTATCGTATCCCCTACCTGCATACAAATAAAACAAATATAAATTGGGGTAAGGTGCTGGAATGGGCTGACTTATAGAAAAACAGTCAATATCCCGCGTAAAACGCATTCAGGATATTAACTGTTTTAACATCAAAGATGGCTACTACATACTAATCAAGTAAAGTTTCTAGGTATTTCCTCTTTCCATGTCTTCTGAAAAATTTCTTCTTCATTTTCCAATGCGGTCATTGTATTTGTTAAATAAAAGGTTGTTTCATCACTAGTCATTTTGCTATGAGTAAGTAACTTGGTTTGCCACTCCTCTCGTCCCACAGTAAGTTCCCATTCACATTCCACACTTGCAGAAAGCGGATCATTAGATTTAATTGTAAAGGTGTTTCTGTTAATACTTCCATGCCTAATATCATTGTGGAGAAGTAATCTCTCACCTTCATCCGAAAAATCTTCCAGCTTCCACACATTTTGAATCGTATCATGTGATACTGTTCTGGTACGATTTTCTTCTCGAAGAATTTCTTTGTCAATAACCTGTGCGGTTTCGGGATTTTCAAAATGAATGCTATTATCTATTTCTGGCTGTGGCGTCCGCACTGGTAGAGTCATTTTAGTGTTTTCCCTAGATAAAATTTTCAATGTAACCGGTTTTGGGGAAGGCCATGCTTGCGGCCAATACGTTGGAGCAATAGCGACTTCCAAACGATGACCTTCTGGAATTTGCTGTCCCAATACATCCAATTTAATGGAAGCATGGTAGACTTTCCCTGGTATCAGCGCCTCTGGATGTTCATGTGAATGTAGATGGTTCAAATTCAACATACCCCAGCTGATTAACGTAGATTCCCCACTTGGTGCTTTGTCACAGAGTCTGACAGCTACCAATGCATCTTTTTGGTCAGAAGAAAATTCCATATGAAATACTGGATGACCTAACAAGTCCACTGAGTCTGTCAATGGATCTGAAGTAAAGACAACTGCCTTGCCGTTTTCCAATCGTTGATCAGAAGGCAAATCACCTGGCTGGCCAAACGGGCAAAATACTCCCGCATAATATCCATGCTCCTGTACGCTTGGGATAGTAAATTCCTTTCCGGATGTAACTTGCTCCTCAAGCTTTCCTTCACTAAGCCAAAAATGTTTTTCATTAATATTCTCCGATGGCCATGAGTTATCTGCTACCCATTTACCAGGCCGGACATCATAATTTACTTCTGGTAATTCGCTATTCTGAATCCATGATACTAGTTTTGGATCATCTTTCACACCAGTATCAATGCCTTTCAACCACTGATCCCACCATCTTAGACATTCCTGTAAAAAACCGATTGCCGGGTCAGGAGTAGCAACCTCTGGAAACTCATGCGCCCATGGTCCGATCAAGCCTTTGGAATGTGGTAAATTCTCTACCATACGGAACACGGCATCTGTATAACCATCTTGCCAGCCACTTACGGTAAATACAGGAATCTGGATATCAGAGTAATCCTCGCAAATAGACCCATGTTTCCAATAATCATCCCTTACCTGATGACGTACCCACTCCTGTACATAAGGAGGTGTATTTTCCAAGCGATCCAGCCAATTTTCCTTCCAGCTTGCACCAACAACTTCTGGATCCTGTGGTCGTGCACTATATGCAAACATGGTAGATGCCCACCAAAGCATGTCCGAAGCCAGAAGATTACCGCCTCGATAATGCACATCATCTGCATAACGATCATCGGTTGAACATAATGTAATAATTGTTTTTAACGCTGGGTGCTTCCTTGCTGCTATTTGTAAACCATTGAAGCCGCCCCATGATTTACCTATCATACCGACAGACCCAGTCGCCCATGGCTGCTCGGCAATCCAGTCAAACACTTCTAAAGCATCATCTTGTTCCTGCTTTAAGTATTCATCAAGCAGGATCCCATCGGAATTACCAGTACCACGAATATCTATTCGAATACTTGCATATCCATGACCTGCAAAATACGGGTGACGCACCGAGTCACGAATGGAAGTGAAATCATCCTTCCGATACGGCAAATACTCTAAAATAGCTGGCACAGGATTTTCTTCAGCATCCTTTGGTAACCAAATTGTTGCGGCGAGTTTTGCGCCATCAGACATTGGTATCCAGACATGTTCCATTTTTTTTATTTCCTTAGGGTAATCCGTTTTAACTGTTCTGTTACTTGAGTCTTTAATATTAAAAACCAATTCATTCAACCTTTCTTTGAGATGATAATATTTTTCTATTTACAGTTCTGGATGAAACGTAATTTTTTCTCTTTTATCTATTGGGATCATTTTCAAAGCACTTTCGTAAACAAAATGAAGCGTTATTCTGGCTGCTTCTTCCTTCGTATAATTTCTGCGCCGATTGAGGAACGTGTTCATCATGCCTTTCCATATCATTAAAGTCGTATCTGCAATTAAATCAATATCTTCTTCCTTAATAAGTTGCTCCTCAACAGCACTTTTAATATACAGTGCGCTTCGTTTGGCAAAGTCGTGCTCCATAATGATGGATTTTATCTCATCAGATAAACCGATTAATTCATGGCGATAGATTTGGTAATAACCGGAAAGAAATTCCTCTGGCACAGACCCAAGGTTTTCCATGAAAATAACCGCATATATTTCCGGTTGATTAAATGTGTGTTTACAAAAACATTCCCATGAATAAAGCCATTTTTCGATTCTATTCTCGCCTTTTTCCAAATAAGCTGGAAGTTCCTCAATATAATCTGTTGTAAAACGCATTGCTGCAAAGAATTTCAAATGGGAAAGATCCGTAAAATAATTATAAGCTGTAGAGCTTGTATAACCTGCACGAGCTGCTATCTTTCGTATAGTAACTTTCTCAATACCTTCTTCTTTAATTACTTCCGTTGCTGCATCTAAAAAGTATTGCCACATACGCGCTTTTTGAATTTCTTTCCGATTCATATCCACCACTTTATTCCTCCACTATTTCTTTTTCTTCACATATACATGTAAGTGTTCATTGTGATGTAACCATTTTATCAATGACATGGCCATTAAGATATACATAAGCAATACTGGTACAGCTACTAGCACAGAAGAAGTCTGTACTACGTTTAACCCTCCAGCAATTGTTAAGCTGATTGCCAACGCAGATAATAGAATCCCCCACATGAGGCGGTGCCAACGAGCTGGCTCAGAATTAACTCCCAGTTCTTTCGTCGCAACACTTGCAATAACATAACTTGCTGAGTCTAACGAAGTTGCAAGAAAGATAAATCCAAGAATAACAAAAAAAGCAGATACGATAACTGGAAGCGGTAATGAATTAAGTACTGCAACAATAACCGCCGGTCCTCCTTGTTCGGATAATATTTCCGTCAACGGAACTTCCCCGGTTAATTCTAAATTCATTCCATAGCCGCCAAAAACGCCGAAATAAATCCAGCTTCCCAATGATCCCCATAGCAAAATATTAGAAACCATTTCGCGGATACTTCTACCTTTCGAAATTCGCGCTACAAAAATTCCGATAAAAGGTGCAGTTGCAGCGAACCATGCCCAGTAAAACACTGTCCATGCCTGTGGAAAGCCACCTTTAGTAATCGGGTCAGTATAAAGACTCATCTTCATAAAGTTATCCAACATGAGTCCCAAGCTGTTGGTAAAATACGAAAGAATAAATAACGTTGGACCAACAATGATTACGAACAATGCAAGTCCCAAAGCCATATACACATTCCAGTCACTTAGCTTACGAATTCCCTTATATAAACCCAAATAAGCACTGGAGCTAAAAATAAAGGTCCAAATTATGATGATGACAATGTTCAACCATAACGAAGGTTGAATACCAAATAGATTGCCTAACACGGCCGCAACCATCGGTACGCCAAGACCTAAAGAGGTTCCAAGCCCTCCTATCATACTCCAGATTACCAGGATATCAATTGCTTTCCCTAAGAAACCGTCCGCATGCTTACCAAGGACACCTCTACATGCTGCACTTATTTTAAGAGAGTGATCACGTCTGACGAAAAAACTATAAGCCATCACTACAGCAGGCAATGCATATAACGCCCAGGCTGAAATCCCCCAATGGAATAGCCCATAACTAACAGCGAATTCTGCTGCTTCTGTTGTTTTCCCATCGATTCCAAAAGGCGGACCAGTATAGTAATATAGTGGCTCTACAATGGACCAAAACATAATACTTGTCCCCATGCTGGCACAGAAAAGCATACCTCCCCAACTAAAACGGGAGAATTCCGGCTTATCGTCAGCCCCTCCTAATTTAACTCTTCCATAGCGACCGAACATTAACCATATGAGGATGATAAACAATCCAATCGTCAAAAACTCAAACGCCCAGTCAAGACGAAAGGTGATTGCGGTCATCCAAGATTCTACTACTGGCCCCACTGATTCACGGAAAACAACTAATAATACGGTAGCTGCCACAACTAAAATTAATGATGGCCAAAAAATTGATTTTTCTATTTTTGCATTCTTCATATCTGATTGCATACCCCATCTCTAACATTAAATTTTATTCTGAAATTTTTTTGAAATCATTGAAGTAAATCTTTTTAACTATCCATTTAATAGAACATGCTCATTCTTATAGCACATTAATCTTCGTTTATATTTAATATAACCACTTTATTTACTCTTGAAATATTTCTCGTTGTTAATTTAACTATCCCCCTTTTAAATGAACTTGTTATTTTAATGAACATGTTCATATTAACATAAAAATCTCTCTTGTCAAAAAAGAATCTAAGTAATAAAAGCCTTAATAACTGCTACTTTACATTCTATAATTGATTTATTTAGGTATATTTGTTTAAAGCAAAAAAAGAGGCTGAGGCATAACTAAATAACCCTTTTGAGCGTTTTAAAAGTATGCGATCTCCCGCTCCGGAAAAACGCTTCGCTTTCCGTGGGCGCTGCTAAGCCTCCTCGTGCTACGCACTCCGGAGTCTTACCTAGGCTTTTCTCCCACAGGAGTCTGCGCGTTTTTCCTCCGCTAACTTGTTGCAAAAAAATCCGAACCACGAATTCACTAGTAATACGAATCGGTTCGGATTTTCAATGTATAAAATTTCTTTTTGCCAACCTTTTTTCATGTATGTCTTACTATTTAAAGCGCAGATTTAATTTGCTTTATATAAAGAAAGCGTACAAGGATAAAATACACTATTTGGATGAGCAGAAAACCGCCCAATACCATGCTGGATTCTTTCACCAAATTGTAGTCAAAGAGATGGGAAAGTGCAGTAAGTGCTACAGCTCCGTGAAGCAAGGCAACAATGATCGGTGCAAAGAAAAGCAAACCTGTCTGTCTATTGATAACTTTCCCAAGCTCCTTTTCTGTCAGACCAAGCTTTGCAATGGATTTAAATTTGACCTTATCTTCATCAAGATCAGAGTATAAGCGGAAGTACAGGAAGCTTCCTGCTGACACGAAGAAGACAATTCCAATAAATAATCCAATAAATAATATCGGTCCATAGCTTTTATTAATAGTGTAAATACTTGCATCGATTGCCTGAAACTTATACGGAGGAATCTGCTCACTTAGCGTCAAACCAGCCTGAATTACAGCATCTTCCTGGCCAGGAGCAGCCTTCCAAAAAATTTGTTCTGTTTCATAGAGAGGCTTTGGCAACTGCTTATAATCCTCATTAGAGACAACATAATATGCCTGCATTTCCGGTAATACAATAGAATTCATCTCTCTTGTTGGCTGTACTTCTTCTCCATTCTTTAACTTAAGTGGCTTATCTATTAGGTCCACTTGCATGGAAGGATCAGATATCATAGCAAAGTTTTCTTTAACTACCATGGCTTTTCCTTCTTCTATTTGCACTTGCTTTTTGTCCAGAAGATCAGCAAACGTATTATACATGGACTCACTTGCGATTAGAACCTCTCTATCTCTCCCTATATCATAGTATTTCAGGTGAGCAGTTGCTCGACTCGCATCAATCTTGTTCTCCTCTAAAACACGCTCGATTGCCTCAACATCTTCAGGCTTCTTACTCTTCCCATCATCATCGTTTGGCGTATAAGAAAAAGTATAAGGATTAGCTTCCTTCACGCCGCCTGTTAAATACGTTTGAAAACCAAATAATGTACCAATAGCACTAAAAGCGACGGTCGATATAATTGCCACCATAAAAAAAGTACGAGCATTATCCTTCATACGAAACGACAGATCTGAAAGTAACAGCATATTTGTTTTACTCCAAAAAATTTGCTTCCGCTTTTTTAACCGGCCAATGATAAATACACTTAATTGGGTAAAGAGCAAATACGTACCTATCGTTACTACCACAATTACCGGTAACATAGCATAAACGACAAATACTCCTTTTACATATAAGGCAGTTACATAGCCAACGAGCAATAATAATCCTGCAATGACAGTAAGTAACAAAGACGCTTTTGGCTCTGTCTTAGGCTTTGTGCTTCCTTTAATAAGCTCCGTTAATTTCTTGGAACGGAGGAAAAAGGTTACAAAAAAGGATATAAACAAGAACAATAGTAAAAAGGAGACGAATGTAATTAAAATAGCCAATAGTGGAAAATAAAAATGTAAGGCTTGCTCTATAATCAATATATTCTCAGCAATTAACAGGATAGCTTTGGCAAATAACAGCCCTAAAAGTATTCCGACAACTGTTGCGAGAACTCCTATCAGCATATTTTCCAAAAATACCATCATTCGAATTTGCCGCATCGACATCCCTTGCAGCATAAGAAGTCCAAATTCCTTCTTCCTTGATTGGAGAAAGGAACTCATGGAATAGAGTACAAAAAATAGAGAAAACAGATAGATAATACCACCTGCCACGCCCATACCATAAATAGCTTTTGGGTTGATCCCATCTCCATTCAGTGCTGGATGGAAAGCAAACACAGCAAAGGTGAAAAAGATCAATACAGTAAACATACTGCTAAGAAAATAAGCGGCATACAATCGTTTATTCCGGAGGACATTATTAACCACGAATTGACGAAAAGTCATTGTCATTCCCTCCTAACAAGGAAAGCGTGTCAATAATTTTTTGGAAGAAAGTCTGCCTGCTATCTCCCTGATGAATCTCCGAATAAAATTGCCCATCACGTATAAACACCACACGGTCACAATAACTGGCAGCCTGTGGATCATGTGTTACCAGCATCATGGTGGTCTTTTCCTGCTCATTTAATGATACAAGCATTTCCATTACATCCTTCGAAGACTTTGAATCAAGGTTCCCAGTTGGTTCATCCGCCAACAGTAGTTTTGGTGTATGGATCATCGCCCTGGCAATGGCTGCCCGCTGAGCCTGACCTCCTGAGATTTCATATGTCCGTTTATTCATAATAGATTGGATGCCAAGCTTTTCCGCAATTACTTCTGCTTTTTCTTCCATTTCTTTGACACGTTTCCCATCAAGGGTAAGAGGAAGCACTATATTTTCTTTAATGGTAAGAGTCTGCAGCAAATTAAAATCCTGAAATACAAAACCAAGCTCTCTTCTGCGAAATTGTGCTAATTGGTTTCGATTGAGTTTAAGAGGATTATTTCCTTCGATTAATATATTACCTGTTGTCGGTTCATCAATAGTAGCAATCAAATTTAGAAGGGTCGTTTTCCCACTTCCTGATGGTCCCATAATACCAACAAATTCCCCTGTATCTATCTCAAGATTAATATCTCGTAAAGCACGATAGGCGACTTTTCCTTCATAGATCTTGCTCACTTGTTTTACTTCAAGCATTCAATTCATTCTCCTTTGATTAAAGGAAGAATACAGCTCCTTCTTCCTTTTTATTAGAAATGTAGATTGTTTAAACAACCTTATCTACTTACATTGTAAGGAATTTCCCCTCCCGTAACGATCGAACACTCTTTCATTTAGCTTACATTCTTGTAAGGAATAAATGCTAAGTTATCGTTTGTGTAGGGGTGAAAAGAATGCGAAAAGTAGTCCCAGAACCTTCCGTAGATTCCATTTCAATTTGATGTTCCAAATAATCTGCAACCTCTTTTGTTAAGTAAAGTCCCATCCCCGTAGATTCCCGAAATGTTCGTCCGTTATCACCAGTAAAAAACGCTTGAAAAACTCGCTTCTTATCCTGACTCGGGATACCGACACCATAATCAGTAATTTCCATCACGGCTCGCTTTCCTAGCTTCTTCAGAGAAATATCGATACGATTACTTTTCTTCGCTGAATATTTAACCGCATTTTGTATAATTTGATTAACTATAAAGAAAAGCCATTTTTCATCTGTTTCTACGGTAAGTTTGGGTGTATCTATATGCAGATGTGGATAAACCTGATTACGTATATAGAAGCGCTTATTCTCATGATTGACCTCATGTAAGAGATCTGCTAGTACCACGGGCTTTATGTGAAAGTCCTCCTGTATAGTACGTAATCTTGCCATATTTAACACGGTGTGCAATCCATTTTTCATTCTTTCTGTTTCTTCGCGAATACTGGATGATTCAGGCTCATCAAGATTTTGGGCAGTTAGCTCGATAACAGATAAAGGTGTCTTCATCTGATGCACCCACCGGTCCATAAACGTAAGATGTTGCTTTTGTGCGTCTTCTGCTTGCTTTAGCTGTTCCATAAATAATTGATATTGGGTTCTTGTAAGCTGATCTAATGCAACACCTATTGGAGCTTGGTCTGTCGTTTCCAATAACTCCTTAAGATTGGTTGCTTTACTGGATAGTCTTTTATAAACATGCCTGCGTGTATAATACTGAAATACCAGATAGGCAGCTAATAACACTATATTTACAAGGAGCCCGTAAAGAAGGAGTAAATAATTACGAAAATCACTTAAATACAGAAGTAAAAATAAAAAGGAAAACTGCATACATTGGAGAATGATTAACAGAATATGTTCTTTTATAAAAAGCTTCATTCCGCTTCGTCCCTCCAAGTAATTAGCAGTCGATAACCAGCACCTCTTACTGTTTCTACAACCCCTTGCAAATCTAATTCCTGAAATTTTTTCCTTACTCTTGCAATGTTAACATTTAGTGTGTTTTCATCCACATATGTCTGATCATCCCAAAGCTTCTCCAATAAATCCTCTCTGCCGGCAACCCGAGGATAACGATCCATTAATGTTGCAACAATATCACTCTCATTTTTCGTCAAAAGAACTGTCTTGTTCCCAAAATGGAGTTCAAAACGCTCTGGATAGAGTTTCAGATTTTCTATTTCCAATATCCTCTCTTTTTGACTGCCTGCATATTCACCGTACGCCCTGCGCAGCTGGCTACGAATTTTCGCCATTACGATATCTGGATGAAAAGGCTTGGTAATGTAATCATCTCCCCCATTCTCCAAGGCCATTACCTGATCCATTTCTCCTGTTCGTGCTGAGATAAATATAACTGGGCAAATGGATTCCTTTCTTATTTGTCTGCACCAATAATAACCATCGAAATATGGCAGGTTAATATCTAAAAGAACGAGCTGTGGTTGAAATTCGTAAAAGGATTGCATAATATTTTCAAAGTTAACGACGGATTTTACGATAAAACCATATTTATTTATGTAAGATTCCAAATAGGAAGCAATTTTAGGATCATCCTCGATAATCAAGATTTTTTCCATTCATTTCCGCTCCTTTAACTCTATTTTTATGACCTCATTATAACACGCAAGCGTTTTGGTAAGATATTCTCTCCTTACTGCTTATTCTTTCCTGCGACTAATCGCAGCACCCACTGCCGTTACTTCAGCAGTTACAGTTCACAATCGAATAATCTATGACTCTGCTGGTTACAATAAGTTATGGAGGTGTTGAGCGTGAAAGATAAATATAGGCTTAAGCCAAAAAACATCAATATCGAATTCGGTGGTATGGGTATGTATGGTACCGCAGATGATGAAGATTTTGCTAGATTCAATATGAGCGCTGATTATAATGAGGCGGAGAAGCTGGCTAGGCGAAAAGATGACGATAAGAGTTCTCCCTGATTATCCCTTTTCTCTATTTAAACTTTCTGTGTTTCGTGTATGAATCACAGAAAGTTTTTTTGCTTAAAATTAGCCCATCCTCCCTTATTCACAGTCTGAATTTTAAGTTGAACAGGCAGAAGCATGATACAATGACAGTAAAAATCCTGAAGACATGTAAGGAAGTGATCAGATGACCAAAGCAGCTATAGAATTCAAAGATGTAGATTATACAGCAAATGGAATACATATTTTAAAACGAATTACCGGCTTTTTTCCAAAGGGGAAAATCACGACATTAGTTGGACCCTCAGGAGCAGGGAAATCATCATTGTTCAAATTATGCAATGGCTTGCAAACGGCAAATTCCGGGCAAATATATATTAACAATAAATTAATTGAGCAGTATGCACCTACTGTATTACGAAGAACGGTAGGAATTGCCCTGCAAGAGGCGACCATGATTAATGGAAGTGTTGAAAAAAACTTAGCGCTCCCCCTTACCCTGAAAGGTGAAAAGTTACATAAAGAATTGGCAATCGAATTACTAAAAGTGGTGGGCTTGAAGGAGAGCTACATGAGTAGAAATACACAAGAGCTATCTGGAGGACAGCGTCAAAAATTATCCATTGCGAGAACACTCGTGAATAAACCCCAAGTACTACTGCTTGATGAAATCACATCTTACTTGACCGTGTATCCCAGCAGGACATCGAAAAACTAATCCTAAGAATTAACAAAAAATACAATACGACCATCATTTGGATTACTCATAACCTCCAGCAAGCCTTATCCCTTGGCGATTATACCTGGGTCATGATAGATGGGGAAGTAGTGGAAACAGGCGAAAGCGATCTACTAACTAATCCAAAAAATGAAAGAGTAAAACAATTTATAAAGGGTGGAATGGAATGAGTTATTTAACCTTAAGCATCACCCTCATATTTGTTATCATCCCTCTTATCTTATCGAAAACGTTTAAGCTCGGCTTGGAAAGAGATACTATTATTGCAGCTGTTCGTTCCATTATTCAATTACTTGCTGTAGGTTATGTTCTTCAATTCGTTTTTAATGCGGAAAACGCTGTATATATAGTTCTGATGCTGTTATTAATGATTGGGGCAGCTACACAAAATGCCAGGAAAAAGGGAGCTTCCATTAAAGGGATTACTTGGAAGCTGATCGTAACCTTTTTGTTTATCGAAATTTTAACCCAAAGTATATTATTAGGTCTGGATATAACTCCACCTACCGCCCAATACGTCATACCAATTAGCGGGATGGTTATCGGAAATTCGATGGTACTAGGAATTCTTTTCCTTAACCGATTTACCGCGGAAATGGAAACGAGACAAAATCAAACGGAGCTAATTTTATCACTTGGTGGTACACCCAAGCAAGCCGTCCATACACAGTTAATTACCTCGATTAAAGCAAGTACCATTCCAACTATTGAGAGTCAGAAAACAATCGGATTGGTACAATTACCAGGAATGATGAGTGGGCAAATCATTGCAGGGGCTGATCCAGTACAAGCAGTATTATTTCAATTGCTCATTCTATTCTTGTTGCTGACTACTGCAGTGACTACAAGTATCATGCTCGGTTATCTTTCTTATCCGACATTGTTTAACCAACGAATGCAGTTTTTAAGGGAAAGCCTAATAAGAGAGTAAGCTTCCTAACTCATATATTATCTTCAGTACACAACAAAGCAGAAAGGAATGACTCCTTTCTGCCTTTGTTTATTTTACATTATTCTTATTTGTCTTTTCATCTGGTTTTTGGAATGTACGTCTGGCGTCTTCTTTTAATGCTTTCAGTAAGGAATAAATCATGACCAGCAAAATAATCGCAAACGGAAATGCTGATAAGATAGATGCTGTTTGCAAAGCTTCTAGTCCACCTGAAGCAAGTAAAACGGAAGCAGTTGCCGCCTGAATAATTCCCCAGCTAAGTTTTACAGTGTTAGGTGGGTTTAAGCTTCCATTTGTTGTCTGCATACCAAGTACGAATGTTGCGGAGTCAGCTGAGGTTATGAAGAATGTACTTATCAGAACAACAGCCACTACTGTTAAAATAACACCAAATGGCATCGATTCAAACATTCCAAACAATGCTTGCTCTGTTGCTAGATCAGTTAGACCTGTATTTACTCCATCAAGCTCCTGCTTTAAGCTTGTTCCTCCAAATACAGCAAACCAGAACATACTAAATAAACTAGGAATAACTAGAACACCAAGAACAAACTCTCTTACTGTTCTTCCTTTCGAAACACGAGCGATAAAGGTCCCTACAAATGGAGACCATGCAATGAACCATGCCCAATAAAAGACTGTCCATCCTTCGATCCACTCATTATGCTTAGCATCAAAAGGAGCCATCTCAAAGCTTTGAGAAGGGATATTTTGTAAATATTCACCTAAAGTAGAAGAGAATAAATTCATAATATAGACACCAGGTCCGATAATAATAGTTAGCAAAATTAATATAACGGCGAGAACGATGTTTGTATTACTTAGATATTTAATCCCTTTACTAATGCCTGTCCATGCAGAGAACATAAATAGTACGGTAACAATTAGAATAATAATAAATTGCGTTAAGAAATCATTATCTATATCGGTTAGGAAAGCGAGGCCTCCACCAATCTGGGAAGCGCCTAAGCCAAGAGATGTAGCCACACCAAATATGGTTGCAAATACGGCAATAACATCAATTGTCTTACCAATTAGCCCATTCACTCTGTTTCCTAGAATCGGCTCGAAGGTTGCACTGATCAAACCAGGTGCTTCTCTACGGAATTTAAAGTAGGCAATGGCCAATCCAATAACCGTGTAAATCGCCCATGTATGGAAACCCCAATGAAAGAATGTATAGCGCAAAGAATTTCTGGCTGCCTCAATTGTTTCAGGTTCTGCGTTTGGTGGAGCCGCAAAATGGGCAAGTGGTTCAGCTGAGCCCCAGAAAATTAACCCAATTCCCATACCAGCACTAAATAACATAGCAAACCATGTAATTTTGCTATACTCTGGTCGGTCACTTTGCTTACCAAGACGAATTTTTCCATAAGGACTGAAAATTAAATAGATAGAAAATAAAAGAAATATAGTAACAGATAATAAATAAAACCATCCAAAGTTCTTAGTTAGAAATCCTTGTATATCTCCTGTTACAGTGCCTAAATTGTCAGGAGCCAGGGAACCCCATAAAACAAAGGCTATACAAATAACAATAGATACCCAAAATACACTTGTAACTTGCTTCATATAAACTCTACTCCTTAATTAGTTAATATTGCTCGTTAATTTGCGGGCGATAGCTAAAGAATGTTCTGTTGCTTTAGCTGCACCCACTACAGCAGTCAATGACGTCGCTCCCTCTATCAAAAGAGTGAACTGGTATGCCATTTCATCCGCATCTCCATCCACGCTCTGTCTTGCCAATTCTTGAAAGTATTGTAATAACCTTTCTTTATGTGTTCTTACAATAGTTACAATTTCGCTGTTAAAGCCCGCATAATCAACCATAGCACGAAGAAACATATCCCCTTTGTAGGATTGATGCTTCAACCACTCTCCATGTGCTTCCAATGCAAGTAGAATTGGCAAATCTGAATTCTTCTCAATGTGTGAATCTAAGTAACTCCAATATCGCTGCTCTCTTTGTTTAAGAACCTCTTGCACAAGGCTTTCTTTTGAGGAAAAGTGGTTATAAAGCGTCATTGTAGCTACATCAGCTTCACGAATAATCTGTTTTAAACCTACTCCGCGAAAACCGTGCTCATAAAATAGACGTTCAGCTACTTCAAGTATTTTTTCTTTTTTCATTGATCTCCCCACTGCTTTACCTCCTTCATCAAATTAAACCAGGGGAAGATGCAGCCTGGTTGTACATTTTTTCAGCGATTAGAGTTTTTGTGTCCTCTTGGACTGTTTTCCTAAGTAAAATAGATAGAACGCTCTTTCTACCTTGGCCATAGTATCAGTGGATGCGTTTCCACGTCAACCCACTTATTAAAATTTTATCAAGAGGATCTTTTTATATGCTTATTTCAAATCATATAAAAAGACTGCGATTATCTCATCGCAGTCTCTAGCTTCATTATTTTTTCTCCGTTTATATCTCTTTCATCAATAAATTTGAAACCAAATTTTTCGTACAAATAAATGGCTGGCAGATTATTTTCATATACACTCAAATAAATGGCTTGGGCTGGATATTCTTTTTTCAAGGTATCCAGCATTGCTTGAAGGAAAATGGTTCCCATTCCCTTTCCTTGAAAGTGTTCATCTATTAAGAACCGATCCAGCCAAAGCCGCTGCTCTCTCGGAAAATATCCATACATACTAAATCCAACAGGCTCTCCATCTGCATAAAGCCCTACTGGTTTGTACTGTGTGCATTCTCTTGCTTCCTTCAAGCACTGTCTTGTTGATTCAACAAAATTTTCCTGAGAAGTAGCAACATGAAGTTGAAGTATTTCCTGTAAATTGTTCTTACTCACGTCATGAATTTCTATTTCCACGACTAATCCTTCCTCTCTCTAATTCCATGCCTTAAGATAATTACTTATGCTATAGTTATAGCTAAATACTAAGGTATCCGGTTACCATATAGTCAAGGAGAGAAATTCATTATGAGCACATCTTCAAAAAAATTATTTACTTCAGGAGAATTCGCTGCATTATGTAATGTAAAGAAGCAAACTTTATTTCATTATGATGAGATTGGTCTTCTTAGCCCAGAAGTAAAGAAGGAGAATGGCTACAGATATTATTCTTACTACCAGTATGGCTTATTTTCAGTAATTGAGATGTTAAAGCAGCTAAAAATGCCTTTACAGGAAATTAAAGATTATTTGCAAACTAAATCGCCACAGCAGTTAATGGAGCTATTAACGGTTAAATCCCTGGAAATTAATCAACAAATTGAAGAATTGCAACGCCTCCAAACGATGATACAAACAAAGCATAAACAAACGAGAGATGCGCTCCAAACAGATTATTCGCAAATTACTATCGAGTATATGCAGCAAGAGCGCTTACTAATAAGTAAAAAAATTTTCCATTGCACAGATCCTGCATTCTTAGAAGCTATTTCAGAATTCCAGTCTTGTTTGAAAGAAATGAAAGTAGATAGCGGTCACCCTATTGGTGGAATGATTAGAAGAAAAGAAGTGCTAGAGGGCGATTTTGATAATTATTATTATTTGTATAATCGATTAGAAACGATTCCGACTCAGACAATTACCTATGTAAAGGCAGCAGGCCTATATGTTATTGGGTATCACATCGGAAGAGAAACTACTATTGATCAAACCTATGCCAAGCTTCTTAACTATATCCAAAAAGAAGATCTGAAATTGGGAAATTGGACATATGAAGAATATATATTAGATGAAATATCTGTTAACGGGATAGACCATTACGTAACAAAAATTATGATAGAAGTGAGAGAGAAATAGCATTATATAGCAAAGCTTATTCCTCTTCTCCTTCTATCACTAAATTGTTAAAACAATATGTGACTGTTTCTTCATCTGACTTGCTATCAAGATAGAAATTTTGCTGGTATTCCTCATTCCCTTTTCCTGTAATAACAATCCAGTCACCCGGGGCAGCATGTTCTATCGCCTTCATTATCGCTATAGTTCGATCCGGGATAATAGTTCCATTACTCATGCCATATTCACTCTGTAATTTCTTTAAATCAGAGATCATTTTCTCTTGGGCAACCCCATTCAAATCATCCAAGGTTAACGTATAGCTGTCAGAAATCTCTGCAGAAATGGAGAGCATTTCGCTCCGTTTTGTCTCATCCCGGCCTCCGCGCCAGCCAAAGATATGATTAAGCCGCCCAGCACCTGCTTGTCTCACTGCTTGCAAACAATGAAAGACAGCATCTGGCGTATGTGCATAATCAATAACACATGTTACGCCCCCGCTTTTCACCTGCTGAAAACGACCTGGAAGACCAGTAAAACTAGCTAGTGCTGCAGCAATTGTCTCCGGAGCAACTCCCACTAGTCTTGCTGTAATATACGCCATCGCCATATTATAAAAGTTGTGCATCCCCGGCAATTTTGTATCTACCTCAAAGGAATTCTCTCCATCATGTAGCTTCATCCTTTGTTGCGACTCATTCAGGGACGTAAATCTAATATCACTACGCTTGGTTCTCCCAACAGTAAAAGAAGCCACTCCTTTTTCAACCAGGATCTCCAGTAACTGTTCTCCATAGCTATCATCGCTATTCACAACAGCTTTTCCTTCTTTTTTTAGCTTATCAAATAAGAGCTTCTTCACATTAAAATATTCTTCCATGGAAGCATGATAATCCAAATGATCATGACTTAAATTAGTGAATAAGGCGACATCAAAAAGGATACCATCTACTACATTGCTTTAATGCGTGAGAACTGACCTCCATAATTACTACTTCATCCCTGCTTTCGTACAGTAGCTGATTCAGTTCCAAAGGGCCGGGGGTAGTATTCATTGAAGGATAGATTTTTCCATTTACACTGTTTTGAATGGAACCAATCATTGTACAAGAGACATCTGCCTGCTCGAGCACATGTTTTAATAAATAGCTTGTCGTTGTTTTACCATTTGTCCCCGTAATCCCTATGATAAATTTATTCATTGATGGGGAATGATAAAAACGGTCACTTAAAATAGCAAGAGCTCTTCTTGTATTTTCTACTTTTATATATGGAATATCCGCAAGGGAGATGTCATTTTCTCCAATAATCACTGTAGCTCCCTGTCTAATTGCTTCATCTATAAAACGATGTCCATCAGCTTGAACACCTTTAATCGCAATAAACAGATAGCCTTCTCTTACTTTCCGTGAGTCATAGGCAATCCCGTTAATTTGTATATTTCTATTTTTTATTTCTGTGAATGTTTTCATTTCTGTTGCAAGTTCTTTAACGATGGTGTTGAAATCCATTCTTTTCTCCTCTCACTTAGCAGGTTCTTATGTGTTGTTGAAATTTTAAGTGAAATCATCATAACATTTATTTAATATGTGATGAAACATATGATTCAATACTTAGACATGAGGATATACTGAATTGAATGCTTAAATTGCATGAGGAACCTAAACAGATTACTTGCACTGACAACGTAGATTTGATAAAAATATACTGATCACTCAACAATCAACCAGAACAAAATCGGAGGAATCAACGTGAAAATAGTAGCAATGGTAGGAAGTAACCGTAAAGATTCATATAACATGAAACTCACATCTTTTATGCAGGAAAGATATAAGGATAAGCTGGACATTGAGATCTTACCAATTGGGCAGCTTCCATTTTATAACCAGGATGATGAACTAGATCCATCTGATATCGTAGAGGATATTAGAGAAAAAATCAGAAACAGTGATGGCATCCTATTTGCGACACCTGAATATAATGCGTCCATCTCAGGTGTATTAAAAAATGCTATTGACTGGTTTTCTCGTGTAGATAAAGTAATGGTAAACAAACCCGCAATGATCGTTGGCGCATCAATGGGACGCTTAGGAACAGTAAAAGCGCAAATGCATCTTCGCCAAATTTTAAATGCACCTGGAGTTGGAACTATTACACTACCCGGAAATGAAGTTTATGTAGGTGCCGTCCATGAGAAAATAGATGAAAACGGCAATCTAACCGATGAGCAAACAGCACAGTTTATTGATTCTGTGATGGATAACTTTGTTCACTGGATAGAAAAAATGAGTGTAAAGCAATAGAATGAATCACCTGCGTTCACAAACGAACGCAGGTGATTTTTTTATTACAACTTTAAATAATTTCATAATTTTTATGAGCCACAACCGTTTTATTTCCTTCAAAATCATGTTCTGTATTATTTTTGGTAACTTGCACTATTACAGAATTATCGTTAATTTTCTCAACAATTCCTTGTATACCAGACATAAAGGATATTTTGTCGCCTACTTCTACATTCTTATTTGAACTCATATATTCTCCACCCCATCGTTTATTGTTAACTATTATTTCTTTCTATTATATGTAATACCCGTTTAACAGTAAAATTAAAATGGTTATTTTATGAAATTTTTATTACAGAGTATTACAGTGAGGGTGTTTTGTTGTCTCCACATAAAAAACGAGACCTACCCTTAGGTAGACCTCGTTATATCAATGGGTTAAAAAGGGGGCTTACATCATGCCGCCCATATATTAACCATTAAAATACTATTGAATAAAGACTACAAACCTTTCTATTTCAACAATTCTGTTGTTTTCTAAAACATAAAAAAGAGTAATTTGAATACTTATCGGTCACTTTTCGGACACTAAAAGTCATAATAACATTGCTCTTTAAACCTTCAATTAAATTGTTTTAATAATAAGATCTAGTTTGGTACTAGTCTTTTTTGAGTAGTTATATGTTCTAATTCCTTGTTTAATTTTACTATCTCATCATAGGTTTTTTCGTGTTCATCTAAATCTTCAATCTCATAATAATAGAATAGCTTTTCTATGATATTTAATTGTAAAGAGAAGTTAGGCGGTAATAATATTTCACTGTTAAAATAGCGAGCTATGGCAAATAGTAAATAATTAACTTTTTCCACTTTAACTTCCTCATCATCCCTCAAATGATAATAGATTTGATCAAAAATTGATACGAATACTTCATTACTTTTCTTTTTAATCATTAGATTATCATGTATTTTCAAATTTTCGTTTTTTAAATCTCTTAAATTTATGTATTTAAAATAGCAATTTTGGTGTTTAGTGATTTGAAGTGGGTCTATACAGTCGTTTGGCATTATATTTATATAAACAGTGAAGGGAGAGTTTAATTTGGTTGTAAACACAAAAAAATACGGGGCTATAGCAATTGAATCCAACATCATTACACCTGTAGTTTCAATATTAATAAAATCATATCTATATTCTTTGTCTAATACTAATTTGTTTTGTCTTAGGCAATCATTATGAATATCATTCATTCGTTTAAACATTTTTCCACCACCTTACCCATAATAAAATTTTAATAATTATACAATTACAAATTTAAAATCAAAAGCTAATTATGCTACATTTGGAATATTGGTGATGTAAAATGTCAACCCGCTTACATTCCTATTTAGTCTTTAGAATCTTTCTCCATTGATGATTTGTTAATCTTATTTGTAAAAACAACACAATTTCGGCATTTGATTTGGCTTGTTCAAAAAATATTGTCCAATCTCTCAGGATCAGTTATCGATTCACCTTTTACCAGTCAATATCACTTCTTATTTATCTTGTTCTTCTTTTAGCATTTTCCTTGTCTGATATAAAAGAGTAAGCGTGATTATATTAAGTCCTACAGAAAGTCCGCAAATTGTTGCAATAGTAGCATCCATTTTCAAACTCCTTTCTGAGTTAATGTCTAGAAACATCATCAATTTAAAGTTCTACTTTTAAAATAATTCTGTATCATACTTTATTCATTATGCTTTCAAAATCTCTATAACCTTAGTAATAACATGATTACTGTTTCTTTCATATTTCATCTCATTTAAAAGCAAAATTTTTTGGTTCGGATTGGTCGAAAAGAAAATTTTAATATAGTTAATAAGCCAGCTTGCTCAACATGCTATTAATTACTTGATTAGGATTATTTACAGTTCCCCCATTTGAACACCTAGCTGGTTTACATTTAATGTTCCCACAATAAGTTCACTCAAAATTTCATCTTCCATCTCTCGACAATTCCTCAGTTTTTCTGGTGTTATTCTATTCATTACTGGGTTATTTAAGATCATCGAACAATTTTTAAAAAAAGCTCTATTTTTAAACTCCCTTTTTATAATGCCATTTCCTCCACTTACACCCAATTTTATAAAATTGTTTTATGATGACGTACTTATTCAACTGGATAGCCCTTATGTAAAATAAGATGAGGCTGATCTTTAAGGAATCAAGCCCCTTTCAAAAATAATATTATTCACATGAAACATCATTTTAAATCAATGGTTTTTCATTTTCTTTATATATTTTAATAGAATTCTCCGGTATTCAAATCCATTAAATCCTTTAGGGTAATGGACGGCTTAAATTGCTTTCCGTACTCGCCTTTTCGGGTTTGTTCGTCATATTTAAATGGAACATTATAGTATTTACCAGTTTTAGTTTTTCTCACCAACTCATTATTAATTAGAAATTTTGCTAAACTCTTTAAAGATAACTCTTCATCAGTGGAGTACCAAATAATTACCCAGTCATCTTTTGAATATGGATTAAAATCTTGCATAGCAGGATCAGGGTGTTTAATTAATGGAGTGACTCCTTGTTTAATTCCCTTGAGTATTATTCTTTGCATTTCATTTGAAATATCACCTTTTCCAAATGTCATAAATTTACCTACATTGTCCGTTTCCTTAAATGCAGGATTTTGTGCAGTGTTAATACCATAATAGCACCATCCACCTACCCTATAGCTTACTAATTCATCTTTCATTTGCTTTCCTCCTATATATAATTCAATTATCTCCTTATTTTGTCCTAGATAGCAATAGTAGGCACATTTCTTGTTCCGTGAAAGTTTCCAATTGTATTATTCAATAAAGTCATTTGATTCTTCTTTACTAAAGATTCCAATCAATAACATAATAAGTTTTATTACAAAAAATTACTGGAGAGATATACCAAACAATCAATGCTGACCAACCACTTTCAACAATCGCTGCATAAGATATTCTTATCGACAAATCCAAAACTGGTGATATTGATTACATAAGAGCAATTCCCAACAATTTATATTTACCTTTTTTCAGCTTGCCTTCACTGAATTGATAAGCGATAACACCTATCAAAGCAACCACATTCCCAAGGCAATAGTCATTTTCACACCCAAATTTTTAAAAATTTTCCAATACTATAATCTAAACTATCTAACTTTCCATCACGATATAGCCCCTATAAAACCCTAAGAGTTTTATACTTGAATACCTTCCCACATATACCTAACTTCTTTTAATTTAGAATATCTTAACTCATCAATTATTGAGCCTAAATCACTTGAAATACTAATCCCATTTTGAATTAGCTTATCATAATATTTTCTTATTAAAATTGATAAACTGTAAATAGTATCAATTAGCTCTCTGTTGGATTCATTAAATGACAAGTCCAATTTATCTATACTTTGCCTAAAAGCTTTAATGATTCCACTTCTATAGTGCTCTTGGATAAGAATTTGATGATCAATTACAAATATCAAATTGGATATAACCATACTACTTCTAGATAAATCAAAGTACTTCAATGAATTGATAAATTCAGTAAGGTGATTTGAGATTTTTACCCCTTTTACATATTTTTCCTCAAACACCAATAAGAGATTAATTACATTCATTGCCTGACCTAACTCATCCCTCTCACCGATTATTGCTCGGTTCATAAGGTTATCAATATCCGCTTCAATGCTTTCATCTTTAGTTACTTTTTCTATAATATCTAAAGAGAGAGATGTAACATTATTGTCCTGTAAGAGGTTCTTAACATTCTTTACTTCAACAACTACATCTTCAGTATATACTTCAGACAAATATGCTTGAGCTGCAAGCATTGCAACAAAATCACCTAATCTAACAAACCTTTTTCTGCCTTCTTGTTCAGTACCGAATAAATCATACTTAAATGTTAGTAATTTTTTTTCGTTATCCAAATATTCATAAATGTAGTTAATTATTTTTATAAAAAAATCACTTGTCCATGAAAATTCATATGAGAGCTTTCCGTTTTTGCTAAAATCAGATACCCTTCTAAAGCATTCTATATACTCATTTATTCGGATATCAATTGTGGCTATCCCCGAAATTATTCCCTCTTTCACAGATCGAATAAATCGTGGATTTTTTAAAAAGTTCATATAAAGGTTCCCTAAATCAACATTATCTGGATAGGGTAAATTATTCCATACCCAGACATTGAAGTTACTAGTTTTAGGAAATCCTATATCATTTCTTTGTCCCCAAAGGGTCTCGACAATTTTAGTTTTAAATTTACCAAGGGCAGCAACTGAATTTATTAAAATAACTTTGGTAATACCTTTATCTCTAGTTACTTCATCACTTGATTCAATTTCTACAACAACTTTGTTGAAGACATCATCTGATATTTTAATATGATGGTCAATGGACTCATCAATATCTAAAAACTCGATTAGAAAATGGAATGGAATACTATCTGATGACAATAATTCATGAAGATAATGTGAGAGAACATCTGAACTCATTGAAAATCGAATTCTCCTAAAAAATTCTGTAAGTCTCCTTGATTCAATATCATCTATGTCATCTATCAGTTTTCCCTGTTCTATTATTTTCTTGCTCAAGTTGATTACTTTATCATCCTCCATTACGATGGAGAACCTTGATAGAATATCATAGATAGTTTCTTGCTTAATAATTCTGTTCCTTCTATAAAAACTATCTTCAGAATTAAATTTATCAACGAGCTTAAATAGCTGATCAGAAATAGTTTCAATCCATCCTACATCCGAAGATACTATCAATTGCCTTGTGAAGAATGCATTTATAATCTTCTTATCATTGGTACGGATAATTGATGACCATTTCCAAGTTGGAATTGAACTTGTTGGAATTATCCCCTTTAAAGCTAATGCCAGGATTTCTTTATGATCACTAAAAGTATTCGGTAAACATAATAGATCCTGAAACATTACATATTTTAAAGGCTTAAATACAGCATCCTGTTCTTTTTTGGTTGCTGTCCCAAAACTAATTTTGTATGTACCTGGATTGAAACCAGGTTTTTCACCCCTTGATTCATTGTAAGCAAGCAAAAGCGAATTACTGACATCATTTTTTATTTGGTTATATATATTTCTTACGTTATAGCCATTTGAATAATACTCTTTATCCGAGAAACTATCATCAAATGGCTCTCTCATTCCAGACATCAAAGATCTCGCACATAAGTTTAGATACCCTTTGAGTGAAGCGGTTTTATGCTCAGAATACTTTTTTTGGGCCAGAGCCGCTGAAGCTTTTCTTAATAGATCTTTTCCCTTTTCTTCTTCACCAATTTGCTTATATAAAAAAACCTTTTTTAACTGTATATCCAAGGCGACACCATGATTAATTCTTTCTATTTCTTCAACAGCTTGAGTGTAATCAAATGATGCAATAAGGAACTTGCATTTCTCTATTAGCAGTTCTTCTTTAGAATAGCCATCAAGATTCGATGTTGCCTTCTCTATTTTTGATAACAAGTTATTATAATCTTGGTCCCTTCCATCTATCCGGTACATTTCCATTAAATAGAGAGCTACGTCAACCCATGATGTAAGAAGAGATTTTTCAGTTCTCAATTTCTCTTCTTTAAATGCGTCTATTAAAGATTTCACTTTTTTTGCTTCGGGATCCTCCAAAATTGAGTAACTTCGTCTCAATAAATACACAATCTTTGATAATGTATTAACTTGCTGGGCGCTAGGTTTTAATTTAAGTAGTTCAATGAAGTGCTTTTTTAACGAATCTATGAAACTTTCTGTTTCTTGGGTATTTGGGAAAGCCAAGTACCCATTTGTCTTATCCTTCATCCTACATAAAAATTCTTCCATAATTTCAAAATACTTATCATCAATAGATTTGTGAAAATCTTGTTTAAACTGCAAGTTCTTATAAGGAACTGGTTCAAAGATTTTTTCTTTTTCTTGCCCATACTCAGTCAACTTATTTAAAAATGCTTCTAAAGCTTCATAATGCCCTACATTCTCTTTTTCATCAAAAATATCCCCAATATCTATAATTGTAATGTTCTGGTTCTCAAGTGTCATTTTCTCGGCAGAACTCATGTTTTGAAATAAGCCAACTAAATAAATAGCAGGACAGTTTTCACCCATATTGTCTCTGAGCCACCCAAGCCAACTCAAAAAGTTTGGGTCATCTCCTGAGAATCCAATTAAACATAATTGTGTTTCAAGCATGGCTTGTTGTACTGTATTTACAAGTGGTGCATATTGAACTGGATAGATACGATAATCCTCTTCACATATAACGTAGTTTTTTGAACTATCGACACTACCGTGAAGTTTTATTATCCTTGGATGGGTGCTTCCTGGCAGATCATTTTGATTTGTTAGAATCTTGTAGTTGAATTTCACGTTAATTTTATCGATTGTTCTTTCCAGTAAAGTATCGTAATTGGTGGTGAATACATCCCTCCAATTCAATGAAAGGAGCTTCTTGTGCAGATCACCCGGAATGTACTTATCGTCATTGATGTTGCCTTCAATGAATTTGTTAAGTTTATTTCTCCCAAAAACAGATTTGTACTCTTCTGCCAGTTTCAATACATTTTTTCCTGAAGTCTTCTTGATCTTTTGAATTTCCCAGTTTTTAATATCTGCTTTATTTCTAGGTTTCTTATATAACACTTCAAACATTGATACTGCAAGTTCTTCCCAATTTGGTGCAGATGTTTCATCATCAACTACATCAGCATTCTTTGAAAACCCTGCGCCTACCATGACTGACGCAGCACCATGCAATGCTGGATCATGAAGCCTTTTAGCGATATCTTCAATATATGAGTAAATCAATGTTCCGCTCAAACTATCGCCCCCCATTCCAATATATATATCTTCCACTACCTAGTTTGACTACATTTTATCATATGGAATATACATGAACCACTTAACGTTGTTATAATTTCTTGTACGAAACTACCTCCTGCTTTAAATCGCAAGAGGGGCTTATTCCTATATATGAAATCTATTTTTAAATGTCCAGTATCTAAACTAGCAGAAACAGTAACTATAACATTTTTAGTGGATTTTATATTTCAAAGTGTTTTTTTCTCTTTATATTTTCAAACATAATTTAAATTGAATTATCCTAAAAATTAGACACCGACAACTCTAAACTAAAACAAGTAGCAGGAAAAATTCACTAACTTGTTAATTATTCTTCCATAATTTGGATATACTTTTCTGCACAGTATTTAGCCTACTACGTAATACAATGGTTAATTTATGTAGTGGTAAATATAGTGTGAGAGGTGGTACATTTCAATGGCTGTAATCATTAAAAACGTTTAATTCATATAATCTCTAACAATGGAGTTATTAGCTCTTTGAATGAACTGTTGAATTAGGGTACACTCAACTTGAACAAACTAAAACACAGCATTTTCAATCTATGTTTTGTTCATTTATACTTGTTCACTAATTAGTTTTCTAATAATAAGACTTAATAAATTATATTTTAGTTTATTCAAAAGTTAATTTACATGAAGATATTAACTTACAACTAGGAGACCTTGCTGTAAAATCATAAATTGCCTCTACATATTCAGTGATATCTATCACGTTAGATAAATCATATTTGCCTTCACGGATTAACTCTGCTAATTTTAATACTCTTAATTCTTTTCCCCTTACTGCTGACTCTTCAAATATCTTAAAAGCTTGTTCCCTGTAAAAATCCTCTAGTTCCCCTCCCTTTAAAATTACAATATTATCTTTACGGAGGTTGTACAAGAATTCTTTTACCATTTCTATTGCTTTATCATTGTCCATTAAATCATGATAATTAATTTTCTTACTTACCTTTGGTCGCAAATAACTCCACAGACTCTTCAGCTCTTCAAGAAATTCTTCTTTTTCACACATTTCATCTAATAAATAGCATAAAGCTTTTGCATCTTGTTGATTTGCGTTTAATAATTTATTACTTATTTTTTTATTTTTCTCAAACCCTTCACTATAATCACTAATAATTGATCTAATATCACTCAATTGGTGTGAATTAAAATGAGGAGAAAACTCACTTAATTGTTCAATTCCTGTTTCCAAAAAATCAAAATCAGCTATAACTCTATAATCAATAGATAAATCATTAAAAAGTTTAATATAACTTTTAAATTGGCTTTTTCCTCCAACGTTTATAACTGATATATTTTCAATATCTAAAATTCCTTTTTGGTTATATAATGTATCAGCAATTATAGGGATTATGTATTCTTCTCCGCCTTCAACTAAAATAACCTTTTCAGCAAAAAATATCTCTGAATTTCTCCCCCATAAAAATTGCTTTATTTTCTGTATCTCTTGTACTCTATCCTCATTATCATCAAGTTTAAAAGCTTGGGTAGAATTATTATGTAGAGATTTTCTGACCACGATTATATTCTCAATTTCGGTGTTTCTTAAAAAGTCCGGACTGTGAGAAGTAACGACTACTTGATTGTTTCCACTCGTAACGAACTCATCTAATTCGTTAGACAACATTCTTCTAGAATGAGGATGTAAATATAGTTCTGGTTCTTCTATTGCCAATAAAGAGTGATTATTGTGGAAATGCTTACAATAATATTTAAATAAGGTTATTACGGTTACACTTTGTATACCGGTACCTTTATCACTTAAAAGAGATTCTATTCCATCATTAATATACAATTGAATATTCTTGTATAACTCTTTACTATCCTTTGGTAATATTCTAAAAGAGACTTCCTCAAAGCTAAACAAACTTTGTAATATATCCTCTAACTCATTACTTGTATTTTGAAAAACTCTATTACTAAGAATGGATAACCTTGTATTCATATCTTCTATTTCAGAATTTGACTCTTCACTTTTGTTCATCCACACTTTGTTCATTAATTTTCCATACCAATTCCATTTATTTAATTTTAATTCATTATCCGGCTCTCTAAATGCGGGAACTACTGCACTTGTAATTAAAGCATCTCTCAAACTATTAGTAACTGGATAGCACCTTAAATATTTTTCATAATTATTTTTGTTTACTGCTAATCCATTAATAACTTCGATGTTAGCATCATCCTTTTTAACATAAACATACAGAACTATCTCATTAATCTCTTTCCCCCAGTTTTTAATATCGCTTTCTTTATATGTATCGAACTCTTTTGATTCAAATTGGTCAATATCTTTTTTAAAGAAATCATTCAATTCAAACTCATAATTTTCATTAATCTTTAACCAATCACCCTGTCCAAACATATGCTCACGTATATATTTCACCTTTTTTAGTTCATCTTGATTAAAATCACTACCTGCTAATTTTGCTGCTATAAATATCTCTTCCAAATCACGAGTATTACTTTCACTTTCTGTCTTACTAACGTGAAAATCCCTCTCTTCAAAACTATTTGCAGTTGGCGTTTTTTCTCCCAGTATTAAATTAAGTGCTTTAATGATATTAGTTTTGCCAGAGTTATTTTTACCAACAATAACATTTTTACCTTTACCCAACGGGATATGGATGTTTTTAATACTTCTAAAGTTACTAATATACAAATCGGAGACATACATATTTTTTTACACTCCTATTCGAACAAAGATATGTATATTATAACATTCTTATTTTTGTATAAATAAGAATAGTAGTAAATACTCATTCTATTCTTTAAGCTCTCTTTGTTTACTAACAACGAGTTTTGTGTGATTATATTAATTTTTAATGTTAAAATGAATAAAGTTAAATGTTAATATGTCAGGAAGTGTAATTATGACTCAAATTCTCCAAAGTATAGATAAAACCAGACTAGAGATTAACGCATCTCTTAAACGTAAGTCAGAGTTAGGACAGTTTTTTACATCCTCAAATATCTCACAATTTATGGCTTCTCTTTTTAGTAAGGAAAAGATGAAATGTCCAAAAATCCTCGATCCAGGGGCAGGCATAGGTTCATTAACTAGTGCTGTTCTTGTTAGGTTGATTGAAGAGAATTTAAGTAATAAAGCAACTGTTAATTTATTTGAAATAGATGAATTATTAGAGCCAAGAATATACAATACTTTGTCACTGTTCGAAGAGAAAATTAATTTAGATAGTAAAATCATCATTGATGATTTTATTGAATGGGCAGTGGCTAATATAATCGAAGAAAACTCACTTTTTGACCATCATAGGAATAGGTATACACATGTGATTTTGAATCCACCATATAAAAAGTTTAAAAGTGACTCTCGTTATCGTAGGATCCTAAGAAGTGTAGGAATTGAAACAGGCAACTTATATTCTGCATTTTTAGCTTTATCAATTTTGCTAACAGATAATGGTGGTGAAATTGTGGCAATCGTTCCTAGGAGTTTTTGTAACGGACCGTATTTCCGGAATTTCAGAGAACTTCTTTTAGAAAAAACCTCTATAAAGCATATGCATCTGTTTGAATCGAGAAACAAGGCATTTAGAGATGACGAAGTTCTACAAGAAAATGTAATTTTAATGTTAGAGCGTAATGGTAAACAAAAAGATGTAACTATTTCTATTTCTACTGATGATACTTTTTCTGATTACACTGAGTATATTTATCCATTTGAAAAAATCGTTCAACCTAATGATATAGAAAAATTCATCCATATAAACACATCAAATGAAGAAACTATTATAGAAAAATTCCCTTCTGTATGTTATTCACTTCAAGAATTAAATATAGAGGTATCGACCGGGCCGGTTGTAGATTTTAGAGTTAAAGAGAACTTAAGGCAAATGCCAGAAGAAGGAACAGTCCCTCTGTTCTACCCGAATCATTTTATAAGCACTAAAGTAGAATATCCAAAGGAAATGAAAAAGCCTAATGCGATAGTTAGGAATGAAAGGGTAGAAAAGTGGTTATATCCAATTGGAAACTATGTAGTAGTAAAAAGGTTTTCTTCAAAAGAAGAGAAACGAAGGATAGTTGCAGGCATATTAACTCAGGACAGCGTAGATTATCCAGTAGTTGGATTTGAAAACGGGCTAAATGTACTTCACTTTAAAAAACATGGAATTTCAACTGAAATAGCTTACGGATTATATGCTTATCTTAGTACAACACAAGTAGATAATTACTTTAGAATATTTAATGGACATACTCAAGTAAATGCAACAGATCTTAGAACAATGAAATTCCCGAGTACTAATAAATTGGAACAATTAGGTCGATGGTTAATACTCAATACTGATAAGCTAAAACAAGAAGATATAGATGACAAATTAGAGGAGTTGTTAAAAATTGAGTGAAAGCCTACATCCAAACATCGAACAAGCAATACACATTATCAAATGTCTAGGATTACCTAGAGCACAGCAAAATGAGCGTTCTGGGTTGTGTCTGCTTGCTCTTTTAAACCTCACCAAGGACAAAGCTTGGTCTGATGCAACCAGTCCTTTAATAGGTATTACACCCATGATGGAATTTGCAAAGGAAAGTTATGGGAAATTATACGCACCTAACTCCCGTGAAACATTTAGGCGATTTACGATGCACCAGTTTGTCTCTGCTGGAATAGCTTTATACAATCCAGATGATCTCACAAGGGCGGTTAATAGTCCTAAAGCCGTCTATCAAATAGAACCAGAAACTTTAAGCTTAATCAAGAAATATGATACTACTCAATGGGATTCTGCTTTAACAAATTATCTTTCTAATAGACAGACCTTGGTTGAAAGATATGCTAAAGAGAGAGAACAAAACAAAGTACCAGTTCAGATTGCAGAAGAAAAAGAAATATATATTACCCCCGGTGAACACAGCATATTAATTAAGGCGATAATTGAAGAATTTGCACCTGGTTATGTACCTGGTAGTAAATTAATATATGCAGGTGATACAGGAGAAAAGATGGGTTATTTTGATAAAGAGCTTTTGAAGGAACTAGGGATCACAATAGATTCCCACGGGAAGATGCCTGACGTAGTATTGTATTACCCTGATAAAAATTGGCTTATACTTGTTGAATCTGTAACTAGTCATGGTCCAGTCGACGGAAAAAGACATGAAGAATTATCAAGATTGTTTAAAGATTCCATAGTAGGTATTGTTTATGTTACTGCATTTCCTAACCGTTCGGTAATGGCAAGATATGTTGGCGAAATTTCATGGGAGACAGAAGTATGGGTGGCGGACGCCCCAACTCATTTAATTCACTTTAACGGTGTTCGATTTTTAGGACCTTATAAATAAGTTCAATTACATTTGGTTATTTCATATTACTTATATAAATCCTATGTGTATTCAAGAGTCCAATACAATGTAATGTGAACTGATTCTTTAAAAAGATTAAAATATACATTGTATCCCCGTAAGTCAACAAAACTATGTGAGAGTCATACCTTCCGTAGTTTTGTTGACTGACACACTTTTTTCAGGAAAGTTGTTTTTTCCTTTTTATAATTCATTGTCTCCAATGTCCATACGTTGTTTCCTAACCTTATTATTACTTTTCCTATCCCTTTGCCTTTTCAGTTTCAAACCATCTTTAATACCTTCGTTATGTTGTGCATTATTTACTATCATATCGAATAGATCTCCGGCACTTGATGATGATGATGATGAAACAATGTTGTATTGTTCTAAATTGTCATTATCTTTTTGCTTATTATCCTTTTGTAAATCGAACCTAATTTCTTTTTCAACAATACGTATATCTTTGGACAATTGACCTGTATTTTCTTCACTAACATGTAACTCTAATAATCTAGCTTTTGACCGTAAAGGAGTTTGTTCTAAAATGCTATCATCCATTTCAGGATACAAAATTTTTAGATGATCATTCATCCTATTTTCTATTATATCTTTTTGATTTTCCTTAGATTTAATTTGTTCATTAGTATTTGAATAGTGAACGGATTTATCAAATACTCTTTCAGAATCCCAATCTCCATGATATTGTGCTTTATATTCTCGTTGATGTTTAACTTTCATTCTTTGTAAAATAACTAAACTATTTTTGTTTTCTTTCCAGTCTTTTAATAGTTCATCTGCAATAACATAATTATCATCATACTTGCCAATACCTGATTCCAACTCAAGTATTTCACGCTGTAATACACCTTCATTTTCGAACTTTTTTACATAAGAGTACTTCAATTCCATTGCCTTATTGTTATCCCCTAATTTAATAGCATAATCAGGATACAGGAAAGCAAATTCTTCATTAGTAAACTTTTTCTGAATATCATAGGCTCTCTCTGAATGTTTAATAAGTTCTCGATAAGCATTAATCTTAGTAGAGTATTGTTTAACTTTCTCTTTATATTCTTTATGTTTGGATTGATAGTCTACTTCAAATTTACTCGCGCTAAAACCATACATCATTACATCTTTCGGATTATCTTTATAAACAATTTTTGCTTTCTCTAATGTTTTACCGTATGACATAATAGATTGTCTTTCTCTTTGCATTTTTTGTTTCCAATTATGCATACGTTTTAGGTTGTCTTTCGCATTACTAATATCAACATGTTCTTTAACAGTTTTAGTTACTACTCTAAGAGATAACCAATCTTCGTCAGATAAAGAGCGTTTAGCTCTTAAGTTATTTAATTCCTTATACATTATATTCTTAATGGTTTCATGATTGTGATTTAGGTAAGCAATACTCTCATTAAGCCTATATATATCATAATTATTACTTTCTATTTCTTGATTTAACTTTGCAAAATGTGTTTTTGGAATATAAAGCATTCCTGCCTTTTCTGCCTTGTCCTTTTCCTTTTTCTCAATAGCATATTCAGTTCGATTTAATCTATGCTTTGGTATTTTATCCAGTCCCTGTTTTTCATAACTCTCATGTGATACTCTCTCATTTACGTCAAAGTCTTTATAGTATTGGTTTACCTTTTCAGCATAATTTTTTCTCCATTCTACTAATGTTGCTATCTTATCCCAGTCAGTTAGATCAACTCTTTTATGTTTCTTTTTTCCATTTGCTTTGATAATAAAGTCACCATTTTCATCCTTCAAATATTCTCGCTTCTGTTTTGCTCCCCACTCTCCATTATCGTTAAAAGGTCGGACTGTCAACATGATATGTGCATGAGGGTTATGTTCTACATCTCGATGAATTGAAATATCTGCAACCATACCACGACTGACATAGTTTTCATGAACGTATTCTGATAGTAATTTCTTTTGTATATCATTATCTAATTCTATCGGTAAAGCAACTCTTACTTCTCTTGCTAATTGACTATTAGATTTATTTTCATGCCACTCTACTTCGTTCCATAATTTCTCACGATTATACACCCATTCTGGTGCATGTTTAGGTGCCTCAATAAATGTATCTGGTTGAACACTTCTTGTTTTATAATCCTTTGTTTCCATATCCAATTTTGAATACAAATTTTCACCACTTCGATAGGCAGCACTTGCAACTGCTGATTGTCCTTTTCCTCTACTAATCATATTTACATTTAGATAGTAAGTACTCATTATCTACTGCTCCTTTAACTAATCGTTTCTTCCGTAGGCTATTGGCTTAGCCAACGTTTAGAAAGATAGCGGCACGCTATCTTTCACCCATTGGTACACCCTCGGTCGGGGGTGTACATAAATGGGCACTCTGTCATATCATGACCTAGTGAATCACATGAGAAAACCGAATTTGAGACATTGAAAAAGCAACAAATAAGCTTAAATTCTATAAAACAAGTAGGTATTTTTAATTCCCATATGATAGCATTTAATAGATTTCCTATTAAACTAAAGTGGATAGATTATAAAAAGCAAAATGGTGGCTTCTTTTAAGACAAGCAACCAGAAATAAGAATTGTAAATAATAAGAACTTATGAAATGAAATAAAAAAAATACTAACTAATTATTCAAATTGACTTGGTTAAATGAGCAGGCAATTTGTGTTGCAAAACACGTCCTTACTTATCTAGAAATAGAATTTCCAAACAACGAAAAAATAAAAAAGAATTTGAAGTCGCAAAAAGGAGAATTGACTGTTCATCAGTTAAAACACCCAGGTGTAAAGTTGACGGAAGAGTTTCAAAGACGACTTATGCCTTTAAACAGTTTTTAGAAGCCATATAAACGTTTTTCACCTTTTCTACATTTCCTCCTCTAGCAATCCTTCAAAAAACGACTGATAACCATCTGAGAGGCTTTAAACCCATAATTAGGCATCAAGCCAATTGTAATAAAAGCTTGTATCTCTTTCTCGTTTTTCTAGCATTGCAATCTCATATTCTCTTAATTTTTCTTTTTGATAATTTCTACTAGCGTTTGATTGAATAGACCGCATTTGAAGTCCATTGGCAAAGTACACAGGAAAACCATTATGATTGTCCACTTCTCCATAATTCAGCTTCTCCATCATATGTTCAAATTGTTTTTCAACATTATCCATTAAGAACAAATCTATATTACGATTCATTAATTCTCTGATAGTTTGATTGATTGTTTGCTGATCAATTTCTCTTTCTATTAAATAGTCTTGTAATATTTCGTATGCAATGTTATTCGGACGCTCATTATTTATTTCTTCTTCTTTTTTATTTTCATTCTTTACTTTCTTATTTGTATGTTTTTGTATCTGTTCTGTGTCGTCTTCATGAGTGTTTTCCGTTTTTTCTGTGTCGTTCGAGGTTTGGTAGATGTCATATTTGATAATGGTTATAACCGTCTTTTTTGTGTCTTTAGTTACTTCTATCATTCCGTCTTTTTGTAACAGCTCTAAAAACTGTACCACTTTCGTATTCGACCAGTCCCATTCGTTACATAATCTTCGAATAGAAGTTACAAACTGACCTCTTTTCACTTCTATTAATTCATTTCCCAAAACAAACTTATTATCTTTATAATTTGCACTCATCAACATATCTAGCCATGCTTCATATTTCGAAAACTTCCTAGATTCTTGATAGATCCAATGATCTTTGATATCTCGGTACAATTTTATCCAGCCTTTTGACATCTACTCACCCCACCTTCTTGCCTTATTAAGCCTTATTTCAAGAAATTAATCAATTTTCCATAATAGAATTTCCACTTGCATAAGATTATATATTCTTAGCCCCTTCTTGCAATCTACGATAAAACTTAAGATCATTATTTGTTGCTGTCATATTTGCCGTCATATCATCCAGAAACTCATCTACTTCATCACGTTTAAATAAATACTTACTTCCGACTCGATAGTATTTTAATCCATTTTTTATTAAGCGATCTTCAATAACTGGTTTACTAATATTTAAGTACTTAGATAATTCACTGTAAGTTAAAAAATATTTTTGTTTAACAATTTCATCGACTTTCTCGTCAATTGCTTTTTCAAGCATACTGTTAATAGTTTTCTGATCAACTTCAATATTAATCATTAATTTCACCACCTTGATTGTCTCCGTAAACTTCTTTTGCTGTTTCAATAGCTTCCATAATTTTAGACAGTATTTTCTTTGATGGATCTTTACGCAATAAGCGACAGAAATTACCTTCACTCAACCCATAAAATTCTGCAACATGCCACTGCTTTAATCCGGATGATTTAATTAATTGTTTAACTTCCACAGCTTTCATCTGCAATTCCCTTCCTCTATTGTTATATTTTTAAAATTAATAGTTTGTATGTATGTTACGTTTATAACATAGCATTATGTTGTTATTGTTGTCAACTTTTAATTTTAGTGTTATGTTATACCCATAACATAATAGAAAAAACTATTTCGGAGGTGAAATTATGAATAATAACTTATTTGGTAAGTATTTAAAGAAGAGAAGAAAAGAAATGAAAATGACTTTATCAGAATTGGCTGATAATATTGGATTAACTCACGGCTATATATCTAATGTAGAAAATGGGAAAATGAAAGGTAATTTAGATTTGATAGAAGGAATAAATGTCAAATTAGATATTCCAGTTCTTGATTCAATTATTAGGTTGAAATTTGATAGAGGCGATTTTCAGAAGTTAGAAGAAAAAATTTCATCTATAAATTTTATGAATATTGATTATTCTGACTTACTTGTCGATATGCTTCATAATAAGCCTGGTAAATATTATTTATTTACTAGAAGGCTTCTTTCGTTAAAAACATTAGATGAGTTATCAACCGAAACTGGCTTAACAGAACAAAAAATACGGATAATAGAAGAATACGGACCATCTAATATAGATGACCTAATTAAACTAGGTAAGAGTTATGGAGAAGATGATATTTTCGAATTTTTAACTAATAGGTTTGAGGCAGCAGGTTTTGACACAAATGTTTTTGATGCTATTTTAAATGGACATGATGTTCCCGATTTATATAAGATTCAAATAATGTGGGATCCTTTTAATAAAAAAGAACTCTCCGAAAAGGAAATTAACCTAAAAAGAGAATATGAAGAAATTTATACTGAAAATTTCGTTAAACAAAATGCTAAAAATGAAGTAAACCTCAAAACCGATGATATTCACTTTAGATTAAGCAATTTAGATAAGGTTTATTTTAAAGGTGAACTATTAAACAAAAATAAAAAAAAGAAAGCGATAAAAATGCTAGAAATACTCTTTGATCAAGAAGAAAGTGATCAATAATATCTTACAGTAGGTGACTGCTCATGGCTCGCATATACAAAAAAAAGACTAAAAAAGGTACTAGATGGGGATTTCGTGCCTACATGGGGACAGACCCGATAACAGGCAAGGATATAAGAAAGGCAAAAGAAGGCTTTTTAACCCAAAAAGATGCGAAACTTGCCGCAGCCCTGTTTGAAAGGCAATTTCATAACGGAGAGTATATTCAACCATCTAACATTACTTTTGGTGAATTATATACTGACTGGAAAAACCATTACCATTCACAAGGTGCTAAAGACAGCAGTGTAAGAGCAAGAAAAATTGCTTTGAAACATATTCTTAATGATTTTGGCAATACTCCGATACAAAAGATAACAAAAAAAGCCTATCAAGACACCATAGACAAATTAGCCAACAATTTTAGCACTAATTATGTCTCAAGTATTCATACTTCGGCAAGCATGGTTTTCCAGTATGCGTTCCAAAATAAATTAATTAAAGTCTCACCGTCAGAAGAGATAATATTACCAAAGAAAAAAGAAACAGTTGAGGATCTTGAAAAAGATAATTCGATTACTGAAAAATATCTTGAAATAGAAGAACTAGAGGATTTTTTAACCATCACAAAGGACGAAGGCTTAGAAAGCGACTTAGTCGTTTTCGCAATGTTAGCTTATACAGGCTTACGTGTAGGTGAATTGGTTGCCTTGAAATGGTCTGATATTGATTTTGACAACCATACGTTACGTGTTATAAGAACGTATTATAATCCAACTAACAACAAATTAAAATATCAATTACTAACGCCAAAAACAAAAACATCAAGACGTATAATAACCATAGACGAATTATTAATAACCTTGTTACAGCAGCATAAAGAAGAACAGAATCTGATCAAAAGGGTAAACAATCCCTTCTATAATGATCATGACTTTATCTTTGCTACTAACGAAGGATATCCCAAAACAATAAAAGCTATATCCATTCGACTACAACGATTATTAAAAAAGACAACTATTAAAAAAGTTATTACACCACATTCTTTTAGACACACTCATACATCATTACTAATTGAAGCTGGTGTTCACATTAAAGAGATTCAGGAAAGACTCGGTCATGCCGATATACAAACGACTATGGATATATACGCTCACATGACTAAAAACATAAAAAAAGAGGCTTCTACTAAGTTTAGTAACTTAATGAAAAACACCTCTAAGAAACTTATTAATTGATAACATACGAACGAAGTATTATATACGTAATATATAAGCGAATTTTATGTATATAACTTTTAAAAAAATTTCAGATTTTATTATATCATTCTAATAACACGATTATTGACAAAAAATTCAATTGTGCACGTTCAGGTGGGAAAGAATTATGGATAAGTTTAATTTAAACAAATTTGTAACAGAAGAAATAATTAGAGATACTTCAAAAGAGTTATTGGCATCTAAAAATGAAAGTATCTGCTACGAAATAATTAAAGGGTTTTCGATAGGGCAATTAGAGAAACTAAAAACATTTTTGTCGTGTCAAACAAAAGAAATGAATAACTCTTTAAGCTTTTTATCTTTATTTGTTGCAACATTAGCTGTTTCAATCCCATAATAGACAGGGTATCAAATATAAGTAAGTGATATAATTTGATGCCCCTTTTAATTACAATAGGAATAATTATTTTTAATGATGGAATATCCCTGTCTAGGAGTATAGCAGCCATAACAAAAAGATTAAGTACCTTATTTTTATTATTAATTCCCAGATTAAAAATAAAGAGGCTTCCAATGAATCTAACCCAATGGAAACCCCTCTATAATTTCAAAAACTAATATCGGTCACTTTTTCGGACACTAAATTCAAACATATCGGTTATGGACACTGATATAACAAGGTTTTATAACCTATATTACATCATGCCGCCCATTCCACCCATGCCGCCCATGTCAGGCATTCCGCCGCCAGCTGCGCCATCTTCTTCTGGAAGGTCAGCGACTACTGCTTCGGTAGTTAGGAACATAGCTGCTACAGATGCTGCGTTTTGTAATGCAGAACGAGTTACTTTCGTTGGGTCAACAATACCTGCTTCAATCATGTTTACCCATTCGCCAGTAGCTGCATTGTAACCAACGCCTACTTTTTCACCTTTTAGACGTTCAACAATGATAGATCCTTCTTGACCAGCATTGTGAGCGATTTGACGAACTGGTTCTTCCATTGCACGACGTACAATACTTGCTCCAGTTCCTTCGTCACCTTCAAGGTTTAGCTCGCTTACTTTATTGTAGATATTAACAAATGCAGTACCACCACCAGCAACAATACCTTCTTCTACTGCTGCACGAGTTGAGTTTAATGCATCCTCAATACGTAGTTTACGTTCTTTAAGTTCTGTTTCAGTTGCAGCACCAACTTTAATTACTGCTACACCGCCAGCTAATTTAGCAAGACGCTCTTGTAATTTTTCTTTATCAAAATCAGAAGTAGTTTCTTCTGCTTGTGCGCGGATTTGTGCTACACGTGCAGAGATTGCTTCAGGGTTACCTGAACCTTCTACTACTGTTGTGTTTTCTTTTGTAACAACTACTTTAGAAGCGCGACCTAATTGGTCAATTGTAGCGCTCTTCAGATCTAAACCAAGATCTTCAGTAATTACTTCTGCACCAGTTAATGTAGCGATATCTTCAAGCATTGCTTTACGACGGTCACCAAATCCTGGAGCTTTTACAGCTACAGCATTGAATGTTCCGCGAAGCTTGTTAACAACAAGTGTTGCTAGTGCTTCACCTTCTACATCTTCTGCAATTAATAGAAGTGGTTTACCTTGTTGAACTACTTGCTCAAGTACTGGTAATACTTCTTGGATGTTACCAATTTTCTTATCTGTGATTAGGATATACGGATCTTCAAGAACTGCTTCCATTTTATCCTGGTCAGTAACCATGTATGGAGAAGCATATCCACGATCGAATTGCATACCTTCAACTACTTCAAGCTCTGTATTGAAGCCTTTAGATTCTTCAATTGTAATAACACCGTCATTACCAACGCGCTCCATAGCTTCAGCAATCAGGTTACCTACTTCTTCATCACCAGAAGAGATTGCTGCAACCTGTGCAATGGATTCTTTACTTTCAATTGGGTTTGTAATTGATTTTAATTCGTTAACAGCTACTTCAACTGCTTTTTCAATTCCGCGACGTACGCCAACAGGGTTTGCACCTGATGCTACGTTTTTAAGACCTTCACGGATCATTGCTTGTGCAAGTACAGTTGCAGTTGTTGTACCGTCACCAGCTACATCATTTGTTTTGGAAGCAACTTCAGATACAAGCTGTGCACCCATGTTCTCGAAATGATCTTCAAGTTCAATTTCTTTTGCAATGGTAACACCATCATTTGTAATGAGTGGGGAACCAAATTTTTTATCTAAAACAACGTTACGACCTTTTGGCCCTAAAGTTACTTTAACTGCATTTGCTAATGTATCTACACCACGTAGCATCGCGCGACGAGCGTCTTCACTGAATTTAATTTCTTTAGCCATGTAAATGCCCTCCTTGAAATCTTTGATAAGTATATTTATTCTTTATTCATTGATTTTTAGCTAACTACTGCTAAGATATCATTTTCACGAAGAATTAAGTATTCATTGCCTTCGTATTTAACTTCTGTGCCAGCAAATTTAGAGAAAATGATGCGGTCACCTTCTGAAACTTCAAGTGCAATTTTCTCACCATTTTCAGTAACACGTCCTGAACCTACTGCAATTACTTTACCTTCTTGTGGTTTTTCCTTTGCAGAGTCTGGAAGTACAATTCCGCTTGCAGTTTTTTCTTCTTGCTCAACAAGCTCAATTACTACACGATCTCCTAGTGGTTTAATCATGTGGAAAGCCTCCTTAATTCTATTCTCATTTTTGATTTGTTAGCACTCTAATATGCCGAGTGCTAATCCCAATTATTATGATAAATAATTCCATAACAAAATGCAAGTAGGAGATATATTAATTTTTTAGTTTTTTACTCTTTTCTCCTCCGAAACCATTCTATTATAAGCAAAATCTATTTTATGCTAAAATATTTAGATACAGGTTGTTTATTTCTACAACTTGTTTTTCTAACATACACTAAACAAAACCTTTTTTACCAACAAAAGGCATTCCAACACATGAAGGGATCGTTGCGATTTGACGAAAAGATATTGGTGGGTAATTATTTCTTATATAATCATGCAGTTTTCAGGGCTCTTATTTGCCCCACTGCTTTACATTTTATTACCACTAACAGAACATCAAGCTGTTGTTTACTGGTCGATCATAAGCTTTATCCTCGGCTTGGTTGTTGTTTTATTTTTAATGAAGCCTGAAATGAAAAAAGGAAGTCAGCGAGATGCTTCTACTGGGGGAGAAATAGTTGCATGGTCCATTATCGGTCTCATCATGGCCTTTTTGGCTCAGGGTATTTCAGCAACAATCGAAATGAAAGTATTCGGTATTACGCAGAGTTCTGAAAACACTAAGTTAATCATGGATGTAACAAGGGCAACTCCCTTATTTATGGTCATCCCTGCACTTATTGCACCAATATTGGAAGAGATTATTTTCCGAAAGATCATTTTTGGTCAGCTGTATCTAAGGACAAATTTTATTATTGCTGCATTACTTTCAGCCCTTATATTCGGGATCATTCATGGAGAGCCACAACATCTTCTTGTGTATGCTTCCATGGGATTTGTATTTGCTTTCCTATATGTAAAAACAAAGCGGATCATTGTTCCGATTATTGTTCACATGGCGATGAATACAACAGTAGTGCTTGCCCAGTTTAATATAGATCCAAAAGAACTGGAGCAGCAATTGGAGCAATTGCAAGCAATTATTTTTGGAGGCTAAATTCATGAAAATTTCACCAAGGACAATGGCAATTATCTACTTCGCTATGGGAATATTTTTCACCTATATTGCCATTATCAGCGCGGGAGATACGATATGGAATGTTACAACAATGGTGCTTGCTCTATTTGCGACATTAGAAATTGGGGTAGGTATTCGACTAATTAGATTGCATTATCGAATGAAAAATAAAAAGAAGAAGTAGCTTCTCACACGCTACTTCTTCTTTTTATTTTATTTCTTAGGACCTACTTATCCGCCTGGTCGACTTGTAAGGGATAATGCTTTAAGAAGTAAACAAGTGCCTGTAGCTCTACGGCCAGGTCAATATGATGGACCCGAATATGATTAGGTACGGTAATACGTGCGGGTGTGAAATTCAATATTCCATCAATACCTTGCTCCACCAGTCTGTCGGTAACCTGATCCGTTTCATGTGCTGGAATGGTCAAAATTGCCACTTTGATTCCGTTTAACTTCTCCTCTAACTCATCAATATGGTAAATAGGTACATCACCTATATCTGTACCTACTTTTTCCGGGTCTGCATCAAAGGCCATTTGAATTTGGATGTTATTATTCTTCATAAAATTATAATGCAAAAATGCCGTACCCAAATTCCCTACACCAATCAATGCTACTTCTGTCGTCTCATCCTGATCGAGTGTTTTCCTGAAAAAACCAAGTAAATATTCCACATTGTACCCATATCCTTTTTTTCCTAGAGCTCCGAAATAAGAGAAATCCCTTCTGATCGTCGCAGAATCCACCTTAACTGCTTCACTTAATTCCTTGGAAGATACTCTTTTCTTCCCTTGTTGATTAAGGTTATTTAAAAAACGATAATATAATGGTAAACGCTTTGCTGTTGCCTGAGGTATTTTATTTTGATCCATTGTTATTCCTTCTTTCATCCAAACGATAATCACCAGATTTACCGCCCTTTTTCTCCAGTAAATATGTTTGGCCAATAATCATTCCTTTATCCACGGCTTTACACATATCATATATGGTAAGTGCACTGGCAGATGCTGCAGTTAGTGCCTCCATCTCTACTCCAGTGCTGCCTTTCGTTTTAACAAACACTTCAATCTGCAACTCATAGTAATTCTCGCCAACCTGCCAATTAAAGGAAATATCCACTCCTTTAAGCTGTAATGGATGACACATTGGAATCCAATCTGAGGTTTTCTTAGCTGCCATAATCCCGGCAACCTGGGCCACAGCTAGTACATCACCTTTTTTTATCTCGTTCTGAGTAATTTTTTTATAAACTTCTTCGGACATTTGAACACTTGATCTTGCGACAGCTGTGCGTTCTGTCTCTTTCTTTTCACTAATGTCCACCATTCTTGCTCTGCCTTGTTCATTAAAATGCGTGAATTCAGACATAAGCTCATCTCCAATACATTGAACTTCTTCTCTATTCTAGCAGAAATAAGGCTGGAAGTCGTGACTAAATTCACAATAATATTGCCTCGCCAATTCATTTTGAGATACACTAAAAGGGATGAGGTGAAAATAATGATATTAATGCAGTTAAATGGGATCTCTAAGTCATTTGGCGCAGAAGAGATTTTGTCGAATATAAAAATGGAAGTAAAAGATAATGATAGAATAGCTATTGTTGGAAGAAACGGGGCTGGCAAATCTACCCTGTTAAAAATTATGGCAGGAGAGTTCTCTCATGATGGTGGGGAGCTTTTAAAACCAAAGGATCTAACGATGGGATATCTATCTCAACATATGACACTTGAATCTGGCAAAACGATATGGGCTGAAATGCTTGATGTATTTGAACACCTTCTCGGCCTTGAGAAGCAGATTCGTTCGATGGAACAACAGATGGAACAGGCTGCGACGTTAAGCATGGAGAATATGAAAGAGTACTACAGCAGTATGATGAGCTGCAGCAAGCATTTCAGCGTGATGGCGGCTATACATATGAAGCAGACATTAAAGCTGTTCTAAATGGCTTGCATTTTCACGATAAAGATTATGAAACACCCATAAGTGACTTAAGTGGTGGTCAGAAAACAAGATTGGCATTAGGTAAATTATTATTGAAAAAACCACAGTTGCTAATTCTGGATGAACCGACCAACCATTTGGATATTGATACACTCAGCTGGCTGGAAGGCTATCTAGTTAGTTATCCAGGAGCCATTGTTATTGTTTCCCATGACAGGTACTTTTTAGATAAGACCGTATCGATTGTTTATGAAATATCTCGCCATAAAACTAAGAAATATCATGGTTCATATAGCAAGTTTCTCGAACAAAAAGCAATCGATTACGATAAGGAACTTAAAGAGTTTGAAAAGCAACAAACAGAAATTAAAAAGATGGAAGATTTTATCCAACGTAACATTGTACGGGCTTCTACAACCAAACGAGCACAAAGTAGAAGAAAACAATTGGAGAAAATGGAAAAAATGGATAGACCACTTGGTGATGAGGCTTCCGCTTCTTTTTCATTTCAGGTTACGACAAGAAGTGGGAATGATGTGTTAAAAGCAGATGGGTTATCTTTTCGTTATCCGGAAGAAGAAAAGTATTTATTTACCAATGTAAAGCTCCACGTAAACCGTGGGGAACGCGTAGCATTGGTTGGTCCTAATGGGATAGGCAAGACTACTTTATTAAAAATTATTTTAGGAAAATATAAACAAGAGAATGGCACCATCCAGCTTGGGACGAATGTTCAGATTGGCTATTATGATCAGGAACAAGCGAACTTATCCTCTTCCAAAACCGTACTCATGGAATTATGGGATGACTATCCGACTGTAAACGAGAAAGACATTCGTACCGTTCTTGGTAACTTCCTCTTCTCAGGTGATGATGTATTAAAGATGGTCTCTTCATTAAGTGGTGGTGAGAAAGCAAGACTTGCTCTAGCCAAATTAATGATGCAAAAGGCAAACCTTCTTATTTTTGATGAGCCTACCAACCATTTGGACATTGATAGTAAAGAGGTACTGGAAGCAGCGTTAAACGACTTCCCTGGTACGATTATTTTTGTATCCCATGATAGATACTTTATAAACAAAATTACAGATCAAGTTGCGGAAATGCATCCTGATGGAATTACAACTTATCTTGGCGACTATGACTATTATATTGAGAAAAAAGAAGAACAAGCAGAATTGGAAAGGCTTCAGCAAACAGAGGAAACGGTGAACACAACCGATCAAAGAAAAAGAACGTTTAAAGAAGATAAGCAGCTGCAAAGCGAAAGAAGAAAGATGCAGCGGCGAATTAATGAACTAGAAGAGTTAATTGAAAACCAGGAGCTTGAGATTGAGAAATTAGAAGAAAAAATGACACAACCGGAAGTATACCAAGATCACGAAAAAGCACTTGAATTAACACAACAAACGAGTGAACTAAAACAACAAGTAGACAATTGGATGGAAGAATGGACAGCATTACAAGAGGAAATTTAATTAACAAAGGTTCTATTTCAAATGTTGGGGTGCAAACGTTAACTCGTATATTCATAGTAGGAGGAAACTCCGAAGTAGTGTGGGGACAATCAGCTGCAGAGCGGAGAGTATCCGCCGGAAAGCAATTTAATCGGCAGCAGAGCTAAACTATCGGCCGGAGAACAAATTAATCGGCAGCAGAGCGAGATTATCAGCCGAAGAACAATTTAATCGGCAGCAGAGCGAAATTATCTGCCGCAGAATGAATTAATCAGCTGCAGAGCAAGATAATCTGCCGCAGAATGAATTATTGGCTGGAGAGCAAAGAAGTTTTTAGGAATTAGCTATATTGAATTTTTTTAAAACGGGAGTTTGTAGCCCTACCAAGTTACTTCGCAATATATCTATTTTGTGAATCATTTGGATAATCCCTATTAAAGTCAATAGAAAATGGCCCCTGCCTTTATAGAAGGCGGGGCCATTTTTATTTAAATAAATAATCATTATGAATGGTGTGCTCTACTGCTACCCTGTATATAATCCCAAAACCGATCATTGTGGATAAGACAGAACTACCTCCATAACTTATCAACAAGAGCGGTATTCCTGTAATCGGCATAATACCCAAAGACATACCGATATTCTGAAAAATGTGGATAAGTAGAATGCTTAAAAATCCAAAACATAAATAGGAACCGAATGGGCTATGCTTATAAACACTTAATCCCAATGTCACCAGCTTGTATAATAGTAGAAAATACAAAAAGATGACCAGTGCACTGCCAATAAAACCAAAGCTTTCTCCGACAACCGCAAAAATGAAATCAGTGTGTGCTTCAGGAAAAGAAACCTGCAGGTTATCCATTCCCTTCCCAAATAACTGACCGGAACCTAAAGCCATATATGCTCTATCGAAGTGGAAAGTCGCATCACTGGATTGCTGAGATGGATCAAACCATGTCATAATTCGATCAATTTGGTATGCTTCTACACCCATTTGTTGGGCCAGATCCGGAAATTTAATTATAAATCCAAGAGCAGCGGTAACAAATAGAGCACCTGCCAAAATCAAGGTCATAATAATTTTCCAATCAATCCCTGACAGAATAATAATCATCCCCGCAATAAATAGATAAACCATTGCGGTACCAAAGTCAGGTTGCCCCATGATCAACAGTACTGGTAAGGCAATAATAATCAAAAGTTTTACTAATAGGAGCGTGTCAGTTTTTAAAGATTGCATTCCATACTTCGTTTTATGTTTATCAATCGTAGCGGCTAGAAATAAAATAGTAGCCATTTTTGTAAACTCAGCTGGCTGTAGTGACAAGCCAGGAAATGTAAACCAGCTTTTAGCTCCATTTATTTCTCGTGCAATACTCTCCGGACTTACGAGTAAAATAGCTAGTATTAATAGACCGAACCCATAAATATAAATACTAGCTTTGTATAATTGGTCTAAATCAAGAAATTGAATTGCAGCAACGATGCATACTCCGATTGTAAACCAGATAATTTGCTTTAATACAAAGTTCTCTCCACCATATTGTTCAAGTTGTTGCGCGTTATAGATAGATAATAAGCTCACGCACACAAACAGGAAAAAGATAAAGATTAAGTCGTTCTGTATATAATAAGATTGTTTTTTTGACACCAAATCACCAAATTTCTTTTGCTTAATCAAACGATTGTTTAATGCAAGTTATCCACAGATAAAAGGAGCTACAAAATAAACAAAGATAGGTTGTTAACAAAGTTATACACACTATCCACAGATAATTGTATACTTATCCACTTTTATTGTCCACAACTCTTTTCCTAATTTAATAACTAATAAGTAATATTATCCCCATACCTGTGCATAACTTTTCTTATTTCATTAACAGGGATGCATTTGCGTTCAGACCCATTCCTGACCGTCTACCCTGTTCATAAGCAATCGTTCCTGCTGCGGCAATCATAGCAGCATTATCTGTGCATAGGTGGAGAGGAGGGATTAATAATGGTATATTCAACTGATTAAATTGTTCTTCTAAAGCTGAGCGCAGACCCTGATTTGCAGCAACGCCTCCGGCTACAATTACCTGCTTTACTTGAAATTCTTTGGCTGCATTTACTGTTTTCGTTGTTAAAACATCAATAACGCTCTCCTGAAAGCTTGCAGCAATATCCTCGTTGCTGAGCAGCTCACCTCGTTGCTTGGCATTATGAATGGTATTAATTACAGATGATTTCAGACCACTGAAGCTGAAATCATAACTTCCCTGCTCCAGCCAAGCTCGTGGAAAGTCAATAGTCACCTCGCCTGATTTGGCTAAACGATCAATTTGCGGACCACCAGGATATGGTAGTTCTAACATACGTGCAACCTTATCATACGCTTCTCCCGCAGCATCATCTCTTGTCTCACCTAACAACTCATACTTCCCATGTTCATTCATGAGTACAAGTTCTGTATGACCACCGGAAACAATTAAAGCCAGTAAAGGAAATTCAAATTCATTCTGAAGTCGATTGGCGTATATATGTCCTGCAATATGATGGACACCAATAAGTGGTTTTTGTTTTGCAAAGGCTAAGGCTTTTGCAGCATTAACACCAACTAATAATGCTCCGACAAGTCCTGGTCCTTCTGTAACCGCTATGGCGTCAATGGAATCCCAAGTTAGCTCAGCATCTGTAAATGCTTCTTCCAGAACGACAGTAATTTGCTCCACATGATGCCGGGAAGCAATCTCAGGCACAACTCCCCCAAATCGCTTATGACTCTCTATCTGTGAAGCAACTACGTTAGAAATAATCTCTTTTCCATTCTTGACAATAGCTACAGCAGTTTCATCACAGCTTGTTTCAATACCTAATATAAACGTATCTTTTTTCATAATAAATTCACCCACATGACAATAGCATCTTCTTGGTTATCTGTATAATAATTTTTTCGAATGCCTCCAGGAACAAGACCAAATTTACGATACATCCTTTGTGCTATTGTATTTGATTTTCGTACTTCCAGGGAGAGACGTGTCCCACCGAGCAAGAGTATCTGTTGAATAGTAAACCCAAATAGTTTCTTTCCAAGTTTATTACCACGATAACCTGGCATAATGGCGATATTTGTAATTTGCGCATCATCTATCACAAGCCACAGACCAACATAACCAATAATTTTCTTATCTGCTTCCATCACAAAATAATGAGCATAATCATTATCGACGAGCTCCTGATAAAATATGTCTGTGGTCCAGGGAGTGGAAAAGGTGGCGTTCTCTACTTCCATAACAGCATCTACATCAATAATATGCATCTTACGAATAACGATTTCAGCCATTTTCTTCTTTTTCCTTCTGCTGATTTAACCATTTTGCCTCCGCTTCTGCCAAACGCAGATAATTTGGAGTCAAAGCATGTGTAGACTGCGGGGTTTCATTTAACCCTGCAAGTGCTATGTGGGAGGCACGTGAAATATGATAAGCCATCTCTGGGATAACTGCACGACCTCCTACTAAAGAAATAATATTTTCCCGATGGATTTCGATATCTGGACTTAAAAACAGAATTTCTTTATTCTCATCAGCAAGCTTAGATAACAAATCAGTTATAGGTATATTTACTTCATCCCACACTTGTTGGATCTCGCCATTTTTCAATTGATATAATCCTGCATAGACCAATCCACGTCGAGCATCGAAAAAAGGACAAATATACCCTTGAAAAAAGCGTCCTTGATGGGCTAGTACTTTAAGACTTGATACCCCTACAACTGGTATATCCAATGCCCAAGCCATTGTTTTTGCAGTAGCTAAACCTATCCGTACACCTGTATAAGAACCCGGCCCTTTAGCCACAATTATCTTTTCCAACGACTGAGGCTCCACATTAACCTCTTTCATCAACTGTTCAATTGCTGGCATTAATCTTAATGAATGGTTTTTAGCAATATTTGTAGTAAACTCACCTATAATTTTTTCTTCATTTAAAATAGCAACACCCAATGCTTGATTGGATGTATCTATAGCCAATATACTCATACATGTAACTCCTCATTGAAGTTCAGTTCATCCTCTAACTTCAAACAATTTCTTTTTACCTTTTTAACTCATTCAACACCCATTCAAAATGCGTACCGACTGCTTGGAATTTTAATTCTCTACTTTGCTCGTCAATATAAGAAATATTAATATTCAAACGTTCATCAGGAAGATAGTCCTCAATAAAAGTCGCCCATTCAACAACGGAAATACCATTACCATTAAAATACTCATCAAACCCTATATCTTCATCAGAATACTCCAATCGGTAGACATCCATGTGATAAAGTGGAAGCTCTCCTTCATATTCTTTAATTATAGTAAAAGTAGGACTGCTGACACTTCTTTTTACTCCAAGACCTTCAGCCAGCCCTTTCGTAAAGGTTGTTTTCCCTGCACCAAGATCACCTTCCAAAGTAATAACGTCTCCTGCTTAAGTAAAACTGCCAACTTTTCAGCAAGATGCTTTGTTTCTTCCTCTGTACTTGCCTTAATGATATGTGTACTCAATAGCTTCACCTACCTAAAGTGGGTGTATCCACATTTATTTAAACCCTGCTTTATATTATCTTTCATTATAAAGACGTTACTATTTTTATTCTTTTCAGTAACAATTCCTATTTCAGATAAATTTGTATTTGTCTTTTCTGCAGCCAGCTTAACAGAAGGCCAATCCTGTCTCGATACAGTACCCATTAATTCAAAATCTTCTCCACCGAAGTACTTCCACTCATGTTGTTGCTTCATAGAAAATTGGGTGAAAAATGAGCTTGTTGGAATACTTTCATCATACAGCAGCATTCCAACATTAGAGGCTTCTGCAATTTCCGCTGCTTCATTAGCAATTCCGTCGCTGATATCATTTAATGCGATGCGAGATATATTGATTAAGCTTTTAGCAAATTCTACTCTTGGAGTAGGAGTGCGATGGCGCTGAATAAAAAACTCAGTATGTTCATATAAATCATTTTCTGTTAACAGATGAAGACCAGCACGCGAATCGCCTAATGTACCAGTTACAAAAACAATATCATCTTTTTGAGCAACACTACGATAACGAGCCCTTCCACCTGGTACATATCCTATTACAGTAATAGATATAGTCAATTCTTTACCTGATACGGTGTCACCACCTATTAAATCCATTCCGTATGAATTCGCTAGCTCCTTCATACCAATAAATACCTCTTCCACTTCTTGTACATGCCAACTCTCCGGTTTAACGATAGATGTTAAAAAGAAAGCTGGAGTAGCACCCATTGCTGCTAAATCACTAATATTGGCAGCAAGCGCACGATATCCAATGTGAAATGGTTGCATTGTATCTCTGGAAAAGTGGACTCCTTCTACAAATGTATCCACTGCAGTGACAATATCTTCAGAAGTTTGACGAAACACTGCAGCATCATCCCCAATCCCCTTCAAAAGAGAGGATTGTTTATAAGAGCGTTGTTTAATTGAATCGATAAACGCAAATTCATCCATATAACTATCACCATTTTCTCAGTAACTATACTTATGATAGCAAAAAAAACACTAAAATGAAAAAGGTATCATTATTTCTTTATAACTAAGTAGATAGTTTACACCCTAAAATGTACAAGATATAACTTGATAGGGATTCCTATACATTAAAAAACACATGATATTCTTTAAAAGAATTCATGTGTGGTTAGTTATATTCTATGTATTTTTTTAAAAGTGGCGGTCCGGACGGGACTCGAACCCGCGACCTCCTGCGTGACAGGCAGGCATTCTAACCAACTGAACTACCGGACCATTATTAATAATTTACCAACTAGCCTAGTAATCAGTTAACGTAGTTAGTTGAATTAATTTGGTTGCACTCCAAAGTACTACTGATATTCAACTAGCACAGATGTAAATCAATGTAGTTAGTTGAATTAATTTGGTTGCGGGGGCAGGATTTGAACCTGCGACCTTTGGGTTATGAGCCCAACGAGCTACCGAACTGCTCCACCCCGCGATGTAAGGGATATAATAAATTTGTCTTACGG
>NZ_BAZS01000010.1 GCF_001310895.1 Virgibacillus halodenitrificans JCM 12304 | reverse complement strand
GGGTTTTACGACTCGTACCCAAACAATTATCTACCTCATTCAATACGCGCTCGAACAGTCGGACAATCGAGATAGCTGAAGCTATCCCTTGTCTGAAGGCGATTCATCCACCACTTACTCACTGGGATTTGCCCTTCACATTCCTTGAAGTGGGGGTTTTCTCGCCTATTTTAGATAAACGGATTCATATAATTTTCCGGACTCATGTAGATGAAATGTTGTATATTATCATGATCCGTGCAATAAATGATAGATTGACAATGGTTACACACAATTTCCCCAACCTGCCCGTAACGAGAACCCTTGTAATGAAAAAAATGACTCAATTGCTTTTCACAATTTAAGCAATAAGCAGGAATGACCATAGCATCAATTAAACCTCCGTCTAACGGAACCAGGATGGGAGGTTCATTTTCTTGATTTGGATCAGTTATAGGTGTAATAGACATTAGCGTGCTCCTTTTAATTAATACTTGATATGAAAAATATACATACAATAATTTGAGTTCTTTTTCAGATAATGTGAAGGACATTCACGGACGTTTTTTTGCTCGCAATGTCCGTCATCTCCACTATGATAGACATTTACATGCGATTTCCTCCTCACTATGTCCGTCATGCTTCCTAACTCACTTACAGCACGCTCACTTTAGCAATTTAATCTTTAATAATAATGTGCTCAGGCTTTGTCGGTATTTCTTTTAATGCGGTTTTTAAAAATTCAGGGCGAAGTTGGATATTATGTAGATCTTCTAGTGGGATCCACTTGTAAATCAAGCGATCTCCTTCTTCCCCGTAAAAGCTTTCTTTCTCGAGGGTATAGCTTCCCTCTTGGAGAGAAACATAATAATATAAACCGATCTCGTGATAATTCCGCTGATCATATTCGAAGAAGTTTTCTGTTATCCAAACCAAATTATCCACATTTATATTAAAATCTAATTCCTCTTTGATTTCCCTTTTAATACTAGCTTGAGAATCTTCCAGAACTTTTACCCTCCCACCAGGAAGTGCCCAATAGTTGTCGTTTACTTGCTTGTGTAAAAGGAGATGATTTTTCTCCACCATTATTGCTGCAACCCGATAGTTAAAAACTGCATTTTCCAGCTTAAACGTAGCATCCATTCTAACTCCCCCTTTTAAAAAAACTTATTCATTGCTACTGTTTTATAAATGACTTGCGCTATTTCTAATAAACTTATCAAGAATCCCGAATACTTTATAGTTTGCCAATAGAAAAACCATCGAATAGCCTGCCACCATATGGCTGTAGCACCGTGTCAACAAGCTGGATCACAGGTCCTTTTTCCCCTGTTTTATAAAATAAATCAAATGCCTCAATAAATGTTTCGGCGAATGCTTCATCGTATTGCTTGAGTAAACGGACAACCCATTTGGAGCTTCCAAGCCATCTTTGCTCTGCTCTTAACGTAAATTCACTGATCATTTCCGCTAAAGCTCCTGCGATGACAATCTCTTCTCCCCTTGTATCACTGCCAATAAAATCATCCAGCATGTCGGTAAGAAAATAGCGCTTGATGTCGATCATCTCTGATGTCCATTTCTCAGGGCCAGCTTCCAGGAGCTCATTCGCTTCCTGTTTAATAGAATGCAATCTTGGATCTTCTTTTAAAACGATCCCTTCCGTTACCATTCTAGGTAAGGTCGGAATGGCTCTTTCCCTATCACTTTTAAAAAATTGCTTATAGGAACTGAAATTATGTACAAAAGCTTCCACAGGCCAATCTAACTCAATAAAAGATTCTCTGTAAGAGAAAAAGGTTTCATCTGTAAAAATGACGATATCGAGATCAGATGTATTCGTTGCCTCCCCACGAACTACACTTCCTGCGAGCAGCGCCCCATTACAATGTGGATATTTCTTCTCAATAATTTTCTGTGCAGCCTTCCTTGCATCTAATTTTGCCATCCTCCGCCCTCCCAATTAATCGTAAAATTCCATATACGGTTTTTCTTGCTTATAGTAAGCAATTCGATCCTGTAATGTGCCTGTATGAAATTCAAATTTATGACCATCTGGATCAGTAAAATAAATCGATTGTTTATCTTTTTTGTCTCTTGGTCTGCCAGATAAGATAGTTACATTTAAATCTACTAGCTTTCTGTACATTTTCTCAACATCCGCTTCCTCTATGGTGAAGGCAATATGGGTATAGGACTGAATAATCTCATGGCGTGGAATATCTTTTTCTACATTGAGCGCAAGCCAAATTCCTTGTAAATCAAAGTATGCGGTATTTTTTCCTTTCACTAAAAGCTTCGCATCAAATACATTTTCATAAAATGCAATGGATTTTTCTAAATTGGAAACGGAAAATAAAAAGTGATTAAGTCCTTTTATATCCATTTACTTTCCTCCTTTACCTTCTTCCTCCTCGTGGCTTTCATTCTTATACATATCAAATGGGTTTTCCAGCAAAGTAATTTCCTTCGTCAACGGATTTAATTCTATTTTCCCACCTAAAGGTAACACCAGCTTGGGATCCGTATGACCAAAGTCAACGTCTGTCACGATAGGTAAATAGCTTGCACCAAACTCTCCACTTATTACATCTATAATGATTTTGTTTAACTCTTCTTTTTCATCTGTTGAATAATCCTTTGGCCTGCCAAACATGACACCATTTACCTTTGAAAATACACCTTGCATGCCATAATTGCGCAGCATGTAGCCGATTTCCATCGGAGAAGGTTTCTCTTCCGAAGTTTCAAAGAAGAGTATTTTCTTTTTCCAAAAAGTTGGGTCAACCCAATAAGGGGTGGATTTCAAGAACTCCAATACTTCAATACAACCTCCCCAAAGCTCCCCTTGCACCTTGTCTGCCCCTTGGAGATATTTCCAGCCAGCCGAATTATCATGAAATTCTTTACACTCCCCCAACGTATCCAAGTTGTTCCAATCCTCATAGCCATTTGTCCACTCTGAATAAGGTTTATATTTGTACGGATACTCACTACGAAAGAAGATCGAATGCAAATGCTCTGTATATGCAGAAGGCAAGTGTTTTAGTTGGGCAAGCCCAGCCATAACGGAGGGTCCGTAGAATGTAATCATCCCCAGTTTATTTAGATAAGTTAAGAAGGTTGTAGCGTCCGAAAATCCCATAATAAACTTCGGATTATTTCGAATCAATTCCACATCTAAAAACGGCAGGATTCGAATAGATTCATATCCTCCAATCGTTGTAATGATCCCATCTATGTTCACATCTGCAAAACAACGATTAATATCTTCTGCCCGAAGCTGTGGATTTTTATATAGCTCTTCCGGAGCCATTCTTGTTGTCGGCATTTCTATTATTTCAAAACCAAGTACTTCTTGCATCTGCTTTAGGCCCAGTTCATATACTTCCGGAAACAAATACGGAAGTCCATTAGACGGAGAGATAATTGCAATTCTGGAACCTTTCTCTAATATTTTCGGTTTGATCATTAATTCAGCTCCCTTGTATTTGAAAAAATTTACTTCGGGTTTAATTTTCAGTATTTTTAGCTTACTATTTGCGTACGCTTAAGGCAATCATAATTTTTATCTTTCATTACATAAATATTCTAGGCTTCTACTTCTAATTTTCTCTTTATTTAGCAGGTTTTAAAGGACCCATAGAGAACTATTTAGTAAAATAGGAACCTTTTCACTTAACCAAACGTAAGTAAGTTAACTGAATAGTGTGATCTCATTTTAAAAGATATTTATTAAGGGGGTAATACATTTGCAAAGCTTAATTCAAGTAAACAATGTTACGAAGCGTTTTGGAAAAACAACCGCAGTGAATAATGTTTCTTTTACCATTGAAAAAGGCTCCACTGTAGCTATTTTGGGACCGAATGGTGCTGGGAAGACAACAACCATTTCTATGATGCTGGGATTGCTGGAGCCGACAGAAGGTCGACTCACATTATTTAGCGAGGATCCAAAGGAAGTAGCTGTCCGGAACCGGATTGGGGCTATGTTACAGGAGGTTAGCGTTATTGATAAGTTAAGGGGTCGGGAGGTACTTGAACTATTCAGAAGCTATTATACGAACCCTCTATCCATGGAAGAGCTTATTTCTGTGACTGGGTTGAATGATGAGATGCTGAAAAAGTGGGCGAATAAACTGTCAGGGGGGCAAAAAAGAAGATTAGGTTTTGCGCTCGCTCTTGCAGGAAATCCTGACCTACTCTTTTTCGATGAACCAACGGTAGGTCTTGATATTACGGCGAGAAGGAATTTTTGGGAGAAAGTGAATATGTTAAAGGAACAGGGAAAGACCGTTATTTTCACAACACATTATCTTCAGGAAGCGGATGACTTTTCCGAAAGAATTATTCTTTTTAATAACGGAGAGATTATTGCTGATGGACGCCAGATGAAATCAAGCATAATGTTGCGGCACGTAGCGTCTCCTTCCGATCCAGCAATAAAGATGCTGTAATGGTACATATGCAAACCTTTGAAGAGGTTATCCGTTGTTATGAAAAGGATGGCCGAATTTATGCAGTAACAAATGATACAGATGCGGTTCTTGCAAAAATTTTTGGTCAAGGAATGGATGTTAAAGATATATTTATCGAACAAGGACGATTGGAAGAAGTGTTTGATCATTTGACCTCTAAGCAGAAGGAGGTAATTTAGATGAATGCGATTTTGACACAATGCAAGTTTGAAATAATCCGTATCTTTCGTAATCCTTACTTCGTTTTTTGGTCCTTGTTTATGCCAATATTATTTTATTTTATCTTTACAAATATAGTAAACACTGGAGTACCAGATCAAGGAGAGTGGCAAGCTTATTATCTGATGTCCATGACCACATTCAGTGTGATGGGTTCTGCTATTATGAACTTCGGAATTCGAATGGTACAAGAACAAACAGAGGGCTGGTCGACGTTTATGAAGCTTACCCCCTTCCCTTCCTGGGCTTACTTTTCTTCAAAGATGTTTGGCCAGCTGATCATTCATTTACTATCGATCGTGATCGTATTTTTAGCTGGTTATCTAATAAATGGTGTTTCTCTATCTGTCTCGCAATGGATATTTTCTGGCATATGGGTGCTGATTGCTTCTATTCCTTTCTTAGCCCTGGGTTCTTTAGTTGGTACGATGAAAAAAGTTGAAACTGCTAGTGGGGTAAGTAATATTATCTATTTAGCGTTGGCTATTGTTGGTGGAATGTGGATGCCCATTAACACCTTCCCTACCTTCCTGCAAAACATTGCGGAATGGCTTCCATCCTATCATTTCGGCAGCGGCGCTTGGAATATCGTACAAGGGACTTCACCTGATTGGCAAAGCTATCTTATATTAATTGGTTATCTGATTATTTTCCTATTACTTGCTGTTTCCATCCGACGTAAGCAGGAAGCATAGGAATAGAGAATGATTACACGATTCTGATCAAACAAATTCTATGATAAGCCTAATTGCATTATCTATGGTTTAATAGAAGAAGAGAATCGTATTTTTATAGAGAGTAGGTTTATAAATGATAACAATTGGATTGGTAAGACATGGGATTACAGATTGGAATGTTCGTGGTAAAGCGCAAGGGATAACAGACATCCCTCTAAATGAAGAAGGCAAAAAGCAAGCACTGCAGCTTGGAGAAAGATTAGTCCTGGAAGAACAATGGGACGTTATTGTCAGCAGTGATTTGTCCAGAGCAAGTGAAACTGCCAGAATTATTGGGGAGAAATTAAACGTACCTGTCGATCATTATGATCAACGTCTCCGTGAAAAAGATTTCGGAATAATACAGGGAACAACAGAAGAAGAAAGACTGGTTACTTGGGGAGAAAACTGGCGGGAGCTTGATTTAGGTGCGGAACCAATGGAGGCTGTTGCTGCAAGAGGAATAGCTTGTTTTAATGATCTAGCAGTAACCTACCAAAATAAACGCGTCTTAGTTGTCAGTCATGGTGCCTTAATTGGATCTACTCTAGAGGGATTATTTCCGGGGAAATTTAAAGAGACTAAAATGGGTAATACTTCTCTTACTATACTAGACAAGATCCAGGGTGAGTGGAATTGCTCGTTATATAACTGTACCACTCATTTAAACCAGCATAAGGAAGTCAAAGCTTAATAAGCACATGCTGTGACTTTTTTGCTAGCAAAATATGTAAAATACACAACCAAGTTTATAGAGGTGGCCTCGTTGAAAAATTTCATTATTTTTAGTGGCAGTTTTTTGGTCTTGTTTTTCTTGTTACAAATTGTATCTGGTATGCTTTTAACTTTCCTATATACACCTGATGTAGAAGGAGCATGGAAATCAAGTGCGCTTCTTTCAGGTGAAACAACCTTGTATGGTGTCGGTCCACTCCTTCTCTCCCTATCATCAGCTTTACTTGCTGCACTGATGGCGTACAGTGTAATGCGAAAAATACGTAAAAATGATCAGAGCAGATAAAATTTTGAAGAGGAGTTTTATATTTGCTTTTATTTGCAGAAATACTGCGCACACTTAGTTTAGTCATTCTTATTATAAGTTCTTCCTTTTACTTACGTCATTTAACAAAAACGAAGAAACAAAGAAAACTATCTCTATCAGAGTTTTTCTGGTTTATTCTGATACAGGTAGCTTTTCTTCTCTTCGCTATTAGTTTATTGCTTTTTGTATTCATGTAAGCAAAGAGAGAATAGGAGAAAACTTCATTGCAAGTATACGGGGCAAACGTTATCTCGTACAATTTTTTCAAATTGTACCTGCTTTAGACTTAAGAACACAGAGTAGTATCATCTAATTTCTTTAAGTGTGTCACGCAAGTACACGATAGGATAACAGTTAGTTAGGTGTTAATATAATTTTGCGACATCGAAAGCCCCAACGTTTGTGTTTGAGTCTAGAAAAACAATAACATTCGAAAGTTATTGTTTTTCTTTGTAAACTCCCCTATTTCACTTCGTCTTCCTTTTTAAAAAAGGATAGGATAATATTAAACCAGCCACATATAGAAGTACTAAAAAGTATACTGGCAGCAGATGGATAAAATCAGTGTAGCAATATACAGATGTGTTCCGATTCCAGCTATAAATGCAGGTAAGGCTCCTATCGCAATTGTATTCCAAACCCAGCTTGCTCCTTGTCTAAATCCCCATAAGGAAAGCATAAGCACAAGCAAGCCAACACTGACAAGTGCACTGCCAAAGCCAGCCCGATCATGAGCAATGACAGGAATAAGTTTATTATTTATTTGATCGAGCATCTCTGGTGTCATACAAATATAGCTCAAATCTGTATCTACAAACACCTTCGTTACGCCAATAGTAGAAATTACAATTCCACCGATGATAATGAAGAAACCTAACATGACAAACAGCAGCTGTCCATACAATCCGAGCTTCCAAGCTCTATCATTAGTTCCTTGTCTTGAAGCAGGGCTACCATTGACAGGCTTAGCCTCTTTTAAACTAAGAAAGTACACGGGCAATAAGATTAGCCAATATAAACCATGCAACCAGTCAAAATAACCAAAACCAATAAACAAAAAAATACCTAGAAATCCGATAATTGCTGCAGAATGAAACGCAATCTTCGCCCAATGCATGTTAGCTCTTATGCCATTTCTAGCAAGCTGAATATATAATATACCACCAGAAATCATTGTCCCAGCGAGCGCCATTCGATCATGTGACATAAATGCTAAAATCCGTGGATTAACCTGTAATAGTTCCGCTCTTGTAAGTCCTAAAAAAACTTCATCATATGGCAAAATAATTCGTGTTAAGGCAAAAAAGAAAGCGATAATTCCGCCAAATAAAATAGCGAGCCCGAAGAAAAATGACCAATGGCTAGTTCGGACCCGTTTTGGAGCTGAATTGTTCTGTTCCGCTATTATTCGTTCATGTATGCGCTTTGGTAAGCCGGGGCCTGCGTTTACATAACCAGTGGAAAGCATCACTAAATCTGCCCCGGCCTGATGTAATTCCAATCCCTCTTCAGGGGTTTCAACCCCCCCAGATGTAATTACCGTCCAGACGGGATGCTCCATCTTCATCTGTTTAACTGCCTGTATTAAGGAGTCATTTGCATGCTGTTTTTCGTACCAATAGTCGCCGTTTAATCGACAGGGTGCATCCAACACGACACCATCTACGTGTGGATGATTAATACCTATTTTCATTTCGTCAGTATGTAATCCAATATAAAAAGCGCAGTCTAAACGCTTATCCTGTTTGGACACAAACGTATCCATTTGTTCTTCAGTTAAAATGAATGCATCTACGAATGGAATTAACTGTTGTAAGATCACCTCCCATTCTCTTTCACCTACATGCCGATCCAATCTGGCAACTACAGGAACGTTAATAGGATAGTTTAATAACTTTTTCATTGCTAGCTTTAGAGGAACTTTCTCCTGCTGATTTGAAAATAGAATTGTATTATTTTCACGAATTGGCTCCTCTTGTTCTGCAGGCTCTTTCAATACAATTGGCCCAATTTCCAAAAAGCCAAAACCAAGCTCCTGAAATGCGAGCATCCCTGATAGTTTTGGATCTATATATCCACTTAACCCAATTGGGGAGGAATAGACTGTATTACTTATTTTCTTCTGCAGTTCGTCAGGTGGCTTCATGTGCCCGAGAAATCCAATGAGTTGCCTCCCTCCTGGCATGGAGGCAATGCTGTTCATGGAATGATGGATGAATTCTCGGCCTTTTCTCGCTGACATTTTATCTAAAAGCACCCTTTTCATGGGTGATAAGACCAATCTGGCATATACAACACCTTCTATTAATATACGTTAGCTGTTCTTTTATTTATTTTAACATGTAGCGCCCTTTAAGAGTGATCACAAATAAAAATAGAAAATGATATAAATGGAAAATAGTGTTAAACTGAGTAAAAGTTGAGTTTACTTCGAAGGTTTTAAATTCAAATTACGTTCTTGAAGGAGAGTTCATATATGGTTACGTTAATAGTAGTATTGAGTGTAGCAATTCTATACTTGGGTATTACTACATGGAGCTTAAAAACTAAGTTTACAATAACTGAACGAGAAGGTCTACGTTATCATCATGTGAATGGAACACATAAACTGTTGGAATATGGCACTTTTTGCTTCTTTATAATTATGATCATTGTTTCCAAAGGGCAAAATGTCTTGGACTGGATCTTGGTTTATCTTATTTTTTTATATGCGATTCGTACTTTTATGGAATGGAAATATGAGAGAGAGCAACAGCGCTTTTTATTATCATTAAACATTTTCATCGCATGTTTGCTTTATCTGACATTAGCTTCTGTATCAACATTAATCTATTGAATTGTTTAAACGTCTTTTCAATCTTTCATTTAACAAAAGCAAACAAAAATAGCTTGGACATATCCAAGCTAACCCATTTATATTATACAGGAATCGATAATATGTCTACTTTTTCGTTACTTTACCTAATGCTAGCTTATGAATTTTTTCTAGTGGGATGTTCGTTATGATAGATATCTGTTTCATGGAACTGCGCGGGTTTTCGCTAATATAAAGAATTATTTTCTCTCTGTCTTTTAAGCAGGTAGAGCACAAAGTAAACGGACCAATTTCCATTTCGTTCTCACATAAGCGACATTTTCTTACAATTATCCCCACACTATCACCCCTTTTACTAGAGTTAAGTAAATTGTAAGATATTTTATAAATATTGTAAATAGATTTTCTATAAAAAAAGTTTATTTATTTATAAACCGGGTATAAATTATTAGGAATAAAGTACCTATTAGTTTAAAAGAAAGGGGTAAAAAACCTGAACACCCTGCCTGATTTATACAAAAAAATTGAAGAAACAAGAGAAAAAATGTATCAAGCCTATAAAAACGATCCACAGAGTCCTGAGGTACTTGCTATTTCTCAAACATTAGATGACCTACTTAACAAATTAGAACGTTTGAAGAGGGAAAAAACACAGGATGGTAACTAATACTTCTCTTTAGTAAACTTTTCCTGATCCTCTATGTCGCTCTTCATTTTGTCGAATAATTTTACGTGTTGAATAACGATAATTTCTACTTTTCACCTGTTTTAATGTCGCCACAATCAAAAAGCTCACAATAACTAGCAAAAGCCAGGAACTTACTTTTCCAAGATGTACAAGACTCCAGGCCTCTGTCTGATTCGGATACTGCCATGCACCAAAGAACGTAGCGATGTTTTCTGCAATCCAGATAAAGAAACCAATAAGGACAAAGGACAGTGCAAGCGGCATACGATAATGCTTTCCACCAACTTTATAGGTGACCCATGTACGCCAGAAAACTATTATGACAGCCAAGGATAGCCACCACCGTATATCCAGCCAATAATGATGGGTAAAAAAATTCAAATAGATGGCAGCTGCGAGTGGCACAACAATGGAAAAGGATGGCCATTTCACTAAGTTAACATCCAGTCTCCTCCAAGCTTGGCAAAGATAACTTGCGACACTCGCATACATGAACCCACTATACAACGGCACGCCAAAAACTTTGGAAAATCCCTCCTCTGGATAAGACCAGGACCCCATATTTACTTTGAAAATTTCCAACGTTAGTCCGATCAGATGAAACAAGGTAATTACCCTGAGCTCGTCTTTTGTTTCAAGACCCGAGCGAACCATCAGCCATTGCATTAGAAGAAAGATAATAAGTAACCAGTCATACCGTGGCAGAATCGGCATGGAGATAAATTGAGTTAATGCCAGAGAAGCAAAGATAACGACAGGAAACAAACAGGACAAGCCTTGCTCCCAACCAAACCTAACAAGTTGCTTTACTCCATTCATCCTCTTCCCCCTCCTCCCTTTTTGTTTCCTTGCTTTTTATCCATTTTCTTCCTCATCACGGTATTCCAAAATATCCCCAGGCTGACATTCCAAAGCTTTACATATGGCATCCAAGGTAGTAACACGAATTGCTTTTGCCTTTCCATTTTTCAAAATAGAAAGATTAGCCATAGTTATTCCAACACGTTCCGAAAGCTCGGTAACACTCATCTTACGTTTTGCTAACATCACGTCTATATTAATTATAATCGCCATTTCATTCACCTCAGACCGTTAAATCATTTTCTGTTTTTATTTCGATGGCATTTCGTAATAATTTTTGTAGAACAGCAGCAAAGACGGCAATTACAAAGGATGCAAAAATAAGGATCATTCCAATTAAAATGACACCTGGTGCGTCGTCTTTTTCCCCAATTAGATAAAAGAGCGGCATGCCTACTACATAAATACTACTAATTGTAATTGCACAGTATTTGATCTTTTTTAATGCAGTTACCGAAAACTGCGAGAAAGCTTTACTCTTATCAATATAGCTTAACAATTTATAAGCCTGATATAAGGCAATATAAAAAGGAATTGCTGCACTATACATGACTAAAAATATAAGATATTTTAAATAGGCCATATCCGGATATAATTCTACAGCGAAATTGGCAATCCCAGGTACAGCAAAAACACATAATGCAAGCACAGGGAGCCCCATAAGAATTATAGTTGTTTTCAAAAAAAGTGTTTCTCGTTTCATACAAGCACCTCTCCTATTATTGTTAATTTGATTTTAATCTAATTTTTATCGAATTACAATAAATTTTTATTAATATTTATGTTTTATTTATTGAAAAGGTGTAAGATTTGGTGTTTTCAGGTATGGAATAGAGGGGGAAATTTATTAGCAGTAGGAAGTGTCTAACTGCCGTTAGATAGATTAATCTGCCATAGTGGCTTTTCGCTCAAAAAACAGGCATAAAAAAGAAAGCAATTTACCCCTAAAAGATAAAGAGCTTTCTACTATTAAGACATATCTCAGTTTTTAATTATTGTGAGTAGCTTTTTGCTAGTGCACTCACCTCGATTGATGTTTTTTCTTCCACTGGGCGTACAAGTCTGATAGCTGAAATAAAGAATGCGATGATGGTGATAAATACAAACAATCCAGTCAACCCACTTTGATATAATGTGTCCGCATAGATAATATTTATGGCGAGAAGGATAAATCCACTGAGTATGGCGGCATATGTTCTTCCTGTTTGCTTACCTAGCTGTAAGTACCACCTTGCCGCTGGATCCAATATTGTAACAATACTAATTGTTAGCACATTGATCGAGCTTCCAACCCAAACTGGATGAATGTTCATATAAAATGCATTTGGCTGCCATCCGCCTAAATAATACCATGCCAAACCACTGATAAAGCCTGTGATTAACGCTGCCCATACCGCCCGTTTAGTAACGACCGGCCAGAATAATGCAGCAACAACGGGAGCAAATGTAGCACTATTCCGAATGGTCCATGCTAACACATTCCACCACGCGGATTGTTCTGTCCGAAGCATACCAAAGATAATCATTAATACAGTTAATAGAAGTAGGGAAACTTTCGTATAAAAAACAAGCTGATTCTCACTGGCCCGTGGATGTAAAGCGCCTCCCACATCACGTCCAAGACTAGTAGCCCCAGAAAATTGACACGGTGCTCCCCAACTCAATGCACAGCCCCACACACCAAGAAAGAAAATGCCGACTAATGGTGCAGGCAGTACTTCCATTAAATAAAGCGGAATCGCAATGAGACCTGTTTGTGCATTAGGAACAACCACTGCCGCTGCAACTCCAAACAGAATGCCACAAATAATAAAGGGAACTGCTAAGACGCCAGCAATCATTAATCCTTTTTGACCCTCTTCAGGCTCTTTGCATGAGAGCGCCATTTGAAAGGCTGCCTGAGCCAGAATGACATTTACCAGAAAGGTACCAAACCAAGCGACAATCACCTGTAAACCAACACTATCAAACGCAAACATAGACGGAGACTCTACCATTAGCGTTTTTAATCCTTCGATTCCCGGGTTGATGAAAAAAGCCACGATACCAACGATAAACATGAGAAAAAATAACACACCATTCATTGTTTGGGTAAAAGCAATGGACCACATCCCTCCTCCCTGTAAGTATACAAACAACAGGATGGCAGTAAATGCTACAGACCACGTCAGCGAAATACCTGTGAATACATGCATAGCTGACGCGAAAGCAATCGCTGTCGCCACAGACCACATCGGAAAGGCAAATGCAGTAATAGCACCTGCCATACCTCTGGCTGCCCTGCCATATTTATCACCGATTAGTCCGGAAATCGTAATAAGCATTTTTTTACGAAAGGATCGAATTATTAATAAAGCAATAATAATGATTTGAACAATTTCAGCTACCCCATACCATATTGCTGAAACGCCATTTAAATAGGATAACTCCAAAATAGAAATATACGTAGATCCGGAAAATAACCCTGTAATACAAAATGCCACAATCCACTTATTGAAAGTTCTACCACCAACAAAGTAGCTATCTTGTCGGTTTACTCGCCTCTTTGCTAACTGACCTGCAATTATTAGTACAAAGGTATACCCAACTGCAAAGATAATCATCCAATACCCATATGATGACATATAAACTCCCCCTCTTTTTAAAAATTTTATAAATCAGATCGAATTACTTTGTTTAACGTTTAAAAAGCCTCCAAACTTTTTTAATTTAAAATAGAAAAACCCTCTTCCAAAATAAGAAGAGGGCTGTACGATCATAGCATCCTCTTCTTATCTCTCAGACAAATACTTGTCTGTTGGATTTGGCACAGTACTCTACAGAGCCTGTTGCCGAGGTTTCGCAGGGCCAATCCCTCCACCTCTCTTGATAAGAAGTTGCATTTAATTTATTAAATTATTTATCAATTTACATTATTCCAACACAAAAGTCAATACATTTTTACAGTATTAGGAGAAAAGGATTAATAACAACAAAAATCAAAAATAATGCCACGGTGATATATACACATCCTAAAACTTTTCTTTATAGTATAAATAGTGAACCCCAAACAGAAAAAACATGACAGATAAAAATGAAAAAATCACATTGATTGGGATAGAAATTGCATCATAAAGAAATAATAAAAAGTGAAAATCAGCATGAAGAGAGCGATTCCTGTATCTAACTTACTTAGTGTACTTCTACTCATAAGATCCGTTCATCCTTTCCATCAATGAGCCTAAAATGAAGTTCAAAAGACGTCCCTTGAGAAATATGGTCCTTTACTCCAGTAATATCAATAATTTCTTTTAGATGTATTGCTCTTTTTTCGTTTGCTTCCAGTGTTAACATATGTGGGCCTGCCTCATTCATTAGCGACTCCATGCGCGTTTCATCAATGAAGGAATCGATCAGTTGAACTTCGAAGGTCACTGCTTTATTACTGCGGTTATGAAGCGTAAAATAGCATTCTCCATCTAATTGTTCATCATTTACGGACGTGAAATTGCATTCCCCTTCATCTTCCTTTGAAACAGCAAAGATACCTTCTGCAAGTGTCTCTTGATAAACTTTGATAAGCATTGATGGCAAAAAACTGTATAAGAATATCACAATAATCAGTGATCGAAGACGGAATTTTTTTAAACCGAACATCAGCAAAACCATTGCGATAACAAATAAAAATGAGCCAATCACACCAGCTTTTATATAGCCATCATGGTCCTTAATGGGAATGGACATAAAAATAGTAGTTGCATGCAGCAAGGGATCATCAGGAAATGGAAAGAATAAACACATACAAATGATAAACAGAATAATAGCGCCAATAACTGCAAACTTGCTTCTTATCATAAAATTCCCTCCTCTCACCCACTCTATTTATTTTTTAGAAATAAACGTACGCTTCTTTAATGCTTAGGAGTTCAACACGCGCTTCTTCAACTTTTGTTATGGTATTTACCTACGTTCTATTTCTACTTTCAGTTAGCTTGGTTGCTTATATTTTGGACTACTTCAATCACACAGCCGCCCTTGGTATCGCTTCCCTCAAGTCTCACTGAATGCAACCGGGTACTTGCAGTAAACGTTAGTTCACCATTTCCATCTGCTTCAAAGCGCTTTTTATCCACTACACCTTTAAAGCTCCTCCATTCAAGATCCAACGCGCCCTCTTCTACAGTGACATCATATTTCAGTGTATAGCTGACGCCTTTCTTTAATTTAAAATAATAGTATTCTATGCCGGTAAATTTTTTGTAACGTACTTTGAGACTATTTTGCAACTTTTTATATGTATAATTTATTTTCTTTGTACTCATAAACCGCAATATACCTTTTTTATATAAGATTATTCCAACCCCAATAATTAAAAGTATACTTATAGCTTCCTTCATGTTCATTTCGCTCCTACTACTCCGTATTCTGGGGCACTGCCAAAAATTTGCAGAGACGCTATTTTACTTGCTACTAGCTCCTATTTCTATAATTCTTTTATATACCAGGTGTCCATCGTGCCATGCTCTGAACCTTCTATCGGTTCGGCAAGCTCGCGGAAACCGAATTTACTATACAGGCGATTTGCAATTTCAAGTACATGAGAAGTTTCGAGATAACAATATGCATAATGCTTCTCGGCAAAATCCAATGCTACGCGCATTAATTCCTTGGAAACCCCTTTTCCTTGGTGTGCGGGGCTAATATATAGCTTTTGCAGCTCACCAACCGTCGAATCACCTACAAATGGGCCAATTCCCACTCCACCAATCACTTCATCTTCTTCCGTTACAGCAACCCAATAGTTAGCATTCGATTTATCCTTGTAAAATGCGGATAATTTGCCTAATTGAGGATCAAAATACGCTGTTCCAGGGATATCTAACCCCACTTGCTCCAACGACTGTTTTATAATTTGCTCCATTTTTTTATTGTCTTGATCTTTTATCTCCCGAATCTTCAATTTCCGGTGCACCTCTTTCTTTTTAAGAAATACTAAATAGTCGGCTCTTACCTTTTCTCCAGGCTCTTAACCAAACGAATCAGCCAATATAAGCCAATCCATGGCAGGATAAATGTTGTAGTCCATTCAATTACTGCTGGAATAATAGCAGTGTTAATGCCTAATAATTCAAGGACCAACACCAATAAAATAACCGCAATAGTATAAATAAGAATATTTCTGTATAATTTTTTCAAATTATCTTCCTTTCTATTTTCAAGGAGTTTCCTTTAATTACTGTCACGCAACTGCTTCAATAATTGAATTATTTGTTTGTTTTGTTCACTATGTAGTTCGCTGTTCTCTTTAATTTCATTGATTTGTTTTAAGAAAAATATTATTGCTAAAGGTATCCCGATGTAAATAAACAAAAATGAAAACAGGGCTAAAAATTCCATAGCCTAACCCCCTTAATATGTATGTGTAAGTTAATTTAAATTAAATACGGTTCAATTCACTTTTTGTTATTTTTTCCACTAACATATCAATAGTACCGACATATTTTTCAACATTTGATAAGTGATAAAATGTACTTGTCGTTGCAATATTATTTATATCGTCGTTTGGCGAATAGAGATAAATGGGCTTGCCTTGGCTTAGCGCCATACCAAATTCTATATGACTCCCTTTTCCAGCTGGCAAAAGCACCACAATAAAATCGGCATCCAACACTGCTTGCTTCTCTTTCCTGCCTATTTCCATCAAATCTCCAATTGTTGAAGCTCGTTCATTTTTGGTCCAATCATATGTATGAACAAATCCCTTATCCTCTAACTGATTGCGAACAAGTCGTACTGTATCTATATTTGAAAGACTTGAAGCTATATAAAACGTATTCATTTTCCATTCTCCTAAAGTGGGCTGATTTAATCTTTAAGTACTATTGCCCCAATATTATTTTATTCATACTCACCACTGTATATTAAAACAGCTGCAACGGTAATGATGACAAACAGGATCCAACCATAATCGATAAATTTGTTACCAGTTATTCTATCAAATTTACGTTTTGATAGAATTGATTCAACTAACGAAAAAGCTCCAGCTATGATAAAGAAAGTGAAAGGTCCCAGATTATTTGTGAACAAAAGTGTTAAGATTACCACACAAACAATGAAGAAACGGAAGAAAGCCAGTCTAAGGATTTCCAATAGAAAACCTCCAATTTGTTTTATACAAACTTTTTATCTTTCACGCCTAAAATAATTCCCTATTCCCACCATGTCACCTGGATTTGACCATATCTTCCATTTACAGTGGATACCACAATATATTTTGTGGTTGTTTCTTCAAAATCCATGCTTACTATATCTCCACCTTCTTCATTCATTCCAGCATAATCTCCGTTCCCATCATAAAGAGACATTCCGTTTGCCCCACTAATGTTGGTATGTTCAACATCAAAGTAAATTTTTTCCCCTTTCTTTCCATGAACCGGAATCAGATGCTCGCCGTTGAAAAATTCATAATCAATCTCTACAAATCCATCTTCAGCTACTTCGTTCCACCCAACCTTTGAAGTGAAATCGAACGGCAACATCACAAGACATACAATTGGAACAATAAAAACAATCCAGCTGTACCACTTGAACGGTTTTAGTGTTTTTTTACCTAGTAAAAACAGAAGGGAGAAAAAAGCACCAACTGTACCAGCTATTAACACATATCCGAGGGGCAAAAAAAATAAAAAAATAAGATACCCAAATAAAATATAAAATAATATCTGTTTACCTAAGTTGAAACGAGGGATCATTCTTCCTATGCCATCATCAATAATGAGAGAACTAAGTATTCCATAACCAAAAAACAGCATCCAAATTGCTGGCTGTGTAATTAATTCATGAAATTCAAAAAGGTTAAAGTTGGTATCAATCAATGTGGTGATATAATAGATTGATATAGAAAAGCTTGCACCTATTAACTTTTCCAATAAGCGATTAGTAATTAAATGCTTCCCCACGACTACTCAACTCCTACAAAACATTTCTACTCAGCAAATCTTTTATGTAAGAAATATTGATTAAACCCTTTGGATGATCTTCTAAAGTACCAAAGACTTCATATCCATGTTTTTTATAAAACTCAGGGGCCTGGAAACTGAAAGTATCTAAATAAACAAAACGGCATCCCTTTTCTACAGCAAAGTTCTCTAACTTTTGTAAAAGCGCACTGCCATACCCTAGTCCCCTAACTTTTTTGTCCACCCACAGAAATTCAATATGCATTTGATGCCAAAACGTGTTTGCCGTAATTCCTCCCACGATTTCCCCTGCATCATCCTTGATAACAAAACTAATATCCTCGTTTGGAGTTTTAAGCTTATCAGGAAGCTTCTCCATATTATGTTCAATAACTTTTTTTCTGATAAAGTCACTATCCTCTTGCTTCCATTGTTGGGTGATGTTCAATTGTGTCATCTCCTTCCTAAACTGCTTGAAAATTATTTTCGCTTTTTATCCGCTTTTTACTAGCACAAGTTCATTAATGATGTTACCAATAAAAATATAAGAAACCATTTACCAGGTTTTAGCTCTATCACTTAGAGGCAGATCAAGTCGAAAAAGGATAAATGCAACAAGAACGCCAATTGCAAAATATATGGCACGGAATAATTCTTTGCGTTTCATTCAAACTCTCCGTATTTATAGCTGAGTACCGATATTAACGCTGATAAGATTCTCCAATTAATTTATCTAATTGAGGTTTTATTTCATGATATGTTACGCCTTTACACAATCGCTGCAAAGGTCCTAAGGAGATTTTCTTTTGTGCTTTATTATATTGATTTAAAATTTCTGTTGGCAGAATATAAAATTCCCAATGATTAATGTTTAAAGGGTCCACTTCTTCCCGGTTCTTTTCTGCTAGTAAACAAAAAATATAATAGTGAGCGAAACGACGCTTTTCTTGTTCATATTCATTTCCTTTTCCAGTCCAAGCATATTTAGGAGCAATCCCAAATGAAGGAGTACTCTCTTTAATTTGCTCCCATGACTGAACATAAGCCGACGATTTCACCTCTATATTAAAATTAAAATATTCTATATCCGCATTATCCCACTCAACTCTCGGAAAATTCAGTACTCCCAGTGCACTGCCTACTAAAAACTCTGCAAAGACACCACGTTCGGTATTACCTAAAATTGTAGAGTGCGCCCATTTCCAGTAATCTAGTAAAGTTTTATTTGTTCCCGGGATTATTTGATTTTCAGATAAAAATTGTTCCTTAATAACTAATTCTCCTTTCCAAACACATTGTTTAAAATGACACTATATTTCACATTTCCTACAAAAATATTTGATTTAAATCGATCTTCATTTCATTAAAAATATTTATAGTAACGGTGTCTTCTTTTGTAAAGACGCCTTGAAATTTGTATTGCCCATCAATTAAAAGATGTGTTTCTACTGATTCGTTGATTGGATCAACAAGCCAATATTCTTTTACTCCCGCTTTTTCGTAAAGCTGATATTTTCTCCATCGGTCCAGCTTAACAGATGAAGGAGAGAGGACTTCGATAATCATATCCGGCGCTCCGTTACAGCCTCTGTCATCCAATTTTTCTTGATCACATACAATCGATAAGTCTGGTTGAACAACATTATTTATATCCTCATCCTGTTTATTGTCCGCTAATAATCGCACATCAAAAGGCGCAAAAAATACTTCACATTCTTTATCTCGCAGAAAAATAGAAAAGGCTGTAGATAACTCTCTAAGAACTTGTTGATGCTTTCTCGAAGGAGTAGGGGACATATTAAAAATCACACCGCCAATTAACTCAATCCTTCCCCCTTCATCCCATGATAGGTAATCAGCATATGAATATTTATCTTTTTTGTCTGGAATGACCATTAAAATCCTTCCTTTTAACCTATTTTACAAATAGAATATCATAACGATAAATATTCACCTAACTTTGGAATAACTTGCTCACACCACAGGATAGACTTGTTCTTGTTCGGTAATCTCAAATACCGCATTGTTTCTAGCAATTCATCTCTTTCTTCAAGTGATTTTTTTATTTGGATGAGTGAACCTTTTCTTTGAGCAGCTCAGCTATTGTCGCATGCGTCTTGGTTAATCGCTTAAGCTGTACTTCTATGGAAATGAGCGTAATTGCAATTATAATTCCAATAATAATCATCAACTTTTTCTCTCCTTATCTGATTGTAGCTGGTTACCTTATCTTTTAAATCTTAAAACTAATTTTTTCTTAAAACAAATCCTTGCTTTCTTGCATAACTAGTAATCAATTTAACTAATTTTTCCTTACTTATGGACACTGAACTGTGAATTTCCCTTTTCCCATCAATTATATATTCAGGAAAAATAATGAAGTTAAAAGCATCCATTTTCTTAATGACATACTCGTTACATTCATATTCCCCACTTCTAATATTGCAGGAAGTTACAAAGTCAATGATTCCGTCATAATATTCTTGATCTGTGATCTCATTTGCTAAAAATGATTCCATTTTTTCAAGCACATCTACACTCCCCTTTAATAAATGGCCATTCGTTTACGCGTCTTTTATTCCGGCTGTCACTAGAAAGAATTCTATTGGGCAAAAAATTGGTTCACTTTGCTATCATCTGACAACTGTTTCTCTGCAGCTGCCTCCAATTCTTTTTGACTTGCAAACTCATTTAAATCGTTACTATGGAAATCCTGCAATTTAGATCTAGTAATTTTATATGCCTGGTCATCAAAATGAAAAGTGATCCATTTTGCATTTTTAATTAATGCAAAAAGAAAAGTAGCATTTGTAATTGCCGTTTCTTTATACTCTTTTTCAACCTCTGGAGTATCCAGGCTACCGTATGTCACTGTCATCCCATAAGGCTTTTCACTTGTAACAAGTGAAGCTTCTTCAAATTTTTCATTGTGTTTTAGTTTACCAAGGATATTAATTATTGCACTATTATCACCAATGACAGTGCCCTTATATTGAAATATATCCTCATTCGAATCTTTCGTTTCATTATTATTAAATGCACACCCATTTAAGACAAGTAACAATAATAATGAAAATAACAAATAACCTGCTGTTCTTTTCATTAACCTTCCATCCAACTGCTCATGTAAATAGCTCTCTTTCCAAGTACAATGTTTTAATAGCTTTTAATCTTCCTCTCCATGCTTATCTGCTACCCCAGAAATAATAAAGGTTATAAACGGATATATTATATTAAAAAGTGTAATGCTAATTCCAGATTCGGGATAGTAATAAAGTGAAGACCATATTTCATACAACAAATACAAAAGTAGTGTTACGATAGGTCCAACGAATACTCTTTTAGTTAGAATTGCTGCTACAACACCTAAACCAATTACTACAACAGGAACGATAACTAATTGCATTAAAAATGGATCTATGAAATTGATAAAGTTCAACTGAATATTCCTCCGTTTTCTTAAAGGCATTGTTCTACAAATTAAATTTTCCTATTATTAAAATCAGATGCCCTTCCTCTTTACCTCGTGCTTTCATAAAAAGGATTTACATAAAATCGAAAACCGTCTCTAAAATCACCGCGAAGATTTCGAATTGAATTTTTTAATTCTTTTCTTGTAATAAACTTCTCATCACGGATGTTTCTGATGCTGTCTTCTATATGGAGAAGGTTTTTAATGCTGGCAAGCAAATAATTCCCCTGCTCTTTCGTATAATTCTCATCAGCGAGGAGCTGTAACATTATGTCTCTACTATTTTTTACTTCGAAGAGCATGTTCTCCAGTTTATCAGGTTTTATAGTTACAGGATTTGTGCCAAGCAGCCATTCCTGTTCTAATAGTGGAAGGATATAATCTGTCTTGACTACAGTTAAATCAAGGTCGCTCCCCTTACTCTCAAATTCCTTAACTAGTTCCTTCTCATACGTTTTTTTGAACGCATTTACTATTTCTCCATATGTTTTATCGTTATATAATACTTTACCTGGCTTATACGTGTAACTTTTATGTAGGCTGAAAGAGGATAATGGATAATACCATGTCATGACAGACAAGTAAATAAGTATGAGTGCTATTACTCCCCCTATCCCCCAAATGAAAGTCCTCTTCTTTCTCATATGAAATTCCTTTCCGCATATTAACGTTTACCGTTTAACAAGACTTACAAAACTAACCCTTTTTTATCGGCATCAGCATCTAAGTATGCTCCAATTATTATCCCGATTCCCATACCGATTGGTAACCAAAATCCAATATTATCAAAGATCAACATACCAAATAACAAGCCGATACTTGGACCAAAGCACATACTAATACTTAAATAATGACCACTTGATACTAGCTTGTGCTTCCCCTGAAGATGTGAGCTGATCGTCTCTAATGTTTGCTTATGGTGTTTCAAATCGGAATCTTCCAGATGGCCTAATTTATCTTTCAGTTGGAGGGTATCATCTTCTAAAAGCGTAAAATGTTTATTACATTCCTCGCACACTGCTGAAAAGGAGTTCAACCGTTGAATGATTCGCTCACATTTATTTAATTCAAGCTGGAGATTCAATTGCTCATCAACTGTATTTCTAATTTCTTGTAGAATGGCTTTAAGTGTACTGATTCGTTGAACTTCCATTGATCCACCGCCCCTTTTTCTACCTTTAATTGAACAAGTCTCTTGATCACCCATACACTCATTTACACAAATAATCTCATTTAATTATACCAGACATTTCCAGTGAATTAACTGAATTTGAGGTGAATAAAAAATTTTATTTTTATTTCATAAAATAAGTGCTTTTATGGAAAAGCATACCTGCCGCAAACTCTTACAAAATTGACACACCAATTTTAGAAGCGCTTACACATTGAATAAATTACCTGTTACTTTTACACTAGTATTAATAAAGGAATTATATGGGGGGAATTACTGTGGACATTCTTATTACAATAGCAATATTTATTATTATTTTATTTGGATTTACCCGGCTTATGGGATATCGAAATAAAAATATTACATTGGAGCTAGATGATCGCTATACAAACCTCACCGAGCATGCTAAAGCCGTCACCGCAGAATTAGAAAAAGAAGGAAAGAAAGTGGAATATCAAGGGGATGGCTATTTCCTTGTGGACGGAGAGCAATATGTAATGCATGGAAGAAACATAGCAATGGGTGGTGTACCTCTTCAAAGGACAATCTTGGAGCCGGTGGAAAAGTAAAATCATCATTATTGGAAGGGCAATTCGTATGGCATATCTACAAATAAGGGTCAGCTAAGAGACCGAAAGACTTTCTATATCCTTTCCGTCTTTTAGCTTTTTTTAAATCTAGAATGCTTCTAGTTCTGCAACTGAATACGCTTGATGAGTTCAGCGATTTCCTTGTCTTCCCCTGGATCAATGGCTATTTGTTCATTATTTTCAAGCAGATCATTGTAAAACTTCTCGCCTGCTGGATAAACACCATCCCAACGCAGAGGAATATCATATACGTTTATAGTGCCATTCCCATTCCCGCTATATGTTACCGATCCATCCACTAACCGGACACCTGATAATTGGATAACATCCTCCGGGTAAACCGTACTCGTGTCATCCTTTGCGTTCAATTTGGTCCCAGCAGGAATGTGTCTCACGTTTAATTTTTCTATCTCTTGATTTGGACCGAGCTGGCGCCAAACCCGCGCATATTCAATTTGTTCATTGGAATATTGTGCCAAAATATCTTCCTCTTCCTTAGAGGAATTACTAGCTGACCCATCTGTAGTCCCACTGTCTTCCGAATTTTGCTCGTTTTCTGTAGTAGAAGCTTCTTGCTCATTTGCTGATTCATCCTTCTCTTTATCACTTGCAGCTTTATCCTGAGAGCCCGAGGCGTCATTTGTCTGCGGAGAATCAGCTTCCGCCTCTTCGCTTGTGTCATTGGAACAACCTGCAAATACTGCTAAAATAATACCTATATAAATGAAGATCTTAAATCTACTCATTTCCAACAAACCCCCTTTGTTTGAATAAAAATAGGTATGTATCATGATCATACTAATAGATTTGAGAGAATACAACAAAAAATTCCAGTTAAACGGCAAAAAAAAGACCCCTTACACATTGTGTGAAGGAGATAGCATTCAAACATATAAGATTTACTTCTAAAATTTTGGGGTCAGGGGCCCGGGTTCACACAGGTTACTTCCAATAATTATTTGCGGCTGCGACAGTTTGATAGTGTATTGCAATAACTTGAGAAGAAGCAATAAGACTGTCTGCATTATCCTCGTAAACCGTTCTTAGTTTTTCTCTAATTTCAGCAGAAGGCTGGGTATACCCCACTCCTTTACGAGCCAATGTAATAGCCAGTTCAAAGCCTTCCTGTGGTGTATCTGTTTGTAAAGTAGTAAGCCATTCACTCATTACCATCATCCTCCCCATGGATTCTACTTCCAATTTACCCCTTACGAATACAGATAGCAATTAATTTAGCCTAATATACTAAATAATCAGTCATTAATGTGATAATTGCAACGTTTTATACTATTTATTTCGTATCATACATTTTCATTTTCTCTAATTCCTTCTTTTGCTTATTTTTTGCATATTCTCTACCACGGCCCCATTCCAAAAGAAAGGCAACCATCCCCACCAGGAGAAAAAGAAAAACTTTAAGAAGACTGTCGATCCGGTCTGTCATATAACTCCAGATTAAAAATACAACCAATAAGACAGGTAAAATGACTCCCAAATATTTGTTATTTCGTGATGATAAAAACAATTGAATTGCTAGCAATCCCAATATAATAAACAATCCATAAAATGCTTCCATTACTCCTCTTCCCCTCTTTCCTGCTTGTATTTTTCAATAATTAGTTTTGCATCCTCTACACTGATTCTGTCATCAATAGACAGGCCTTTAATAAACTTTATAAACTCTTCGTTGTCGGCAGCCTCATTAATTCTTATCTTTTCAATTAACCGATCAAGCTTAATACGCACTGTCGGATAGGAAACTTCATATAATTTTGCTATCTCCTTTAGTGATCCAGACTTCATAACAAAACTCTTAATGAACTCAAGATCTTCATTTTCTAAAGATAATAGCCATCCTGGCAAATTATTAGTATCCACTTTAATCCCCCCTTTTGTTTAATTTAATAATACATTAACATAAAACTTAATAAAGTTAAAGTATTTTTTAATTATATTTAAATTTATATGTAATTAGTTTTTAATTTTTCTATAAAAGGATTAGACTTTACCATGCAATGTTAAAAAGTGTACTATTAAACAAATGGTAGATTCTTTTTAAAATAAGTTAGATAGACCACATAACTATTACGTAACAGCAAGGAGGCGCTGAATGTCTATTCTTTTAAGTATTTTATTCTTTGTTAACATTATTCTCGCAGTCGTAATTATTTTCTTTGAACGGCAAAGTCCTAGTACCACATGGGCATGGCTCATGGTTCTAGTGTTTCTGCCTGTAGTTGGATTTATTCTTTATCTCATTTTCAACCAAAACTTCACTCGGAAGAAAATGTTTTACTGGGCCGATAAAGAAAAGATCGGTATTAAAGAACGCACCGAAGAACAAATCAAGACAATTAAAGATGGAACCTTTTCCTTTAAAAGTGAGAACAGTGCCACATATAAAGATAGTATTTTCATGCATCTGGTCAACGATGGGGCACTTTTTACTCAGGATAATGATGTAACAATCTATACAGATGGAAGGGAAAAGTTCGATGCACTACTAGCAGATATTAAAGAGGCCACTGATCATATTCACATCCAGTACTACATTATTCATGAAGACGGACTGGGGAAGGAATTGGTTGCTGCGCTAACTGAAAAAGCAAAGCAAGGTGTGCAGGTGCGCGTGCTATATGATTACATGGGCTCAAGGGGAATTTCCTCCCATTTTTATAAGGAACTGAAGCAAGCTGGCGGATTAGTGGAAGTCTTTTTCCCGAATTTCCATTTGAACTATCGGAATCACCGCAAGCTCGCCATTATGGATGGAAAGATTGGCTATGTCGGCGGGTTTAATGTGGGGGATGAATACCTCGGCTTGGATAAAAAGTTCGGATATTGGCGTGATACCCATCTTCGTACAGAAGGTGAAGTAGTCCATGCGCTGCAAACACGATTCATTTTGGACTGGAATCAAGCTTCGAAGCATCACGATATTGCCTATGAGAAGCATCTATTCCCAAGCCTTCCTGAAGCAGGGAATGTCGGAGCACAGATTGTGTCCAGTGGCCCGGATACCGAATGGCAGCAAATTAAAAATGGCTATGTCAAAATGGTTAACTCAGCAAAAAAATATATTTATTTACAGACACCCTACTTTATCCCAGATGAGAGCTTATTGGATGCACTGAAAATCGCTGCAATGTCTGGTGTCGATGTACGTGTCATGATTCCTGATAAGCCTGATCACATGTTTGTCTATTGGGCAACCTTGTCCCATGCCGGAGAGCTGTTAAAAGCTGGAGCCAAAATCTATGTATATGAAAATGGATTTATTCATGCGAAGACACTTGTGGTTGATGATACAACCGCATCTGTTGGAACAGCAAATATTGACCCCCGCAGCTTTAAGTTGAATTTCGAGGTGAACGCCTTTTTGTATGATGAAAAAACTGCCGAAGAATTACGCGACGCCTTTGAAAAGGATATTCCTCTAGCAAGAGAAATAACATGGGAGGAATACAAAAAACGTCCGAAAATCATTCAACTAAAGGAATCTGTCTCCAGACTGATTTCACCTGTATTGTAAAAGAAGACGAACGAGATGCGGAAGGAATGAACCCTCCAATCTCGTTCGTTTTTATTAGACAGTAATTGTCCGTGCAATGTTGCATCTCCAATACTTCCCCGCCTCTATTTACTTGGCTCGCTTCCGTAAATCGCCATCCATTGCTGCCAAATAGAGAATTTATCTTTATCCCATTGCAATGTATTAATAATATATCCAAAGGAATCCGCATGATAGAGTCCACTGATTTTTTGGTATGCTTGAATTTCATACACTCCATCACGATCCATATCTACCGGATAGAATCCACTTACACCATCAAACATCCCTTGTACAGGCTGCTTCAATATACCCTTTTCATCATAAATCTGTGATAAGTAATCTGCATCTCTGTTACTAATGTCCACAATATATGCTTGCCCTGTCGCCGGACTATACACATTCACTTTATAGTAATCCAAATAAGTGACACTGTACGTATTTTGTTCATTATATTTGTTGAAATCGAATAGCACTCTGGCCTGGTTGTTTACAAACGAATAAACATAATTAAACGTAAAGGCACCGGAACCACCAGAATCAATGGTAACTAAAATATCCTTGATGCCATCCCCCGTGAAATCGCCTAGAAACACAGTAGCTGATAACCGGAATTGCCATCTTTATTTAAAGGAATGCTATATACCCTATTTGTCGCTCCATCCTGAATATTTAATGTAATGTCTTGCAAGAACGGACTGGAAGCCTCCGCCTTTACTGCTGTTATATACACATAATCAAGCGTACCATCCCCATTCACATCTCCGTATGCACTATACACTAGTTGTGCTTGATTCACACGATAAGGTTCATACCAATACATACTTCATCCCTCCTACTCAAGTTCTCACCAGTAGTAGCATATTCATTGAAATGGATTAATGTCCCAATTGTTTTTTATTTCCTTTTAAAGACATCTTAGTTGCTTTCTTCATAAATAATATATAGTATGTTGTATTGTTTACATTCACTTTCGTTTTGAACGGTAAAAACGAATGGGTTTATAAACAGAAGGAGTGAGAACCATTAATAAAATGCTTAAACCAACCATCATATCCATTTCCATGGCCACGGTGATGGCTGGAGCTGCTATTTCCCCAGCACTTGGTCTTATTGCTGAAGCATTTCCAGACGCAAGTGAAACGATGATTAAACTTATTTTAACAGCACCCTCTATTATGATTATTCCCTTTTCTTTTTTATCGAGTTACTTAACCTCTAAGATAACAAAACGAACGATTATTATGATTGGGCTAGTAATCTATTTAATCGGAGGCGTTGGTGCACAACTCATGTCAACGATCGAGTTGCTACTGGCATTTCGTTTATTTTTAGGAGCTGGGGTCGGATTGGTTATGCCATTATCCATGTCACTGATCAATGACTACTTCAAGGGTTCCGAACGAACGAAAATGATGGGCTACAACTCCGCTTTTAGTAATGTCGGTGGTATTATTACAATGCTATTAGCAGGATGGCTGGCAACGTTTGGATGGAGAGTGCCATTCAATGTATATTTCTTAGGATTGTTCATTTTTGTAATGATTTTCTTTTTCCTGCCAAAAGGAGAAGTACAAAAACCTCTCCAACATGCACCAAAAGAGAAAATCCCACTTGCTACATACGGCTATGCCCTTGCAATGGGTGGTATTATGATCGCCTATTATTCTATCGCAACAAATATAGCACTCTACCTTGAGCAAAATAGTCTCGGTGGTGCCACACTTGCCGGAACTGTTGTTTCTTTCACAACGGTGGGTGGAATGATTACTAGCTTATTACTTGTACAGATTGAATTAACCTTCAAAAGGTTTGTGATCCCCGTCATGTTATCCGGCATGGGAATTGCTTTTCTTCTATTAACATTCACACACAGTGTCCCGGTAGTGATGCTTAGTGTATGTATGGTTGGATTTGGTCAGGGATCCCTATTTCCAATTATCACACTTAAAGCATTGGATAGTGTTTCTTTTCATCAAGGAGATCGGGCTGTCGCATTGACCTCCAGCTTTACTTTTTTAGGACAATTTTTATCCCCGCTTGTTCTTGATGGTCTGGGGAAAATGGCCAATAACACAGCAATTCGATTTCAATATGGCATATTGGCAGCCTGTGTTCTGACTGTTGTATTTATTAGCACAATCTTTCTGTTGCGCTCTAAGACACAATTGAGAGTTAAAAGTTAAAGTAACTGTGCAGATGCTTGACACAGCTCACGAGGAAAATGCATTTCTGGTAATATAAGCTTGAGGTGACCGCTTTGCCCTGACACGATGCTATGGGTAGGGCGGTTGTTTATAAGCTGTGGAATACTTTCCGGAGGTGCTTAAGATGAAGATAATACAGCTAGTTTACTTTATCATCTGCTTTAGCTTCTTTCACAGATTGCTTGGGTCTATTTACTTTTACAGTTCTCCTGTAGATAGTATATTAATTAGTCTTGTTGGATATTTGCTGGTATTCCTGCTGGCAATTACTACGACAATAATAACCTTTTATTATGCGAGAAAGGCGTATGGTAAGTAGTAATATTTACTCTGGAATCGTAGACTGTGAACTGCTTAAAGCTCTGTTAGTTTACACAGAATACCAGCCGACAAATGAACATCACAAGCTCTTTTTCTTTAATTTATAAACTTCCATTTCCAGTTCGTTTACTTTACTTAGCAAAAAGTCAAAGTCACTAGATGTAGTTGTAAACCCAAATCCCTCAACAATACTATCCAATTTAGCGTCAATGGCATCAAATCGCTTATTCATTTCGCTTATTTCCTGGTTCATCTCGGAACGCATGCTTTTCATTTCCTTATCCAAGTCTGTAAGCATTGTGATTATTTGGTTCTCCATCTTTTCACCTCCTTTTCATCTATTATAATAGATTGCACATGAATAAGCATCATTACTAGAAGTTTATTATCTGTTAATAACCGTATGTCTCTCCCTCATCCAATTGCAATGTATGATTGTTGATGGTAACTGTATTTTCATCTTCCCATGTGACATTTACATCCTCTTTATTTACTTGATAATAGAATCTCTTCTTCGTCCAAAGGGCGCCGTTTATTTCCCCTCTGATCCCGAGTGACCCTGCTGCACCTGCATTCCATCGATAAAACTCAAGTGTATAGCTCTTGTCAGGCGAGCTGGCTGTTTTTATATGTACACTTGCCCCCATCGTCGAGGCAAAAAAAGTAACAATCACAGCGAATAATAGAGCTATTGATAAAAGTGAAGAAAAAGTAACTGTTACCCAGCTTCGTATCCTTGCTAATCTACTTTCCTTAAACTTTAAACCTTTTATCGCTAAAACTAAGATAGATAGACTGCCGAGAAGCAGGATGTAGTTTGGCGGTACTACTAACCACATGTGGTGTATATTAGAATAAATAGCGTATCCCGCCAATGCTGCTAAAGCAAGCAGCAAATAGAAGGATCCTAAATTGTAATGCTTATTCAATGGCTGGCTCCTTTCTTGTAATTGTAATTGTCTGCAAATGAAAATGTGACAACTTCACTGTAGATTATTTCTATAAGTAATATCATACTATTGCACATGCTCTACTCCATCCTCTGTATAGGACTCCAGAAATACCTGATTTTGATCATGATAATAGTAGTAGGTTTTATCATCATCTTTCAACTTAATGCACACCATCCAATTTTCATTACCTGGTAAATTGGCGATGAAGGGTTCACTGTATACAATATCCGTTTCTGGGATGTTTTTCTCCTTATTTAGATATTCTAAAACATGCTTTTCAGCTGTCGACTTTTTATACTGTACATAACCAAATACACTGCCTGCCAAAACCAACAATACAAGTAGAATAACGTCTGCTTACTTCATGCCGCTTCCCTCACTTTTCTAGTAAGTACACCGACATATTATTGAGAACTGATCATTACCTACTATTTCCATTTTAAATTGTTCAATCATTAAAAATCACCTTACGCTTGTTACACGTAAGGTGATAGTATTTGTTAGTATTCAAGTACTTTGCTTATTCATCATGATAATATTCAGCAAGCGCATTCGCTGCGATAATGGCCTGATACACATCATCAGGAGTTACTGGGTGTGGCATATTTCCCATTGTATCTCCCTCCGCACATGCAGCTTCTGCTACACTCCGCCATTCTTCTTCTCTAAATTCATCCAGACCAAGATCTTTTAATGTTAGAGGCAAACCAACTTCCTTAATAAAATAGATTACCTCTTCTATTTCCTCTTGTGGAGCACTCTCTAAAACGAGCTGTGTTAGTAAACCAAATACTACCTTTTCACCATGTTGGGCATGGTGAAGAGAAGGAACAGCTGTCATACCATTATGAATGGCATGTGCAGCAGCTAATCCTCCAGCTTCCGCTCCCACACCGCTTAAGTAAATAGTAGCTTCAATTGTATTTTCAACCGCTGGTGTAGTTATTCCATGATCGACAGCGAGCTTTGCTTGAAGGCCATATTCCAATATGGTTTCATAACACATGTTAGCTAACCCCATACCTGCTAAGGAAGGTTTCAAATTCACAAGATTATCGCCATTTTTACGATAGCATGCACGTGCTTCAAAATAAGTAGCAAGGGCATCACCGATTCCAGCTACAAAAAAACGGGTTGGTGCAGCTGCTAAAATAGCAGAATCTGCTAGTACTACATCTGGATTGGATGGCAGGAATAAGTAACGATCAAATGATCCATCCCCTTTGTAAATCACGGAAAGAGCTGTACAAGGAGCATCTGTGGAGGCAATGGTTGGAAAAATTACCACAGGCAACTTAGAAAAATAAGCAGTTGCTTTGGCTGTATCCAGTGTTTTCCCACCGCCAATACCAACGATGACATTGGCACCTGCCTTCTTAGCGCCTTCCGTATGTTTATCAATCTCTTCTTGGGTATTTTCATAATTAAATTTAACAAATTCACTTTGGTTTCCCGCTTCATCAAATGATTTACCAGCTTCTTTCTGCGCTCGATCTAAAATAAACTCATCACAAATAACATAAGCATGGTTACCATATGTACTTGTATAAGTAGATAAGTCTTCTAATAAATGTTGACCAACGATAAATCGCTTTGGTGATGTAATGGACTTTACAGATTTTTTCATGATGTATGGTCTCCTTTTACTTGGATTCCATATTATATTGTCCACCTGTAATATGAATATGCATTTATTTAGACATCCATCACAATAAAAGATGCATATTTTCACCTTGATTAATTAAATAATGAACTAGTAAATAGCTATTGCGAAGCTGGACATTCAATACGGACAATTAGTTCTCTACAGCAAACTGAAAAAGAGTGGAAGCAGAAAAGCAATTCCAAAACAGATCATCGCCGCTACTTTTAATTGCTTACTAACACGTTCATCCCCTTTGGGTAAATTTTCAAAAAATGTAAGTGTAAAATAAAAACATAAAATAAGACTTATTACTACAATGACGTTTACCCATGTCGCTATTTCCTCCATATACTCTTCCTTCCCCCAGGCTAAACTTCTCTTATTTATATTCTATATTTAGTGTAACTTATTATTAAACTTGTTTTAAATAGTTAATTATTAAAACTTAATGGTATTTTCGCAGCAACTTCTCTAGTTCTTTCGCTTCAACGAACGGATCTACAGGCGTACTCCTATTAAGCCGCTGTTTTTCCCTTTCTTTTTTCTCTTGCTGTTTTAGTTCGATAAACCAGTCTGGTATTGGATCATCATATAGCCCTAATCGAGAGCCACAAGTACATTGGCATACAGAGACCAATTGAACTTTTATTTCTTTTTCCTTCTTCATATTAATCTCTCCCTCTTTTCACAATTGAGGAGAAATTCACCAGAGAAATTCTCTTTTAGAAATTGCCCAACTTCTTCTGTACGCAGCTTTTTTCTTGCTTGTCTCGCCCAGCTTTTCACTGCCTCGATCGTAGTACCATTCTCTTCGGCAATCTCTTTCAATGACATTTCATCTAATATAGAATTGGACAGCCATATCCATTGATTTTCGGTTAATCTGCTTTTTAGTTGATTGAGTATCTCTGTAGTGCGTGAGGAGTCTTCTGTTTGTTCGAGTGGAAAATGATAGGAATTTTGCAGAAGGGATTTTTGGTGGATTAGTTCCTTGCTATCCTTTCGTAGCTGGTCTAGAAGGTTTTGGCGGATGGTGTAATTAAAGTAGGTAGACATCACACCTTTGTCAGGTTCATATGATTCATACGCCCTCCACATGGCGCACAGACCTTTCTGAAAATATTCTTCGTGAGGGTCGTGAATGTTTAATCGGTGGATCTGATAATGAATACGTTGCTTGTTCTGTTCGTAGATTTCTTCAAAGGTAAAAAATTTTGTCATTGAATTGCTCCTTTATATGTGATGAAGAAGGGTTAGCACATACAAAGAGAACCTTGCTCTGGTGGTCTTTTTTGAAGTGTTATCTAGAGGGGGTGTCAAATAACTGCCGCAATTTAATGAAGTCATCATCTGAGACTTCCAACACATTCAATAATGTAAGCAGTGTTGAAAACGAAGGGTCACTATTGCCTCTTTCCAAATCAGACAAGTATCTCGCGCTTATACCAGCTCGCCATGCGACTTCTTCCTGGGTAAGCATGGTTTTTCTTCTATATGTAACTAGTTGTTCACCTAAGCACAACAATAAATCATTTTTATCCAAGCTAAATCCCCTCTTCTCAAGAGTATTATGCTTGGTTACCATATAGTTGTACACGTAGTATAGTTCTTATTTGTTGCACTAGGTTAAAATTTTTATTAATTTTATTAACTAACCCTGAATGTTCTGCTAATAGTTGCTCTATCGCCTACTTCTCTATTAAACTAACCGTAAACTTATTGGGAGAAAAACAATACCTGTATAACATAAATTGAAATTATAAAATACAGAAAAGGAAGAGTAGAAAAGTTTTTTCGATAAATGCTACATAAAGGAGTTTTAAAAAAGTTTGAATATCATGAGATAATTACTGACACGAATACTGTGGAAATTGGCAAACATTCCGGATTTGTTCGTGCGTTTACCTACCAACTTGGAAAAAGAACGAATGAAGTGGAAGTAATCAGGGAGGAGAACCTGCGAACAACTTCTCCCCAACATTTTAATTAACTTTTTTAACTATTTCATCCTTCTCAACATTTTTAATTAAAAATATCTGCATCCTCTTTTTGAAATCCAATACATATAAAAAGTACTATCTAGGCTTCTATCCGGAATAAAATATAGGAATAGAGCTTGGCATGGTATTTTCTCTCCAGTTGAAAGAGATATAAATCCCCATTCATAAATTAGAAACTATATTATTTGGATTTATTAATGAAGTCAGCAATTTTATTTACTGTAGATAAGTAGTTATCTTTAAGTTCATGTTCCCATACTCTAAGTACTTTCCAATTATTGCTTACATAGTAGTTAGTAACTTCTTCGTCTCTTTCTTTATTTCTATTAAGTTTGTTTCTCCAAAACTCCACGTTAGTCTTTGGCATACTGCCGTGAACTGGGCATTGATGCCAAAAACAGGAGTCAATAAAAACAACCACCTGATATTTCTTTATTGAAATATCGGGCTTTCCATAAAGAGATTTATCATTTCTCCTAAATCTTATACCTTTTTTCCACAATTCACTGCTGACCTTATCTTCTAATTTGGACACTGACTTAATTGCTGCCATGTTCTTGCTCCGTGTTTGCTTAGATATTTTGTCAGCCATTGAAACACTACCTTTAATTAAAATAGTATATTTATAAGTGTATACCCGCTAAGTCCTTTATAAATCAATAATTTATATTTAATTTTTAGTGTTAATTTAAATTAGGCTAGAAATATAGGGTTTAGATATAAGGAAATAATCATTAGTTTTCAAATAAATTTATTAATTAATAAAAGAGGTTAAAATTCTTTACTTATATAAACATTTGTTCTATTATAAACATATACATAAGCTTATAATTTTAGTGATTTTAAAGGAGTTTTATAATGACATGGAGTGTTTAAGATTAGCCATTCAAGAGGTGGATAAGCTAAGTTCTGGTGAAGAGTTTTTGGTTAAGGATTTATTTAAAGGCTATGAATGGAATCGTTTAGCTATTGGGGATAGGCGATCTTTAGGATCCCTCTTTTTACATGAGGTGAAACACGGCAAGTTAAAAGATGAAATAACAATCGGAGTAAAAAGCAGTGCAAATCAACAACAGTATATAAAAATATAAAATGTAGGTTGATTGCTTATGAGATATTGTTAGATGGAGTTGAAGATATGAACAAAAGAAAACCTACAGTTATAGATATGTTTTGTGGTTGTGGAGGGTTGTCCAGAGGTTTTATGGAAGCCGGATATGATATCTTATTAGGTATTGATAACAACGACCCTGCATTAGAAAGTTTCAGAGATAATCATGATGGTGCAATTGCCATGAATGGAGACTTGTTCCAAGGCTCTACTATTCTAGAAATGGCCCACCTTATTGACAATAAAAATGTTGATCTAATTATTGGAGGCCCCCCATGTCAAGGTTTTTCGCTAACGGGTAAGCGAAATGAAAAAGATGAACGAAATACATTATTCGGGGCCATGGTCAAAGCAGTTGATTTTTTCCAACCCAAAGCATTTGTATTGGAAAATGTACCTGGGTTAGGGACTTTATATAAAGGGAAGGCTAAGGAATCTATTCTGAAAGAGTTCTCAGATCTAGGATATACAATAAGTTATAAAATTTTATATGCACCTGACTATGGGATTCCACAAATACGCAAAAGGTTATTCTTTGTTGGTTTAAAAGATGGAATGAAGTTTGTATTTCCTGAGCCAGTAAAGAAACCAGAGGATTACGTAACCTCTGAAGATGCAATTGGAGATTTACATGATTTTAAAGATGACTTTGGTAAAGACGTAAGTGAGTACATAAATCCCCCACGTACAAAGTACCAAAAGAAAATGAGAGCTAATGCTAAGCAATTATTTAATCATGTTGGAACCAATCATACTTCTCAAGTGATAAATGTAATTTCACAAGTTCCTGAAGGAGGAAATTACAAGGATTTGCCTCCTGGTGTTGGAGAAAGTAGAAAGTTTAATGAAGCTTGGACTCGCTATCATAGTAAAAAACCTTCTAAAACTATTGATACAGGGCATAGAAATCATTTTCATTATAAGTATCATAGAGTGCCGACAGTAAGAGAAAATGCACGTCTACAATCATTTCCAGATGATTTCAGGTTTTATGGTAATAAGACAGAACAATATAAGCAAGTCGGAAATGCAGTTCCTCCATTGCTTGGATTTCACTTAGGAGTACAACTAAAAAAGTATATAATTAATGATGGAGAATTATGATGAGAAAATATAATTTTATAGATATTTTTGCAGGGTGTGGAGGTCTTTCCGAAGGGTTTGAAAAAAATCAACAGTTTAGTATGTTGGCTGCTGTAGAATGGGAAAAATCACCTGTGAAAAATCTTGTACATCGGCTAGCTACTAAATGGAATATTGATGATGCTGCAAACAGAGTGTTAAGGTTTGATATTCAAAGAACTGAAGAATTACTTAATGGTTGGTCTAACGATCCGGAATTTGGATCACATTTTGGATTAGACGCATTTTTAGAAGGTAGATCATTAGATTTAATTATTGGTGGTCCTCCCTGTCAAGCATATTCAGTTGCTGGGAGAATCAGGGATAAGGATGGAATGCTTAATGATTATAGAAATTATTTATTTGAAGGTTATTTAGAGATAGTAAGAAAATATAGGCCTAAATTGTTTGTATTTGAAAATGTTCCAGGTATGTTGAGTGCTAAACCAGGTGGTATTCCAGTTATAGAACTCATAAAAAAAGATATAGAAAGATCTGGATATGAAATAGTTGATGATTTAAAACAGTATGCGCAAGTAGATATGTCGGAATACGGAGTCCCACAAAAAAGAAAAAGAGTAATTATTATCGGATTGAGAAAAGATATGTATCCTAACGTACAGGGAATACTGAAATCTTTCTATACAGAGCACTTACCGAAGTATAAGGAATCTGTAAAAACTGTACAAGATGCAATTGAAAACTTACCAAAACTCTATCCTCTAGAGCAAGAAATAAAAATGAATGGTAGGAAATGCTCCCATTCTTTAAATCATGAAATCCCAAATCATTTGTCGAGGTTTCATAGTAAGCGAGATATTAAAATTTTTAAAATGTTAGCTGAAGATATTGAAAATGGTCATTTTAAATATGTGTCAAGTGAGGCACTAAAGCAGCTATATACTGAACTCACAAATAGAACTTCAAATGTCCATAAATATCATGTATTAAGATGGGACAAACCAAGTAATACCATTCCAGCCCATCTTTATAAAGATGGGTTAAGACATATTCATCCTGACTCTACTCAAGCTCGTAGTATTACCGTACGCGAGGCAGCTAGATTGCAAACATTTGATGACGACTATGAGTTTATATCTAGCGCAGGAGATAATTACAAAATGATAGGTAATGCTGTTCCTCCTAAATTCTCTGAAAAATTAGCTGCAGCAATTAAAGTTTTGTTATAAAATGGAAAAGTAGCGAAACTTTATTAGGGGGATTTTGTTTATGACTTACTACTTGAAAAAATTAGGACATCAAGAACTGGGAAGTATTTCAAAGGTTGGTGATAAACCATCCCGGGGTAGATATATATATATATCTAAGGATGAAAAAGTACTTTCATTTTTCCCGCCATTGTCCAGGTATGTGAAAAACGATTCTTCTCTACTACCTATAATTCCTTTATATCTTCCAACGCCTAAAAAGGTTTATTGTAATTATATTTACCACAATGATAAATATAATGGTAGTACTTCTAAAAGGCCCAGGAATGAATATAGGATATATTCTAATAATGCTTTAGAGATGGAACAATATCTTTTTGAAGCAGATGATATTATTGTGGTTAAGAAGCAAGAAATTTTAGAACAAGAAGAAAAGCAAACTGTGTACTATTTAGAAAGAGTGACCACGGCAGATTCTTTTTTTTTATAAAAAGTGTGAAAAAATCATTGCTAATAGCGAGGTAAGAAGTAATCACGCTATTTATAACGGTAGCCTTGATGAAATCGATAAAAAGCTTATACCTATGAATAGTACTACAATAGAGCCAGTGGTAGATAAAAGTGTCACATCTAAAATAGATAATTCGGAAACAAAGGTTGCTGATTTATTTACAGCCACTAGTTTTAGAGATTTCATAATGGTAGCTTATAATGAGAAATGTGCTGTAACTCGGAATGTGATCAAATACGGTAAGTTCATGAATTTAGAAGCTGCACATATTCAGCCTAAAAGTCACGGAGGACTTTTCTTACCTAATAATGGGTTAGCTTTAAGTAGGGACATTCATTGGGCTTTTGACAAAGGATTCTTTACTTTAAACGAAGATTATACTCTTAAAGTACATTCAGAAATAGAAAGTGATTTTCTTAAAGGCTACAATGGCAAACAAATTTTTATTCCTAAAGATAGTTTTTTTAAGCCCTCTCTTGAGAGTATAGAATATCATAGAGAAAATGTATATGGTCTCTTCTTAACCTCAGGGAGATTGTAAATTGCATTTAAACAAAAAGAGACGAGTCATAACTAAATAGTACTAATCTAAAAGACGAAAATTCTAAACTGTGGAGGCCCTCTCCGGAAAAAGGCTACGCTTTTCGTGGGCGCTGCTAAGCCTTGGGCCAACAGGACGTTGTTCATAATGGCGTCGCGGCAGGACGTCGCATCTTTAGCCTCCCACCCTAACGTACTGTGGGGTCTTATCTAGGCATATTCTCCCACAGGGTAAGGAAAGTTGCGACAGCTAAGCATCGCACGAAGGAAACATGTACTTCATTTCCGAGGAGTCTGCGTATTTTTCCTCCGCTAATTTTTACAAAAGGAATCCGAGCCATGATTCAGTAATAGTATGAATCGGTTCGGATTTTCAATGTATAAAAGTTTTTTGTCCCAGCCTCCTTCCTTTTATAATACCGACGGTTGTTTCATATTTGCTTCGAAAGCCTAAAAGATGAACAAGCCCTCCGCCTGGCGTTTGTTGAATAGTGACTCTTTAACCCAAACAGTAACTGGTTTTTCTATTTAAAACTGTTGTTTCAAAAGTTTTTTGACAATCCACTTCTGAAAAAGTCCGGTAAATATTAGGGAAAGCAAAGTAATCATCCATCCGCACTTTTGACTTGCTAATTAGAGCAAACTGGTCTTGATTCTCCAATTATACATAAGCAACTTTTGGTGGTCAAAAGGTGTTTTTATGTATGAAAAAGCCCCAGAAATGGTTGAGAGTCTTGAAACGTATATCAACGTTTTAAATTGTTATATGGATAACAATGTATGAAAAAGGATAGAAAATGACATTACTTGAACCAATTTGAACCAACATGATAGATGTTAATTGAATATATTTTGCTAATATAACCCACTGCTTTAGTATAAAATAGTATATGTTACGTGGTCAAAATGTGGTCAATAAATGCCACTCAATTATATTGGGGGGCATTTTTACTGTTCTATTAATTATGTTAATCACATATTTCATCATTTTAGGATTAATAAAGAATATCTTATGTGGACTGGATTTGAAGTGTTTATAAAAATCACCCTAATTTATAACTTGACACATAGTAGGAATTACCCTATCATGTATCTAAAAAGAATCTTAGGAGAATCTAATGGCACGAAAAATTCAAGTTTCATTTACTGAACGTCAATGGGAATTAATATCTCAATTAAAAGGCGAATTCGGAGATACTGATGCAGAGATTATTCGCTCTATAGTACTTTCATGGTTAGCGGAGAAAAGTTTTATTAGTACTGTTGTTAAAAAACGCATAAATGACTCAATGGAGGATAATAAATGATTTCTAATGAAACAAAATATAATATAAAACCAATTACACCTATTTCTAATTTTAATTCGAAAAGGAAATCAAATGTTGAATATAGAATTGAAAAGGTTGCTCTAGTTACAGGGATGAGCCTACACTTTATTAAAAAAGTTGTAGGGTCTAAAAAAGTTCTAAATTCTGAAGATGTTATCACCTTGCTTGAACAGGATTCATTTGCAGAAACTTTCGTACCAAGAAGTAAAATTTTAGATTATCTAGAAGAAGATGCTCATAATGAACCGAAGGAAGATTCTACTGAAAGTATTATTGAAGGTCTTCATCAAGGAAACTCAAAGGAACTACTTAAAAGAATTCCTGAAGGGCATGTACAATGTGTAGTTACATCCACTCCTTATTGGGCAACACGTATTTATGAAGATTCAACTCCTATTAGATGGGCAGACGGAGAATTTTGTTCTTTTGGTCTTGAGCAAACTCCTGAGGCTTCATCCGCCATTCTGTTGAAATACTTAGTATTCTCTACTCCAAGTTATCAGATGATGGTTCTATTTGGTGGAATATCATGGACACCTATAATACAAGAACTCAAATTAGGGGTAATGCAGCAGAAGCATTACGTGCTATGCAAGGACTTGATAAGAGAAAGTGGTCCGAGCATACATTTAAGAGGTATTCCGCAGGACATTCCTATTTAAAGGACGGAGAACAGTGCCTTATACCCCAACGCATTGCTGAGAGAGCCTCACGTATGGGGTATTATATAAAAAGCACTATTTCTTGGTGCAAAAGTGCATCCTTACCCGAACCTCAAAAATCACGTGTTAGCAGGAATATTGAATATATTATCCATTTAACGAAAACTCGTGCTCCCTTTTTTGATAAGGAACAGTTTCGTCTTCTCGATCCTAAACTAGGTGGAAAACAACCGCTTGAACCTGATAAACTATCTGATTTTTGGTATTTACCTACTTCTTCAGGTAGAGACGGGCATGGAGCTCAATTTCCAATTGAACTACCAAGTCGTTGTATAGCTCTCACAACTAAGGAAGGGGACGTAATTTTGGATCCTTTTATTGGCTCTGGAACTGCAGCTCAAGCTGCTTTATTGCTAAATCGTAAATACATTGGATTCGATATTTCACAAGAATATATTGATATTGCTCGAAATCGCTTAGAAGGAAAAATAGAGGAGAGCAATTCAATATGAGATAATCTTTTTATCAATTAACAGTTCTACTGCCCTTTCTAAGTCCGTTGAACTGTAATTTGGTATTAATAAATCATATATTAAAATACCATCAAATGTCTTCCTTGACGAAATTGCCGGTTCTGTTTCTGAATTTTTACATGGGGAAAAAACCACACCCGATTTTCCCCCTACTTTTTTTATATAAGTATACAGCTGATAATAATCTTTTGAATCTGTCTCTTTGTATTTCACATCACAAACAAGCACTATTGAATTACCTTTCCAAACAACGATATCTGGAATTAATTCATAGAACCCATCAATAAATAAAAACTCCTTTAGGGTAAAACCCTTTGTGACAAATAACCCCCTTCTCTTTAAAATTCTTTCACAACCTACCCTTACATAATGCTCGTAAAGATCAGGAGTATTTACCAACAAAGCCTCCCCTTCAATGGTATCACCGCTACCCATTCCGTAATACCCCAAAATCAACTTAGCAGAAACTATAGCATCTTGATAATATGCCCTTGCTCCACTAAGTCTGTTTTGCAGAAGTTTTTTATCAATAACTTTATATAAACTTTCAGCTGAAATACTCTTAAATCTATTCGACCATCTATAAAGCAAATGCCAATCGTCAGAATATTCCTCCACATAATAAATGGATTTTTTTGCAGCTGCTCCTAAAAGAAGGTTTTCAGGAATGTCAAAGGTAGGTGTATATACGTTAGACTCAATTGAATTACCAATGCGTTTCTTCATATTTAATTTCGTTTTTCCCCAATTTACAGAACCTTTTACGTGGTTTAATGATTTCTTTGTCCGTTGTCTTTCAAATTTAAGGCTTCTCTCTTCAATTATTTTTAAACTCTTTATAAAGGCACCTATAAACACTTCGATTCTTGATACTGTATCACCGATATCATATTGTTTTCCTAATTCATTATTAGTTAATTTGTTTTCATTGCTCTGAACATACATCATCATTTCAACAATATTTATCCCACTATATTTAGGAAGGATACGAAGATAATCACCGTTCACTAATGGAACTAAACCAACAACATTTCCAATTTCAAAGCCATAAGTATTTTTCTTTTTAAGTATCTTTATCTGTGAAGGGATATCATTAGGTAGACATTCGCTAGAAAAACCCTCAAGATATGTAACTCCTGCTTCAATAACATCCCAATTCATCAATTTATAAACACTCCATCTACAGCATTATCAATCTGATCGACTATATCTTTTCTTGCAGATTGGAAATGATTTAGTAAAGTAGGACGAATACGAGAAACGTAATAAGATATAAAATTAGTTTCTTTAGTAATTCCTGCAAAGTATCCATGACCTAGCGGATACTGGGTAAGAATTGTATTGTAAATGTCTTTTATTTTTAATGACATTTCTTCATCTATTTGCTTACTAGACAATAATTCTGTAAGATCCTCAACTCTAGGAGGAAATTCAACAGAAGCTATTCTTCCCAATAACGCATCATCTATATCCTCGGTACTCTCATCTATGGTATTCATTGTGAAAATGAATTGAACATCCTTATTTATCCAAATTTTTTTCCCATTTGGTAATTTAATTCCATTTTCTTCTCCACGATATGATGCTTCAATTAATGAGAAAACCTCCCCAAGCGCCTGACTTATTCTAGTTCTATTGATTTCCTCAAGTACAATACACTTTTTTTGATCCCTTATTGCCTCACCTAGAGGTCCCAATTTCCAATCGAATTCTTCCGAATTAGGTAATGGTTGTAAGCCGATAATTAAATTTTCATAAGACCATCCTTCATGTATTTGAATAGTAACACGATCTTCAGAATCCTTGGGGAAGATATTATCAATTATTCTAGTTTTTCCTGTTCTAGGTGGACCATAGATTAAAATTGCCTTTTCACCTGATGAAATTAATTCTTGTAATTGCTCACTTGGATCTACTTGAAGCCAAGATGGTTCATCCTTGATAGTAATCATATTCTTAATTCTCCTATCGTATTGTTTTTCATCTTCTCTTATCTCTTTTACTGGAATATTCTTACTTTCAATTATCTCCCGACAAACATCAAAAATATCCGCTTCAGATAATGCGTCATTTTGCAATTTAACATCTAAATTATCTTTAATAAAAACCAATTCATATTCTGACCGTTCCAGATTTAAAAATTGAGTCATTCTATCAAGTAAATCAGTTTTGGGATTTTCTTCAGCAATGTTTTCCCTTATAAAGAGCCACACTGCAAAGGATAGATCAGGAATAACGACTCTAGTGTCTTCCTTAAGAGCAAAACCATCTAACCCATTCCCTAACCCCATGGGATACAATCTCCCTTGACTTACCAATACCTTACCTGATTCGGAGAGAGAAAAATCCAAATAACCATTTGGGTTACAATCTACAACAGAACCGCTTGTTGCCCATCTGTTTAATGTAGTTTGTATAATAGACCTTGCTGCATCATGCTTCATTGTCATAAAGCGCGTAGTATGGGCAAATGGAACAAAAAATTCTCCAGATTTTTCACCATAGGAATACAAACGTTTTAGTACATCAGTTGAATTACTCGTGTCTACTTCAACTGTGACTCCTTTTTTTAATCCCATTCTCTTTAGTACAAACCAAATTTTCATAAAATGATGTGCTGTTCCTTTTAATTGCATCAAAGAATTAGTGAGCGTTTCTTTACTGATATAGGGCATTATTTATCCTCCAGATGATCTAAGTAGTCTTCACACTAATAACCAAAATCAAAGAATATTATTTTCTTTTTCTTTGCTAGAGGAAAATAATTTCTTCTTATTGGAAAGACCCTTTTTACTATTGAAAAAAACGAGTTGGAAATATCTCCATATTAATCATTTTACCAAATAGATATAAATAAAAGAAATAAATTCTACGGTCAAAATAAAGCAAGTGGAATATAAGTACCTATTTTGTGATAAAATGAGAAACTAGGAGGGTTATTTATGATACACAAGGAAGTTACTAATTATGAAAAGAACCTAGAAACCCTAACTACCATTGAAGATAGTCTAGTATCATATTATGAAAATTATTTGGTTCACTCTTTTAAGGAAGAAATTGTGTTACGTGAGGTAGATTGTTGGCAAGGTAGAGCAGATTTGGTGTCTGCTAAAATTATTGGAGAATATAATATTAATATTGAACAGGCAGAACTTTTATCTAAGTTAACAAATGCCCAAATTATCTCCTTACTCCATTATAAAGCACCACGATCATTAAGGTATATTGTAGAAAAACTTGCTTTGACCGAAACAACTATTAAAAGAGCTATTAATACCTTAAAGAAAGCAAATATTATCGATACAAAAGATAATAATACGTATACTCTTTGCAATACTTTTATACTACCCAATGTTGAATTTAATGCATATGAAGCTAAACTTCATAACTGGAGAAGAGCATTTTACCAGGCCACACAATATTTTGGTTTTAGTCATTATTCATGGGTGATTATGCCAGAGAAGTATATTAAACCAGCATTAAAAAATAGTGAGCTTTTTACAGAGAATGGTGTAGGTCTTATAGGTTTAGATAATAAAGGTAAAAAGATTGTCTATGTAAAAGCAAACAAAAACCAACCAAGGAGAAAAGCATTCTACTTAGTTGGTGTAGGGAAAGCAATGAAGAAACACTTAAACATGGTGTAAGTCTCGGAATCTTTTTAAAGAGTTAGACCAAGTAAACAAATGATTACCTTGGGATGATTTTTCAAGTTGAATCGGTAAGTTGGAAAGCAATTGGTATTTTACTATTGCTGTGTTTAAATGATTTTCTAAATCATCTAAACGATCAGATATGTCATCAGGATTACTAAATATAGCCTCGCTGGCAATTTTTAATGAAGACCAATGTTGTAAATGGCTAATACCACGGGACCAGGTATCTGATGGACTTGAACCAGCTTTAATAATGTGCTCATAACCAGAATTACTTAAGATGTCATCGAAGTTGAGTCCCTTCCTTTTGAACTGGGTTTGAATAGAATCTAACTCAGATGCTAATACTGTGTTTAATAATGGTATTGATGTATATCTTTCCCTTGGAAGTCTTCCTCCTCTACTAGGCAGGACCCTTTGCTGTACAGTAAACTTTCTTGAGCTATTAAACCAACCAGTGCCAAACCCAGAAGCTCCGACGGCTACATATAATAATCCAATAATATCTGAATACCCCATTATCACTTTGTATTCATTTATTTCAGATAAAGAATAAATAAATGTTAATAAGTTCACTAGAGTAGTCTCTGACTCAAAATCCTGATTGTAGTCAGATGATTTACGATCAATAGTGATATAGTATCCTGTTACATCTAAAGTTGATAACTCATTTAAAAAATCATTTACATTACGTGTTTCATTTAAAGCACTTTCACTAAAAACAAGCGAAACATATAGAGCTTTCCCTTTATCTTCAGCAATTATTGCCGATTCCTCAGCTAAGCTTAAAGCGATTTGCGCCTGTCTGTCACTAAAATTTGGGACTAATATATTTGGTGAAACTAATGTACCCAACCCTAATTTCTGTTGATACTCTAAACTCTGAAAAACAAAATCATGCAACTTTCGGAAGGAGCGTAAAGAAGATAACTTTATATTACCGGGATAGTAGCTACAATTGTTAAGGTTTTTACTCGTCCCATCAATATACAATGAATAGTAAAATTGAGGATCAAAGAGTAATTCAGCATTAGGATATTCTGTCTGAATCTCCTTAATAAAACTTCTCATTTTTGCAGGTTTTTCATCTCTTGGTGAAAGCAATACACCATCTAGAAACTCTCGGTCAAAACCAGTATGGATTTTATCTCCCTTGCCATATCCTTGTTGTGCATACAATTTCATTATTATAGTTCCTCCCTTTGACTATATAGCTGCTTTAATAGTTGGTCACAGGTCTTATATCTTAAGTGAGGTTCTTTTGCTAATAGTCTTGTAATAATTCTTTCAAGCTTCTTCGGAAAATCACTAACTAACTTCGATGGTGGAACTAAATTATTTGTTGTGATATTTGCAAAAATTTGGTATGTATTTAATCCACTTTGAAAAAAAGGGTGTTGTCCAGTAGATACTTCATACAATACTATTCCAAGTAAAAATAAATCCGACCTAAAATCAAGTTCTCTTCTGTAACCACTAAGTTGTTCGGGAGACATATATATCTGAGAGCCAACTAAATGGAAAGCAGCTGTTAATGTTTCTCCGTGTATATCAAAAGCAATTCCTGTATCAAGTAATACATAGCTACCATCTATTCTTCTCATTATGTTTTTTGGTTTTATATCTCTGTGTACCATTTTTATATTCCATAGTTGCTTAATTGCAGTAGTGATATCAATGGCTAATTCAACAGTTTGTAAATAACTTATTGCTCCTTGTGAGATTAAATAATACAAGTCTGACCCATCAATATATTCCTCTGAGAAATAAAGTATTTTTTTATTTTCTAAATCTGCTAGATTCAGGCCAATAGGACCTAGTTTAACCAAAGTAGGTGAATCCACCCTATGCATAATGTCAATTTCCCTTTTGGCTCTAGATAGTGCTACATTGTCTGCCTGATCAGATTCACTTTCTTGTTGTTCGCGTTGATTTTCTTTTGATTCAGCGTCAGTTACATCGCAGAACTTTAGAGCAAATTTTACTCCGTTTATTTTGCAGGTGAAGACTGTCTTCTGTCCACCTCGGTCTTTATACTCCAACTCTGTAACCACATCTTTGTTAATGCCTAATAGTGTATAAACGTCATCTTTCGTTAATTCAGGTGCTCTCATGAATTTCCCCCATATGCTTATATTTTTTAGGAACATCCTCTAATAGAACTATTGAATGACCACTTACTTAGTAATTTCATCACACAACATATATCTTATTTTTACTAATTTTACAATAATGCTTAGGAATATTATACCAAAAATTAGAATTATTTTAAATGAAATATGGTCACTTGTGGTCAATAAAATTTTCGTGGACCTAATGTGATCAAAAGCACTTTTCAGGTATAAAAAAACCCTTTTCTCATAAGTGAAAAAAGCCTTGAAACGTAGATATATTAACGTTTTGAGAACTGAGGTGCACGACGTGCGCCTTTAAGACCGTATTGCTAACGTTCTTTCATACGAAATGCAATCATCTTATATTTTTAAAAGGTATTTATCTACTTTTGTCGAAATTAACAATAACTAAACCTCGAAAGGAGTCTCCGTGAATGAACACACTTCTTATGAAAGAAGCTTATTCAATGCTGTATGAGATCGAAAACCATTTACGTTTAATTATAAAAGCAAATATGCTGAAAAAATTTGGGCACCAATGGGTGTCAATACTATATGAAAAGCGAGATGAACAAACTTCTTATTACCATGAACTTATCGCCTTCTTTGGAAAATATCCAAACGTTCTGCCACATATTAATGCAGCACAATTAAAAATGCTTAACCAATTAATTCCCATTAGAAATAAAATTGCCCACTCTCATTTAATAACCCAAAGTGAATATGAACTACTAGAACAATGCTATCAGCTTGTTATTGAAGAACCTATTATAAAGGCAGAAAGATTGTAATCTTACAGTTTGTATTTGAATTAGATACTATTTTCTGGAACAAAATTCTCCATACCTACTATCTAAAAAGGTATTTAGAAAAGGCCACATAAGTAAGTTTTTAAATCACTAAGCGTTAAAGAATTGTTATTTGGCTTGAGTATACATAGATTTGAACTCCAACCACCTCTATAACATGACTTTCCGCTGTCAGGTTAGTCAATTCTATCTATAATAGAATTGTTTTTAAATTTCCTTATATCACTTGATGCGTTCCAAAATACAGAGGGTTGTAGTCAGATTAGCTACTCAAGTCCTATTTTTTTGAACTAGATTAAGAAAATTCTTTGCCAGTTTAATTGAAAAGCGAATAAAGCCCTTTTTTTAAATTTTCCCCGTCCATCGTTCAACTCATCAATAGTTCGACTAAACTTTTACAAATACTTAGAACACAAATTCAAAGATCATCTTTAAAAACGGCATGAGGCGCTCATTAAAAAACTATCATGGAAAGTTGCCCAAACGGTGAGACAGGATTATAACAATGTAAAAACTACCTGTTTAATGATGAAGATTCCTATTCCCTAATTAGAATACTTAAAAGAATAAAACCAAAAGAATGTCTCGTACACTGTTGTTCTAAAAACATCTTGTATCTCTTGCAAGAACTTTCCTAAATATGTAATTTAGAATGCTTTGGTACATCTAATTTATAATATCCCTTCACTTTACGTTATAATCAAACTACACACTACATATCAGTGAGGTGATATTATGAAAAATAATGAACTGAAAAAAGATCTATTAAAAGACAATTACATAGAAAGCGCATTCAAGCGATATCTGAGTTTCAAAGAAACACCTACTTACGATGAGACGTACAAGTTGAAAATATTGTTGGAGTTGAACACGTATTTCAGAGAAGAAACTATAACAGAGAACAACATTGTCGAAACGATTAAAAAGATAGTTTTAAGCAATCCACAATCTGGTAGTTTTGTGCACTGGAGCAACACCAGTGACTTGCAGGATTTTGTGAAAAACAATCCTCTTGCCGCTGTTAATCTATTAAGTAATTTGTATGAAAATGAGGAGGTTTCTTTACAGGACAGAATAGAAAAATTCAGAGAACAAGGGAAAGAGTGGAAAAAGGATATTAGCTTAGGAGCACCTTTATTCGGTTACCTCCTGGCTGCTTATAATTATGAAAAATATCCGTTGTATAAAGAAGAAGTATTTAAGTATACGAAGAAGATGCTTGGTATTAACAAAAAATTGAGTGGAGTCGGAAAGAACTATCAGGATTATTATGATATTTGTGTAACTGTAAAAGACTTTCTTAACGACAGAGGATATTCCTTGAATATGTTGGATATACAGGATTTTTTCTTCTGTGTTTCTCAATACGATATATTAAAACTGGAAAGTGCAGTAGAGTACTTATATAAATTCGCTGAAAAACTAAGCCGGTTTAAACAGGATGAAACTGTCTTTATTGAAGCAATCAAACAAATGGATCAAGATATTCTTGAAGACAAGCGGGAACTTTACCGTAACCAAGAGAAAATCAGAAAAATCCGTTTTAAGATACTTGATTACTATTTAACGAACAATGAACTCACTGTTGACGATATCGAGCGCATCAAGGAAGAAGTAAACAGCCAATACGATACTAATATTCTGCAGGCTTGGACGAATTTCACGATTCTTTTCCAGATTTACTATGATTCCTTTAAAGAAAAAGTAAAGTTGATGTTAGAGCACATACGAAACGCAATGGAGAATATGAAAGTGGTTACAGACCTTGGTATTGAATTAGACAGCAGTCTAAATGGTTTCGAATGGAAACAAAACTTCGGGGATACAGAATGTTGGTTAGCGGTTTATTCAAAGGAGTTAAAATCCCATAAACTTGCTGCACAACTTTTTATATCTATTAGCGAGAAAGGTGTTCGCTTTGGCTTAGACTACGGTTCCCAACATGAGCGTGTTGGCAAAAAGAATATGGAGTTAATGGATATAGCATCATTCTCCTATCAAGAAATGGAAAAGAAAATTGCTGAGATAATACCTGAGTTCATGGAAAACAACGGGAGCAATGCCGAAAAAGTCCCTATGTCGCTATCTAATACGTTCACGTCTATTTTCAACTCTTATGAAGATGCCAATTGGGCTTTTGACTTTGTAAAACAGACAATGATGAGCCTTGGCGTATCAGCTCTTGGCGACCAACGAATGGCAGTGACATTTCGTTCAGGGCGCAAGCTGCACGTAGATTTTTGCAGTTGGCTTGTTACCGGGTTTGTAAAAAATAAAGAAAATCAGACAATGGCTAGTATTACTTTGCCAGCGAGTGAGCTGAATGAGAAGGTATTTGTTGAAATAGAGCTTTTTAAAATGAAGGAAAATGAAGAACAAATTGCCTTAGTGTCACTGCCTATGGAGAAGTTTAGAGAAGACAAGGAACTACAGGAAATGCATAAAAATACACTTGAGCTTGTCAAAAATCGATTCAAAGACCAGTCTAAATCACAATATCGCATCCATAATAATGAACATTTAGAACAAGCTGTTTTTCACCCGAATAAGAGGGAGTCAGTACTACAGAAAGAAATACCATCCAACCCGGAAGAACCAATCCAATTGGATGACTTTGTAGAAATCCCTTCCCTCTCCTTTGACAAGCAAATCACGTTACAGGGATTGTTTTTCGAAGAGAAATATCAACTGCTTCGCCAAATCAAGACAGCGTTAATCAACCAAAAACACATTATTCTCACTGGCCCTCCTGGAACAGGGAAGTCTAAGTTGGCAAAAGAGATATGTGACGCTTTTGGAGCAGATTTCAAGATGGCTACAGCTACTTCTGACTGGTCTACTTATGAAACCATTGGCGGTTATCGCCCAAAGAGTGATGGGACATTGTCCTTCAATCCCGGACTATTTTTGGATTGTTTCAAGGATAGCGATACAAATCAGCCAATAAATAAATGGTTAATTATTGATGAAATGAACCGGGCAGATATTGATAAAGCATTTGGCTCTCTCTTTTCGGCTTTGACTGGTGATGAGGTGACGTTAAATTTTGAGTCTGAAAGTGGAGAATCAATATCTCTGTATCCACAAAAAGAGGTTTCTGAAGTATTGCCGAATAATCACGAATATGTCATTCCAAATGACTGGCGCATGATTGGGACAATGAACACGCTGGACAAAGCTTCCCTTTATGAAATGAGTTATGCGTTTATGAGACGGTTTGCTTTTATTCCTGTAGGCGTACCAAGAAATATTGATAGCAATCTGGTGGGGTCTCTCCTTGAAAAATGGAACCTGATGAGCTACGAATACAGCGATTATTTAGCTACAATTTGGAAGAAGATAAACCAATACCGACAAATTGGTCCGGCAATCATTGAAGATATTGCTCGATATACAAGCGTGGATGCGGATTTCACCTCGGCGATCATTCTTTATGTACTTCCACAATTTGAAGGCCTATTGGATCATGATATCCTCTCGTTTATTGAACAGGTTTGTGAATTGCCTGTGGTGGAAGAAGAGCGCTTGACACAGTTTGCGCAGGATTTTTTTCATATAAAGGAGTAATGTATGAAACGTAGTGCGGATCAATTATTAGAAGAAATTAGTGAGTTCTTGATCATTTATTTGAAGTCGGGAAAGGTCGGTCTGAATTCTTTCGTAAAAAAAACAGATTTGCACATTTCCCAAATGGATCAGCTACTGAAAATCCACTTTATGTTGAAGCCTGAGGTGATAGCATTTGTGCAAGATCTCCCAAGGCTTATCAGGAGATTCAAAACTTCTACTTCTGTAAATCAACATGTTTACCACGGACAAGTCAAGGGGCAAATCAATTGGCATAGAACGTTAAACGAACCTGCGAGAATAAGTACAAGAGATAAAACGGTATTTTCCGTCAACGAACGTAACCGGGAATATGGAATCAAAGAAAACTTGGTTTTGTTGGAAACCATTCAAACATTGCATAAAATCTTATTTCAGGATATTGATAGCGGGCATTTTGAAAAGTATGAATGGTTTCGAGAATGGAGTAGTCTAAAGCAATCGCTACACAACGTATTTACCAAGAATGTTTACTTGTCAAAGGTCGGCAGCAGTGAGGGTAAGGTGACCAACCGTATGATCATTGATACCTTGAAGCAACGCAATCCACTATATAATAAGGCCGCTTCCATTCTTCAAGAATACAGGAGAATTATGGACGGTGATGTCAATCAAACAGAGATTGAGCAATTACTACGCGAGACATTCGTTTATCCTGAGGAAGAGGATGTGCTTTTTGAACTGTATTGGGTTGTGAAATTAATTAAAGAAAATAGCACGGATTCCGAACTCCAGCTGATGGACGGTCGCAATAACCTAGTTGCTGCTTGGGAAGATGATACACTCGTCTATCATATCTATCATGATTCAACTGGCTCAAGTCAGATTAGGTTTCGCATTTCCACAGAGGAAGTGCGGAAAAATGGTCATCCCTTCCTTGACCGAAAATTAGATTCTATTGAACAGTCAGCTAACTTGGCCAAGGAACTTTTTGGGCGTGGCTTTGATACTTCTACCTATTGGAGTGGTAGACCGGATATTTTAGTAGAAGTTTATGATAAAGCATCAAGTGATTTAAACAAGCTCGTTATCGGGGAAGTAAAACACACCGCCAGAGTTGAGTATGCCATCACAGGCTTGCGTGAACTCGTCGATTATATGAAACATGTGCGTGACAAAAACGGTAGTTATTTAGATGATCGTGTAGAGGTGCAAGGCATGTTATTCACAGAGCAACTCGTTGGGTATGAAGCACAGGAAAAGTTCTTTGGGTTTGGAAATGAACATGTAGTTTGGAGAAATTAGTTCAAGGCTTTCATTGCGGACAAGGAATTTACAATTAGACGACAATTACTAATTGACTTACCACTATTTTAAAATAAAAATAACCTATTATTTGTTTTTACCTTTTAAAAGGTTAATACTTCCCCTCTTTTTTGAGGGTTATTGAAGTCGTTCCATGTACAGCATGGAACGACTTTTACTATATTATGATGATCTTTCATCATCCTTCTTAAAACGACCGATATTTCCTCAATGCTACGATATTCAGCACAATAAACAGGGCTGCAAAGAGAAGCAATATTAATAGATCAAATGCGATCTCCTGGAAAGTGAAGCCTTTATACATGACCCCCTTTAATGCATCGGAGGCATAAAATAATGGCATGACTTTTCCCAGCGATTGTAGCCAACCGGCCATTCCTTCCATTGGGAAAATACCAGTAAAAAATATTTGTGGTACGATGACAAGTGGTATAAATTGCATCATCTGGAACTCGGATGCAGCAAAACTTGACAGCAGGGTGCCAAGAGACAGGGCCACTAGGGCGATTAATATATTTGTTAGTATGACAAGCCAGATGGAACCAATATGAACAATATCCAGCACATAAATAGAATAAAACACGATAATGATGGTCTGGATAAATGCGAATATGCCAAAACCAACAAGGTATCCAGCGATGATTTCATACCGTTTTATCGGGGTTGCCATTAATCGTTCCAGTGTGCCAGATGTTCGTTCTTTTAAAAGTGAAATACCTGCAATCAGGAAAACAAAGAAAAAGACGAAGAAGCCAATTAACATGGGACTGAATGTATCAAATATCTTTGTATCCTTATCTCCGTAAACATAGTTAGCAGAGATGCCAGGTCCATTCTTTTCAGTCGCAAGCATGTTGCCTAGCTGCATCTGGATCTTTTTTGCCTGTGTAGGATCATCATTCAACAGTGTGAGCTCCATCTTCTGCTTATCAACATTTAGCCAGGCATGTTCGTTTTTCTCCTTCATCTCTTCTGTTGAAAATTGCTCCACTGACGTAACATCGAATTCCGCTTGTTCTAATTGCTCCGTAAGTTGTGTACTGTCTCCAGTGATTGTAATTGTTGGCTCTGCCTCAGATGAGTCGAAGATTAGATACATTAGAGTAAGCACAAGCAATGGCGCTAGGAAAAGTAAGGCTAGTGTCCGCTTATCGCGGCGCATTTGACGTATAATACGGATTATAAGTGCATTAATACGCATTAGTTCTCACCTCCTGCTCTTAGAAAGACTTCTTCAAAACGAGTGGCTTCATACTTTTCCTTCAGTTTGTCTGGTGATCCAGTGGCAATAATATGCCCATTTCGGAGCAATGCGGTTTGTTCGCATCTCTCGGCCTCATCCATCACATGAGTGGTAATAACTATTGTCTTGCCATCTTCCCTTTTTAAACGCTCAAGCTCCCTCCAAATAGATCGTTTTAAAACAGGATCGATTCCTACTGTAGGTTCATCTAAGATAAGCACTTCCGGATCGTGGATGAGTGCGATGGCTAGAGAGAGACGGCGCATCATCCCTCCAGAGTATTCAGCAATGCGCTTTTGCAAAACATCTTCCAGCTCGACGACACCAGCAACATACTGAATCCGTGCTTTACGTTCCTTTTTTGGAAGCTTATAGAGTCTTGCGAAGAAGTCAAGATTTTGTTCCCCCGTCAAGTCGGTATAGAGGGCATCTGACTGGGCCATATACCCAATATTAGGGAGCAATCGTTGGTCAGGTATATTATAGGTCAGCACCGTAATATCACCTTCATCTCTTTTCAGCATACCAATAATTAATTTAATTAAAGTTGTCTTACCGCATCCTGATGGCCCCAACAGGCCGAAAATTTCTCCTTTTGGGATCTCAAGAGATAGTTTGTTTAGGACAAGTTTATTATAAAAAGACTTAGTGGCGTTATGAACAGTTATTGCCATAGTCATACGTTCACTTCCTTTCTGCATTTACTGAACACTGTGTTGATTGTATTTAAATTGTAAGGTACGATGATAGTCAAATACAATCAACACTTTTTATGGAATTGTTGAGCAAGAGGTGAAGTTTATGGCTGATCATCATAAAAAGATGAATGAAAATACGAAACAAAGAATTGAGACGAAGTTTATAAAACTGCTTGAGTCTGAAGGATTTGAACGAATATCAGTGAAACAAATTGCTGTGTGTGCAAATATTAATCGTGGTACATTTTATCTGCATTATATAGACAAATATGATGTAATGGAACACATTCAAAAACGCCTGCTTGAGGGGTTGTCCGGCTTAGTGGAGCAAGTCCGTCCTTCTGAAGTGTTACATGTTTTAATGAGCGGAAATTTCTACTCTCCATTTTTAATGGTTTTTGAATATATAAAGAACCATGGTAATGAATTCAGAGCACTTCTCGGAGACAGGGGTGATCCTTCTTTTGCAAGAAAAATGAAAGAAATCTTTGGTGACATACTTTTGAATAAATTTATCCAGCACTATCCCGGGACTAATAAATGGTTTCCGCAATACATGACTGCCTTTATGACCTCCTCTATTCTGGGATTAATTCAGGAATGGCTCGAGCATCTTGAGGAGCAAAGTGTAGAAGAAATGGCGCGTACGCATTTAGAGGTCATTGGATTCATCTCTAATTTAAAGACGATGCTTAAAGAAGGAGAATAGTATGGAAAGGTTTATATATTTTGTATAAAAATGCCCGACTACTTGATTCGAATTTTTTCATAATGGAAATCAACTGTATAAAAGTTGAGAACAGGTTGTTTGGCAAGATAGGTTTCTTCACCTGCTGCGGGCACACAATTCTATTCCAATAAACTTCTTTTCCCCCTCGCCCAAGCATACAATGCATTATATTTCCTTTTGAAAAACTATTCTGTTATTATTTTGAAAGCGCTTTAAAATAAGGGGGGAGATTTTATTGAGAGCAGTTAGTTCTTTTTTTGAACGAATGGTGCAGCGGTTTTTACCTGATGCCTATTTGTTCGCTGTTATTATCACGTTTATTGTATTTGTTCTGGGAATATTATTTACAGACAGCTCAGCCTTTCAGATGGTCGAGTATTGGGGAAATGGATTCTGGGATCTGTTGGCATTCGGGATGCAGATGTCACTTATTGTAGTTACTGGATACATACTTGCCAGCACAAAAATTGTTAAAGGAGTGCTTACAAAGATTAGCAAACTGGCAAATACTCCTGGTCAAGCGATTTTGCTAGTTACCTTTGTTGCATCGATTGCGTGTCTGATTAATTATGGATTTGGACTTGTTGTAGGGGCGCTTTTTGCTATTCATATTGCCAAACGGGTGCCAACAGTGGATTACCGTGTGCTCATGGCGAGTGCATATAGTGGTTTCCTTCTATGGCATGGCGGGCTTTCCGCTTCAATACCGTTACTCATTGCGACTCCGGATCATTTTCTCCAGGACACGATGGGAGTTATTCCTGTATCGGAAACATTATTCAGCAGTTTTAACTTATTTATTGTGTTTGTTCTATTATTTACATTACCTCTCTTGAATCGTTATTTGATGAAAACAAGAGATCAGCTGTATCACCCAGATGCAAATCTTTGGCAAGAGGACGAGAAGGAAGATGATGATGCTATTTCTGCAACTGCGGAGATGACTCCTGCAGAAAAATTAGAGAATAGTAGAATCCTATCTATATTGATCGGTGTCTTTGGACTGCTATTTGTCGTCTTCTTTTTTAGGGAGAATGGGTTTGATTTAAATATTAATATCGTTAACTTTACGATGTTGTTTCTTGGGATTATTTTTCATGAGACCCCGAGACGTTTCCTTAACAGTGTGGCAGATGCTGTAAAGAATGTTGGCGGGATTATTATTCAGTTCCCGTTTTATGCAGGAATCATGGGGATGATGGTGGCATCCGGGCTTTCCCAGCAAATGTCGCTATGGTTTGTCAGTATATCCAGTGATTTCACCTTCCCATTATTTACTTTTTTAAGTGCTGGGCTTGTCAATTTCTTTGTACCATCTGGTGGAGGTCAATGGGCAGTACAGGGGCCAATCATGATTCCAGCAGCGCTCGAGCTTGGTGTGGATACAGCCAAAACAGCAATGGCTGTTGCATGGGGAGATGCGTGGACGAACATGATTCAGCCATTCTGGGCATTGCCACTGCTTGCCATTGCAGGTTTGAAGGTCAGGGACATTATGGGATTCTGTGTCATGATTCTCATTTACAGCTTCATTCCAATTTCCATTGGACTATTGTTCTTTTAATAAAAATCTCCGGCAGTCTGCACACTGCCGGAGATTTTTTAGTAAGGAAAGATAAAATATTTTAGAATTGCTAAGGCCAGAAATATCAGCACTACGAACAAACACAGGATGGCAGACGTATAGGCTTTTTGCTAAATGAAGTAAATGCCTCTTAATAAGAAGAAAATAAGTGCAACAAAGAAAACGATCTCTCCATAGATCATATAATGTTCTCGATCAATGTACTGGAGCAGGACACTTATAATCCCTATCGTTATCAACATGCGGTTACTGATGGCGAAGAACTTATTTCTTTCATTTGTTGGTTTAATAGGAAAACCTCCACTTTTATGTAGTTAGCTATTTCTGTTAATAGTACTTCACGAAAGAAAATTTTTTGTTTGTGATAGGAACGTACATTCCTATATGGTATACTGATTCTAACAATAGACTGGCTTCACATGAGGGGTTAAGGTGCATCTTTTTCTTCCTGGAACTTTTCCATGGAAGGAGGCGTTGCCCATGGATATGTATAGTGTATTAACGCTGATGATTTCATTCGGCATGTTAATTGTGTTTATCATGTCCGAGAATAAAAAATAACCCCTCATGCAACTAAGCCCAGTGCTAAGGGATTATATTCCTTGTGTGCCTTCCCCTCTTGTTGGGGTTGGTCTATTGAAACCGTTCCATGTTAGAGCATGGAGCGGTTTTTACTATGTTATGTTTATCTATAGTAATTATACCACAGGTAGCATAGTTGTAAACCACTCTTAGCCCCTAACCTTTTCCATTCCGTTGTACTTAAGACAATGATTAATTATGTATGTTAAATATTAAGTTAACAACTTAATTTAGTTTATAATTTAAATAGGAACATACGATCTAATGGGGAATACTATTCTTAACAATAGACTGGCTTCAAATGAGGGGTTAAGGCGCACTTTTCTTCCTGGAAACTTTCCATGGAAGGAGGTGTTGCCCATGGATATAACAGATACGTTAACGCTAATGATTTCATTTGGCGTTTTGATTGTATAAATTATGTCTGAGAATAAAAAATAATCCCTCACTGTGCATTGACCAGCCATGAGGGATTATATTCCTAAGTGCGCCTTCCCCTTTTGTTGGGGTTGGTCTATTGAAACCGTTCCATGTTACCAGCATGGAGCGGTTTTTAATATGTTATGTTTATTTATACTTATTATACCACATGCTTGATTATTGTAAACCAATCCTACATCATAGCATTGTCCGTTCGGTTGTACTTAAAACAACGTTTAATTATGTATGTTAATTATTAAATAAGCAACTTAATTTAGTTCATAATTTAAACAAGAACATACGATCTAATATGATATACTGATTTTAACAATAGACTGGCTTCACATGAGGGGTTAAGGTGCACCTTTTTTCTTCCTGGAACTTTTCCTATGGAAGGAGGTGTTGCCCATGGATATGTATAGTGTATTAACGCTGATGATTTCATTCGGCATGTTAATTGCGTTTATCATGTCCGAGAATAAAAAATAACCCCTCATGTCACTAGGCCACGTGCTTAGGGGTTATTTAGACCTGCTTGCACCTTCCCCTCTTGCTGGGGTTGGTCTATTGAAACCGTTCCATGTTAGAGCATGGAGCGGTTTTTAATATGTTATGCTTTTCTATACTTATTATACCACAGGTAGCATAGTTGTAAACCAATATCGGCATACCCACACCGTTATTGCATAAGGTAGATTTTTTTACTTCCAGGAATCTTTCCAGCGATCAGTGTCTCTAGCGTAACCACAAAAACACGAAATATTTGTTGGTTTTCTGGGATAAAGTGATCTATGTCATTTAGTAACTAATGTGAATCCGCTATAATAACATCAAAGCCGTAACCTCGGGGAATAGACAATGGTCTGCTGTCCCATCATGTTGGAGTTTTTTTAAACTGCTATACAAATTGCATTTTTCTACAATAATGAGGTGAAAATAGTGCAAACACATTTGGATATGAAACGAATTAATACAATAAAAGAAATTCTGCTTAAATTGAAGCTTGGAGACTCAGAGCAAACGATTCAGGACGCTTTTGATGAGCATGTTCAACCTTTGGGCAAGACAGATATTTTATTGATTTTACAGGAACTAAAAAATAGCACTGCAAATGATTTTAATATGAACGATATCAGGAATTTTTTTGATGTATATCTTGAACTGTACGATCATTCTCTTCAGGCTATTCATGTTCCAAATGAGGATCATCCAAGTCACCCTATTCAAATTTTCAAAAGGGAAAATCAGGCGTTTGCCTCTATATTAGATCGGGTGAATAGCCTTGTAGAAGCGATTGATAATGACCCAGGGCATCCCACAGATCAACTAATGAATGAAATGATTCAGTTGGGAAAGATTTATAGTCATTACAACCGGAAAGAAAAACTCTTTTTTCCGATACTGGAGCGTTATCGCATTTATTCCATTTCACGAATAATGTGGGCAGCGGATGATCGTATCCGCACATTATTTAAAGGTACCAAAAGAATAATGGAGAAAATGCCAGACATCGATTTTCATTATGTCAAGCAAGCTTATTTCGACTTGGAAAATGCATGTAGAGCGATGATGCTGGAAGAAGAATATTTGCTATTACCTATCACACAGTCTATTTTTAAGGAAGCAGACTGGTTGGCCATTGCAAAGGAAAGTAAAGCATTTGGTTATGCAGTAGATGAACCGGAAGAAACCTGGAGTCCTGATGAGGCATTAGGTAATAATATCACAGAAAAGCAATCTGACACGCCTAACGAGGAACATTTGCGATTTGGCGGTGGTTACTTAACGATTAAAGAAGCCAACCATATCTTGAATAATTTGCCCCTGGAATTAACGTTCGTTGACAAAAATGGCATTTTTAAATACTTTAATGAAATCGTAGAGTCATCACAGATGATGTTTATCCGTACACCAACTTCCATTGGTCGGAATGTAGCCATGTGCCATCCCCCAAAGAGTATGAAGAAGGTCATGCAGCTCATCCAAGATTTAAAGTCAAAGAAACGAGAGTCAGACACAATGTGGTTCAAAAAGGAAGATGAGTACGTCCATGTTACGTATAAAGGTGTGTTCGATGAAAACGGAGAATACTTAGGGATATTAGAATATGTTCAAGATATTCAGCCATTTCTGGACTTAACGCGTGAGGTAAAGAGAGAATTAAGGTAAAAGATTTATTTCCGAGTATTAAATGTAGCTGAAAATAAAAATAACCCCTCAATGTGCAAGCCCATTGCTGAGGGATTATTCCTAAGTGCGCCTTCCCTCTTGATGGGGTTGGCCTATGGAAGCCGTCCCATGTACCAGCACGGAACGGTTTTTATATGTTATGTTTACCAATACTTAATATACCACAGTAGGATGGTTGTAAAAAGATCGCCAGCTATCGTTTTCCAATTTAGCCAAGATTAAATATCCTAGCTTCAATACTAGCGAAAGACTAAACGTTATCTAAAAAGCACTGAAAATACCTGTTCAAAGGAATTATCCGTATAAATCTATACTTTTATTTAAAAGCATCTTGAGTAGTTGGATCATTACTTAAAATACTATTTTTATACAACAAATAATAGGTTGCTGCTGACCAGCTGAAGTTTTTTGTGCTAAGCCCTTTCCCATTAAGCGGATTGTAATTTTCGTGAATTGGGGCATTACCCATTAAACCTTCTGCGTGGTTAAATAATTTTTTAGTTTGCTTCATTGCTTCGTTATTAAATCCATAATTTTGTAATGCTTCTATTCCAAATAGAGCTTGATCCAACCAGACTGGCCCACGCCAATATGCATCCGGGCTAAATTTCGGGTTATCTTTTGAAGCCGTTGGAAAAGGCATATACGTATTGAATTTATCTTCATCCATCATATTGTCTTTAACTGTTTTTGCTTGCTTATCTGTTGCTGCGTTGGCCCAAAGTGGAAGCCATCCTTCAGTTCCTTTTCCTCTGTTAACTAATAACTTTGATTCAGATCCATCCTCATTTATTTGAAGGTCATAAAAATAGCCTGTTTCTTCATCATACATATTTTCTTGGATGTACTTCTTCAGTTTGTCTGCATCCTCTGTTAATGTTTTCTCATCTTTGTCTTTACCCAGTTTAACTGCCATAAGTTTCAAGAAGCCTTTTTCAGCATACAGGTACGAATTTAAATCAACAGACTCTTGGTTAATAGAATAGCCTACTACTTCATTATTTCGTTTGTTTTCAAATACTTTTACGCCCACATCTTCTTTACCGCTTCCTTCCTTATCAAAGCGGGTAGCATTGTCCATGCCACTTTCCCATGCAGCAGCTTCAATTACCGCCTCGTCATCAAGCACAGGTTCTCCATTTTCACTTTTTATAATTTCGCCGTCTTCATTCGTTTTCCAATTGGCCTCACTCACCATGCTTCCGTATTCAGCAACACCATTATTGTCATGGTCACGGTTTGTATACCACCACTTATGGTAATCCATTAATTTAGAATACATTTCTTCTAACCACTCTTTATCTTCGGTTGCTTCATAAATATTCCAAACGGCCCATGCTGCCAAAGGTGGCTTCGAATTCCGTTCGTTCCAGTTTCCGCCTTCTCCACCACGGGAATAGTCCTGGTTATAGAAGATAGCATCTATAATCGCACCTTCATCCTGTGGGCGAACATCATCATTAGATTTAATCTGGTAGTCGAACAATGCTCGCATATTGTTCTTTGCCAGTTCAGGGTTAAATTCTGCTAAAGCAACATCTGCTTTCCAAGAATCCCAGCTCCACATACCCATAAACCATTTATAAGACATGGAAGGAACTATTCCGTCATGTTTAATGGCTCCAGCAGGCTCTGCCAATTAGTCATTAAGGTTTCAATTGATTTTACTGCTGCATTTTGATATTCTGGGAAGTCTTTTACATTGTCTCCAGTAAAGGTTTTATCCAAATAACCTTGCCATCTCTGATTATTTTCTTTAAAGTAATCTTTTTGTTCCTTCATATAATCAGATAATTTTTCCTTTTCGGCAGAAAACTCATCTTTAGTAAACGTATAAGATTCCGTTGTGTAGGTTTCAAACTTTTCACCTGGCTTTATACTTACTGGATCTTTTAACGTAGATTTGTAAGTTAATCCGTTTATATCAGTACTGACTTTTTGATCGTGAGAAATATAGTACTTCACTTCATCTGTAGCGAAATAGTTCCATTGTTCCCGTACTTCGCTAAAACTGACTTGTATAGCGTTTTCATCTTTTTGAAGGCTTGTCCCAATATCGATTGTTTTATCTCCATCTATAACCTCATCGAAAACGGAACCGTTCCAAGAAATATTTAATTCCAAAGGTTCTTCACTAGTGTTTTCAATATCTGTACGTATTAAGGCAGAACGATTACTTACAAAAATCAAAGATAAGTTTAACGTAAAATCACTCAGCTCATATTTTTGTTCTAATCTACCAGGATAGGATGACAAATCAATATACTTACTCTTACTTAAATCATACTTTTCATTCGTTTCTTTATTTGTAATTTGTATACGATTAATAGAATCTGAAAGGTTAACTGGATATTCTTCACCAACAATTAATGGCCCGGCAAAACCGCCTAATAATTTTTTATTATCTTTCGCAGGTTGATAGTACCCATGCCATGCACCAAGATCGGAAAAATGATTAAACTTATTTGTTTCATATACCCCATGTGCTTCATTAGTTGGATTTGCTGATAGATCCAATAAGTTTGCAAAATGATCAACATTTTCTCGAGCTATACTTGAGTTGCTACCGGTTTCACCTGCTGAATCAGCGTTCGAATTATTGCTTGTACTGTTTTCTTTATTTTCGCATCCCATAAATATAATGGAGATAGCTATGATACATAGACCTAAGTAAAAGTTTCTTTTATTCATAGTTAATCCTCCTTGAATTGTATGTACTCACTCTTCTTTCTCTTTTTGCATGCTTTTTTGCTGGGGGGATTTTTCAGTCAATGTGTTTTTTTTATAAATTCAATTCAGCTGTAGAAAACCTCCTATTTCTTATTGAAGCCTTTTACACAACAAAAAAAGGCATGAGTAGAAATGACGAAAAGCACAGATAAAGATAGGGTACTTATATCTGTATTTCATCATATTATCTACTCATGCCTGATCGAATCAGTAACACGTAGGTTAAAGATATTGTTGTGAATTATTAGTTATATGGGGATGGTAAAGTAACTATACGACACATCCCAATTGGTCATAAATTAAACATAATTATCATCGGCTTCTCACTAAACTATAACATGGTAAGAGTTATTTTTCCAATAGATTGATAATTAAGTCATTAGGGAACTTACCGTATTCAGTTAACAAAGTCGGGTGATTGTAAACCAACCCATTGACAGTTAAGAAATTCATTATCACCATCCAAAAAATCTGTTAATTAAACGCCTACTGTATTTTTCAATGCGCCTGCCGCTTTTGCCCGGATTCTCGTTGCATTACCAGGCAGGTAGGCTAATGGAACATATTCTAAATCAACGATAACTAGCTGATCTGGATCTGCTCCTGCATTAATTGCTTCTTCTTTTGCCATATTTTTAGCAACTTCTATTGTTTGCTCGCGTCCAAGGTCATCCATGGCAAATATTTTTTCTACTTCTCCACTAACCTGTGAGATGGCGGAACCAATCGCATTTGCTACACCAAAGTTTTCTGGTCGGATGACTTCGGAGGCTCCCTGTAATTCTTCCGGCAGTAAGATGCTTCCCCCACCAACTAGTATGACTGGCATATCCTCGGCACTTGTTTTCATTTTATCCAATGCTTCCTCTACCATGCCTACCATCTTGGCATAGATATTTTCAAGCAAAGCTTTATCAAGGTGAGCCACTTTTGCTGGATCTCCAAGCTTTGCTTTTCCAAGTCCAACAATAACATCTGTCGTAGTTAATGTGTCTCCTCCAAAAATCAGTGCTTTTTCTTGCAGACGGTACCCGACACTATGTGGTCCAATTTGGAAGGTTTGATCTTCATGAACCTGGATAATCGTGCCACCGCCGAGTCCGACAGACATAATATCCGGCATACGGAAGTTCGTTCTGACACCACCAATTTCTACTGCTAAAGAGGATTGACGCGGGAATCCATTTACAAGTACGCCAATATCTGTCGTCGTTCCTCCTACATCGATTACCAAGGTATTGGATTTATTGCTTAAGTAAGCAGCTCCTCGCAAACTATTTGTTGGTCCACATGCGATTGTCAATATCGGGTAACGAACGGTGTATTCTACCGACATTAGTGTACCGTCATTTTGGCCGAAGAAAACATCTGCCTCAATTCCTTCTTGCTCCAATGCTTGGATAAACCCATCTGCTGTGGATTTAGCAACATTCACGACAGCAGCATTTAGTATTGTTGCATTTTCCCTTTCAAGCAGGCCAACATTTCCAATTTCACTTGATAAAGATACGGCTACATCATCTCCCAAAATCTCAATGATGATTTCTGCTGCCCGCTCCTCATGTTTTTTTGTCACGGGAGAGAAGACGGAGGTGATAGCAACAGAGTCTACCTTCCCTTTTATTTCATTTGCGATTCGATAGAGATCTTCCTCATCCAATTCGGTTATTTCCCTGCCATCAAATTCATGGCCACCTTTTACAATATAGGAATGTTTCCCAAGAATTGCTTTTAAGTCATCTGGTACACTAAGCAATGGTTTAATAGCAAGCGTCGCTGGTGCACCAATACGTATAATGGCAATATCATTCAGCCTTTTTCGTTCTACGATAGCATTGGTACAGTGTGTTGTACCGAGCATAGCGTAGTTGATATTACGAACATCGACTTTCGATGTTTTTACTACTTCATGTAAGGCCTGATAGATTCCGCTGCTGACATCTGTGGAGGTTGGTGCTTTTGTTTGTGCGATGACATTGTAGGAGTCATCCAAAATGACAGCATCTGTATGTGTTCCGCCAACATCAATTCCAATTCGGTAGTTTGCCATATTAAGCTTCCTCCTTTTCTACTAATTGTTCGACTGGTAAATAGTCCAGATCATATCCGAAATATCGTGGACCTGTTGTCTCAATTCCTTTATCTGTTCGCCATTTACTATGTGCTGGCATGCCAATTACCGTACAACGGGCACCGTAGCGTAATCCCTCCGTAGTAATGGGCATTCCGGTGTCTGAATCCAGTACCGCAATTAAATCAGGAGTCATGCACAATGTTTTGTCTTTTGTTTCAGCAAGTAAATGTTCATTTTGAAAGCGGAGATACAACTCGTCCTGTTGATACTCCTCCACCCCTTCAATTGTTGCCGTACCGCGGGCGAACCCTGTTTCTGTCTTCCGATCAACATCAACAACCTTGCCTTGAAACAGCTTGTAGCCATCGGTTAGTTTTAACACTTCTGTAATTGGATTGTAGTTATGCGTCTTGGCCTCTCTAATTGTTCTGCCAATTTGCTCTTCTAATTTTAAAATATGATGGATGGAGCTGCGTTTGACTGTTTTCCCATCCATAGGATAGATGGAGAGCATGACAGAGCCACCCATTTCCACTGTTGCAGAACGTGCAATTCTCTCTGCCCAGACGTTGTTTACTGTATTCAACACAGAGTTATTTCCTTTTTCATCTGCAAGAACCATTGGAGTTGCCGGGACACCTTCCAAATAAAATGTTACCATCTGCAATTCAGGAAATGCTCGTCCCATTCCATCTGCGTCAACTACGGGTAAACCCAATTGGGCTGCTAAGGCAAATGGTAATAGAGAGTTCACACCACCTGCTTCGATAGGCATTGTTGCATAAACCTCTTTGCCCAAGTATTTTTGCAATGATTCAAAAGCACCCACTGCCTCTTCCCCACTTGGAATTTTCTCTACCATCACAGTTGGCGCCCCCATCATGGCAGATGGTACGACAAGTGCGTCATCTGGCAGCTCATCTACATCTAATAATTTTACTGGGCCATTTTCCTCAATTGCTTGTAATGCCATTAATTTTCCGATGTACGGATCACCACCGCCACCTGTTCCTAAAAGAGCTGCACCAATAGCAATATCTTCTATTTCCTGTTTACCTATTAATCTCATGAAACTTTTCCTCCCTTTGCGTGTTGTTCTATATCACTCGTTGCTGTTTTGTTTTTTATCACTTTTCCGACAATTAATTGTAAAATAAAGGCGACAATGAATGCATCAAACCCAGACGCTCCTGTGAGTGTAAATAAACCAAACCCACTTGGGGCGGCAGTTGTCATAAATGCTACGAGTGCAGCTATAATCCAGATAGCTACAGATAGTGGTTCTACATTTTTTGTCTGGTCTATTTTTTCAAATTGGTACTTCTGTCGGTTCACTAGAAAATCAGCTACGTAAATACCCCCAATAGGTGGTATCAGCGCACTTAGGAAATTTAGAAACGGGATAAAGTTTTCGTAAATACCGGATACTGCCATTCCTGTACCAATTGCTCCTGCTGCAATAGTAATAATTGATTTAGGAACCTTCTGAAAAATGACGGCAAATCCTAGCGCGGAGGAATATAAATTATTATCGTTTGTTGTCCATTGTGCAAGAATTAAAATTAATAATGCGGCAGTGCCCCATCCCAAGCCAAGCATAATCTCAACAATATCAACCTGTGTTGTCGCTTTTGCGAGAATGATAGAGATAATTAATACAATACTAAATCCTAGAAAGTACCCAACGAAGGAAGATATCACTGCATCTTTCGTAGAACGGGCATAACGGGAAATATCTGGTCCAATAATAGCTCCTATTGCCAGAGAGCCAATAATTAATGATACAGCAGAACCAAATGTTAATGGATCGCCGATGATTGGTGCTTGAGAAATCGATTCTACCGATTTACCTGTCATCACCTTGACCAATGAACTGATCAGCAGGATCCCAAGCAGTGGTACAGCAACCAGACTAAGTTTTTCAATAGCTTTATAGCCAATAAAAGCTGTGACAGTCATTAGAATTCCACCTGTGATTACCAATGCCAGAACAGGCAAATCAAGAGAAAGGCCGTCTAACAATACGTTGCGCAAGCTGGACCCAAATAAGGCAAGCTGTACACCAAACCAACCAAATAAAGCAATTGCGAGTATGATGGAAACTGCGTATGCTCCATATTTACCTAAGGCAAACTTAGAAACTAGTGCTGTCGATAAGCCTGTCTTGGCACCGACTACACAGCATAAAGCACTTAAAACAGCCAAAATGAAAGATCCTAAAAATGAAGCTAGTATTGCTTGTGTAAATGGCATCCCTGCACCTAAGGTTCCACCTAACACAACTGCTGATAATGCAACGATTCCTCCTGTCCAAACAATAGATAATTTTATCCATCCCTTTCGCTTATGTTGGGGAACAGGCTCCAATTCATAGTCTTCCGTCAAATCAAATCTATTTTCCATTTCGTTTCACTCCTTTTATTTTGTTATCGTTTATTTTCCAATTCCAAAAATAGGGTATGAATCATTTCATCAGCCAGTACGACTTGTTCTGTAAAGTCTCCCCCATCGTATAAGTTAATGCCCCAGAACACCCCGTTTGCTATGAGGACGTATTGCTTAATTGTCTTGTCTACCTCCTTGTCTGTGATTGCCGGATAACTCGCCTTCATGGCATCTCCAAGCGAATTCATCAACCAATCATTATGATGCCTTAAATGCTGTTGAAGATATTTCTTGATTTCCGGTACCGGTGAAGTGACGAGTGATATATAGGCAATCGTTCCTTGTTTATCTCCGGTATGGTGACTTACAAGGCCATGTAGCATCGCTGAAAATATCTCTTCCACGGAACGATCTTTATTCTCCAGCAGGATTCGTTGCATTTCCTGAAAGTGATTCTGGAGTAGCTGTTGAAAAGCAGCAATGAACAGCGCTTCTTTATTGTTATAGAAAAAATAGATAGATGCCGGTTTGATTCCCACATCATCTGCAATCCTCCTCATGGTTGCCCCATCGTAGCCAAATAGAGCATACTGCCGTATCGCAGCTTCAATTAATTTTTGTTTCAAAACATCACCACCTAACAAGTGTTAGGTAGATTATAGTGGTGTATTTTTCGTTTGTCAACGAGTTTTTTAATAATTCATTCAAAAGTAAATATTTAACTTTTTCTTAAAACGCTTACATTTTTGATGGTAGGAAAGGTGAGAGGAATGCAAACGGAAGAAAGCAAAAAAACCCCAGCACTCGAAGGGAGAGCTGGGGTTTTGATTGAATTTATTATGTCCGAGAATAAAAAATAACCCCTCATGTGCTTTGCAAGGACTCTTGAGGGATTATATTCCTAAAAGGCGCCTTCCCCTCTTGTCGGGGTTGGTCTGTTGGAACCGTTCCATGTGACAGCATGGAGAGGTTTTTACTATGTTATGTTTTTCTATCCTTATTATACCACATGCCTGATTATTGTAAACTAAACTAATGGTGACATACTTATTTCAATGTGATTTATATCTCCATTCCGACGTCAGCAAATGTAGCCATATTTTTCAGCATACTGACTGCGGCATCTAAAATAGGGAATGCTAAAGCTGCCCCAGAACCTTCTCCAAGACACATATCCATGTGCAACATTGGTTTAAGCCCCAAAAACTCGCTTGCCATCTGTCCACCTGTTTCTGCAGAAGCATGTGAGGCGATAAAGTATTCCTTTGCTTTAGGCTCTATAGAAGCTGCAAGGATAGCAGCAACTGTTGAGATATAGCCGTCCACGACTACTGGGATCTGATTTGCGGCTGCTCCAAGCATCACGCCTGCCATGCCGCCAATCTCCAGTCCGCCTACCTTTGCTAGTACATCCAAGGAATCTTGCGGGTTTGGCTGGTTTACTGAAATCGCTTTTTCGATTGTCTCCACTTTGTGTGCGATACCACCCTCACCAACGCCAGCTCCTCTACCAGTTATAACTTGAGGCGCATAATTTCCTAAAACAGATAATATTGCGGTACTGGGAGTAGTATTACCAATGCCCATCTCGCCAGTTCCGATCACTGTTATTCCTTTTTCAACTTCCTTGTTAACTATCTCAATTCCTACCTCTATTGACTTAATGGCTTCTTCCCTCGTCATAGCAGGCCCTTTTGTCATATTAGACGTCCCATTCTTTATTTTTCTTTTCATTACCCCAGCATCATCTGGAATTACTCCGTTCACACCAATATCCACTGGAACTATTTTTGCTCCAGCAGGCATTCCTATAGCACACACACCTGTTACACTTTTCGGAAATAGTAAGGTTTGGGCTAAGGTTACTTCTTGTGGATTGCTGGAAATTCCTTCTTCGTAAATCCCATGATCTGCGGCCATCACGATGATTGCTTTTTGATCCAACACAGGATTTAAATTTCTTGTAATCCCAACTAATTGTACAGCTAGTTCTTCCAGCTTCCCAAGACTGTTTATTGGCTTTATCAAGTTATCCACTCTCTCTCTTGCCTTAGCCATCAATTCCTTATCCAAGCTCTCAATTCTATCAATTGTTTTCTGTAATAATTGCATTTTAAATTCTCCTTTTTGGTTTATATTCAAAAATAAAAAAGCCTGCAGTTTATTCCATGTACAAATAAACTACAGACTTTTCCATCATCTATAACTAGAAGCAAAAGGCAGGTCTCCTGGCTCAGGGGTGTCGTTCTATTAACCTTCCCAGAATAACTTCCAGTGGTATTTCTAATAGAACCCCCTTCACAGTGGCGGGTCCGCTGAAGATTCTCACTTCATTCCCTATTCTCCCATATGGGCACCTACTGCTCTCATTCACTATTCTATTAGTTCAAATTATAATAGAGTCAATGGATGAAGTAAAGGTACAAAAGATATATAAGACCATGGTTAAAGATTACGGCTGCCTGCTACCCTAGTCCTGCCGACTCTCCATTAGTACTAATTGCCTCTTTCGTTCTAGTCCTCCTCTATATCCAGTCAATTGTCCGTTTTTACCAATAACCCGATGACAAGGAACAACAAATAGTAGCGGGTTTGCACCTATCGCAGCTGCAGTTGCACGGATAGCAGTTGGCTTTTGGAGCTGATTTGCAATCTCGGAATAGGTTTTTGTTTGTCCATAGGGGATGTTTCTTATTTTCTTCCAAACAGCTAATTGGAATTTGGTTCCATGCATATCGGCAGCAAATGTAAAAAAAGTTCTTTCTCCTTTAAGATATTCTTCAAGCTCTTTGGCATATGGTTGAATTTCCTCATCTCTTTGTTCTATTTGATATGCTGGCAATTTTGCTTTCACCCAATCCACTAATCCTTGAACATTAAAGCCAACATAGCAAAGGCCAATTTCAGTAGCTGCAAGATACAAGGTCCAGCTTTCATATGTCCTATTGCTCCAATAAATTCTTTTCAATTGCCCTTCCTCCCTTTTTCCGTTCTAAAACATCTTGGGGAACAGCCACATATCTTTTTAAATTGCTTGTAGAAGCTGGAGAAATTCTGATATCCGACTTGAAAACAAATTTCGGTGCTATTCTCTTTCGTAGTTACTAATAATTCCTGGGCTTTTTGAATTCTGAGGGTGGAGAGGTACATCTGTGGTGTGTAGCCTGTCTTTTCTTTAAACGTCCTACTTAAATAGTATTGACTAACACCAACATGCATCGCTAGCTGGGCTATCGTTATATTACTGGCATAGTTCTCTTGTAAATACTTCTTGGTATCTTCTATAATTTCCAGATGTGGATCATATGTATTCTCCAGCAAATCAGGCCGACACCTTTTACATGGACGGAAGCCTTCTTTTCTAGCTTCTTCTGCATTAGGAAAGAAGCATATATTTTCATAATTTGGAGTCTTTGATTTGCATGATGGCCGACAAAAGATACCAGTTGTTTTTACTGCATAGAAAAATTCACCGTCATATTTATGATCACAATCCACTGCTGCTTTCCACATATGAGCTTTCGTCAGTGCAGCTTTCATGTGCAGATCCCCTCCTCTAAATTGTGGAATTTTGGTCTTGCAAAACGGTAGCAATTCACACACTTTTCAGCTTCTATTTACTGCTTTCCTATAAGTCATATACATTGCATAAATAACAATAACAATCACTGGGACAAAAATGAACAACTCAAAGAACGGCAGCACACCTATACATAGAAGAAGTGATAATAAAGAAGACCACCAAGCAAGGCTGCGATTTGTAAGGAGTTTTACACCAGCTGCCATAGAAAAAATATAAACAAAGATTCCGAGTGAAGTAGGAATAAAGAGTAGCTCCTGAAACGTTATGTTCAGCATCTCCGTGATCAACACGCCTCCTATAGCAAATAATATCACAAAGGCAACCATTCTTCTTGGCACTTGGGTACGAGCATGCACGACAGACAATATCTTTGGAAACGCCCCATCTCTGCTTAACGAATACCCCAATTGAGTCAAACTTGCTACAAATGCATTAGAGGTTCCAATACAAATGAGGACTGCCACCACAGCTGTAATAAGCTGTGCCTCCACTCCGATAGTTTCTCCCATCAACACGCCAATTGGCGAAAGATTATGTTGAAGACTTCCATACGTATGTGTAGCGACAGTAACAAAACTTAATGCCAAATAGAGAATGCCTACAATAACGGCACTTATCATCGTACTTTTCACAATGATTTTATCCGGACGTTTAAAATAAGGAGCAAGATTGCAAATAGCCTCCCATCCGAAAAACGCCCAAAAAATGACTGTTATAGCTGTTCCCACCGAATACCATCCATTTGGGGCTATCGGCTGAAAATGGGCTAAATCTATATATGGAAGAGAAGCGACAACAGTTAGAATAAGTAGTAGAAATAAAGCTGTACTGAATATAAATGCAACTTTTCCGCTTACTTTCATTCCATTATAGTTGGCAAGACCAGCAATTACCAAGATCAAAATGGCGATCCATACCCTCGAAAAATCAGAAAGATCAAATGCCTGACTAAAATAAAATGCACCTGTCAAAGATACAATCGTTTGTCCGACAGCAGCAGTTACAAAATAGAACCAGCCAACCATATTTCCAGAATGAAATCCAAATGATTTCCTTACAAATGTCGCTGCACCTCCAGCATCAGGGTATTTCTTGGCTAGACATGCAAATGAATAAGCCAGAGGAAAACTAAGTAAAATCACAATTGTCCATGACAGTAACGATGCTGGTCCTGCAAGAGAAGCCGTCACACCTGTCAAAAATAATACACCCGATCCCAATATTGTAGCAATATATAGTGCGACTCCTTCTTGTAAACCAATAGTACGTTGATCCATAACCATCCCTCCCTTTCTCTTTCTACCATAGCAGTTTTCATGTCCTCATTCCTTTCCATTTTTGCGTTCTAATTCCAAGAGGAAATTTAACTAGAAGCGTAAGGGATGGGATCCCATTGGGTAGTATCAGAAGGATGATTTTATATGGAGAGTTATCTTTCATGATCTTGAGTTTTGATTAGTCTAAATTTGCAGGTGGCATATTGATAAGCAAAAAAACACCAGCTACTGGCATTTAGTAGCTGATGTTCGTACTATCATTATTCCATGTTACATAGCAACCGCAGACATTCCGCCATCTACAACAATTTGTGTGCCTGTCATGTAGCCAGAAGCATCGGATGCCAAGAATACACATGCACCGATAAGATCTTTCGGACTTCCTAACCGGTTAAGTGGTGTGTTATTTAAAACCTTCTCCAACCGCTCATCTCTCGCTTTGGAGGATTTTAATAGTCCTGTATCAATAAATCCTGGGCAGATCGCATTAATATTTAAATTATATTCACTTAAGTCTGCAGCCATTGTTTTGGTTAACTGCAATACCCCACCTTTACTTGCATTATAAGGTGCTGTATCACTAAGTGCCATAAATCCGCCAACGGAAGCCATGTTAATAATTTTCCCATAGTTCCGTGGGATCATTTTTTCTACGACCGCTTTGGACATAAGGAATTGGCTATTTAAGTTAACCCCGATAATTTTCTTCCAATCCTCTTCGGTTACTTCGCGAAATGGTTTTGGTGCATTAATACCAGCATTGTTTACAAGAATATCAATTTTTCCAAATGTGGTTTCTACTTCATCGACCATTGTTTGTATTTTTTCACTATCTGTTACATCAATACCGTATAGCTTAACTTCTGTGCCAGTTGCTTCTTTTATTTTTGCTGCGGTATCCTTTAAATTATCTTCTAAAATATCAACAAGTACGAGACTAGCACCAGCTTCAGCTAAAGCTATTGCATATGCTTGCCCAATACCACGTGCACTTCCTGTAACGATAGCTACTTTCTCTTTTAATGAAAACATACCTAACATTGTTTCTCCTCCTTATTTTTTCGCAATACGGATTTATAGCAATCCGATTAAATACCAATACGGAATAGCGATAAGGGCAATAAATGCCACATTTAAAACCATCTGTATGGAAAAATATTTTAAGAATTGCTTATATGTCATTGCCATATAACTGAATAGCAATAATGGCAATGTAGACTCATATGGCAGTAATAATTGATATAGTCCATGTGAAAATGAATAAGCTAATGGTAATGGACTAATATCCAATGATTGAGAAAGCTCAGCTAATGGAATTGCCATTGTAGCTGAAGCGGCAAATGGTGTAAGAACAAAGTTTACAACTACAGATAACACCCATGTTGCAATAACTGTAAATGTTGTTCCTCCTATCGTCATTAACGGGAACAACGATTCAGAGATAAACTTTCCTGCACCTACTACTGCAGATACTTGTCCTATTGCCATCGTAGCTGTAATAAAAAAGATCATACCAAAGTTTGTTTTTGCCATTGTGTTATCATCTGCGAGATTAATTCCCGGTAAAAAGCAGATAAATGTCATCCCAATAAAAATCCATCCTAAGGCAATGCATGAATGGAGCTAGTTGCAAGTAATGCCACTAATACAATTAATATAATGGTGACCTTTTTTTCACTCATGGACAGTTTACCTAATGCTTGATACTGTTGTTGAAAGTAACTCTTTCCTTCAACTTCTTCTTCGTTTTTAAATATTTTTGTAATCATAAAGGCCATAACATACGTCCAGATGATGGTTATCGGCACATTATGAAGGGCGTATTGAAGCCACGAAGCCCCTTCCATCCCTATGCTTTCCAACTGACTATTGAATACGAGCATTGGCTCTACGCCTGTTAAACTTACAAATGAGGCAGTAACTGCTGCATTATATGCACCAAATAAAAGTCCTACAGATCCTTTGGAGAACTTCTTTAATCCGAGTGCTTTGATAATGCCAAATGCCATACCTGCATATAAAGCAATTCGCGCTAAGGAACCAGGTACTAAAAAGGCGACAATAAAGCCTGAAGTCGATAAGGCGTAGATAATCCCTTTATAGCTTCCGCCTCCCCGTAAAATAAACCAGTAAGCTAATCGCTTCATTAGTCCTGATTCTTCAAATACCGCTGATAAAATTAATGCACCTAGTACTAAATATGGTAAATCCTGACTCCATGGAGCATATACATCTCCTGCTGTAGCAACTCCACTTAAAATAAATGCAACGGGAAGTGCTAATGCTACTACTATCAAATTTATTAACTCTAATGCCCATAATAAGATGGCAACTAATGTAATAATAAAGAAAACCTTCATATCTTGTGTAAAGGTTTGTGTAGTAGGAATCAGATAGATAATAAGAGGTGGAATAATTACAATAAGATATTTTAGTAATAGTAATTTTCGATCTCTTGCAGTTTGTTCTGCTGCTTCGCCCATGCTATTTTCCCCCTTTTACGTTAGAATACAGATGACATAACCTGTAGGTGATAACCCCTTATAGATTATGGCACACAACGTAAGGTTGAATAATACGAATTTCGTTATACTTTCCATAGCATTTTTGTTATTGCATTCGTTGTGATAAATAGAATATAGATAAAAACAACTTGTCTTAAGGTTTGATACAGCAAGAGTTATCATCCTTCCAGACCTAATGAAAGTAGGTATTTTCAATGGATTTGCATTTGGATTATATAAAGGCAATTGTAAAATATGGCAGTATTTCCAAAGCCGCCAAACAACTATATATATCCCAGCCGTATCTAAGTCAATTTATTAAAACACTGGAAAATGATCTTGGAGCAGAAATTATTAATCGGCAAACAACTCCGATTACGCTGACATATGCCGGCGATCGTTACCTGCATTATATGGATAGCATTCTTGATCTGTATGATCAGATGAAAGAGGAAATGCAAGGAATTTCTCATCTGAAAAAAGGGCGTTTAAAAGTTGGGGTAAGTCCTTTTTTAGCAACGTACACACTGTATAAATTATTGCCAATGTACATGCAAAAATATCCCGGTATCGAGGTTAAACTAATCGAAGAAAAAACCGAGACATTAGAAAATTTACTGATCCGCAATCAGATCGATGTCTGCCTGAATTCCTTGCCAATTACAAATGATGCTATTTCATATGAATATTTATTTGAGGAATACAATTATATTGTTATTCCACCTGAACACCATCTGCATAAAAATGGATTATTAAAAAAGGAGACATTTGACTTTTCTTTATTAAATGGAGAGAATTTTATATTGGCTAAAGCCGGGCTTGGTCTCCGCCGCTTTACAAATGAGGTTTTTATGAAATACCGTATTCAGCCTAACATCGTTTTGGAGACAATTAATGCGGAAAATGCGCTACAACTAGCAAATAGTGGCATAGGAATAACCATTGTACCGCAATCTGTTGTGGAAAATGTTTCATTAAGTCAAAAGGATAATTTATACCCACTAACTGACCCCGCATTTAAAAGCCATATTGTAATAAGCTTTGCTCGAGATATTAAGCGTAGTCCCGCAGCACACGAGTTTATTAAGATGGCACAAAGCGTTTGCCATGATGATTAATCTCTTTAAACACTTTTTTCTTGTCAAAAATGCCCAACCAATCACTTATAGATTGGTTGGGCATTTTATTTTTATTCAGCAACAAAACACTCGAAGAAATAATGTGTATTATTTTTTACCACCATTTACATAGAAATATTTGCTTTTCTCTTTGTGAAGTCGGTCTCTTGGTAATAGGTGTTCTTCACCAAAATATTGGGGCCTAAGCATTTAACTGCTGGACAATGACAATTGATTGATTTCGCAGTGCTAGACTCCATCCATTTTTCATAGGCGGTTTCCAGTTTTGTATCTTGTATGTTACCAAGTGCGGGATCATCATCACCAAAATCTGTCACAATAATATCGCCATTAAAAATGTTAACATTTAAGCGAGAGCGGCCATCAGGATCATTACGTATCGTTACATTGTCGGATTTGTACATCCGCTTTAATAGCTCCATATCCTCCTGGTCACTGCTGCACGGATAAAACGGAAGCGTACCGAATAACATCCATGTAGAAGGATCTCGCACATCCAACAGTCGCTTGATAGCTGTACGCATTTCTTTCAAGCTTAACGTTTCTAACGCACTACCGAAATCTACAGGGTACATTGGATGAATTTCGTGCCGAGCACAACCCATCTCCAATACATGGTTGTGAATCTTTTCCAAATAAGGAAAAGTGGACTTATTCAGCATTGTTTCTGCTGATACCATGACACCTTCTGTGGCAAGTCGTTGCGAATTTTCCACCATACGTGCAAAGTATTTCTTTCTATTCTCCTCTGTAGGTTTACGCTCCATACGGGCAAACCCAACTTCGGCAAATTCTTCTTCTGTCCCCCAGTTGTGAGAGATATGTAGCACATCAAGGTACGGAATAATTTCTTCATACCGGCTATAAGGCAGGGTTAAATTTGAGTTTATTTGTGTGCGAACCCCACGTTCATGGGCATATCGCAATAATGGAACAACATAGTCTCGCACCGATTTCTTTGACATCATCGGTTCACCACCTGTAATAGACAGGGTACGCAAATGTGGGACTTCATCCAACCGTTTAACCAGTAGCTCCATTGGCAGAGCCTCCGGATCTTTTTGGCTTAGTGTATAACCAACCGCACAATGGGCACAACGCATGTTACACAATGTTGTTGTAGTAAATTCCACATTAGTCAGTGTCATTTTCCCATAGTCCTTTACATCCATATACGCTTCCCACGGGTCATGACTTGGTGTAATTTTTCTCAGTTGTTCTTTTGTTTGCATATGCATTTCCTTCCTGGTCCGTTAAATATTCTTTTCAAATTATATTTTAGCAGACTAATTGAGAAGAACGTCTAAAGCAAGAATTATTACATTTGCCTGTGAATTTTACATTGAGAATTTGTTTCTTTATGAAGCACACGCAGGAGATTTTTTATATTGTAATAACCTGTAAAACGTATCCCCCAACTACACCGAGAATTACAATCAGCCATGCTGGCACTTTCCAGATATTTAATAAACCGAATAAGATAACAGCAAGAGCGAAATCAGAGGCAGATAAAATAGAGCTTTTGATTACCGGATCATAAAATGCAGCTAGTAAAATACCTACAACACTCGCATTGACTCCCATAAGAATCCCTTGGAAGCTAGCACGTTTCCGCAATTCATTAAGAAAAGGTAATGCTGCGATGATAAGCAAAAAGGATGGGAGAAATATTCCTACTGTTGCTACTACAGCACCTAACACACCTTCCATCATTGTTCCAAGATAACTGGAAAAGGTAAATAATGGACCTGGAACTGCTTGGGCCATTCCATATCCAGCTAAAAATTCATTGGCTGTTAAAAAGCCTGTTGGAACCAGCTCGCGTTCGATCATTGGCAACACAACATGCCCACCACCAAATACAAGCGAACCTACTCGAAAGAAAGTGTCAAATATCGTAACTAGTGGGTTATCTGTAAATCTATTTAGGATTGGCAACAAAATAAGTAGACTTATTAGTATACCTAATGAAGTCAACCCGAGTTTTTTAGAAATGTTTATACGAAACGGCTGCACATTTGTTCCTGCCTGATGGGTAAATAATTTTAAACCGACAAGTCCTGCACCTAAAATAATTAAAATCTGCATCCATGCGGTAGGATATAACAGCATAATACTTGCAGCTATGATCGCTATTGCCAGTCGTGTTTTATCTGGTGTTAATTTCTTCCCTAAGCCAATGAGTGCATGAAGAACGACAGCAGCGGCAACAATTTTTAAGCTATGGATGAAGCTGGCATCATCTAGTGTGAAGGTTTGGTACAGTAGAGCGAAAACAATTAAAACGATAACAGATGGAATCGTGAAGCCAAACCATGATACAAGTCCGCCAAGCAATCCGCCACGCAGCATGCCGATTGATATTCCAACCTGACTACTTGCGGGGCCGGGGAGAAACTGACAAATGGCTATAATATCTGCATAGGTTCTGTCATCTAACCACTTACGTCGATCAATATATTCTTCCTTGAAGTAAGCTAAATGAGCAACTGGACCACCAAAGGATGTGAGGCCTAGTTTTGTTGAGGCTAGTAAAATTTCCCATAATGTACGTAGGTTATTTTTTTGCATTGGCTTTTCCCCCTATTATTTAATTTCTTTAAATAATTCATATGCTTTGGCTCTTGCTTCTTCAAGTACTTCTTCACCCTTATTTGTGGCGCGATAATATTTTCTAATCTTGCCATGTACATTTTTCTCAGTTTTAGTCAGAAGGCCGTCCTTTTCCATACCATGGAGAATAGGATAAAGTGTTCCTGCACTCATTTCATAACCGTGTTCATGCAGTTCCTCAAGCATCCAGGAACCATAAATGGGTTCTTCCTTGGCATGGTGCAGAATATGTATTTGAATGAAACCTAAAAAGAGTTTACGTAAGACTTTATTATCCACTGGGATGCTCCTTCCCTGATTTGTTGGTGATTTCGAATTTCGATATCGATTTACGCTTGTATTCTATCTTGTTTTTCTGTTTGCATCAACCTCTATAGAAAAACTTTACGTTCTTTTAACATTTGCATGTAGATGGGGTTTCCGCCGTATAGAAGAAGAATTAGCCGTAGAGGAAACTAATCAACAGCGAGAAAACAGCTGCAAGTCCATGCTTGCAGCTGTTTGAGTGAGCTAGGAAGTTTTTTTGGATGGGAACCGTCCACATTACTGTTCAGTCGTTTTGTTCTATCTGCTTGATCACTTTAGCTGGGTTTCCACCAACTACAACATTAGCTGGTACATCTTTAGTGACTACTGCGCCTGAAGCGATGACGGCATTATCGCATATCGTTACACCTGGATTGATGATCGCTCTTCCGCCAATCCAAACATTATTTCCAATGGTTACTGGCTTTGCATATTCTTTGCCAGAGTTGCGTTTGTTTGCACGTATTGGGTGTGTGGCCGTGTAAATGTGCACCCCGGGAGCAAGCATACAATTATCACCTATGCGAACTTCACAGGAATCTAATATGACGCAATCAAAATTAGCGTAAAAGTTTTTTCCTACATAGGTATTACAGCCATAATCGATGCGTATCGTAGGTTCCATATAGATATTTCCCCCTACAGAGCCGAGCAGTTCCTTTAAAATTCCGGTACGTTTCTCCATTTCTGTTTCCATCGTTTGATTATATAATCGGACCAATCTTCTAGCATTCTCTCGCTTTTTTGTTAATAATGGATCGGCAGGATTGTACATCTTACCGGCCACCATTCTATCGAATTCTTTATTCATGCCGAAACCCTCTCTTTTTATCAAAATGATTAATTTTATACTTATTGTACGTGAATGAGCACTTGCATACCACCAACATTCTCTTCATCTTCTTTTAAAGTAGGTAACGGTATGCTAAATTAAGTTTAATAGATAACTATTTTTGAATAGGAGATTATCATGGCACATTTTACAATTAATCAAAAAATGACAGACAGTGATTCCCTTCCCTCCTTCAACCTCACGCTAGATGGGGAATCGGTTACCACCATTTATGGCGACAATGACATGCAGACTGCGCTGGTAGATGCTTTACGGACGAAGAGCAAGATTCCTGTTTTTGATCAACAGGAAGGCTTGTACCATCGACTAACTGTTGGAGACAATGTTGGTTTTTTTCATAAATGGTTTAACTGCAAAGTACCATTACCAGAGGTCTTTGTACTATTTGGGTTACAAAACTGTCTAAAAAAACCCCTACATAGATGCACGGATTCCGAAATCCGGAGAGTTTATTTTGCTAAATATTTAATGAGTGGGATAACACCAACTGTTTTTCGTGAACCATTACATGGGGTGGACATTAAAACAATCCAAACCTTTATCACTTTGCTGGAAAAGTTCAAGGAACGTCACATCCCTGTCCTTATCCTTGTTGCAAATATGGAGCATGCTCTTCTGCTTGGCGATGTTGCTATAAGCTACAGCAAAGTGGGATACATCCAATTGAGCTTGAGGAGGATGAAGTTCAACCAGATGAGACATCCTTCCAAGCACCGGCGAGTGCCAATTTGTTTAAGGTCCCGGCAAAGGTGGATGATAAGGTGATTTTGTTTGATCCGTTGGAAATTGACTACATTGAAAGTCAGGATGGAAAAGCAATGATGGTCATTAACGATGCATCTTATCCAATGGAAAGTACACTTTCGGAAATCGAAAAGAAATTAGAGGTTTATGGATTTTATCGCTGCCACCGGTCCTATATCGTTAACTTACAAAAAGTACGTGAAATTATTACATGGTCCAAAAATACGTATTCCCTTCGGATGGATAATAAATCGCAATCAACGATCCCTTTATCAAGAACGAAAATACAGGATATTCAGGAAAAATTCAGTCTGAGATAGGTACCATTCACTCCTTCACACGGTACATTTCATTGATTCTACTTATTTTTTCAATGAAATACCGGTACATTTCACCCTGCTGACAGTACATTCCGCCTTATTTTTGCTGATTATTGCAGGCCCCTCCTTTACGATGAGGATAGTTACGTAAGGGAGGGTTTCATTTGGAAAATAGTATAGAAGTAAGTGATTTGCATAAAAGTTTTGGTAAGAAAACAGCGATTAAGGATGTTAGTTTTCATGTGGAAAAAGGAGAAATTTTTGGTTTACTCGGTCCAAGTGGTTCAGGTAAAACAACAACAATTAAAATTCTAACAGGAGAATTAACGCAAACGCATGGAAAAGTAACAGCGCTCGGGACGGATGCGAGCCGTTTTTCGACTGCTGATTATAAATCCAAGATCGGCATTTTATCAGACAATAGTTCCTTATATGAGCGACTATCTATCTATGATAATTTGAAATTATTTTGTAAACTTTATAACGTTCCGCTTAAGCAAATTGATGTCATGCTGCAAGAGGTTAATTTACATGAAGAACGGCAAACAACCGTCTCAAAGTTATCGAAGGGGATGAAGCAGCGTGTTATGCTTGCGAAGGCTCTCATTCATAAGCCTGAACTGGTATTCTTGGATGAACCAACATCTGCGTTAGACCCTGGGAACATGGCACATATTCATCGTAGCTTGCAGAAGCTGAACGAGGCAGGAACAACCATTTTTCTGACGACGCACAATATGGAGGAAGCTACTGCATTATGTGATCGTGTTGCATTTTTGCATAAAGGAGAGCTTCAGGAACTAGATTGTCCGTCCGCGCTTCGATATAAGTACTCTACCCACGCTTTTCATGTGGAAACAGTACAAGGCGATCGGCTGGTCATTGAAAATGTGCCTGAAAATGCCAACCGAATGAAAGAGTTAATTGGAAACGGTCATGTAAAGTCTATTCATACAGACCACCCGACACTAGGGCAAGTTTTTCTAAAAGTAACCGGAGAGGAGCTCGTTTCATGAATGTTCAGCGGATTCATGCGATTTTTGAAAAAGATATAAAAGATTTCATGAAAAATATGATGTTAATCACCATGCCATTCATCCCTATCGTATTATCTTTGATGTATACACGATTTAGCGATGGAGGAGTATTGCCTATTTCCATGTTATATATCATTGTTGGAGCAACGTATTCAGCTGTTACTTCCAGTATTATGATGACGATGATGGCTGAGGAGAATGAAAAAAAGACATTACGTGGACTGGTTCAGTCACCAGCATCGTATGTCGATATTCTTGTGGGCAAAAGTCTTGTTGTGGCGTTAGTTAGCTTCACCTCATTACTTATATCTCTTTTAATAGTCGGAATAGATCCCTTCCTGAATCTTAAGGACGTGATCGCATTGTTGTTATTATTCATCTTCTTTTTATTGCTTGGCATAGGAATAGGCTTATTTTCCAAATCCGTTGCCTCAACTTCAGCTTATATTATGCCTGTCATGTTTTTATTCGGGTTCACTCCAATGATTGAGGCTCTAGGTATTGGGAAAGAGAGTGCTGTCTCACAAGTGGCAAATGTGTTTCCATTAATGCAGGCCATTCACGTACATGAGAATAATTCGTGGGTATCTCTTGGCATCATAGCCCTTTGGAGTATTGGTGCAGCAGTATTTGCATACATTTGCTTCAAAAAGACAACTACAGATGATTAACTTTTAAATAAGCAGCTGCCTTCCAGAGAGGAGACAGCTGCTCGTTTTCATCTTTGACCTAATCCATGAAACTATAAGCTAAAACAAACCAAACACATGCTATGCCAAGGTCTGTCAGAAACGTCTTTTTCGGCATTTTCATTTTATATTTTTCTACCCCTTCAATAGCAGAGCTAATTCCTAACAACAGAAAAATCCACTTCATATAAATGAATGCAAAATCATTGATAATACATATAACCATTAGGACGGCTGTTACTATTGCAATAATTAGTTGAAGAATTATCACTGGTTTTGAGCTTTTTAGGTCTTGTTGTTGAAAAAATATGCCTATTCCTATCACCTCTTTATAACTCTACTGATCTGAAATGCTTACTCCCTCGTTTTATATGTTAAGGTTGTGGCTCTTTTTACTCCTACAGCGGATACACTTAAAGAAAGAATAAGTGCCAAAACCCAGAATTCATTTTCAAAAACAGCTAATAGAATTGCCGTTATGGATAACAGCAAAGTGAGTAAGAAAGATATCCACCACTTTTTATCTTTTAATACTGGCCAGTTCATATTATAAACCTCCAAACCGTCCTTATTTCGTACTACCTTGTTTTCTTTTTTCATAATAATTGCCGATAAAATAACATGATATTAAGCCGATTATAAATGGGATAACAGAGCCCTCTGCCCAAAAACCAGTAGAGGAACTCTCATAAAATGTAAATGTAAGCATATCAATATGAAACAGATGACCAATCCCGATCAACAAACCACTTATGAGAAAAAATGATATTAATCCAACGAGCACTGTTTTAAACATAAGCAGCTTCCTCCCTCCCCTTCATCGTATATACAAGCGATTTCGTCCTGAAGCTAAAAATTACTTATTACCTAACTCTCCTAAGAAATCATCAATACGAATTAACATATCTTCAATTTTATGGTTTTCATTTACGTTGGCTTGCCCTGTCACTGTCTCCGTTTCCCAATCATCATTTCCTTCTTTTTGATACGATAGCTCAACCGTAAAATCATAAATTAGTTCATTGGAATCTGTCTTTTCAAACTTTATATTCTCTACTTTAAATGTGTATCCTTCCCGCATCGGTGTAGTCATCAAAACCGCACCATAGCTATTAACGAAATCCATGTAGGCTGTTTCATTTGCAAAGTAACTGACAAAATGGTCTTTATCGTATTGAATGGTATCTTCTGCAGTGCCTTCATTAAATAATTTTTGTAAATCTTCATTTGGTCCATTCAGCGCATTTTCTATCACTGCTTGTATTGTTTTCACATTTTCATCTGTCTTAGTTTCATCTGAACAGCCTGTTGCTAAAACAAGAAATCCAAGCATCAGTACGGATAAAACAAGTTTTCCAACCTTCATGCTATCAGCTCCCTTGTTTCTAATACGAAGCAAAGAAGCATTTGGTTCCAAATTTTCTATAAATTTACTTTTTATTATGGTTTTACTATTAATATTGGACGTATTCAGGTATTTCATAGTTGGAGGAAAATGCGAAGTAGAATGAGAACAATTAATAGCAGGCGGAGATAATCCGCCAGAGAACGAATTAATCCGCTGCAGAACGAGGTAATCCGCCGGTGAGCAGATTAATCCGCTGTAGAGCTTGATTATCCGCCGGTGAACTAATTAATCGGCTGCAGAGCGAAATAATCCACCGGTGAGCGAATTAATCAGCTGCAGAGCTTGATTATCCGCTGGAGAATAAATTAATCAGCAATAAACTTCCAAGTAACTTGGCAGGACTGCAAACTCCCGTTTCTGAAAATAACGCATAGTGCACAAAATATAGCTAGTTTGCGATTAGAAAAAAGTTTCCCATTCTGTCTTTAAACTTTCAATGAGCCGCGGAAACCTCTGGCAGCATAATAGGAATCTGCGCCGTTGTGGTAGACGAAAACATGTCCGTAGCGATAGTCGCAGAAAATCGCGCCACCTTTATCTCTAATTGCAGCAGGTGTTTGGACCCAACTGGAGGTCTTCTTATCAAATTCGCCCAATGTCTGCAACTTTCGATAGTCTTCTTCTGTTAACATTTCGATTCCTATCTCGGTTGCCATATCGATTGCACTATTATCCGGCTTATGTTTTTTCCTTGCTTCCAGTGCTGCCCGGTCATAACAAATGCTTCTGCGCCCTTTAGGACTTTCAGGTGAACAATCAAAGAATAGATACTCACCCGTGTTCGTATCTTTTCCAATGACATCCGGCTCTCCACCAGTCTGTTCCATTTCATATAGAGACCATAATTTACCAGGACTAGTTTCTAATTTTGATTGAATATCCCCCCATTGAAGATTTGGGTGGCGATCCATATGCTTTTCGAAGCGGGCTTGTAACGTTTCTAAAAGTTCATTCTTTTGCTCAACTGATAATTCTTTTTTGGTGCTTGTCATTACTTTTCCTCCTTTTAGATGAAGTAGAAGTATTGCTAAACTTTCTTTTTAAAATTAGTGTACCACATTTTATAGAATTCTTATCTGTCACAACAGTTTTCCTCATCCAGCTCTATACGTTTATCAACATCAAAATAGTAGCTCAAATACTAAAAATAGTGTGAGCCACAAGCAACTCACACTATCTCTCGACTAAAAGATACTCTCTCTTGCTTAAAAGTTTTTCTCAAGAGTGGTTATTATTTCTTCTACTGATTTACCCATGCCAGCTTCTACAGACGCAACATACGCACCCTCAACTATCGGAGCTTCAACCATTTTTATATTATTTCCCTCTGCCATTTCTATTGCTATTTCTGCATTCATTTTTGCGCTGCCAATGTCGTATAGTAATAGGACGCCACTGCCCTTGTCCGCATGATTAATTGCTTCAAGAATTTTATCAATACTTGTACCAATTTCATTATCATCTGTGCCACCAGCAAGCTCAATTGCAACATCCTGATTGACCTGTCTAATGATCTCTTTTGTGCCTTCCACCACTTTTGGACTGTGAGAAATAAGTACAATTCCTACATATGCCATGTCCTATCACCCTTCCTCAGCGATTACTTCTGCCAATGCTTCAAATAAATAGAAGGAAGAAACAGAGCCTGGATCCATATGTCCGACAGATCTCTCCTTCAGATATGCAGCACGGCCTTTCGTTGCCATCATTTCTTTCGTACTTTCCATTGCTTCCTTCGCAGTATTTACGATAAGCTCAGCAGAGAAGTGGCTCTCCTTGGACATTTGGTCTGCAACTGCGGCCCAAACATCCACCATCGTTTTTTCACCAATTTCTGCTTTCCCGCGTTGTTTCACACCATTTACTGCTTCTGTTATAGCTTGAGAAAAATTTTTATACGTAGCATCCTGTTCTTTAAGACGCGTAGACATTTTCAGAAATGCCGTCCCATATAACGGCCCGGCAGCCCCACCTACTTTGGACATGAGCGTCATAGCAATATCTTTCAGCATATCTGCCACATGCTCATAATTCTCTGCATCTAATTTATTCATAACCTCCTGAAATCCTCGTGCCATGTTAATTCCATGATCACCATCTCCAATTGCCTGATCCAATGAGGTTAGAACTTCTTTATTTTTTTGGATTTTGTCATTGGTAATTTTCATCCATTGATATACATGATTTACCTGCAAATGATCCATGCCTGCCTCTCTCCTTCTTTTGCTACATTTTAAATGCGAGTGCTGTTGAATGCGCATCAAGCAATGCTTTTAGCTCCTTATCTACTTTTAATAATGTCACTGAACAGCCTGCCATCTCTAATGCTGTCATATACTCACCTACAAATGTGTGTGATACCTTTATTTCATGCTCTGCCAAAATTTCTTGTACTGTCTGATTTACAATATAAAGCTCCATTTCCGGTGTGGAGCCTAATCCATTTATCATTACAGCAACTTCACTGTCTTTAAAGTCGAGATCTGCTAATACTTTATCTGTTAATTCTTGCGCAATTTCAGCAGCAGAAGTTAATTTTTTACGTTCAATCCCTGGTTCTCCGTGAATTCCAATACCTATCTCCATTTCATCCTCTGCCAATTCGAAGCTTTGTTTTCCAGCTGCAGGTACGGTGCATGCAGCTGTTGCTACTCCCATGGACCTTACACCAGCGATTACTTTCTCTGCAATATCCTTTACTTCCTTCAAGGAAGCCCCTTGTTCTGCCATTGCCCCAGCAATTTTGTGTACAAGAACGGTACCCGCAATTCCACGACGGCCGGTAGTTGCTGTGCTATTTTCTACAGCGACATCATCATTAACAATAACTTTGTCCACTTGGATACCTTCCGCTTCCGCCATTTCAGCAGCCATTTCAAAATTCATGACATCCCCTGTATAATTTTTAATAATTAAAAGTACGCCAGCACCGCTATCAACAGCTTTTATTGCTTCTAACACTTGGTCCGGTGTTGGGGAGGTAAATACTTCACCGACTACAGCGGCATCTAACATTCCGTTACCGATATATCCAGCATGAGCAGGTTCGTGGCCACTTCCCCCACCACTAACAAGGCCAACCTTGTTCGCTACGGGCGCTTCTTTGCGAATAATTACATTCGTACCCTTAATTTGCTTTAGTTGCTGAGGATAAGCGGCAACAAGACCTTTAATCATGTCTTGAACAGCATGCTCCGGGTCATTAATAATTTTCTTCATCCCTATCCACTCCCACTTTTTAGATGATTCGTTTTCTCCAGGGTTTCATTCTAAATAGAGACCAACTATGGATAGTTGATCTCTATTGGCTTCCTATATCTTAAATGCTCTTGTTGCTTCTACTGCTTTTTTCCAACCTTCATATAACTCATTACTTTTTTCCTCTTTCAGCTCACTTGTAAACGTTTTATCATTTTGCCATTGTTTCGCAATCTCTTCTTTGTCCTTCCAATAACCGACTGCCAAACCAGCAAGATACGCTGCGCCTAGTGCTGTCGTTTCTTGAATGACAGGAACTTCTACAGGTACGTTTAAAATATCACTCTGGAATTGCATTAGAAAATTATTCTTCACCGCACCGCCATCCACACGCAATGTTTTTAAATCAATATCTGAATCTGCGATCATTGCATCAAGCACATCTTTTGATTGATAAGCAAGCGATTCAAGTGTTGCACGGACAATGTGTTCACGCTTTGTACCTCTAGTTATACCGAAGAAGGACCCACGTGCATCACTATCCCAGTATGGTGTACCTAAGCCGACAAATGCTGGCACCATATAGACTCCATCTGTTGAATCAACCCGGGTAGCATAATATTCACTATCTGGTGCGCTATCAATGATTCTTAAACCATCACGCAGCCATTGAATAGCAGAGCCTGAAACAAAGATACTTCCTTCCAGTGCGTATTCCACTTTTCCGTCAACACCCCAAGCAAGCGTTGTTAATAACCCATTCTCTGACTTCACTGCCTTATCACCTGTGTTCATTAACATAAAACCACCAGTGCCATAGGTGTTCTTGGCCATTCCCTTTTCAAAACAAGCCTGACCAAACAGGGCTGATTGCTGATCTCCGGCAATTCCAGCGATTGGAATTTCATGTCCAAAGAAGTGATAATCTACAGTTTTTGCATATACTTCCGATGATTGACGAACTTCAGGAAGCATACTTTTAGGAACAGTTAACATATCTAATAATTCTTCATCCCATTTTAATTCATGTATATTAAACATTAATGTTCTGGAAGCATTGGAGTAATCTGTAATATGCACCTTTCCGCCGGATAGCTTGTGTACAAGCCACGTATCCATTGTTCCAAATAATAACTTTCCTTTATCTGCTTTTTCTCTTGCCCCTTCTACATGATCAAGAATCCATTTCACCTTTGTTCCAGAAAAGTATGGATCAATAAGTAGTCCTGTTTTATCTCTAACTAAATCATTTAGCCCTTTCTCTCTAAGCTCCCTGCATATTTCTTCTGTCTGTCGTGATTGCCAGACAATGGCTTTGTATACTGGTTTCCCTGTGTCTTTATCCCATACTACAGTTGTCTCCCGTTGATTGGTAATCCCAATGCCGGCAATTTGCTCCGGTCCAATATCTGCTTTTCTTAAGGCTTCTGCAATACAAGCCAGCACGGAATTCCAAATTTCATTCGCATCATGTTCTACCCAACCAGGATGCTGAAAAAACTGTTCGAATTCCTTCTGTGCTGTTTCAACAATCTCCCCTTTTTGATTAAAGATGATGGCACGTGAACTTGTCGTCCCTTGATCCAATGCTAAAATAAATTTGTTATCCATTCTATCCTCTCCCTTAAATTAATTTTTAACTGTTTCATTGATTTCTTTTGGTGCGTGATTTTTCATAAGCTCTGCTCTTGTTGCAGCAACCAATATAACAGCAATTACAGCACTTGAAATCCAAAAAGTTACGGAAAGCTTGCCCAGGAATAATGCCTGATACAATAATGCACCGTACATGCCTCCAATTACGGGGCCTACGACAGGAATCCAGGCATATTTCCAGTCAGACCCTCCTTTTCCAGGTATCGGAAGTATAGCATGGGCAATTCTTGGCCCAAGGTCACGTGCTGGATTAATCGCGTAACCTGTGGGACCACCTAATGACATCCCTATGGCTACAATTAATAAACCTACAATTAACGGATTTAATCCTTCCGTAAAATCGTTTGCTCCAATAAACATTAGCCCCATTAATAATACGGCTGTTCCAATAATCTCTGTGACCAAGTTGGAAAACGGACTTCGTATTGCAGGGTCAGTGGCGAACACACCAAGTTTCGCTGCTTTGTCTTTCGTCGCACTCCAATGTGGCAAATAGGCTAAGAAAACGATACCTGCACCAATAATTGCACCAATTAATTGTGCGCTTATATACATGGGAACCTTTGCCCATGGAAATTCACCTACAGCTGCGAACCCGAGTGTTACTGCAGGATTTATATGTGCCCCTGTAAAACTACCAACAGCATATACCCCCATTGTTACAGCAAGTCCCCAACCAATGGTAACTACAACCCAATCAGCTCCCTCAGCTTTTGACTTCTTAAGTACAACTCCACCAACAACACCTGCCCCAAAGATAATCAGGATCATTGTGCCAACTAACTCAGCTAAAAACTCCGACATGCCAAACACCCCTCTGGTATAATAGTAATTCAATAAATAACTGATATTTCTGTTAATTAAAACGCAGAAAAACCCACATTTCAATCAACCTACCTTTGGTGGAAGGGTGCTATTGAAATGTGGGTCTCCATATCTCCGCCACTTAATTAACTTGTTCCCAAGTATAAATGAATTTGTAACCGTTGTCAAATTAAATTAATAGATTGGTAAACAACCAATAAACCATAAGTCTTTATAAAAGTTTAGCCATATAATATTCATCATAGGCAACGTCGTTGATTATAAGCGACTTTCTTTTAGTTCCTTCTATGTTAAACCCGCTCTTCTTGTATAAAGCTATACCTGCCTGATTTTCGGTAACCACAGTTAATTCCAGACGGAGGAGTCTGTTTCTTTCCGCCCACTCCGTTACATTAGAAAACAATGCACTGCCAAGCCCTTTGCCTCGATATGCTTTTAGAATTCCTATAACGAGGTAAGCCGCATGCTTTGTCCGCTGGGTGCTCCCACCAATGGCAATCACATATCCAACTAATTTATTATCCATTTCAGCAACCAAAATGGTAGAATTACTCTGCTTTTTTATTTGCTTTAGTTTCCCGCGTTGTTGTTCCGGAGTCACCTTTCTTTCTCCAGGCTCCATCAGCATGTATGTAGATTGTGCTTCGACTTCTGTGATTAGATTTGTAAATTCTGTTGCATCCTCTATGGTTATTTCTCTAATTAACAAGCATCGGCTCTCCCTTCTCGTTTTAAAACAGCTTTTTTTAATAAAATACTTTAGTTAATAATTAACATATTGGCATCATCAAATTCCCAATTAGATCCATATGCTACTTCCCAATAATAACCGTCAGGATCTATGAAGTAGCCTCCATATCCTCCCCATGACAAGCTTTGTGGTTCTTTAACAACTTCCGCACCGACCTCTTTAACTAACTGAAAAATAGAATCGACCTCTGCTTCTGATTTTGCATTATAGGCTAACGTAATCCCAGAGAACCCTCCCTTAGATAGCTCAGGTGGATTTTTATCATCAATGTCTTTTGCAAGCTCTTCCAGAGGAAACAGTTCAAGCTTAGAGCCTTCATTATTAAAGAATACAATAATTGGAGCCTCCTCTCCTCCTATTACAGAAGCTTTAAATCCAATATCTCTATAAAATTGAAGGGAGTTTTTAATATTTTTCACACCTAGAGTAATCAAATTAATCCTGTTCAACCTACTCACTCCTTTTTTATGTTAATTAGAATTTCGACAAACTAAGGAGATTTCCTTGTTTAATCCATCAAAACTAATTCATAAGCTTAAGCATTTCCTAAAAATGATAGTTGCTAACTAGAGCCATGCGCCTTTTCTCTTTTCCTTTTTTTCTTAATTGCTAGTAGCTCTATATTCATTTAATTAATTTGATAATTAATTTTTCACTTGACTACAACTGTAGTATTGTATTACAGTTGTAGTCAAGCGGATTAGGTTGTATGTAGTAAGACATCCATTGGTAAGTATAACTGTGCATAAGGAAGGAGATTTTAAAATGAGAAAAGGAAAGATAAACAAGGCTAAGATTTGCTTGTACGTAGGCGTAACGCTTTTGTACATGCTAACTGGTTGTAATACGAATGAACAGGATGAAAAAACAGCGTCGGTACAAAAAAAGAAAAAAGAAGAAATTATTACCCAGGATGAAAAATTCGCTGAAATTGAAAAGGAATTTAATGCACGACTAGGTGTCTACGCAATCGATACGGGCACTAATCAACGTTTGCAGTATAACCCAGATGATCGATTTGCCTATGCATCGACCTTCAAGGTTTTAGCATCGGCAATCCTATTGAAACAAAATTCCATCGAGGATCTGGAGAGAGTGGTAACATTTAGTAAAGATGACCTAGTTACCTATTCACCAGTTACTGAAAAACATGTGGATACCGGAATGACATTAGGAGAAATAAGTGAAGCAGCTATTCGATATAGTGACAACACTGCTGCAAACCTTCTATTAGAAGAATTAGGAGGACCGGAACAATTCAAGCAAGCTTTACGAGATCTTGGTGATGATGTTACACAGCCGGAGCGTTTCGAAACCGAATTAAATGATTTTGCTCCTGGAAAGAAACGTGATACCAGTACACCAAAAGCCATGGCCAACACACTGAAGAAAGTTGCACTGGATGATTTTTTACCAGATGATAAACGTGAGCTTCTACATAATTGGATGAAAGGAAATGCCACAGGGGATAAATTAATACGTGCAGGCGCACCTGCGGAATGGGTAGTTGGAGACAAAAGTGGGGCTGGAAGCTATGGAACGAGAAATGACATTGCTATTGTATGGCCACCAGACAGAGAACCAATTGTTATTGCAGTTATGTCTCGCCATGAGGAAGCGGACGCCGAATACGATGATGCATTGATAGCCAAAGCTGCCGAAATTGCCCTAAATGCGCTGAAATAATAATATATACACACATGCCTCCTTAATGACATGTGTGTATATTTACTTTATCAAAAGGTATGTGCCTAATGGACTTTATGATTCTATTAACTTAATTTATTAAACTGTCTAACCTTTTATTGACCCAGTTGTCAATTTGAGTTAATTTAAATTGGAACCATGTGGGAAGGAGTTGATATGGATTGTTTGCTCTACATTTAGCTGAAAGTATGTTTATCTCTTCTTTTACAGTTATTTTGATAATTCTTTTTAAAAAACTATTTCATAACCATTTATCACCGAAATGGAAATACAATTTATGGTTTATTTTACTACTTGCTTTAACAGTTCCTTTTTTACCTGAGCATCTGCTCGACTTTTTGGGTGGCTCCCATTCAGATGGAGAACAAATAAATTACCAACAATCCTCTAATTCCTCAGCACCCTTTACTACTATAGCAGACGGAAACTGGATGAATAATTATGCGCTTTCCGTCAATAAGATGGAGCTGCCATTTATTAACCAGTTTATCGTGACTATATGGATGACTGGTCTACTATTCATGCTCGCACTCGTCATTCGCTCATGGATAAATCTAAGGAAAATAAAAAAATCCTTATGTCTTGTGAAGGATCAAGCGATACTTAGTTTATTTGCACAATGCAAACACCGTCTTCATATTTCACGAAAAATAGTATTGGCACAATCTTCACTTATCAAGACACCAATGACCTTTGGTATTACCAGAGCATACATTGTTGTACCTGCCCATACACAAGTAAAGTTAACCAATAATGAATGGAAATATATTTTGCTTCACGAACTAAAACATCATAAATCAAAAGATATTTTCACGAATTACCTTGTAGTGCTTTTTCAAGTAATTTATTGGTTTAATCCGCTCATCTGGGTTGCCTTTAAAGAGATGCGTCTTGATCGGGAAATTGCCTGTGACCATGCCGTATTAAAATTGCTCAAACAAGAAGACTACAAAGCCTATGGAAACACGATCATTAATTTTGTTGATAAGACTTATTTATCAGGAATTGTTAGCCAGTTTGCCAGCTCAAAGAAACAATTAAAGAAGCGCATTAGACACATTGCATCTTTTAAAAACGAGTCTAGGCTTTTAAAGGGAAAAAGTGTGCTTATTTTTTTGACAGTAACAGGAATTGTCCTGAACCAGTCCTCCCTTGCTTCAGGAATGTCATATAACAACGAGCAATACCACTTGGATAACGAGCGGATCGTGGAGGAAGACTTAAGTAGCCATTTTAGTAAAGGTGATGGAAGCTTTGTATTGTATGATTTGCGGAAAGCAAAATACTTTATCTATAATAAAAAGAAGAGCACACTACGCGTTTCTCCAAACTCCACTTATAAATTATATAATGCATTGTTCGCCTTAGAGGATGGCGTAATTAACAGAAAACATACAGCTTTAAAATGGGATGGAAGCAATTACCCATATGAAGCATGGAACAAGGATCAAAACTTATTTTCAGCAATGGAAAATTCGGTAACATGGTATTTTCAGCGCTTGGATAGAAAATTACAGTTGGAAAGTATTCAAGCATATATACGTGCTATAAATTATGGAAATCAGGATGTCTCAGGTGGAATTGATGAATACTGGCTCGAATCTTCATTGAAAATTTCACCAATCGAACAAGTAAAAACATTAAAAGACTTTTATACAAACCAATTTGACTTTGATGAGAAAAATATTCAATTAGTAAAAGACACGATGAAGTTAGAATCAAAGGAAAACGCCACATTGTATGGAAAAACGGGAACAGGATCTGTGAATGGAAAGCAAGTCAATGGCTGGTTTATCGGTTATGTGGAAACCAAAACGAACACGTATTTTTTCGCAACAAATATAGAAGACAAACAACATGCAAACGGAAGTACCGCTGCAAAAATCACCAAAAACATCTTACAGGATAAAGGAATCTATTAAATTAAAAGGCAGGGATGATGGACGTGACGAAAAGTATACCTAAAATTTCAGAGTCAGAATGGGAAGTGATGAAGGTACTATGCAAAAAGCGCCCCTAACAGCGAGTGAAATCACTTCTTCTCTACAGCCAACGACTGAATGGAAATCAAAAACAGTTCGTACTTTATTAGATCGGCTAACAAAGAAAGAAGTTATTGGAGTGCATCGAGATCAGCGTGTCTATACGTTTTACCCGCTATTCTCCCAAAAAGAGTGTCAAAAAGCGAAAACGTCTTCTTTTGTCAAGCGGGTTTATGATGGCACGCTTAAAACAATGCTTGTTCAATTTATACAGGATGAAGATTTATCTGATGCCGATATAAAAGAATTACGATCAATATTAGATACTAAGCAGGATACAGATCGTCCTACCACAGACAACAAATAATAGAGACGAGGAAGAGCTAACTGTGGCTTGATAATACTCGCATGTGTAAAAAATCACCAATGGCCAATCTCTATACTGTAAAGAAAACCAAAGCTATTTTCTTTCATACAAACACCGGGAATACCGTTTTCCGTTCCATTATTCACTTTTTCATTATGAATATAATAACACGTACCATACGCTTCTTCTATGGCATCAGGTTCATCTTGGATCTCCGTGTTGAACGCCTGTATAAAGTAGCCATTCAAAAAAAGTGTTCGTTGAATGACAGTTTTATGAGAAAAAGAGGTAGCTATAAATATGACTAAGCAAAAAAGCAGGATACTGACAGTAATTTTAATCCACCGTTTTTTAATCATGATTTTAGCTCCCTTTAACTGACGCTATTTTTTCATTCAAAGTAGCACATAACACATAGAAATTAGTCTATCATTCCGATTAGCTTTTTTTCGTTTATATCTTTTCCATCAACCCAGTCTTGAAAGTTTATATCCAAGGTTTGTTCACTTTGTGCAATGGTCGTTTTTATTTGTGAATCTTGATAAGCGTAAGAAATTGTATGAAGTGTCCCAAACATATTTTCATAGTCAGTAAAAAATAACGGAGAGTGTATATTTCTAAATTCATCATACATGTTTTCATGTGTCATTTTCTTCGTGGCCAATTGTTTCATATAATGATTACGGGTAACCGATCCGTCTATGCTTTCTCTATTTTTTTCTTTCAGCTGCCTCATCTGGAAATGATTCACACAGGCTAATGTTGATTCGTCATATCTCACTGCAATATTCTCCGGGCTAGCTTCTACTACAGCCATCTTGCCATGTTTATCACCGAGAGAAAAATTATAGCAAGCTGCGTGTGGGATTTCCTTCAGTAGCTGAACGGCCTCATCGACATTGGAACACATGTCCAAAATTATTCGTATTGCCGTCCACGCAGAGATGCCTGTTGTATAGCCATGATTACTTACAAAGTGTAGACCTGCCACTAATCCATGCTGATTGACCCCATCATGTCTGCCTATCACTTGCAAATTATATCCTGCAGTTGCCAATGCGGAATCACTTTGTACCAGACTGAACAACCCGTCATAAAAAGCAGGGGAAAAATCATAATTTCGTACATAAAAGTCCTTTGTCATGATGGCCGAGCAGCCCATCGCCTCTGTCTTCGGTACATCATATCCACTAAATAAGGCAGCAGCTTTTTCACTGGAAATTCCTACTCCTTCTGCTAATCCTTCTAACTCCTCCAATAAATGAGGAGCTAATGCTGAAAAAATAGATGTGAGATTTTTATAGTCTATCTCTGATCTCGTAACAGATTCAAAAATATCAACTAACGCATTTCCTTGCAAATTGTTTCCAAGTTTTCTTCCAATGTTAAACGAAGTATCCCTAAGCTGGATTATTTTCACGGAAAATTCAGTCACGGAATCCTCTCCTCTCTCCATGAATTGTTATTCTAGATTTCATTCTCAAACTCTTTAATATTGAAAAATCACATATATAGTAATGCCATACACGACAGAACAGATAAAGATAAAGGTTGTGTGTATGCGGAGAAGAAAGTTCCCTACACCAATTTGAGTAATGTTCGCTAGTTGTTTTGCAATTTTATAAAGGAATGGCAAAAAGTATAAGGAAAACAAAAATCCACCTGAGAGCGAAATACTTATAAAAACAAGTACTTGACTAGAAATCAAATTTTCAACTAAACCTCCAATGATAAAGAAAGGCACACCCGCCCATAAGAAAAAGGTAGGAATCAACAAGACGATTGCCATTATTACTAGCATGAAATTTTTTTTGAGTACGTTTAATGTACTTTCATAGTAGAGACCCATTGTATCACCTGCGATTATTTGTAAAAAAGCCATGTATTCATTTCTAGATATATTCACCGAAATAAAACATACCCAACCAAAATAATAATTAATATAAAAATAATAATTCCAGTTCCCTTCCAGCTCAACCCACCCACTAAATCAGACAGATTACTTCCGTGTATGCTGCTGGAAGGTTGCTTTAATTCCTCCTGTCTCAATTTTTCTCTTTGTTCTTAAGGTGTCCTCTTATTCTCACTCATTCACTCACCTCCAGAAAGGGTGAAATTGGTGGCAAATCAAAACAAGGCAATCACATTTTTCTTAATTATACAAAAAATACAATCGACTTGCTATGCTTCATTCACAGTCTCGTGTAGCAACTTATCAGTACAAAAATTTAGTTAAACAAAAAGTTCCCAACTAAACCAAACACTAGAATTAAAATAATTCCTCCAATTAGAAAATAGCCAATAATTTTGATAGGGCGTGGAAATTCTCCGCTATGTGGGATGGGATCTCCTTCCACATTTTGCTGGTGTTCCATTGCATCATTAAAGGGTTTGTTTTGTTCTTCATTATTTTCTGTCAAATTTCTCTCTCCCTTCAACTGCTTGCTACTGCTTCACTGTATATTTAAATATAAGTTCTCCATTCGGGTCTTTCTCATTTATATACTTAAAACCAATGCTCTCATATAGGTGCCGGGCTACTTTATTTTCTTCTACAATACTTAAGTGTATGTCTTTAACTCCATATTCCTTTGACACGATTTCAATAAGCCTGAACATTGCTTTTTTGCCGAATCCATTTCCTTGGTATTTTTCATCAATGATAATTCGGTCTATCCACGTATCTTTATTAGGCCCAAAGGACCCGTACATAGCAAAACCAATTATTGCATCTTCATTATAGATGGCTACTGGTCGCCATTGAGGTACCGTATTTGCTTCGTCCAGGCATTCATCCACAGATTCAATGAAATTTTGCTGGTCCTCTTTCAAGGTTATTTTTCTAACTGCACTTTCATTGCTGTTATTAATTTTTCTTATAGAAATGTTGCTCATTAGTTTCAATTCCTTTGTTAAAAACGTGTATTGCTTGAAAATTTTTAAGTTTATAAAATGGACTCACATATGCATTGAGAGTATGCAGTAGTTTCACAAAATGGATACCCATGCCCAGTTACAGCTGATTCTTTTGTCCTGCGGCGGATTATTTTCCTCTACGGACGATTCTTGCGCGCTCCGGACGATTCTTTTGCTCTCCGGCGGATTGTTCTGCTCTCCGGATGATTCTTTTGCTCTCCGGCGGATTGTTCT
>NZ_BAZS01000009.1 GCF_001310895.1 Virgibacillus halodenitrificans JCM 12304 | reverse complement strand
CATATTTTGGGCGGGTCTCTCATTTGAGCGGCCTGCTCTCTCATATTTTGGACGGGTCTCTCATTTTGGTGGCCTGCTCTCTCATATTTTGGGCGACTCTCTCATTTCAACACATCTACTCTCATTTAAAAAGCCACAGAATCCATAAAAATTCTGCAGCCTTTTCATCTTCATCCTCCAAAATCAATCAATTGCCCGCAACACATCAAGCAACACTGTTTTAAACTTTTCTCTATCAACCGCTTCACAAACACGTACATTTGGTTTATTTCCGCTTCGGTTATTAATATCAACTAGACTGTAACCACGAGTCAGCTTACCTTGTGTTTCCACTTCGACATAGTAATCCGTAGATTTCGTCATGATGCTTTCATCTGCGGCGATGGCTGCAAGAAGTGTATCTGGGTGGGTAGTCCCTGGCAGGCGATGAACCTCCTTGTTGAATTTCATTACAACCTGATTAATATCCATAAAAAATTGCGAGCCTTTCGTGGCAAGCTTTCTAATATCTTCATGATCCGCATCATCCATAATCGAATAATTTACGCACATATCCCACCCTACCATCGTGAGTGGGATTCCGGATTGAAGAACAATATTTGCTGCCTCAGGATCAACGTAAAAGTTATACTCTGCTGCTGCCGTAATGTTTCCTAGAGAATTATTTGTACCACCCATAATGTAAATATGGGGAATATCCTTGATGATGGAGGGTTCCTTTTTTATTGCCATTGCAATATTTGTTAAAGGGGCGATCGCCAATAGCTCAATTTCTCCAGAACTTTTCTTCACTGTATCGATAATAAAATCGATGGCATGGGCAGTTTCGGGACGCTGTTTTGCTTTTTCAAAATAAGCCCCACCCATTCCGTCCTTGCCATGCACATCCTCTACATTGCGATGCTGAGCCATGCCCGTAGCATGGAGCGGTCTCTCCAGTCCTTTATAGACAGGAACATAGCTCTTTGGATTGGCAACTTGAATTGTATAAAGCGCATTTTCTACCTCTTGATCGAAATCAACATTACCACCAGTTATTGTTACTCCCTCCACATGAAAATGATGGAGTGTAGTTAAAAGGGCGATCGTGTCATCCCCTGCTGTATCTGTATCGATAATTACACGTCTCATTCTTATCACCTCTATTATTATTTCTGTAAATTTACATAGATTTCTTCTGGTTGCCTGCAACGAAATTTTGTATAAATTCAAGCTGCTCTTCTGTAGGCTCCTTCTCTCTTGCAAGTGTAAAGGCTTCTACTGCTTGATCGAGTGAAGCTTCCCTTCCAACGACCTCCCCGATAGCTACAAGCTCATCAAGAAAGCCCCATAGCTCGGCATATGTTTTTGGTGACTGATGACCAAGGACATAATGCTCCACATCATACTTCTTAATTTTTGCCAATAAGGTCTGTACTTCTTTCAAATCATAGCTCCATTCGCCACTATAAAAATCCTGATAAAGACAATCAGCTAAAAACATGATTTTTACTTCTGGAATGTAGATGATGGACGAATCTGGTGCATGCTCCCCACCGACATGCTCCATCACACAGGTAATGCCACCAAGATCGAGCTGTATTTGATTTTGAAACGTTATTTCCGGCGCGCACAGCTTCAGATTATCCCGGACAGGCAGCTCTCGCTTAATCATATCACGGCAAAATTCTATCTCTTCGCCAGATTCTACACGGGCATCAATAGAAGCATCATCCCACTTCAACGTTTTTAAATATGCTACCTTCTTCTTAGTATCATGATGACTGATTGCAGTGCGGTCCATTATTTTCATACCAAAAATATGGTCCCAGTGCCAATGCGTTACTAGTACATATTGAATTGGAGAAATGTCCATCTTTTCAGCCAATCCCAGAAAATCCTGCGCATGTGCAGGAGAGTTACCAGCATCAATCGCCACACTAAAATTCTCCCCACAGACTAAACCTAATGCAGGCCGGTCTGTTTCCGAATAATGAGGCATATAGTAAACGTTTAGGGCTAGTTGTTTTAACATGTTTTTTCCTTCTTCCTATGCTTGGTATGTATCTAAAATAATGGAACTAATCATCCAACACAACAAATATTAGTTTGATATAAATATATATAAGTATAAAAAATCTGGATTTTTTCCATGGACATACTATTTTCATTATAAAATGCCACCCTAATTGGAGCGGGTGGCATTCATGTCAATCCTTATTATGTTCTTTCATTTTTTGATACACTTTTTCTTCCACTTTGTCTACACGGGCATCTTTTAGTTTTCGTCTTGGCTTTGGATGAAACCATTCTAATTTACCATCTCGTACCATACCTTTAAATTCTTCTCCATCTATATTCAATTTAAACTGATGTGCTTCATGAGATTGATCTTCTAGCATAGGGGTAACTTTAATTCCCTCTACACCTTCCATGCTTTCCAATTCATCTTTGGTATCATGCTCATTCAGTAATCGGCGAACTTCAGCTTCAATCCACTCCAAATGATTTTTTTCGACATCTTGTTTTGGGTGGGGATGCAGCCACTGAATGTCATCTTCATGAAAATTACCTTTAAATTCTTTACCATCAATGGTAAAGCTAAAGCGATGCCGCTCATGTGGACGGTCTTCATATAGTTTTTTCACCTCAAAATTGTCAACCAATCGAGACACCTCATCATGTAAATAATTTTAAGCGAATTTGTAAGTCTTCTATAGATTAAGTATTCCCTATCAAGAAGTCAATTAAAACCCTTTTATAAAAATTTCCTTGCATGCTTTCATACAGAATGAAGTGTATCAAAATTTATTACCCGGTCACAGACACGCTCCAACAATGAGGAATCGTGACTGATTGCCAGAATTCCGATATTCCGTTGTTGCACCAATTCCAGGACTGTATGCCAAATTTGTGCCTGCGTAATAGCATCCAGCATTGTAGTCATTTCGTCTGCTATCAGATACTTTGTCTTTGGACCAAGTGCACGGGCAAGACAAAAGCGTTGCAGCTCACCACCTGAAAGTTCGCTGGGATAGCGATTTAGCCATGTTTTATTGATTCCTAACATAGCCAATAAGTCACTATCCAATGGACCAGCTTCAGTTAAAATTTTTTTCATCCGCCATTTAGGGTTAACTACTTTTTCAGGTAGTTGCCAAACCAACTGCACCGGATGGAAACCTTCCATGGGATAGGAGTGGCCATCTATTTGAATAAATCCTTGTTTCGGTTGTTTTAATCCAGCCAAAATAGTAGCAAGGGTTGTTTTACCTGCACCACTCTTCCCATACAAACCAACAACTTCACCGGGATGAATTTGCAGATTGACATGCTGTAACAACCATGGATGATTTCGATAACGGTAACTGACTTCACGGGCTTCAAGCATGATAACACCTCACCATCCCATGATTAAGTGGGCGAAGTTGTGGCACATCTTCTGTACAGACGTCCGTGGCAATCGGACATCTTGCTGCAAAAACACAGCCTGATACCGATTCACCCGGCAACGGCTGAATACCTTTTAATGGGATAAAATCATTCTGTGGCAATGCATTCCATAATGCTTTCGTATAGGGATGACGCAGGTTTTCACCCTTTCCTGAAAAATCTTCTGTGTTGGCAATTTCAACGGTTTCCCCTGCGTAAAAGACAGCGACTTTATCTGCAATTTCCAGTGCGGCTGTAATATCATGTGTGATGAACATGATTGCTTTCCCCTCCGTGGCAAGCTTTTTCATATATTGAATCGCTTCATCCCTGGCCTGCTCATCGAGCCCGGGTGTTGGTTCATCGGCAATGACTAATTTCGCATCACTTACCATGGCAGTGGAAACCAGAACCCTTCTGATCATTCCACCGGATAATTCAAAAGGATATCTGTCACTGGTATCCTTAGCTAACCCCACTTTTTGAAAGATACGTTCCTGGACTGCCTTTTTATGCTTATTCTTTACAACAGATTGAACCTGTTTCCCAACCTTCATTAAAGGATCGAGTGCATTAGTGGATTGAGGAATTAGCACAATGTCCTTTCCACGGAGGCGAATCTGATTTTCTTTTGTCAGTATTTTTCCTTGAAATAGTATGTTGCCACTAGTCTCTGCGTGTTCCGGCAAAATGCCAAGAATGGTGTCTGCCAACAGACTTTTCCCTGAACCACTTGCACCCACTACTGCCACAATCTCTCCTTGATTAATGGATAAGTCAAAGTTTCGAATGACCCGAAGATTCGACTCCCGGAGTCCTTTTTCGTATTGTCGAAAAGTCAGAGCAAGATGGTTCACTTCAAAAAGGGGAGGACTCTTCTCATTCTGTGCTAGTGGTATGTTTTCTTTTTTTTGCGATTGCTGTATCTCCATCTTCTCATCTCCTTTACAATTTCTGACCATGGAAAGGGTCAATTAATTTGCGGATACTACGTCCTAACAAATCAAAAATACTAACCATAACCAGCAGTGCCAATCCAGGGAAAAATGCCAGCCACCACATACCGGTTGCCAAATAGCGCATCGATTCTGATAAAATAATCCCGATGGCCGGAACTTCCGAAGATAGTCCGAATCCCAGAAATGTAATGGCAGCCTCATGCAAAATGGCGTGTGGAAATAACAGGATAAATCCTACAATCAATTGTGGTACTAGGTGTGGAAGCAAATGATGTCTCGCAATCCACATACGTGATTTCCCAAATGCTTTGGAAACTGCTACATAATCTGTGTTTTTCAACTGCAAAACCTCAGCCCGGAGCAAGCGTGTAAGACTTGGCCAATGTGTTAAGGCAAGTCCAATAACAACACCTTTAAAACCGCCGCCTGCCGCGAAGGAAATTAGAATCAAAATGACAATGTGAGGAACACTGAGAAACAGATCAATGAACCATGTTACCACCGCGTCCAGCTTTTTGTTTACGGAACAAAGAAGACTTAAGATAAGAGCAATAAATGTACTTACTGTGGATGCCAACAGACCGACAGAAAAACTTAATGTTAGTCCCTTTAAAGTACGTGTAAGCATATCCCTTCCCAGCCAATCCGTCCCAAAAGGGTGAGTAAACGAGGGTGGTAGGTACTTTGACAAGAAATCCACTCCCATTTTTTCCGGTCCAATTAGGATTCCACTCCCGATCATCCCGGCAAGTAGTGTGAATGAAAGAATAGTTACAGCTAATGTTCGCTGGCGCAAGTTCCATTTTTTTACTTTCATAGGAAAGCTTGTACGACCGATCATTGTAATTCTTCCTTTCTCATCCGCGGATCGATGAATTGATACAAAAGATCAGCAAGTAAATTACCTGCGAATACAAAAAGTGTACTGAATAGCACAATTCCAAGTAATAGTGGGATATCTCCACCAAGCCCTGCCTGTACTACCGCCTGACCAAGACCTGGATAAGAAAATACCTGTTCGGCAAGTACCGCTCCGCCAAAAAGCTCACCAAATGAAGCAAAATGCAGAGATACAGCAGGTAAAGAAATATTGCGGAGCCCATGTCTCCAGAGAAGCAAAAAGCCTGTTTCTCCCTTTGCTTTGGCAAAACGAGCATATTCACTGCCAAGTACTTCAATTAATTTCTGTCTCGTGTGTAAGGCTACATTGGCTACACCAATAATACTTAATGTCAATGCAGGAAGAACCAGGTGTTTGGCTCGTTCTAACCAGGTTACATCTTCAGTTAATATACCTGCAGGGGAAGCCAGTCCAACAGGGAACCAACCAAGTGAAACAGAGAATAGCATTAAACATAATAAGGCCAGCCAAAAGGCAGGCGTCGAAGCAAGGATAAAACAATATCCTTTTATTATTCGGTCGACCCATGATCCTTCCTGTATTCCTGAAATGATTCCCAATATAAATCCGATAAAACCGGACATAAGCCAAGCAATGCCCATTAATATAAGTGATGCAAGAAATCGCTCTGCAATGACATCAGCAACAGGAGCCCTGTAAATTAGCGATGTTCCCAAGTTTCCTTGCAGGACCGCTTTACTCCAATTCAAAAACTGCTCTGTTTTCGAGTCATCCAGACCCCAATATGCTGCAATATTATCCCGTTGCTCCGGGCTCACCCTTACCATATCAGCTCCGATATAGCTTTGGATGGGATCTATTGGTGAATAGCTTACAAGTAAAAAAGATAGAACACTAATTGCAATAAGCAAGGAAACCAGTTTCAGCGTTTTTTTAATGACATATAGACTTACTCGTTTCAATTGCAATGTTTACCCTTCTTCCTTCCAATGCCATTTCTCAATGAAATCGGTTATCGGCCAGCCATGTCCATGCGGCTGTGTTTTTTGTTCACCAATTTCCAGATTATCACGAACAAAATACAAATGTTGTATATTTACTAGCCAAGCCCATGCAGCATCTCCTTTGGCAGAGAATCCTGTTTCCCCATCCATTGTGCCTTTTTCCAATACGTATTGGCGTCTTCCTGGGAGGTTGCACGCATCGCTTTTTCCATATATGCATCAACCGTTGGGTTAAAATAATAATTAGAGTTGTAATATCCTTCGCCTCTCGTGTCACCACTGTAAATATTATACATTTCCAGCGGATTATGACTTCCCCACCCCATCATGACAGGATTGGCATGCATCGTTTTCTCGAGCTCATTCCAGCTCTGCCCTTCTGTTTTCACTTGAAGACCAAGTGGCTTGATCATATCTGCAAATGCAATGGATAAAGATTGACGGATCTGGTCACCAGCCGGGTATAACAAATTAAATGATGCTTGGACACCATCTTTCTCTCGTACACCTTGTTCATTCTCTTTCCATCCGGCTTCATCGAGCATCTGCTTGGCACTATCCATGTTATTATCTTTAATGACTGTTTCAGGGTTCCACCATGGCAATTGATCGGCGACCGTATACGCAGGAGTGCCATATCCATCCAACACACCGTCTACCAATGCTTGTCTATCCACTGCAAAATTGATTGCTTTACGGATAACAGGATCAGATGTCACGTCATTTCCGATTGGATAGCCCTCTTTTGTTTCTTCACCTGCTGGCACAAATGGAAACATGATGCCCCTGTTATCAGCACTTCTCAGTTTGATCAAATGCATCCCCGGAATTTTCTCTTTCGCAAATGTCGAAGGTACAGACACCACATCAGCTTGACCTGACTTAGCAGCAGCAAATGCGGCATCTTCCGCTAAAAAGAGGAATGTTAATTTTTTGAAATAAGGTTTTTCCCCATAATAATACGGGTTTTCTTCAACAATTAACTGCTGACCTTTATTCCATTGTACTAATTGGAATGGACCAGAGCCAATCGGATTTTGACTGTACGAATCATCATAGGCATGTTCCGGTACAACTCCAATTGTAGTTAACAAATTGATAAAAGTGGATGCAGGTTTTTTTAATGTAAATATAACTGTATGAGAATCCGAGTTCTCCACTTTTTTCATATTACTTAAATCAATAACAGACCCGCTCGATTCAGCTGTTTGATAAGTAAATACTACATCTTCGGCTGTCAATTCTTCTCCATCAGAGAATTTCACACCATCCCGAATCTTGATGGTCCATTCCAAACCATCATCACTTACCGAGTAGTCCTCCGCTAAATCCAGCTGCACATTAAAATCTTTATCATATTTTAATAAGGTACTTTGGAAAAGAGGCGAACCGTATTGGCCCCACCCTGTAGTTGGATCAAAGCCTTCATCTGACTCTCCGCCAATGGCCAATATCAATTCATTCTTGTCCATATCTGAGGGTGCAGAGGATTGTTTTTCCTTATCGGAACCACAGGCAACTAACATAGTTGTCAGTACAACTACAACTATGAACATAAATAATTTATTTATATGATTCATATACATTCCCCACTATTCTCTCGTTTAAATAAAAATGCTACATTTCAAAAATTGAAATACTATTACTTCGCCATTACAAATGGGTAAGAACAGGACATAACATAGACTCATCTCTAAAGTGGTCAGAAGCTTGATTGTGCATCATTATTTATACTCTTATTGCAAAATGATAAAACATGCCCGGCAATCTCAATTATTTGCCGGGCTCTAAAATTTAATATTTTCTTAGAAAACTCGGTTCTGTTTTATACCATTCCTTACTTATTATATGATGGCATTTCTTTAATATTCGTTCGATCAACTGGGTTGAATTAGCCATTATCCGAATAGTAAATCCTGGTATGATGAGGGCAGATAATCCAGCCTTAAAATCACTATTTTCATGTTGAATTTCTTCATATAAACGATCCAGAATCTCAGAGTCTGATATTTCGGAAATAACAATAAAAGATCCAAGGTGTGTGTAACCTTCCATCACGCCTAGTCCGTCCATATACTGTTCCTTAGGATTTAGCTTAATGTGATCAAATAGAACTAGCTCATTCTCCATATAAATTTCATTGATTAAGCGAAGACTATCATAGCTAAAATGCTCGCCCTCAGGTGACCAACCAGGAGTCAATATATCAGAATAAATCAATGTCGCCCCCTGCTCCATATGAACAATATTCTTCTGATGATACCGAGCATCCTTATATGCTATAAGCGGATCAGGCAAGTATTCTAAAAAACTATCTTTTTTTAAAAATGATTTCTGTTTCCTGGTAAGCATGTTTCTGCGGTGTTTTGTACACCTTTGTTGCTGATTGGGTCGTCACGGTTGCTTTAGCCTGTTCACCAAGCGTTACTTTCATTCGATATGTGTCACCGTCTAAATAACCACCGCCGGGATTAAGTATATAATAGGTTGGTTGTTGCGAATTATTATGATAAACAGGACGCATAATCTTAAATGCTCCTTGAAAGTATACGTTGTTTGTGACGGTTTTCCCTTGCCGATCCTCTATATCAAGCTCAAGGATTCCCGTCCAATCAGACATCCTTCTCTAATCCCTTTAACAGTACATGCTGTTTAATCCAATCAACAACTTGATCCAGGCCCGTATTATCTTTTAGGTTTGTAAGTGCAAATGGTTTACTACCACGAAATACCTTCGTATCTGACTCCATTACCTCAAGGCTTGCCCCAACAAATGGAGCAAGGTCAGTTTTATTAATAATAAACAAGTCTGATTTAATCATTCCTTGTCCACCTTTACGAGGAATTTTTTCCCCTTGGGCGACATCAATAATGTAGATAGAAAAATCAACTAACTCGGGGCTGAAAGTAGCAGCAAGATTATCCCCACCACTTTCAATAAAAATGAGCTCCACATCCGGATGTCTTTCCTCCAGTTCTTCAATTGCTGCAAAATTCATGGAGGCATCTTCACGAATAGCTGTATGTGGACAACCACCTGTCTCTACCCCGATGATTCGGTTCTCAGGAAGAATCCCCGTTTTAACCAAAATCTTGGCATCTTCCTTTGTATAAATATCATTCGTAATGACAGCAATACTCACTTCATCACTTAGTTCACGTGTAAGCTTTTCAACAAGCATCGTTTTACCTGCGCCAACAGGTCCCCCAACACCGATTTTAATTGGTTCCATTGTGACACTTCCTTTTATATAAGATTTTTATGACATAAAGATTCGTATATGAACCTTTCGTGCTGCATTTGGGATAGTTCCAAGCCCGGAGAAACGACACCAAAATCTTCTTCATTCAATTTCAATATTCTCCGGACGGCCTGGGATAAGTTTTCTTGAAACACATATATTATTTTTTGTCCCACAGTCTGTCCAAGTGGGATAGCCCGTACCGCGTTCTGGACTAAATTAGCTATGGATGAATACAAATAATACAAAATAGTTATTTCTTTCTTTACGCCTAGATAATGGCCGACCATTGTAAACACAATTGCCGGGTGTCCAAAAGACGCTTTTGCCTTGATCCTCTCTCGGTACTTCGTTAAGATGGGTGCTTCATATAAAGTTTCTGCGATTTTTACCATCCGCTCTCCCATCCGTCTTGTTCCGTCACGTGTTTCTCTTGGAAGGTTTTGCACAGTTAATAAGCGATCAAGCTGCCAAATTCTCTCCAGGTCTCCCTTACAAAGAGCATCATAAATCATTCTAGCAGCCAGTCCGTCTACATAGACCAACTGCTCAAACAAATAAACCTCCAGCCATTTCGAGAATGTCGTCTTATCGTGTACAACTCCCTCTTGTATATAGCTTTCCAGACCAAAGGAATGGCTGAACGCCCCTGTAGGGAAATTAGAATCACATAATTGGAATAAAGATAGCACATTCTTATCCATGACTATGTCCTATGTGACGAAATGCCTGTTTTACTTTGCGCTTCTCTCGTTTGAATGGGATACCCAGCTCTAGAAGTAATTCTTCCACAAGATAATCATATTGTACGAGCATTTCTTCCCCTTCAAACTGTGCAGGCAAATGACGGTTTCCTAATTGATGAGCGATGGTACCCATTTCATTTATGCTTCTAGGGCAAATAATCAATAGATCATCTGATAATACATCAACAATGATGATATTTTTCTCATCCATATAAAGCACATCACCAGCTTCTAAATCACGAGGCTCTTTTAAACGAATTCCAAGCTCCCGGCCATGGTCTGTTTCCACACGTTGAATTCGCTTTACCAGATGGGCACTCTCTAAATATACTTTTTCTTTATGTCGTTTATTCAGTTCCTCCTGGTCTAACTTCTCTATATTTGTTACAATTTTTTCTATTATCATGTCATCCACCTCAAAATAAGAAATAGCGTTGTCCCATTGGTACTTCATCAACAGGATCACATGTGATTTTTTCTCCGTTTACCCTTACTTCATATGTCTGCGGATCAACCTCAATTTCAGGTGTTTCCGTATTCAACTTCATATCTTTTTTCGTAAGATTTCGAATACCACCAACAGGGCGGATATTTTTCTCTAAGCCAAGTTTTTCATGCACCTTATCGTCATAGGCTGCCTGTGAAATAAATGTAAATGAACTTTTAGCCAAGGCTTTTCCGATCGTAGCGTACATTGGACGATATATCATTGGCTGTGGTGTTGGAATGGATGCATTAGCATCTCCCATCAGACTTTGAACGGCAAGCCCATTCTTAAGAATCATCTCAGGTTTCACACCAAAAAATCTTGGATCCCACAATACTAAATCGGCCACTTTACCTACTTCAATTGAACCAACATAGTTAGATATTCCATGGGTGATTGCAGGGTTTATCGTATATTTGGCTATATAACGCTTTACCCGATTATTGTCTGCGTACTTTACATCACCTTTCATTGTACCCAATTGGTTCTTCATCTTATGGGCGGTCTGCCATGTCCGGAGAACGACTTCCCCAATACGTCCCATTGCTTGGGCATCTGAACTCGTCATACTAAAGACACCCATATCTTGTAAAATATCTTCAGCTGCAATTGTTTCACTGCGAATACGGGAATCTGCAAAGGCGATATCCTCTGGTACAGATGGATTCAAATGATGGCAAACCATCAACATATCCAGGTGCTCATCAATGGTGTTAACAGTATATGGCAATGTAGGATTTGTAGAAGATGGCAGCACATTCATCATGCCAGCAGATTTAATTAAATCCGGCGCATGACCGCCACCTGCGCCCTCTGTGTGGTACATATGAATGACGCGATCTTTAACTGCTCGCATGGTATCCTCCATAAAACCAGCTTCATTTAATGTATCCGCATGTAAAGCAACTTGAATATCGAACTTATCTGCAACACGTAATGCATGATCCAAAGAGGAAGAAGTTGCTCCCCAATCTTCGTGCACTTTTAAGCCAATTGCTCCAGCACGCACTTGTTCAGCTAATGGCGCCTCAGAGGCGGCATGTCCTTTACTGGTTAAACCAACATTAATCGGAAGACCATCTACGGCTTGCAGCATCCGATGCATATTCCATTCTCCTGGAGTTACAGTAGTAGCACGTGAACCCGCCCCTGGGCCAGTTCCTCCACCTATTAATGTAGTGAGCCCCGCGGTTAATGCCACATCGACTTGCGCAGGATTTATGAAATGCACATGTGTATCAATGCCACCTGCTGTAACAATCTTCCCCTCACCTGCAATTACTTCAGTTGAAGCCCCAATGACAATATCAACTTTATCCATGACCAGCGGATTTCCACTTTTTCCAATTCCGCAAATCAGGCCATCCCGGATTCCCACATCAGCTTTATAAATCCCTGTATAGTCAAGAACAATTACGTTCGTAATAATTGTGTCTGGAACACCTTCATCACGTGTTGCTAACGGATGCTGTCCCATTCCATCACGGATTACCTTTCCACCGCCAAATACGACCTCTTCGCCATACTTTGTATGATCTTTCTCGATTTTGATAAATAAATCTGTATCTGCCAAACGGATCGAATCACCAGTTGTAGGACCGTACATTTGCGAATATTGCTCTCTTGACATTCTAAAACTCATTTTGAATCCCCACCTTCTAATGGTCCATCCACTTTATTATTAAATCCATAAACTTTGCGCTCACCAGCATAATCAATTAATTCTATTTCTTTTTCATCCCCTGGTTCAAATCTCACCGCTGCTCCGGCTGGTATGTTTAATCTTTTGCCATATGTTTCTTCCCTGTTAAATTTTAATGCTTCATTCACTTCATAAAAGTGAAAGTGTGATCCAACTTGAATTGGTCTATCACCAGTATTAATAACGGTTGTCTTTGAGCTAGTACGGTCTGCATTACAAACAATATCTTCTTTACTTAAAATATATTCTCCTGGAATCATTGCTTCTCCTCCTTTCCATTTAGCGAATAGGGTCATGTACGGTAACAAGCTTCGTTCCATCAGGGAAAGTTACTTCAACCTGTATATCATCAATCATTTCTGGAATCCCATCCATCACGTCGTTCCTTGTTAAAATGGTCGCTCCGTATTCCATTAGTTCTGCAACACTTTTTCCATCCCGAGCACCTTCTATTACTTCATAGGTAATAAGAGCCATCGCTTCAGGGTGGTTTAATTTCAAACCTCTTTGCTTCCTGCGCCTTGCAAGATCTGCAGCAACGACAATTAACAGTTTATCCATTTCACGGGGTAATAATTGCATGGTTACATGCCTCCTCCATAAACTAAATTTAATATACTCAAAAGCATTTCCAATTTTATGCTTTTAGAAACGTTTCTTTACAATGTGAATTCATTTATGCCTTTCCTTTAAAAAAATAATTAACTGTATTGCTATCCCTTAGACAGGATGCAACGGTTTACATCTTCGAGACACACCGTAAATACGAGTTTCGACTATCATTCCTCCTTGTTTGTGAATAGATTCACATAACCACCACTCATGAATGCAATGATCATAAATAGTCAGCTTTGCAATCTTCTATTCAATTTGTTTTTTAGTATAAAAGTAGTCAGGGTGTTGTTCATTTTCAGTTTTATTTCTACTGATAGAGACGGTGTTTCTCCTGAACAACGGGTATATGTGAGGGTCTTCCCTTTTACATTTGGTAGATTAACCGATGTAATAAGGGGTTGGGAAAACTATTAAATCACTTCTGTTTTAACAAATAAATAATTTGCAAGCCATTTTTGGTCTACTCACGTAACATTGAATCCTTACTACATAATTTCTTCCGAGGGAGGGCGTTAAGAGATTCATAATTTTACGCAAATAAAATAGGTATAGCAAATACACAATGATTTAATAGTACTACCCTATTTTAGTCATTTGGCGGAGAAAAGCAACCATAACACATCAATTTTTTAAAGTTTTGTACCAGAACTCTTTTACATAGCTAATTATAGGTTTATACGGAAAATTATATCTAAAAATTCAATTTAATTATTTTTACTTATAAGGGAGACGATTTGTAATTGGTGTAGGAGGTGACTCACTACGTTAGCAAGATAAAATAAATATATAGAAAGGAATGGTAGAATAATGCCAAAATTTTTTTTAAAAAGTGGACTTAAATAAAACCATGGGTAAACAGGACGTATCTGGACATAACCGTTGGCATACTGATATACCAGCAACTTTCTCTGTTGACTTTGGGGAGACATTTCGGATGGAATATCTGGATTGAACAGATGGACAAATTAAAAATTACGATGACCCTTCTGACATAAAAAATGTAATTTTAAATCGTGTACATGTACATATTTAGATGCAAATATAGCCTATCGTAATGCGTGCTTGAATGCGATTGAATTTTTAAAAACACAAGGTTTTACTGGAGAACAAGCATATATGCTACTTGGCTCAGCTCCCGTTGAAGGTCATTTAGCTGGTGTTGTGGACATTCCAAATTCTTGCTGCACCATCGCTTTACCAAAAGATATCTTCACAAAAGATATTTTACCAAAATAGCCAGGAGGAATAGGTAATGCCAAACTACACTTTTCTATGCCCAGCATGTGGAGAATTTACTTTGTTGCTAAACATGACCAGGGATAATAAGCAAAGCACGGCTTGTCCAACATGTAATACAATTGCCAAACGTGTGTTTAAGCCTCCGATGACATTGCGGATGGATTCAAAGGTGAAAAAGCGAATTGAAAACGGAATGAAGCCTCGTGTTGTTAAAAAGGAGAATATGCCGAAAAATCCTTACAAAAAAACAGCTGTCTCTAGGCCTTGGCAAGCAGGACACTAAGAAAACTCCCCCGGTAACCTGCTTTGAGTCACCGGGGGAGTTTTTAATTTATGTCCTTAAATATATGCTGAGGTATCCCAATGATTCACAAAATAGATACTCCATACTTTAAAGGATCACCGCCGCTAGGGTTCCAAATATAAGTAATGGAATATTATAATGAATAAAGGTTGGGACCACAGTATCCCATATGTGATTATGCTGTCCATCTACGCTGAGACCTGCAGTTGGCCCCAATGTACTGTCAGATGCTGGTGAACCTGCATCACCTAACGCACCTGCTGTACCGATTAATGCGCATGTAGCTAACGGGCTGAAGCCCAACGTGGCACATAACGGTACAAAAACTGCTGCTATAATTGGGATCGTTCCGAATGACGTTCCAATCCCCATCGTAATAAACAGACCTACCAACAATAAGACAAAGGCAGATACTAGTTGACTACTGTCACCAAACCAGCTCGTAGCATTATTAACAAAATTTTCGACTGCCCCTGTTTCCTTTAATACAGAAGCATAGCCGGAAGCAATTAACATAATGAAGGCTATTACCCCCATCATGACCATACCTTCTTGTACTACCTTTTCACCCGATTCCAGAAAAATAACACGAGTAACAAACATTACTGTTATTCCACCAATTGCGCCAATTACCATCGATTCAAATGTTAACTGAAGAACAAAAGCAACGACGATCGCAATTATTGTGAAAAAATGGTTTCTCTTTTCGAAAGTAGTACGTGGTGTTTTTTGCTTTTCTAACCCAGCTGCTGTTTCTTCTTCAGGTAAACTTGATGTCTTCGATAAATCGATATCCTTGTATTCGCGTGGTTTCTTATAAGTAAATAATACAGCAATAAGAAGACCCACAATCATACCAATTGCTGGTATACTCATTGCCAGTGAGATATCTGACATAGCAATAGGCATCCCATTTGATTCCATTTCTTTTGCAATAATACCATGAAAAATTAACCCATAGCCGATAGGAATAACCATATACGGTGTTTTCAGCCCAAAAGTTAAAGCACTTGCTATCCCACGCCGATCAATTTTTAAGTGATTAAACAAAATTAATAATGGTGGGATCAGTATTGGGATAAACGCAATATGGACTGGAATGAGAGTACCAGAAAAACAAGTAAGAAAAGCAATTAAAAATATAAGTAGGAACTTCTTTTCTTTCATTACGCGCAATAGGTACTGTACCAGTATTTCCGTTATCCCGGAATGGGCAATCATGGCAGCAAAGAAACCAAGCAAAATATAACTTAATGCTGTTTCTGCCTGTCCACCCATCCCGCCTATTAATGTGGTTATTGTTTCACTTAACGATAAATTTGCTGTTAGACCACCAACAATGGCAGCGAGTAATAAAGCAAAAATGACGTGTATACGACACAAACACAGAATGGTAAGAGTCAAAACAGATAAAACTACCGGGTTTAATAGAATCATAAAGCACCTGCCTTCTTAATTTTTTAGTTTCCAATTATATCTAAATATTCAGATAATTTTTTGAGAATGTACTTTCGCAAATTGCCTTAATTACAACAACATGAAATGGCTGTTCATATTCAAAAGGTATAAATTTTTATGCTGGAACCATGTATAAAATTTGTATTCTTTTCATCTGAATTACACACCTCTCTCCATAGTTCCAGCATTACTTTGAAGTACCAAGGAAAAATACTACATTTAATTTACAAAATTAATTAACCATGGCTATAATCCGTTCTCCCTCCTACCCTATTTCAATACATCCTCCCTTAATATAAACGCAGCTAATTTCTCAATTTCTTCTGAGATATCCTGGTCTCCTTTCAATGGAGGACATATTTCTCTCACCATATCCAAATATTTTTTAGTAGCTGGCGCTAGCATATCCTCTGCTTCATCAAGATAAATAGCTTGGGATGCACTAATTAATTCAATTGCAATTACCTTTGCAGTATTATGCACAATATCTCTCGCCTGACGTGAGCCAATTGTCCCCATACTTACATGGTCTTCCTGATTTGCAGAAGTAGGAATAGAGTCAACACTTGCCGGATGTGCTAGAACTTTATTCTCTGATACGAGCGCTGCTGCTGCATACTGGGCAACCATTAGTCCACATTCCAGACCAGGATTTGTTGCCAGGAATGGAGATAATCCGCTTAGTGCAGGATTCACCAATCGTTCAATGCGCCTTTCTGAAATATTCGCCCACTCTGCTGTTGCTACTTTTAAGAAATCCATTGCTAATGCGATTGGCTGCCCATGAAAATGACCACTTGAATAGATCTCCCCATTTTCCAAAATAATTGGATTGTCTGTCGCTGCATTTATTTCTGTTTTTAACCGTTCATCCACATAATTAATTGTTTGCCAGGAGGCTCCATGAACCTGTGGGATACCTCGGATCGAGTAAGCATCTTGCACACGAACTTCCCCCTGCTTCGTTATCCGCTTACTTCCTTCAAGCCAGTTTCTTATACGTGAAGCGACAAGCTCAAACTCGGGATGTGGTCTAACTGCAAGTAAATCTTTATTAAAAGCTGTAATTACCCCATGCAATGCTTCCATTGTTAAGCTTGCAGCCATATCTGCTGCTAGACCAACACGCTCTGCTTCATTTAAAGTAACTACTCCTATGCCTGACATAGCTTGTGTGCCGTTGATTAATGCCAGACCTTCTTTTGCTGCAAGTTCAACTGGTTGCAAACCTGCCTTCCACAGCGCTTCTTTCCCTGTTAAAATTTCTCCTTCGTATTCAGCCTTTCCTTCACCTACGAGTACAATAGCTATATGTGCAAGTGGGGCAAGGTCTCCACTTGCGCCTACAGATCCCTTACTTGGTACGACAGGATGTACTCGTTTATTAATCATTTCAATAAGAAGATTTAATGTTTCCTCCCTAATCCCTGAAAAGCCTTTTGCCAAAGCATTTGCCCGTAGTACCATCATGGTACGCACAACAGGTGTAGGCAGTGGATCACCAATCCCCACAGCATCCGCCCGAAGCAGGTTAAGCTGCAGCTTGGAGATATCTTCTTTTTCAATAACAACATCACTTAACTTTCCAAATCCTGTATTAACCCCGTAGATTATTTTTCCTTCATCCAATTGTGTTTCAATTCTTTTCCGGCTTTTCCTAACTCGTTCAAGCGCTTGTTCAGGTACTTCCGCTTGATACTCGCCATAAGCTACTTTTTCAATTTGATGCCGGTTCAATGTATAGCCATCCAGTTCGATTACTTTCTGTTCCATGTGTTTCACTCCTTGTAGTTAGTAAAGTTCTGATTATGTTAGAAAATTAGATGCATGATGATAGCGATAATTGGAATGGATATAAGCGTTCGTAAAAGGAACAGGATAAGAAGATCCTTCAATTTGATCGGTATGTCTACCTCCAGGAGAAGAGGAATAACAGCTGAAAAGAATAATATCTGACTTAATGATAAAACCGCAATGAAGAATTTAGCCCCTAGCGCAGCTCCAGTTACCATTAAAGCAGGTAAAAACATATCGGCAAGCCCAATAATTGTCGCTGGTGCAATCAACCCTGCATCTGGAATCCCCAAAATCCGCAAAAATGGCTCCATTGGTGCTCCGACCCAGGTGAAGATCGGCGTATAATTTGCCAGAAGTATTGCTGTTAAGCCAATAGAAAGGATTGGCGGAAGAATTACCATTGCCAATTTCAACCCATCTACAAAACCATTTTTTAATTCAACTGCAACTTTTCCAGAGTCTTCTGCCTGTTTGATTCCAACCTCGTAAGCCTGTTTCCAGATGGAACGTTTTTCAAGGAGTGCCTCCGGTTTTGGAACACCTTTATATTCGTCCGGAATCCTGGATAACGGGGGAATACGGATTAGCACCATTGTCGCTACAGCGCTTACAATAAATGTAGCTATAAATAATATTGGAAAATAAGGCAGAAGATCAAGTGTGCTTGCTACTACTGCAAAAAAACCAATACTAACCGTTGAAAAGCAAGTCGAAATAATCGTTGCTTCTCTTAATGAATAGCGTCCTTGCAAATACATTTTATTCGTAACATAAATACCCACAGAATAACTGCCAACAAAGGAAGCAACTGCATCTAAGGCTGAACGTCCAGGCAACTTAAATAATGGACGCATAAATGGACGCATTAGCACGCCTACAAACTCCAATCCTCCAAAAGCGACGAACAATGTAAGAAATACAGCACCAATCGGCACAATTACAGCTACAGATGCAATCGTAGTTGTAAAAACTAACTGACCTGTTTCCGGTAACCGCAGAATTTCAGGGCCAATTGAGAAATAGATAAGTATAGCAAACACCGCACCAAGAACACGGAAGAACAAAAAAACGGGACTTGTCACAAAATAAGAAAGGTCATATTTCATTTGGAGGATTCCGCGTTTCTGAAACTCTGCCAGAATAGTGACCCCGGCTGCTATTACAATGATGAGCATACAATAAAAAGATACTACTTCTGGTGCACTGCTCCGTATCGTACTTATAAGCACATCAAAGGGGATCGTCCACGTGCCATTCGCTTTTATGGGTCCAAGGAAAAATAGCAGTCCTAAAATAAATGTCAGCCAAAATTTAGGTTTTATATTTCCTTTTCCTGATTGTTCCAGTTGAATCGGTTTCTTTTCTTCCATTTCCATTGCCATCGTTACACCCCTTTTACGAATTCCTGGTTATGGAGGAAAACCGCCCCCTTAGGAAGCAGTCCCCCGATCAATCTATTTATTTATGAAGCTCATACCATTTCTTAATCAAAGAGGCAGCATATCTCCCACCATTCATCAAATTCTCTACACTAATATGTTCCTGGAAAGTATGAATATTACGGAAGCCGTTCCCTAATGTGATACATTCAAGTCCATTTTCATTAAGCACATTGGTATCTGCTCCTCCTAGGGTTTGTGTCGTATATTTATTAACATCAATCTCATCGGCAGCCTGTAATGCCGTTTGTCCGAGAGGGGATTTTTCATCAATCTTCCAGCCAAGATATTTTTTCTCGTATCTGATGTCAGCCTTTCCTCCATGCTGTTTTGCAGCTTCCTCCACGGACTGTTTCATATGTTCCAATTGCTCGTTTAAACCTTTGGCTTCAAAGGAACGCACTTCGCCTACCAGCTTAACTTCACCTGGAATGATGGAAGACATTTTTCCACCATTCATTTGGCCGATATTGGCCAGCGTTATTTCACTGATCTTACCGAGCTTCATATTCTTCAGAGCATCGGCGGCGATCAAAAATGCATTAATTCCTTCTTCCGGGTTTAATCCAATATGGGAAGATCTTCCTTGAATGTCACAATAAATTCTGCTGCTATAAGGTCCTTGTAAAATAATTTGTCCAATATCGCCACTGCTGTCAAATACAAAACCTTTCTTACTTTTTACTTTTGAATAATCCATGTAGCTTGCTCCTACAAGCCCAGGCTGTTCATTCACGGTCAATACCAACTCGATTGGTCCACAAGGTATGTCATTTTCCTGAATGTACCGAATCCCCTCCAAATATGCTGCGAGTGCTGCACGATCATCGGCTCCTAAAATGGTTGTGCCATCAGAATGGATAATTCCATCTCGTATTTCCGGCTTTAAACCTTCTGTTGGCAACACCGTATCCATATGTGTGGAGAGAAACATTGGTTCTACACTAGGATGAGTACCTTCCCAATACGCAATCAAGTTCCCGCAATTACCACCAAATTCTTTATGAGCTTCATCAAAAGTATAAGAAAAACCGAGTTGTTCTAAATATTGGAATGAGAAATTCTGCCATCGGCTTTTCATGCCCGCTTGGTGCATTAATTTTAGCTAATTCCATGAAACTATCTAATAACCGATCATTATTTATTTGTATCTGTGTCGATTGTTTAACCAAAATTCATCATCCCTTCTATTTTTCAATAACTTTTCCTCGTTTTATTACCTGATCAACGACATTACTTCCAAGTCTGTATATAACATGGTTATAAGAAGGTACATCCCAAATTTGGAGATCGGCCAACTTCCCAACCTCAATGGAGCCTACTTCATTTTCAAGCTGAAGGGCTTTTGCTCCATTTATTGTCGCTGCACGAATCGCCTCTTCAGGAGACATATGATATAGACGGCAGGCTAGAACCATGACAAACTGCATCGATTCTGTCCAATTGCCTGGGTTTAAGTTCGTTGCAAGAGCAACTGGCAATCCTTGTTCTATCATTGTTCTTACATCAAATGGACGGGGATGTGCCACTGCAAAATCAAGGGTTGGCATTACTACACCAACTACACCTGCATCCGCCATTTTTTTCATTACTTCAGGTGGAGTGTAATTTAAATGATCTGCAGATACTGCTTTTATATCAGCTGCCAGATCTGAACCTTCCACATAAGAATAGGCATCCGTATGAATCTTAGGTTGCATACCATAACTAAGCCCTGCCTCTAATATGTCCCTTGATTCCTTTGCATTAAAATGACTATTCTCTGTCCATACATCACAAAACGTTGCTAGTTTTTTCTCAGCTACCTGGGGTATCATTTCTTCGATAATTTCTTTTATATATGCTTCCTTGCTCATATCTTCCGGCCAGCCGTGCGCTCCAAGGAAAGTGTTGACAACATCGATAGGCAAACTTTCATTGAGTTCAGACGCCACTTCAAGAATTTTCAGTTCATCCTTCGTCGTCAGTCCATATCCACTTTTCACTTCTACGGTAGTAGTTCCAGCTTGTAGCATCCGATCTAGCTTTTCTTTGGAAATATTAAATAACTCTTCCTTACTTGCATCCCGTGTTTTATTGACAGATACCATTACACCTGTTTTAATACCCATTTCTTCTAACTTCTTCGGATCGCTTACCGTCATTTTGGCCGCATACTCTTCCACACGGGAACCACCGAAAATAGCATGTGTATGACTATCCACAAAACCAGGTACAACAACTTTACCTCTAGCATCAATGATCCTTGCTCCACTGCTGTCGACTTGATTGTCTACTTCCTTTTTGTCCCCTACGGCAATTATTTTCTCTCCAGCAATGGCAATCCAACTATCATTGAGCTTTCCAATAGAGTCAGCTGCTTCACCCGTACATGTGAGTATTTCTTTTGCGTTAGCTATAATTAAATCTGCTTTTTGTTTAGCCAAACCTTATTACCCTCCTGACAATGATAGTTCCACCTGGTTTTCATGAGGATATACCCGCCTTCCTTTACAGAAAGCGGGTTCTCACTACTTATCGATTAAGGAAAAAAGGGTATATATTGCATACCCTTTTGTTTTCCGGATCGGTTATTTATCTAGATCATCAGGACCAAATGTCGCTGTAGGCTCCCACCACAATGGAATTTTGATACTTTCGTCTGTTAGATTACCTTTTCCGTTAGCGACATCCTTTGCGCTTTCATATCCTGCCTGCGCATGCCGTACTACACCGATTCCAGAGTCTACCGTCATACAAACTTCCAGGCGCATTGCTGCATCCTCCGTTCCGTCTGCAATCATAGTTACCCCAGTGTGTACAGCTTCTCCCATAGAATAGTTCGCTTGGAGTGCGATTAAGTCACACATACCGACAGCGTTCAATAGCCCATTTAGTACTGGCCAGTCAGAGATCAAGTCTCCTCCATCAGGCATGTTTTCAGATTCAAATGTTGGGTTAACAATCGAACCAGAATCCAAATTATCACGAGAGAATGCTACAGGACCAGCTAACTCTCCACGTTTTACCATCTCATTTACTTCTAAAGCGAATTCTTTCCGTTGGCCAAATCCGAGATAACAAATACGAGCGGGTAGTCCTTCAATTGGAATATGCTCCTTCGCAAGATTAATCCAGCGGGTTACAAGCAAATCATCCTTAAATTTCTCAAGTACCATGTTGTCGATTTTCTCAAGATCTGCCGGATCACCTGACATACATACCCAACGGAAAGGCCCGCGACCTTCACAGAACAACGGACGAATATATTCCGCTACGAACCCTGGAATTTTCATAGCTTCTTCTTCAGGCATGCCGCCATCTCTTGCTTCCTTTCTTAAGCTCGTGCCATATTCAAAAGCATGTACACCTTCATCAAAGAATTTATTTGTCACACGCAATTCACGAATCATCGTTTCTTGTGCTTTTTTCAAATAAAGCTGACGATCTCTTTTCCTTAACCCATCCGCTTCTTCAACAGTGTATCCAGAAGGCAAATATGAAATTGGATCATGGGCTGGAGTCATCGATGTTAAAATATCTGGACGAAACCCCTTTTCATATACCTCTTCAAAAATGTCTGCAGCATTTCCTACTACTCCAATGCCGAGTGGCTTTCCTTCAGTGGCATGCTTTTCAGCAAGTTCAATTGCTTCGTCAAGAGAATCAGCTAGGACGTCAATATAGCCTACCTCCATACGACGGTTAATAATTTCTACATTGGAATCAGCAAGAATACAAACACCGCCATGCATTGCCATTGCTCTTGTCTGATTACCCCCCATTCCACCAGCACCGGCAGTGAGCATAATTTTTCCAACAAGGGAATCATTATAATGCTTTCTTGCAATTGCTGATAAAGTTTCAAACGTTCCTTGAATAACCCCCTGTGTCCCAATATATTCCCATGGCGCAGCTGTATACTGTGCAAAAATGGTTAGGTTTTTATCCTGCAGATCATAAAATGTATCCCATGATGGCTTCATAATATTCGTTGTTGCCATTACTACGGTCGGTGCGTACTTATGTGTCTTAAATACTGCAACCGGCATTCCGGATTGCACTACTAATGTTTCATCATCTTCCAATTCTTTTAAGGATTTTACAATGGCATGGTAGGATTCCCAGTTACGTGCTGCTTTACCAATGCCTCCATAAACAACAAGTTCTTCCGGCTTTTCTGCGTTTTCCATATTGTTCTCAAGCATTCGGAGGATTGTTTCCTGTCTCCATCCCTTACAACGTAACTCAGAGCCTCTTTGTGCCTTTACTGAATATAAAATCTCCGGTTTTTCTTTCGTATTTTGTTGCGCCATTCTGTTTTCCTCCTTCAATGATTGGTTATAGGGTTAACTGAATGATTCGGTAATGCGCTGTTTAATTAAACGCTTACATTCCCTCCAAACATTATTGACTTTTATAATGTTTAGTACCATCGTTCTCCCTTTTACTGTTTTGTTAATTCAGAAAATATCTACTTTCAATAATATTGTAATTAGTTTATATTATAATTACCAATACTACTTTTCTATATTGTTATAGTTTTAAGCTATAGTAAGGAGGCTGTTTTCTTTGGAGATGAACAAATTACTCTATTTCATAACAATTATTGAAGAAAAAACATATACGGCTGCTGCAGAAAAACTGTTAATATCTCAACCTTCTTTAAGTGCTGCCATAAAAAAATTGGAGAAAGAAGTCGGGCTGCCTCTTTTGGACAGAAGTAAGAAAGGTGTTCAATTAACAAAGGTAGGTAAGTTACTTTATGAGGAAGCTAAGCGACTGGTACTACACCATGAACAAGTGAGTAATGAAATGATACGCTTAAAAAAGGAAGGACCATTAAAGCTATCTATAGGTATTATTGAGTCATCGAAGGTCTGGTTTCCCAGGGTGCTAACCCAATTGAAGCTGGAGCATGAAAATGTCTTCATAAAACTATTAGAGGTACTTAGTTTACAAGACGTTGAGCATTCACTTTATAATTTCGAAGTGGACCTTGCAATTACCAATCAATACGTAAACCATAAACATATTGAAACAATCCCGTTATACGATGAAAAATTAGTAGCCCTTTTACCTTATGACCATAAATTGGAACGCAAAAGCTTTATTACGGTAAGAGATTTACAAGATGAAAACTTTATTATTTCGGAAAAAGGATTTCAAACGAGAGAAGATATATTGAAAGCATTCAGCAAATCTGGTGTGAGACCAAATATTCATTTTGAGATTGGCCGACTTGAAACGGCCTGTGATCTAGTAGAGGAAGGACTTGGTATTTCCGTCGTCCCCGAAAATTATGTAAAGCATATTCAACATAGAGCAATCCGCTATAAACGAATCCATGACCCAAATGTTATGCGGACCGTCTATTTGGTTTATGATAAAAAAAGATATAATTCACCTATTGTGATGCGCACAATAGAACTTATTACAAATAACTTTAAAACTATTCACCATTCCAAATCATTATAAATGGATCTAAACATGGAGAATTAAGCCCTCTCCAACAAAACACCACTAGACTAGGCAAGGCAATAAGAAAACTCCCCCGGTAACCTGATTTGAGTCACCGGGGGAGTTAAGCAAATCACCACTTTAGTTCCTTAAAATCCGCATTAAGTCATAGTTCCGAAATTTTTTGTTTCTTTATCAGTGAAAAATAATTTTTTCCAGCTAGTGTATGTAAAGCATGCGTGCAGTATTTGTTGAAATTCCAAGTTCTATACCTTTGTTGTTCCTCACTATATGAAGCTATGTTCATAACGTTTAACTTTAAGTAAGTATACAGTTATTTTCACCTCTCCCTTACGCATATCATAAAATAAATAATGGAAAGCAGATCTCTAAATTTCACAAAGTGGGATGTGCCAGCATGGAAAATGACTCTGCTCAACACGTTCGATTTCAAAACTTGCAGGAAGATCAAATGACATTTAATCAGGTCTTTGAACACATTGTCGCCTTTATGCGCTCACGACCTGCTGGGAACTACCGTCTGATTGTGGGGACAGATTCGCAAATTCATCCACAGAAAACCATTTTCATTACAGGAATTGTGATCCGCAATAAGGGAAAAGGTGTGTGGGCATGTATACGAAAAGTAACTGTTCCACGGAAAATGCTACAATTGCATGAACGAATTTCCTATGAAACCTCCTTATCCGAAGAGGTTGTCTCCCTCTTTACCGAAGAAAGAAAAAGGCAGCTCATTGATATTGTCCTCCCACATATTTACCAAGGAGCCTCTTTTACCATGGAAGGACATATCGATATCGGTGCAGGAAAAAAGAACAAAACACGGAAATTTGTTCAGGAAATGGTAACTAGATTGGAAGCAATCGGAGTGGAACCAAAAATAAAACCAGATGCTTTCGTCGCCTCAAGCTATGCCAATCGCTACACGAAATAATTCTATATGGCTTCAGGAATGGATATAATTTAGGTGAATCTCCCCCTAAATTGTATCCGTTTTTTAGTTCTTAAAATGCATATTTTGGTATATAGTGCAAAGCTGTAAAAGATATGAACTTGCATAACCTGAAGACTGAAAAATTGAACTAATCATTTTCATTTTAGATAGCTATCTATGACTCCATTCGTCTACAAGATTCATTTTGTTAGCTAATTCACCTCCTCCCTATACCAAAATTCTTGCTTCACTCCCCCTCCTTTGTTAAACTATTATAGTTCACTTATGAAACTATTCACCTAATGAACTATAAACGGAGGTGTATTTAATGGATTTACTCGAACTAATCAATCGGTATCAGGATGCAATGAATACTATTGATCGCAATGTTAATCTAATACTTAAAGAAAAAATCCATACAGAAATAACGACAGATCAATTTCCTACACTGCAATACATTCAAAAGCATCAGCAATGCACAAGTTCAGAAATTGCCGCCTTTTTAGGTGTTGGAAAAAGCGCCATCACCGCGCAAATTAATCGATTAGATGAGAAAGGCTTAATTATAAGAAGGCGTGACAAGCAGGATAGACGAATTGTGTATCTCCAGTTGACGGAAAAAGGAAATGAACTCGTCGATTACACAAGGAACAATTTAACTAAAGAAATTGGCACCTATCTTGGCAATTTTAATGAAGAAGAAATTCATACCTTCATCCATGCATTGGAAAAATTAGCACATGTCATGGCAACAGATAAGAAAGGAGACCAGTAATGAAACAGATTATTCGATTCCGCTGGTTAATTGCTGCATTTTGGGTAATTGCGGCTGCCGGACTATTCATATTTTCACCAAATCTCCAAGAGTTGGTTGCAGATAAAGGGCAAATTTCCGTACCAGAAGGATCTCCTTCCGATGAAGCACAGGACTTAATTGATCAGATGTCCAAGGATAGTGGGAAAAACAATGCCAGCTCTGTACTTGTTTTTCATGATGAAAATAAATTGGATAAGGCAGATAAGGACGAGATTCAGCAAGTCATCAAAAACCTTAAGGAAAAGAAAGACGAGCTTGGAATTAGTAATTTACTTAACTTCAATGAGAGCAAAGAAATAAAGGAACAAACCGTTTCCGAGGATAACCAAACCATTCTGGTACCTTTTGATATTTCTTTGGAAAATAAAGACATTGATCAAGCACGTGAAAAAATTTATGACATTGCAGACGATACTTCCATTGATCATTACGTAACAGGACAGCAATACATTGAACAGGACATCGTAAAAAACTCCCAAGAAGGGTTAAAGCGAACAGAGATTATTACTGTTGGCTTGATTTTAATTATCTTATTTATTGTATTTAAATCTTTTGTAGCACCATTCATTCCACTACTAACTGTTGGGATCAGTTATCTGGCTGCACAAGGGATTGTTGCCATCTTAGCAGATACGGTCAACTTCCCACTCTCCACGTTCACACAAATTTTTATGGTGGCAGTCATGTTTGGGATCGGAACCGATTATTGTATTCTACTGATTAGCCGCTTCAAAGAAGAAATGGCGGAACATGAATCAACAAAGGATGCCGTGATAGCAACATATAAATCAGGCGGGAAAACGATTTTCTTTGCTGGATTAGCCGTGTTAATTGGTTTTTCCACCATCGGATTATCCACCTTTTCACTCTATCAATCTGCGGTAGCGGTGGCTGTCGGTGTGGCAATTGTGTTACTCGCACTCTCTACACTCGTGCCATTTTTCCTTGTCGTGCTAGGCAAGAAATTATTTTGGCCATTTGATAAAAACGCAGCACATAAAGAAAGTAAGCTTTGGGGTACTGCAGGAGCCTTTGCATGGAAAAGGCCGATCATCGCATTAATCATTGTCGCAGTTATTACCGTGCCGGCAATGCTAACATATAGTGGAGATAAATCGTATAACTCCTTAGAAGAAATCGGTGATAGCTATGATTCTGTAAAAGGATTTAATTTAATCGCTGATAGCTTTGGTCCGGGGCAAACCATGCCTGCAACAGTTGTATTTAAAACAGATAAGCCCGTCGATTCTCAGCAGGATTATCAGGATATCGCCAAAATAACGCAACGCATTGCAGAAATGGACGGAGTAAAACAGGTCCGTAGTGCAACACGCCCAACTGGTGAGGTTATTGATGATTTTCTATTAATCAATCAAACTGATAAACTGGCAGATGGCATTGGGGAAAGTAAAGAAGGTCTTCAGGATATCCAAGATGGACTTAATGAAGCTTCCAAGGAACTCGACAAATCACAACCACAGCTTCAGGAAGCTGAAAATGGTGTGGATGACCTTATGCAGGGCACACAGGATACCAAAGATGGAATAAGCCAAATGCAAACCGCCCTCACAGATATTCAAAATGGAATCGAATCTGGGGCACAAGGTGTGGGTGAAATTCAAAAAAACCTTCAAACAATTCAAGGGAACCTGAACCAAACAGTATCTGGAAATAAAGAATTAGTGCAAGGATATCAACAACTCGCCAAGCAGCTGCAAAATATTCCTGGTGCAGCTCCACTTGCCAGTTCAATGAATCAACTAAATTCTAATTTACAGCAAACCGTTACTGCGCAGGAACAGCTCACAGGAGGAATTAATCGTTTATCAGGCGCTGTAGGAGAGCTTCAGTCCGGATTAAACAAAGCTGGGAACGGCCAGCAACAGGTTGTTGGTAAAATTCCTGAAGTACAGGAAGGTCTTTCCCAAATTTACGGAGGACAAAAAGAATTAAAGCAAGCTTTTGCGGATATGCAAAGTCAATTAAAGGAATTATCCAGTGGACTTCAGGATAGTGTTGACGGCCTGAAACAAGTGAACGAAGGCTTAACTGGAGTCGAGGACTTCCTACAAGATTTTAGTGAGAACGGTAATGAGGATTATGTATTCATTCCTCAGGATACGTTAAATGATGAAAGCTTCCAGGAAGGTACTGAGGCATACCTTTCCGAGGACAAAAAGATCACTAAATTTGAAGTCATTCTCAGTGATAATCCTTATTCAACGAAAGCAATGAATCTGATTGGGGATATAAACAACACGGTTGATAGTGCAAAAAAAGAGACAATATTCGCAAAGAGTGATCAAAAAATTGGTGGTGTCAGCAGTACAAACAATGATCTGCAGCACATCTCCAATGAAGATTATACCCGTACAGCTATCCTGATGATTGCCGGTATATTCATTATTCTTGTCATCATGCTGCGCTCGCTCGTGATGCCTTTATATTTAATTGGCTCACTAATTATTACCTATATTACTTCCATGGCATTTTCGGAGTTCATCTTTGTTCATATCTTTAACTACTCCGGACTAACCTGGGCAATACCATTCTTCGCATTTGTCATGCTCGTTGCTTTAGGAATTGATTACAGCATTTTCCTTATGGCACGTTTTAACGAGTATAAGAATGGCGATATAAAAGAAGCCTTATTCGCAGCGATGCGAAACATGGGTACTGTGATCATATCAGCAGCAGTCATTTTAGGTGGTACATTTGGAGCCATGCTTCCATCCGGTGTACTTTCCTTATTGCAGATTGCTACTGCCGTAATTGCAGGACTATTTCTATACGCCTTCGTCATGCTTCCATTGTTCATTCCATTAATGGTGCGCATGTTTGGCAAAGCTAACTGGTGGCCATTTAAACGATAAGAAAAAAGCTGTCTTTTCACGTTGATGAAAAGACAGCTCTTTTTGGTTTAGAATAGGATATCTTTTACAGTCGATTACTTTTCTCTCCGGCGGATTACTTCCTTCTGCCGACGTAATTTAAATTCAAATTAAAGTCTTTTAAAAAATCCAAATTTAGATTAAAATGTAATTGGGTCATATTAATTCCTCCTCATGTTTTTCGTGGTTGTAAAACATTGTATTATGGGGAATTAATTTGGCCCTTTTTATGTTCTTTTCACCCAATTATATGGACTTCACCCGCTAAGGATCATCTCTCTCCCTTCACATTCCCTATCGCTACCAAAAAAACGTGAATTAAAAAAGCCATAAGTAACACGCCAGCACTATTAAACAAAACATCAAGCAAGCGTCCATCTCTGGTAAAGTAAGGCTGAAGAATTTCTGTAACGAGCGCAAGACTAAGCGTAACCCAGATAGCCACCTTCAATCGTTTTACCCCAATATAAATAAATAACAGCCACATGGCGAACATAAATAAATGCCCGACCTTCCGAATTACTACCTCCGCCCTTAATTGATAAATTTCAAAAAACGCAAATTGCGGTTGTTCCGTTATATTTAAATTAATATTTCCTTCTTCCAATAATGTTAATAGATTCGAGTTAAATATAAATGCAAACATGATTAACGACCAACAGATCATAGCAACAATTCTCATTTCATCATTTCCTTTTCCCATTCGCTATGGAGCACATTCCCATGTAAAAGACGAACAAAACCTTCCTACATATAAGTAAGTTCCCTACCTTTAAAAGCATTCCATTTATCAAGTAAAATCAAACGAAAATTAAAATCGGAAAATTTTAGTAAAAAATTTACCAAAAGCATCAACAACAGCTCTGCTTCATTTTATTTTCTTATTTCGTTGTCATAACAACAAAGTTGAATTATTAATAAAATTTAGAATAAATATTGCAAACGGTTAAACCTTAATGTAAAATGCAACTATTAGTAATTTTTTTAGTAAAAGGGAGGTCACTATGAATAATAATTTGAAGAAAATCGTATGGATGATGATTGGTATTGTATTTCTTGCTGTAATGACAGCATGCTCTGGAGAGGATGATAACCAGACCTCCGGCAGTGGAGATGGTAGCACAACAGACGGAGCAAATGAACAAGTATTGAATCTATCCAAAAAAGACCGCATTACTACAATGGATTCGTCGATGGCAACAGATGAACTTTCTTTTCAATTCCTTGGTGCCACAATGGAAGGTCTGTACCGTTTAGGTGAAAATGCAAAAACAGTTGAAGGCATTGCAAAAGACCATGAAGAAAGTGAAGACGGCATGGTATGGACATTTCATTTAAGAGAAGATGCAAAATGGTCGAATGGTGACCCTGTAACCGCAGAGGATTTTGTATATGCATGGCAACGTACAGTAGACCCGAATACAGGCTCCGAGTATGGCCCTTACATGATGAAAGGTGTTATTAAAAATGCTGAAGAAGTCAGTAAAGGTGAGAAAGCTGTAGACGAGTTAGGTGTCACTGCGAAAGATGATCATACATTGGTTGTTGAATTAGCAAAACCAGTTCCTTACTTCGAATCATTAATGACCTTTGGTACATTCCTGCCGCTGAATAAAAGTTTCGTAGAAGAACAAGGCGATGACTATGCCCAGAGCACGGACAACCTGGTTTTTAACGGACCATTCAAGCTAAAAGATTGGGAGAGCACAAGTGATTCCTGGGAAATGGTAAAGAATGAGGATTATTGGGATGCAGATACCGTTGAAATCGAAAAAATGAATTATACCGTAGTGAAAGATCCACAAACTGCTGTCGATTTATATGACACTGGTGAATTGGACAGAGTACAATTAAATTCCGATTTAGTAGATAACTATTCTACTAATGAAGATTATACGACTAGATCCAAACCAGTTGTCTATTACTTAAAATTAAACCAAACGCGTAATGAGGCATTGGCAAACACAAATATCCGAGCAGCAATCAGTCGTGCATTTAATAAACAGGCACTTGCTGACGAACTTTTAAACGATGGCTCCATTCCGGCAAATTGGCTAATTCCAAATGACTTTGCTCCACTTCCTGAGGGGACTGAGCATGATGGAGAAGAGATCAGAGATGTCAATGGCGAGTTAGTTGAATATGACATAGAAAAAGCCCAGGAGTATTGGAAGAAAGGCTTGGAGGAGTTAGGTAAAGATTCTATCGAGCTTGAATTTCTTGGTGGTGATGGGGAGAATGCCAAAACGATGCAGGAATATCTCGTAAATCAATTGGAAACAAACCTCGAAGGGCTAACAGTAGACTTAAAGCAAGTACCAGGAAAGCAAAAATTAGAGCTAGATTCCAAGATGGATTATGACATCCAGCTTTCCGCATGGGGACCGGATTACATGGATCCATATTCCTTCCTCAGCCTGATGGAAACGGATGGAGAATACAACAAGATGGGTTACTCAAACAAGGAATACGATCAGCTTTTAACTGAAGCACAAAATGAACTTGCAAAACCAGGAAAAGCTGCTGAGCGTTATAATAACTTTATTGAAGCCGAAAAAATACTATTTGAGGATGCAGCAATCGCTCCATTATATCAAGAATACGTATCCCTTCTTGCATCCCCTAAGTTGAAGGGCGTTATTACAAATCCAATTGGTCCGACTTATGAATATAAGTGGGCAAGTGTTGGTGAAGAATAATAGAGTTATCGTAAAGGAAATATAAGTCGATAGTTTATCAAGATGATTCTATAAGTCAAAAAACCCCCCTAAATAGAAATTTACATGATTAAACAGCTTGGACCGTTAAAAAAGGGCCAAGCTGTTTTTTCGGGTTGGGAGATAGACTGCTTATTATCTCCCTGTTATGAATGTGTCAATGGCTGTAAAAATTTCTAACCACAGCTTGATTCGAATCGCCTATAAATATTCCCTTAACAACTTCTTCCCTTCCTGAAGTTTCTCGTACGGCATAACTGTGTTATATTCCAAAATGAAACGACATTTTTTTGGTATCTGTTGAAGCTTCTTGAATATTGGCTCCCAGTTAATATTTCCGTCACCAATGGCTAAATGGTTATCCGTATGCCCATCATTATCGTTTAGATGGATCGCAAGCAACTGGTCTTTAGTGGCCTCGAGCACTTCCGGGATATCCCAGTTATTCAAATTGGCATGACCTGTGTCCAACACCAGTCCAAGCATCTCTTTATCGGGAAAATGATCCAATAAACGACAAAACTCTTCCTGATTGAAAAGTTCTGTGCCGTTATGTCCGATATTCTCAATAGCAATAGGCTGCCTGTATTGTTTTGCATGTTGTTGCAAGTCCATTATAGCTTCCAAAGCCCGCCTTTGTGCTTGATGCTTATCGAAGATTTGAAACATGCAAATTCCCGGGTCAATAATCACATGATGTGCCTGTATCTCATCCGCAATTTCAATCGTTTTCTTCAATTCGTTTAAGGCCGTTTGTCTGACTGCAGCATTTTCACTGGTCAAGTTCAAGTCGAACATTGGACCATGTACGCTATAGGTAAAAGGATAAGAATTGAGGTATGTTTTTACATTAGAAAAGCTGGCATCCTTATCGTTCCATTGGGGGCCATCCAAAAATAATTCAACCCCATCTGCCCCATAGTCAGCAAACGCTTGTAAGTTTGTTTTAACCGGTTTTTCCAATTGAACTAATCCGGAATAAAAAATCTCCCTTGACATGCAATACCCCCATAGAAATTAATAGATTGATTGCTAGTATACAAAATGTAAGGGGGGAATTCGAGTACTTTGCGCCACACTTCTGCATAATAATGCTTGAAACCAATAATTAATTCGGCAAGTGACAGCAACATAAAATTTACTCTTACTATCTACTCTATTGCGTCAGTATTCTCTAATGTACTAATAAAAAACGGAAATGATTCAACATTCACTCGTTTTACTACTTCATTCTCTTTACGATCAATCACTGCAACCTGATCTTTGCTCGTTACAGCTACATAAACGTTCTTCCCATCATTGGATATTGTCGTTCCATGTGGCCCATACCTACCTTAATTTGGTCAACTTCTTTTTGTTTTTTCATATCCACAACAGACACATAATCGGCCCCAATATTTCCTACATATGCAAATTTTCCGTCTGCAGTAATATCCAATACATGATGGCCTGTGCCAACTGGGATAGTTGCGGTCAGTTTCTCTTTATTTAAATCAATAACTCCCAGTTCCCCTTTTTGTGTCAGTGTCACGAGTAATGTCTCTCCATTTGGAGTAATATTCAAATTATGCGGAGCCCCTTCAATTCCTTCGATGGTGTTGGTGACTTTTTTGGAAACAACATTAATAACAGATACTGAGTTGGAGGCCGTGTTAGTAACATAAAACTTACTTCCATCCGGGCTAGCTATCCCATTATGCGGCTTATCCCCAACTTCAATCGTTGCTTCTTTCTCCATAGTCGCGGTATCAATTGCCGTTACCGTTCCTTCCCCTTCATTGATAACAAAAACCCAATCCCCGTCAGGCGTAAAATTGATCCCTTTTGGTGTCTTGCCAACCGGAATCGTTTTTACCACTTCATTATTGTCCGTAGAAATAATGGACACATCCTCTGATTGACTATTAGCTACATAAACATATTTCCCCTTTGGCCGATTTCATTATATGTAGGTTTCTCACCAACACGAATCGTATCCAACACTTCATTTGTGCTTGAATCAATAACCTGGATGTTACCCGCGTCACGATTATTCACATAAACTTCAGCTCCTGGCTCATCATCCGTGCTGGTAGTCTTTTCTTTTGGTTTATCTTCTGCGGGCTTATTTAAATCCTCTTCCTCATTTCCTGTACAAGCAACCAGCATGGTAAATGGTAGTAGTATGAATAGACATAACAAAATAATCTTTTTCCACATAAAAAAACCCTCCTAAACAACTCATTTATCTTAGTAAACGAATAAAAGAAGTAAACGGTTTGCTTAAATGGAAGATTTTTTTATAGTTTTTTCCTCTGATTTTGTATTGGCAACGAAGCGTTATCTCTATTATGATCCCATTACTTTTTGTCCTTCCGGCTGTGTATTATCTAACGCTGGTTCCCGAGTAATACCAATTTGATCAAAGTCTTCGTCAGCGGGTAGTGTATAGGTTAGAATTCCGGCTCCTGAATCATCTGTGTTAAAAATGCCGGCATTTACACGTTCTCCGTCCTTTAACAACCAAACCTGATAGGTATGTGAGCCTGCTAATTTAGGCAAACCATCTACCTGCACGACCAATTTCTTTGAATTATCCTGCTGAACAACATAGGCATAACCGTCTGCCCCTTGCAGCTCGTCATTAGAAGATTTCAGATTTACAGATGCCATAATCTCAGCCTGCTGGTTACCTGCCATTTGCTCCACGTTTCCTGATTGTCCATTTATAAACATTAAAATAGCTGTTGCTAAAACCAATGTAAAAACAAGACTTGCTGATAATGGAGTAAATTGATTTCTCAACAGAATTCCCCAATCCCTGATTTTATCTTTAAAATTTCTATTTTCCTCTTCTTTCTTGTCGTTAAAAACAAAATCAAAGACGTCGGCCTTGAGCGACTCTGGTACTTGCTGTTCTTCAAAATCAAACTGTAATGCTTCCCATGAATCAATCAGCTCTGCATACTCTCTCCTGCAAGCATCGCACTTCTTCATATGTGCTTCGAAGCTCTCTCTATCTTCCTCCTTAAGTGTATCTGCCATATAAGAAAGTAGGTGTTCACATTTCCTTTCCATTATGAACCCTCCAGTTCTAAATATTTCTTTAATTGTTTAAGTGATTGATGAAGCCTGCTTTTGATGGTTCCCACTGGTGTGTTTTCCATCTCAGCTATTTCCGTTAGCGAATATCCCCGCCAATAGAGCAAGTCAATTAATCTCCTTTGCCTTGCGGATAAGTTACTTTTCGCTTTAGCTATCTCTGCTTCTAGTAGTGTACCCTCTATTTGATCTTCCGGATCTGCCACATCCTTCGTTCGGTCAGTATCAACATATTGATTTGGATATGCATGCTTTTTCTCTTTTCTGATATGATCGATACACACACTTCGAACAACTGTCAGCAACCAATTTACAAACTCGCCTTTAGAGGGATCATAATTACTTTTTGTAGTCCAAAGTCGCAAAAAGGTAAGCTGAACCATTTCTTTGGCAGCTTCCTCATTTCCATTACAGAATTTATAAACAAAACTATAAATTAATTTAATGTATCGTTCGTATATTTCTTCCAATGCAGGACGATGTCGTTGTTTTATTAAAACGATCAGTTCAGCATCCGTTCGGTCTTTCACAGATATCACACTCTCCTCCCCCATCACATTTTCGAACTATTTCTATTATTCCTGTATTATACTAGCTGAAGAGAAGAAAAGGAACCATCACATAGTGACCGTTCCTTTTAGCGCTTATTGTATAGTTTACTTCTTAAATGTTGTATCACTGTTTACAATATACCAGACATCCTTAACACCTTGACCATTTACATCGCCTTTTTCCTTATCTTTTACAAAATAATAAAGAGGATAGCCTTTATACGTCACTTGTTCCTCACCAGTATCTTCCCGCATTATCGTACCAAAATCATCTTTACTAAATCCCTCAGGCACCTCGAAATCCTGAGTTGTGAACGCAGGCCAATTCTCCAGACACTTGTCACTACAATTACTTTTACCTTCCTCATCTTTGGTGAAATAATACAGTGTCATCCCATCTGAATCTGCCAAATATTTTCCTACGTCGTCATTTTCCAAAAGTTGTAGGCTACTTGTATCTGTATCAGCCTCACTACTTGTGCCTTCACTTGTATCTTCACTAGTCGCTGAAGTTTCCGTGTCATTGCTCTTATCCTGGGATTCCTCTTCCGCGTCATTACCACATGCACTCAGCATGAGGACAGTAATCATCATTGCCACAAAAAATATCCACTTCTTCATTTTATTCCCTCCTAATAATTTATTCTCATTTAAGGTAACGGAGGTAATCGTTAAACGGTTTGAATAAATTTTTAAAAATTTTTATTAGTATTGTAGGAAAGGGGTTAGTGCGCAATAAGTACAATGTCAGCTTCTCAAAAACTTTATTTTACAGAAAAATATGATAATTTATGCTATACTTATGACAAGGAGGTGATCTTGATTGGCTGCTTTTTCTGACCGGGATGATCAATTGGAGGTTGACCGAATGATTAACGAAGGGTTAGGTGGCGGTTTTATTATCCATGATTATGATGTAAAAAGGCTGGAAGTTTATCCACGGGACACTTCATTAACTAAAAATTCCCCACAATTTCAAGATAGAGCACAAGTGATATTCCCTGCTGGCAACGAACTAATGGAGTCCCTGTAAACGAGGCTCTCCTCTCTCATTTATCGAAAGGTTATGAAAAGGCTACTCCCAACCATATACAGGAGCAGCCTTTTTTCATTTCGAAAATTATTCTTATAAACCTAGTAAGAGTTTGCTTCGTTCACCTGCTGACGACCAGCTCTTAAATGCTTCCCTTTACTAAATGGGATACACATCGGTGTACCACAAAGCGGATCACAAGCTACATGGCATTGTAAGCCAAATACCGAATGAATCAAATCTGGTGTAATTATTGTATCCGGATCGCCCTGTTTGTATATTCTTTTATCATGAATAGCTACAATATTATCTGCATATCTGCAAGCTAAATTAATATCATGAAGAACCATCACAATCGTTCGTTCCTCTGATTGGTTTAAATCATAAAGCAGATCAAGAATCTCTATCTGGTGCGTCATATCCAGATAAGTCGTTGGCTCGTCGAGCAGAATTGTTTCCGTATCTTGTGCAAGTGTCATAGCGATCCACGCTCTTTGTCTTTGCCCACCTGATAAGGAGTCCACTTTCCGATCTGCAAATTCACTCATTCTAGTTACTTTCATTGCATTTACTACCGCTTCTTCATCTTTTTCAGACCATTGCTGCAACCAATTTTGATATGGATACCTCCCTTGCTTTACCAGCTGTAATACTGTTAATCCTTCTGGTGCTACCGGCGACTGAGGAAGAATAGCCAGCTTTCTTGCAATTTTTTTCGTAGAGGTATGAGCAATATCGTTACCGTCTAAGACAATGGATCCGCTCTTGGGCTTTAAAAGACGAGCTAATGAACGGAGTAATGTAGATTTTCCACTTCCATTACTTCCTATAAAAACGGTTATTTTGCCTTTAGGAATAGACAGGTCCAATTGATCGATAATATTTTCTTCACCATAGCCTAATGTTAGTGATTTTGTTGAAATTGCATGCATCCTACATTCCCCTTTCCATCTAGGCCGTCCTTTTAATCTGTACGATTTACTTATTCCTGCTTTTAAACAATAAATATATAAAATAAGGAGCACCGATTGCTGAGGTGAATACACCGACTGGAACTTCAAGTGGAGCAAATGCCGTTCGTGCAATTAAGTCTGCAACAAGTACGATCGTCCCTCCAAGTAATGCAGATACTGGCAATAGTACCCCATACGAGGAACCCACCAGCCGTCTAGCCATATGTGGTGCCATTAAACCGACAAATCCAACTCCTCCAGCAAACGCAACAGCTCCACCAGCAAGTGCTGTACTTAACAATAGTAGGATAAAACGATCTTTTTGAACAAAACCTCCAGCATTCGTCACTAACTCTTCTCCTAAATCATGCATGTTTAACCTTCTTGAATAAACAAATAAAATAAAGGTTAAGAATAGGATCCAAGGTGCAAGTGTAGCAACTTCTGTCCAATTTGTACCATTTACACTACCAGTAATCCAAATATTTGCCCGGGATGCTGTGAAAATTGGTCCTAATAACATCATCATCGTAGTGAGCGCCTGCACGGCCGCTGAGACCCCTACACCAATTAGCACTAGACGAATGGGAGCAATTCCACCATTTTTCCACGCCAAAAAGTATACAAGAAAGCCAATTACGACTGCTCCAATAAAGGAAGCTAATGGGAGCCAGTGAATACTCAATGTTAATGTATTACTTCGATCACTATATAAAGCGAGAAAAGCCACCGTTGTAAATGATGCTCCACCAGTTATTCCAATAATATCAGGTGAGGCCAACGGATTACGGATAATTCCTTGCAATATGGCACCAGACATGGCCAATGCAGCACCCGCCAGTATAGACAAAAGAATCCTCGGCATTCGAAAAGACTGGACTACCAAGTTTTCCATATCTGTACTCGCACTAAATATTGCTTTTACCACATGAATTGGAGAGATTTTCATTTGCCCAATTCCTAAGCTGACAATCATTAGAAGTATGATTAATAGCGTTAATCCAACTGTTGTAATAAAGGATCTTTTATTAATTAAAAAAGATAATTTGCCTAATCTGAAGGATACGTTTTTCTTCATTCGTTTATTCCCCTCCTAGCAATGTAGATAAAAAAGGGAACTCCGATAAACGCAGTCATAACACCTACTGGAACTTCAGCTGGCATAATGATATACCTTGCTGCAATGTCTGCCATAAGCAATAACATGGCACCAAGCAATCCGCTATATGGTATAATCCAGCGATAGTCTATACCAACAAACCATCTTGAAATATGTGGAATGACAATCCCGATAAAACCAATGGGACCTGCGATAGCTACAGACCCACCCGCTAATAAAACAACGATTATTGCACCTACTATTTTAATAAGTAAGGTTTTTTGCCCCAAGCCCTTCGCTATATCTTCTCCCATTGTCAATACATTCATTTGTTTTCCAATAAAAATAGAAGCTAACCAACCTAAAATGAGATACGGAAGGACCCCTATCAAGACGTCTAAGTCCCTTCCCTGTACAGAGCCTGCCAGCCAAAAAAGCACCTGGTCTAGAGCACTTTCATTCAAGGTTAAAATTCCTTGGGTCAGGGAAGAAAATAATGCAGCAATTGCTGCACCTGCTAAAGTAATTTTAATTGGTGTTATTCCATCCCTTCCCATCGAACCTAGAACATAGACAATAATTGAAGAAACAGCAGCCCCTGCAAATGCCAGCCAGGTAAAGCTTCCGGAAGAGGTAAATCCTAAAAAGCTGATTCCCACAACAACTAGAAAGCTTGCCCCGGCGTTCACTCCAAACAAACTCGGGGATGCCAACGGATTATTCGTCAACCCTTGCATAATTGCTCCGGCTATGGCAAGACTACCACCAACGGCAGCTGCAATTAATGCCCGGGGAATTCTTGCTTGTTGTATAATAATGTGTTCATTCGAACCATCAAAATGATAAATAGAATTAACTAACGTTTGAGTTGTCACTTTTGTGAGTCCAAAAATCGTGCTTGCCCACATTAGAAAGACAACCAATAATACACCTATAGTTAATACTATGATTTTATTTGCGTTACTTTTTATCATTGTTGTATACCTTTCTCAACTAAAACTGTTACGTACACATCTAACCATTTTCAGTTTAAAATAATTGAGAATCATTGTCAATGAACTTAAAATTTATTTTCAATTAATTTCATAAATTTTATTGACAAGCCAGACAATACAGCTTATATTAACTACAGCAAATGAAAATCATTCTCAATTCAATTTACATAGGAGGAATCCATTTTGTTAAAAAAATCATTATTTTATATTGCACTCTCACTTATCTTTCTTCTAGCAGCATGTGGCGCGGGTGATTCTGACAAAAAAGAAGGAAGCACAGATAAATCCGGAGATAACAAGACGGAAGAAGCAGCTGGAGAAAGCTATAAAATTGAACATGCCATGGGAACAGCAACTATTGAAGGAAAGCCAGAGCGAATTGTCATGCTTACTAATCACGGTACAGAGGCATTATTATCTTTAGGAATAAAGCCAGTTGGAGCAGTTCAATCCTGGACAGGGGATCAGTGGTATAAGCATATCGCTGATCAAATGGAAGGTGTAGAAGTTGTTGGAACAGAAAGTGATATTAATCTGGAAGCAATTGCAGCACTAGAGCCTGATTTGATTATTGGTAATAAAATGAGACAGGAAGAACAGTACCAAGCATTATCAGATATTGCCCCAACCGTATTCGAAGAAACACTTCGTGGAGACTGGAAAGTAAACTTCGAACTAATAGCGGAGGCAGTTGGGAAAGAAGAAAAAGGACAAGAAGTATTGGATGATTACAATAACCGTATTAAAACCCTGCAAGAGGATTTAGGCGACAAAATTAATACCAAAGTATCTATGGTTCGTTTCATGCCAAGTGATGTCCGTATCTACCATAAAGATTCTTTCTCAGGAGTAATTCTCGAGGAAATCGGTTTGGATCGCCCTGAAGCACAGGATGTAGATGATTTCGCTGCAAAAGGAGTAACGAAAGAAAGAATTGATGAAATGGACGGGGACGTTATTTTCTACTTCACATATGAACCGGAAGAAGGAGAAGGACAGCAAGTAGAAGATGAATGGGTAAATGATCCATTATGGAAAAACCTAAGTGCTGTAAAAGCAGGTAAAGCATATGAAGTGAGTGATACAATATGGAACACTGCTGGTGGAGTTATCGCAGCTAATCTCATGTTAGATGATGTAGAAGAGAAACTAGTAGACAAATAAGTGAAAAAAGGCTGACAAAAAGTGAAATTTTTGTCAGCCTTTTATAATTGTCCGTTTATTAATCAAGCTTATTCTTTTTTCTTTCAGATGGTTCTCAATAGTTTTTCGCTTAATTATGAGTCTAAAGACAAAGTCATCTTCTTCTAATAACATTCAACTATCCAATTTGTATGAAAGAAGCTTGAAAAAGCTATCCTATTATTAGATGAATTACACACATCTAAGATACAATTGTCAAATTACGTTTCATTCCCTCCTTGGAAAGGAAAATAATATATAAAGCTACTCGAAAGGATGAATAACATGCTAAAACTTGATGGAGAAAAACAAGGTGAATTGTTGGAAGTAACGACAGAGGGAACAGCAACAGAGGATGATTTGCATTTATTTAAAGAAGCATTAAAGGCGAAAAAGCTGCAAGAGGAACCACTCAACATTTTATTTATTTTTAAAAACATTGAGGGTAATACACCAAAAGCATTATGGGAAGCATTTAAGGTTGTTGTTCATTTAAAGAGCATCAAGAAGAGTGCAATTGTTGCAGATGATACATTTATGAGCTTAGATCAAAATAAAGTCATTCCTGGTGTAGAAATCGAACGCTTTTCATTGGAAGAGGTTGATGAAGCAAGAAAATGGCTTCGAAAATAAGCGACTACTTGAATTTACAGTAAAAAAGAATCGGTCAAAGCAAACCGATTCTTTTTTCATTTTTTATTTTCAAAAGGTGGGAACAAAAGATACGCGAATCAGATTAAGACCAATTAATATACATAAATTGTAAATTATGAAGGCTTCTTCAGCAGTCCACTATCGTAGCATTACGAGCTTCCATATCAAACGTCGACATATCCCTCAACCTTCGACACTATTTCCTAATTTATTTCCCAGGAAATATTTAGGCAGTATTTGTCGTTTCCCGACTCCTACGTAGTGGTTTAGTAATAGGGTATCACGTAATAAGTCTTTTAATGCAATTGATAAAATTCATTCACGAAGTTAATTTATATAAAAAAGCTCCTGAAAAATTTCACAGGAGCGGGTAGAAAGTCTTCTTTTCAGTTGCAAATTATTCCTTTACAGTATTTTCTATGCTTCCATTTTATTTGATGATTTCGAGTCTATTTCTTTTAATGCTCTCCAGATTGTTATACCTGAATAACAAAGTAGTAAAAACCCAGGAATAAGAAGCAACAATGCGCCATTTTTTGATTGGGCAAAATTAATAAAATAACCTACATATGGAATAGTAAAGCCAGTGTATGTGGCTACAACATTTTCCGAAGGGACTGGCTTTAAATCAGGACCATCATTGTTATCGCCCTTTGTTCGGTAACTCACTCCACTTTCATTTTTCACAACTTCAATAATACGGTGTGTAACGAGCATGTTTTCATCTTTTTTAAATGTGATGACATCGCCTTTGGTTAACCCGTTCGCATCCTTGATCGATTCAACTGCAATAAGTGAACCTGTTTTAATGTCGGGTTCCATTGATCCGGAAAGAACAGTTTTGAATTGATAGCCAAACACTTGAGGCTCTCCACCAGATGCCTTGGCAGAAATGACTACAAGCATGAAAGCAATTAGTACAGCAAATAAAATTCCTGTGGAGAGGCTATTTAACCATCTGCCTATCTTCTTTTTAGTTTGCCGGCTCATTTTTTTGCTCCTTTCCTGTATCTTCATTTGCTCCTTTTTTTGTCTCTTCATCCGCTAAAGACGCAGCTTGATCTTGCTCCTTCGATTCGCTTTCTTGCTGTGCACCATCAGTTGCTTTTTTCTCCTGCAGTTTTGCTTGAGCATCTGTTGTTTGCTTACTCTTTGTTGTTTCTTTCGCCTCAGTCTCTGCTTTCTTATCCTTTAACTCTTCTTGCTCATAGGAGGCTTGATTTTGATTACTCTCTGACTCGTCTGCTTGCTTCGGTTCGTCTTCCTTTACTTGGTTAGAGGAGGTTTCCTCTGAAGCTTTAACATCGTCCTCTGTTGGCTGTGCCTCGGGCTCTTCACAAGTTACAACAATCTCTTCACTCCAGATTTCCTGGTGTTTTTCATCTGGAAATCCTTCTCGTTGCAGAACAGAAAATTGGTAGGTTCCTTCTTTCACATTTTCATAGTCCAACACTTTATTTCCAGTTTCTTCTAACTCCGCAATTGTTCCGCTTTTTATTATCTCACCTGTTTTGGGATCGCCAGTTTCTGCAAAATAAATTTTATATGTTGTACTTCCAAGCATCTTGGCACCTACGTTTTGCAATGTCACAGAAATTGTTTTACCTGGACATGTCCCTGATTGGTCTTGCTCACCAGTAAAAGCAAGCTTACTACCGTCCCACCACGTTCCAGCTTGGATCACTTGCTCCTCTTTTTCCTTGTCATTGAAATAGGCTCCAGTATTGGAAGTTAAATAACCGATGGTAAATAAAAGCACATACATGCTTACTACTAGTTTTGATGCTATTACTAACTTTTTTCTACCCGCTTTCTTCCCTCGCTCGTTAAACATTTCTCTACCTCCTAGCTTAGGTGATTACTTTCGGAAGCTTGCGAAACAAACTCAAAATGCTCATTTTCTATAAAACATTTAGATTGGCTTATCGCTCACCATAATTGTTGTTCATCTAATTATCTTCTATTGTTACTCAGCAATCCCTTCAAACGTCCATGTCAGCTCCAGCTTATCTCCTTGAAATTCATTCTGTTTTTGATTGTTGTCGACAAACTCAAATTGAACGAATAGCTTATCTGTATCACCCGCTTCTATCCCACCACGTTCTTCAAAATACGGAATAAAAAGCTTGTTGTTGACCGCATCTGGTGTCATTTTTTGTAAATCATAAAGTGTTGTTTTATAGATGATATTATCTGGGGGCCACTTCCTACTAAGCGCCTTATCCTCATTCCACATGAAGTTCACCCGGATGTGTTTCCCAAAATCTTCTATATTATTATGATTTGCATCTTCAATTGTATAAGTTGTATCTAATAACACATTTTTTATATTCGTGTTTCCATCATTACTTAGTTTAAAGGAACGCGTCATCTTATCTCCCGGCTTCAACTGATCCACCTGGATGATCGTATTTGTGCTCGTATTCAAATCTATCTTATTCTCCTCCGAAATTTTGTCAGGATTTTCAGAATGAAAGAAATAAGCGTAAGTTGGTGCTCCTACCAGGGATAAACCTAAAATAGCTGTTGCGGTTCCAAAGATTAATTTACTTTTTATACTCATTTTATCCCCCCTCCCTGTCAATAAGTCTTGATAAGTCTGTCAAAAGAGTTACACGTACTAGTAACGTATAACTACCATCAACTGGTAGGTATATTCTTCTATATAACTATGGATATGTAAGGCTGTGAAGCAAGCTCGGATTATTTAATCTAAATGAGAAGCATAATTATAAACATTAAACCGAGCTCGCCATGCCCCTGCTCACATTAATTCATCTGCCACTTAATTTGAAGTTCAATTGCAGCAGCTTTTAGTTTCTCATAAACCTCATCGGTAAGATCGCCTTCTTCAAGCAGTTTCTTATTCAATTTCAGAAAACCTTCTACGTGCTTTAATACCTTATCAGTACGTTGTTGATCGGCATAACGGCTAACTGTTGTCATGTGCATAGTTAATTTTCTAGCTGTCTGATTCGTTATTTCACTTCTATCCTGCAGCTGTTCAATCCACTTAATCATTCCCGAAGCAGTAACAGGCTGGTATACCTCGAATTCATACAAAGAAAATCCCCAATCAATTGCTCGTTCTGTGCCTTTCATACGCACATATCGTGCATTTTCTTCTGGAAAGTGTATAATATCTTTCCCACCGTCACCGTTTTCAGTGCTGTAGACATCTTTCCAGGATTCGGCATCATTAGAAACTTGAATTTTATACCCTTTGCCATATGCATTCTCCCAATTCAACACAACTTTATTGATAGGTTGTTTGTCTAATAGATCCACATATATCCATTCTTCGTCCGTATAACCGGATGCCCAGCGTGTTGTATCATTCTCGTCTACTGCAAGATTGGGTGTAAACGCTTCTGTCTCATTTGAAGAAGCTGTAGCCTTTTTGCCAGCGGCAATATTAATTGTCCATGCTGGTGCATTTGATACCTCTGCTATTTCACTTGTAGAAAGGTAACGATTATAGATTTGCAGTTCATCTAACACACCAGTAAAGGAATTTGTTTTACTTCCAATTGTTTGTACTGGCAGTAATGTGTTATCAGCTAGCGTATCCTTCAACTCCCCATCGATGAATAAAGAAGTTCCTTTTAAATCCCCTCGAAACGCAACATGTACCCATCTTCCAGTTGGAACTGCTGTATTAAAACTGAAATCGAATCCTTCCCTTGTAAATCCAGCATTACCAGTTTCTTTCTGTTTAAGTTTTAAACTACTATAACTGGATTCCATTAAAACTGCTTCTGGTTCTTTTGTATCCTCTAACTTCACCCAAGCCGAAACAGTCCATGGAAAACCTTTTGTGTCTACTTCTGTTGTTACATGATCCGTTTTCTCTGAAAATAATAATGCGTTACCTTGCTTTCCTTCTTTGATGAGTTTCGCACCTTGTATCTCTCCATCATAATTATTTCCTGAATGGTCAATAACCTTCTCCTCATCAAATGGATAGTCAATCAATTTATCTGTCTTACTTTTCACGTTATAATCAAGATTTGTTCCTGGTGCCACCCCAATTTCACTCGTTAGCTCTTGAAATTGAGAAAAGGTTGTTTCATCTGAATGACCACGCCACATTTTTTCAGCTAATGTTGGCATAGCTTTGCTAATCCGATCGTGTGCATCAGAGATACTTACTTTTTTACCAAGCATGTCATTCCATAGTGCGAACATACCACCAAGTACCTGTTCATTATTCTCTTCTAATGCAATTCCACCACTAAAAATGGTAGGCTCCCAATTGTTATAAAGCCACTTTGTGTCAAGATAATCATGATAGTACCCTGCTTTCGGCACAATATAGAGCAAGCCATCATCAGAATTAATAATATTATATCCACTGTTTACGGCTTCGTTTGGATTGTACCAACCAACATTCCAAATATTAAAGGTCACATCTTTATCAACAACCACATCCCCTTTATAGTATGATAAACCACCCCACGCACGAACTTTCTTATTATTACTTTTAGCCTGATCATTTAGTGTATTAATGAAATTACGATAGACATTGCTCATTTCTTTGTCATTTCGGTAAAATTCGTCTGCACCGATATGAACCGTTTCTGTGCTGAACAAATCATAATATTCATCCCACACAGACTTAATAAAATCCACGGTCTCCTGGCGCGTAATATCTAAATGATCTACCGGTAGATCCGGATGTACCAGATCTGGTCGCAGTTTCGTTAATGCCAGTGAGTGACTCGGAGTATCAAATTCTGGTGTGATCGTTAAACCATTCACTTCAGCTAAATCCTGTAGTTCCCTGAATTCCGCTTTGCTATAATGACCATCCTCTGCAGTCAATTTCGGGTAGGTGTCACTTTCCATTCGAAATGCAGAATATTTATCCCAATGGCTACGGTCGTTATCTTTAAAAATTGCATTATCATTTAAATGAAGTTGAAAATCATTCATCTTATACCATGCCATCACTTTTGCATAATCTTTTAAGAACTCCATCGGGAAATACTTTCGACCAACATCAAGCATAAATCCCCTTTCGCCATATTTCGGATAATCTTTGGCAGTACCATTAGGAAGTTTCTTTTTTGTTGGGTCCTGAACGAGAATTTGTAGTGCTGTCCTTGTCCCGTAGAACACTCCAGTCTTTGTGTTAGCTCTTATCGTCACTGCATTCTCCACAACAAAATGATAACCCTCATCTCCAATTGTTTGATCTTTCTCCTCTGTTAGGGTGAGAAAGAAATCTCCTTCAGCAGGTGTTTTTGCTGTTTCAATTGGAAGAGTACTACCAGTCATTTCCTTTAAATCCTTTTGAAAGACATTAGCCGTATTCATTAATTTTCCTTTACCATCCAGATCAACGATAATACGTGAATCTTCATTTAAAGTGAAATATCCATTCGAACCAGTCCACTCCTGTAAACTCGGAATCACCTTAGGTTTTGTATTTGGTTCTTTGGCTTTTACTTCCTGTGATGGACGAAGAAAAACAATTAACAAGATGCAAAAAAGAAGTACAATCCATTTTTTCAATGTTATTCACCTCTCTATAAGAATGCGATTAAACTGGATTGAGCCATTTATTCATACTTCACAATCAATGCTTCTGTAGCCTTATTCAGCTCTTCATATGCCAGATCAATAATCTTTCCTTGCTGATGATAATAAGCAAGCAACTGCTTAAAACCTTGCAAATGTTTTACTAGTTTTCCTACATTCTCATCCTTTTCAAGTAGCTCTACAGTTGTTAAATGCGTATCCAGTTTCCGGACAGCTTCCTCATCCGTGATCTCTCCTGCTTCACCAAATTGCTTCACTAATGCTTTCAAATCAGCAACACTTTCTACAGCTGCTCCTCAGCCTTTTTCCTTACAGGGATAATTTCATGGATCTGTGGCTTCACAGCGCCAGACCATTCTATCTTTATTTCCAGTACATGCTCGTAACCAGAAGTGTCCAGCTCTGTTAGTGATTGAGACAGGCTGCCGACATTATGCCAACCATCCAAGTCTCTAATAAAAACTTCCGCATCCGAAATCGCCTGTGGACTTTGCAGAATCAGGAGCTCACCAACCTTCGTGTTCTCAGAAAGCTTGTAATTCAACTGGCCAGCCTGAGCGTCTCCTTCTGGTGTATAAAATGTAGCTAACTTGCCATCGATTACTTGGGCTGCTTCATTTCCGGGTGCACCTTTTGGCTCTGCTTGTACAGTAAGATTTTTTGTTCCCGGTTTTTCCATGCCTTCATTGACGATAATTTCATTCAACGCCAGCCATTTGCTGTTCTTCTCTGTCGATACAAGTCGGACAAATCTTGCCTCTTCATTGTCCACTTGCACCCGCTTGAGTCGGTATGGTGCTTCATGATCCGGGAAGTTTAAACTTCTGTCCCCTGGATTTTCAAACGTATGAATGGTTTTCCATGTTTCCCCATCCTTGGAAATCTGCAGGTCTCCCTGCCGGAAATAATCACCTTCACCGTCATCAATCACGACTGCAATATCTTTCACATGAATGAGTCCACCCATGTCGACTTGTACATACCTTCCTGCATCCTGACTGCCGTTAAACCAAACTTTACTATCCCAATCACCATCGTACAGATCAGGTGCCTTCCCTGTATACGTGCCTGGGTAGTTATGGGATACAACAGGTTCTGTAAATGTTTCTGTTTGGATAGTGAATTGCTCTAAATCGAAGGTAATTGCTTTATCTGTTTTATTAATCAACCGAACATACGCAGCATTTGGATAAGAATTTTCTTCAGCTATCTCCTGCCATTCGACGCCATTTCCAGAGACCTCAAGTGTTAACTTATCTGTTGTTCCTTGAAAATAAATTTCCTTAATCTGCTCAATAGTTTGTAGGGAGACACCAATATAGTCTGACGGTTTCAACGTAATTGCTGGAACATCCTGTATTTTTGTGAGGTTTTCCTCTGTTTTCACTTCTATCTCCTGTAATGCGGCAACATTTGTATATATCTGACTTGTCGCCTGTTTTCCATTAACACGAAAATCTCTAACTGCTGTCCATAAATCATCTTTGCCACCAGGGACGCCTGCATGTGTTAATCGATAACGGACATAGCGTGCTTCAATTTCTACATTATTCACCTCTACGTTATAGCCAGATTGTTCCTCACCAATCGCCTGCCAGCTTTCACCATCTGTAGAATACTCAAGGATTCCTCGATGAAAAATATCATGATCATTATTGTTTCTTCCTTGAACGATCTGAATATCTTTGACTGCCACCGTTTTTCCAAGATCCAGACCATACCAGTCCCCATTTTTCTGAAGAACCTTTACATATGCATACGTATCTGGATCTTCATCTACCATATTATCCAGATTTTGACCTTCATAAGAGGAGGTGGGAATATTGGCCATAGCTTCCGGATCTATCTCGAGATGGATGTCAGCATCTAATTGCTTAATCAGTTTATTAGCAAATGGAACAAGACGTTTCGCTCCAATTTCAGCTGGGACATCCTTGCCGTTATATTTCTCTATAGGAAATGTAGTCGACCTATCCATGGCATTGGCTGCTTTCCCCAATTCTTCCCAGGCGGTGTTTAAATCATCTCCTTGAAAAGCGATTGCCGATTGAACTGCATATTTATCTGCTTGAACGACTTCTTCCAAGCTGTTCAGCCATGGTTCTATTTCCTTTCGCATTTGCTCATTCGTGCTTTTTTCTCTAAAGCCAGTAATGGCATCCAAAATTTGATTAAATTCATCAATTAGCTGCTCTCCAATTACCTCAACGGGTTCCTCTTGTTGAAATTTACTCATAAATTCATCAAGCTCAACCTTTATATTTTCGGATTCCTCCAATACAACGCCTCGTCGATTTGGTGATGGATCACTTGCATGGTGTGCAATTGTTCTTAATTCTGACGCAGCATTCGGTGCAATATAATTAAAAGAATCCTCCCAGCTTTGCTTACTATTGTAATCATCGACATTCCATGCAAAGTCACCTACAGCAAAAATAGCTACCTTAGATAACTCAGCTTGTTCAAGTGGATTGGAAACAACTCCTGAAATATTATGTGTACCTTTTTCAAGAAAATGCTCTCCTTCTCCAAGCAATAACCTTGATCCTGCATACCCATTAACTGGCCAGTTCAACCATACAAACGGGTCCCGACCAATAAAATCCTTCACCCATTGCATATCAGGCTGATTTACAGTGCCAATGACATCGTCGCCTGTCCACATAATTTCTACATCTTTTGGCAGTGTGCTCATTGCTTCCAAATAAGGCTTTCCTGCCTCACCCGTCCATGCTTTATTGTAAAATGGCGGTGTGTAAATAAGTGGTTTTACATCACCTTTAGCCTCCACCCAATCAGCGATATCTTTAACGAGCTTCATATGTTTTTCTGTATCCTTTAATGATTGCGCAGTACTGATATCATCCATAAACAAACCGAATTGCCGTACACCTGCACCATATACCTGGTCCAGCTTTGCCAATAATGTTTCTAATTCCTGATCATAATTGTCCCAGTCAATCATGCTAAAACCAGGGTGAATCGCCCATATAAATTGTGTCTTCGTCTTATGTCCAACTTCGGCAAGCTCCTGAATCTTTGCAAGCTCCTCTTCCGGATACGGCTTCCTCCATTGGCTGTTATGATATTTTTCATCTTTCGGACCGTAGATGTAGGCATTCATTTTAATCTTGCCGCCAAACTCCATTAAACTGATCCGTGATTCATGTGACCAAGGAAAACCGTAAAATCCTTCGATAAATCCACGCCACTTGCTATCAGCATAATCCTCGTACTGCATTGCATGAATCTTCTTTCCAGAAATTTGATCCGTGATCATTTTCAATGTTTCCAAGCCGTAAAAAGCGGATTCTGTATCTTTTCCAAGAATGGCAATCGTACCATTCTCTTCTAAATCTGTAGCCATTGCTAACACGTACGGATCGATTTTTTCAAAAATAGTAGAATCATAGGCTATGTTTTCATTAAAATAATTGTCTACATATCCATTGGACCCCTTTGTACCAAGTAAAATATTCGTTTGACCAGGGACAATTTGGTTTGAAGTATTTACCTCAATCGATTTAGAGGAAAGAATCCCCTCTAAAAACTCCTTTGTCGGTGTATCAATCCCATCCTCTGCCACAAGGTTCACTTCATTTGTAAGTGTAAAATCTGTTCCTAAATCTTTTTCATTTTGAGGTATAGGGTAAATTTCATATTTTTCTTCTGCCTGACTTTCAGCTGCAGTGGAAAGTGGTAACAAAAGTAATAGAAGCATCAACAAATAAAAATACCGCTTTTTCAAAAGAACACATCCTCCTTTTGGATGGGAAATGCAGAGAAATATCTGCACTTCCCTTGTTTGTTCTTTCCTTTCGCTCTAGCCTGTTTGAGTTAATACTGCAGGAAATTAACCAACTGTTTAAGTAGTAATGTGCTGAGCTGTGGTGACATTGCCGAGCAGACAGCCGAGACGGGGAACTCCGCTACCGAGACAGCTACCGCTTCAATTGAGACACTTGCCCCTCCTGCCGAGACTCATACTCTCACTACCGAGACAGCACAAGCCCTCCTCAACAGCTTACTCATACTTCCCAATCAGCACATCTGCCGCTCTATCCAATTCAGCATTTGCCAGATCACTAATTTGCCCTTGCTGATAATAATAAGCAATCATCTGTTTAAAGCCTTGTAAATGTTTTACTAGTTTCCCTACATTCTCATCCTTTTCAAAGCGCTCTACTGTTGTCAAATGCATGTCCAGCCTCCGAACAGCTTCCTCATCGGTGATCTCTCCTGCTTCTGCAAATTGCTTCACTAATGCTTTCACATCAGCAACGCTCGCTACAACTGGCTCCTCCACCTTTTCACTGACTGGGATAATTTCGTGGATCTGGGGCTTCACATCTCCAGCCCATTCCACCCTCACTTCCAGTACATGCTCGTAACGAGAGGTATCCAGCTCTGTTAGTGATTGAGACAGGCTACCAACCTTATGCCAACCATCCAAATCTCTTATGGAAACCTCTGCATTTGAAATTGCTTGCGGATTTTGCAGAATCAAAAGTTCTCCAACCTTCGTTTCCTGTGTAAGTTTGTAAATCAACTGCCCAGCCTGTGAATCGCCTTTCGGTGTATAGAACGTAGCTAGCTTGCCATCGATCACATGAGCTTCTTCATTTCCAGCAGTCCCTTTTGGTTCTGCTTGCACTGCGAGGTTTTCTGGACCAGGCTTTTCCATCCCTTCATTGACAATGATTTCATTTAATCCTAACCACATTTGATGGCTTTCCGTTGAAATCAACCGGATATAGCGTGCTTGTTGGCCACCCACCTCTACACGTTTATAACGATAAGGGACTTCATGATCAGGGAAATTCAAACTGCGATCACCTGGATTTTCAAAGGAGTGAATGGTTTCCCATGTTTCCCCATCTTCAGAAATTTGCAGATCACCTTTTCGAAAGTAATCCCCTTCTCCGTCGTTAATCACCAAAGCTATATCATTGACGTCAACCAGACCACCCATATCTACTTGGACATATTTGCCCTTGTCCTGCATCCCGCCGAACCAAGTTTTCGTTGTCAAATCACCATCATACAAATTCTCTTGTTTGCCTTGGTATATACTTTCATAATTATGAGACACCGTAGGCTCGACAAATTTATTGAAGGCGATCTGCAGCTTTGGCAGATCAAAAGTAATTTCTTCTTCGGTGTTATTTATCAGACGTACATAAGCAGCATTTGGGTAAGGTCCTTCCTTGCTGATTTCTTCCCACTCCACACCGTTTTCCGATACTTGAAGGGTAGCATCTGTTGTGGAACGGTCCAGCTCAATGGATTTAATTTTCTCCAATCCCGGCAACGCAATTCCCACATATTCGGATGGCCTCAACATTATCTCTGACAGATTTTTTAAGCTTGCTTCCGTGGTTGTACTCTCCACTTCCGCTTGAAGCCCATCGATATTGGAGTAAAAACGTGCCTCCTCGCTATTTTTATTCACTGTAAATTCCCGGATAGCTGTCCACAAGTCTGGCTTTCCACCTGGTACGCCCGCATGTGTCAGTCGATAACGAATATACCGTGCTTCTAATTCAAGATGATCTGCCTCTACCTTATAGCCGGAACGCTCCTCACCAATTGCTGTCCAACTCTCACCATCCGTTGAATATTCAAGTATTCCCTTATGGAAAATATCATGGTCGTCATTATTTCTGCCTTGTAAAATATGGATATCTGTTACCGGAACCTTCTTTCCAAGATCCACGCCATACCAATCGCCGTTTTCCTGCAATGTTTTAATATATGTCAGGCTCTCCGGATCACCATCTACCATTGCACCTAAATCAGAATGATTATAGGAGGTTATTGGAACTCTTACCGTTGCTCCCGGATTGATAGTTTGATAGATTTTAGCATCCAGCTTGTTAATTAACTCTTTCGCAAATGGGACCAATCGCTTGGCACCAGCTTCTACTGTCACGTCAGGGGAATTGAGTTTTTCAATTGTAAATGTTTTAGACGCAGTTAATGCCGCAGAAGCCTCCCCCAGTGCCTCCCACGCTGTATTCATATCCTCATTTTGCAATGCCAGAACAGACTGGACTGCATGTTTATCAGCCTTCACCACGTTCTCCAAACTATGAAGCCATGGGGTTATTTCTTTCACCATTTGCTCATTCGTACTTTTTTCGCGGAAACCGTTAATTGCCTCGAGAATCTTGTCAAATTCATCCATTAACTGCTGACCAACTGCCTCAACAGATTCACCGTTGGCAAATTTATCTCGAAATGTATTTAATTCTTCCTTTATGTTTTCTGATTCGCCAACAACGAGCCCATGTGTGCTTGGTGATGGATCACTTAAATGATAGGCAATCGTATTCAACTCAGATGCAACATTTGGCGCAATATAGTCAAATGAGTCAAGCCAACTCTGTTCAGCATCAAATGCATCGACATTCCATGTGAAATCTGCAACTGCAAATAACGCTATTTTCGAGAGCTCCGCCCAACGCATCGGATTGGAAACGACGCCGGAAATGTTATGGGTACCAGGCTCCAGTACCTCCCCTTTGCCAAGCATTAAACGAGAATTTACGTAATCATTTACAGGCCAATTCAGCCATACAAACGGATCGCGTCCAATAATGTCTTTGACCCACTGCATATCCTGTTCATTTACCGTTCCAGCAACACCACTTCCCGTCCACATAATTTCTACGTTTTCAGGTACATCTCGCAATGCCTCTAAATACGGCTTACCATAAGATCCTGTCCATGACTGGTTGTAAAATGGCGGTGTATAAACTAATGGTTTAACATCCCCTTTTGCTTCCACCCAGTTTGCAATATCAGTAATTAATTTCACATGCTTATCCTTATCTTTTAATGCCTGTGCTGTACTAATGTCGTCCATGAATAAACCAAACTGGCGCACACCTGCACCATACATTTGTTCAAATTTCGCAAAAAGCTTTTCCATCTCCTGATCATAATTGTTCCAATCAATCATATTGAATCCAGGATGAATGGCCCAAATAAATTCTGTTTTCGTTTCATATCCGGTTTGAGCCAGATCTTCAATTTTCGCCAATTCTTCTTCCGGGTACAGTTTTCGCCACTCACTATTGTGGTATTTCTCATTTTTTGGACCATAAATATATGCATTCATTTTTATGCTTCCACCATATTCCATTAAGCTTTTTCGTGCTTCATGGGACCATGGAAAGCCGTAAAAGCCTTCAATAAATCCGCGCCATTTCGTATCGGCATAATCCTCATATCTCATGGAATGGACTTTTTTATCTGCAAGCTGATCCATAATCATTTTTAAACTTTCCAGCCCGTAATAGGCTGCATCCGTATCTTCTCCAAGAATCGCAATCGATCCCATTTCCTCTAATTGTTTGTCTATTGTTAACACATATGGGTCTATTTCTTTAAAAATAGTAGAATCATATTGGATATGGTCATTAAAATAAGTATCTACATACCCATTGGAGCCTTTTATTCCGATTAAAATATTGGTGCGATCAGAAACAGTCTCCTCAGAAATTGTAAAACCAATGGATGCAGAAGTTAGAATTTCTTTTAAAAACTTCCTCGTCGGTTCGTCAATACTCTCTTCCACCACCACATTTACTTCATCGGTAAGTGTAAACGCTGTTCCTAAATCTGTTTCATTCTGCGGAAGTGGATAAATTTCGTAGGGTGATTTACCAGTCCCCTCCTCTGCCTTCACGGTTATAGCAGAAAATGGGGTGACCAATAGAAAAGACGTCAGTAAAATAACATGCCATTTTTTCAAACAATAAACCTCCTTTTAACTAAAGCTCATACCTATTGATTGGAATGGAAGATGGCAAATGCGATGTCTGAAATGAGCAAAATTAGCGAAGAGAGCATTCCTGTCTCCCTCCGCTACTATCAACTTATTTCTCTTCACTTTCTCCTTGCTCCGCATTAAATGTCCAATTAAGCTGCAGAGAATCACCCTGGAATTGGTTTTGATCTCCGCCATTATCAAGGAAATTAAATTTAACCGTTAAATCATCAACAGAACCAGCCTCCAGACCCTGCTCTCCAAATTCCGGATAGAAAATACTTTCGTTCACTGCTTCCGGACTCATATCTTTTAATTCTGCCAAAGTTGTTTCAAATATTACCTCATCAAACTTATCGGCATTGTATAAAAACTGCACCTGAATATGCTCCCCGAAATCCTCTGTATTGTTGTTATGTGCATCATTTACTGTATAAGCTGACTCCAAATACACTTTGCGGATATCCAATGACCCATTATTCTGTAATTCAAAATTACGTGTAATCGATGAACCAGGCTGCAGATCATCAACATCCACGATCGCAGTCGGATTGACAGATAAGTCCAATGTACCTGCAGCAAACGTATTGCTCGTTTGCTCACTATCACTAAAGTAGGCATACGTTCCTCCACCGATTAACGAGATTCCAAGTGCTGCAGACATAATTCCCATTCCCAATTGTTTTTTAATACCCAAAATAATTTCCTCCCTATTTTTTAATAGATTACAAGCTTCCCTATGACCCTATATGTGTCACAGAGAAGCTTGTGTTTATGAGATTACTTCCACTTATCAAGTAATGTCTCGGTGCCTATTTTTAATGTCGTATATGCTTTTTCAGATAGTAACTCTTTCTCAATATGATTATCGAGTAATTTTTCAAATCCTTTTAAGTGCTTAACCACTTTCTCTGCTTGATCTTTCTTCTCAAAACGCTCAACAGTAGAAAGATGAACATGTAATGAGCGTGCTGCTCCTTTGTTGGCAAATTCGCCATCTGCCTCCAATTGGTCCAACTGTTCTTTTAAATCTGTTGCACTGGAGATTGGTGGTGCTTCTACTGTCACTGTTGCGGTTGCCACAACCTCATCATAGCCGTCGACATGTAACGTGTACGTGATTTCATACGTGCCTGGCGTTGATGCATCAAAATCGCCTTCGTCAATTACTACATCTGCTGAACGGTCATTTCCTTCCACATCCCGGGCGACCTCAATAAGTGAGGACAAATCAAGCTCATCACCTGCTGTGATCGTTTTGTCGGAAACCTCAAGTACTGGGGATACCTGCTCAATACGCAGATTATCCAGCATAAATGTTCCTGCACCTGTATCCATATTCAAGCTTGTGCCATCATTAAAGATACCGATATATGTTTGTCCGTTTTCAGATCCCTTGATTGTGAATTCCGCTGTCTTCGTTTCTGTTGCTGCTGCTAGTTTATCATTTGATTGCAAGCCTTTTGCTTGGTCAATGCTACGTACGTCAATTGCCTGATCACCTGCAATGAAACGATAAGAGTCAGCAGTTGTCTGATAATCAAAGCTCACTTTATACGTTGTATCCGCTTCAAAATGGAAATGCTGTGGAATGGTGCGATACACTAAACCACTGTTGCCTGTATTTACTTTCACTGACCAGTTGCCATCAAGCACATCATCGACAACCTTCTTGTCTGCCCAGCCTTTTTGCGTATAAGGTGCATGCAGCTCAGCCAAGTGAATACGGTTGTCATTCACACCTTCTGTATTTCCAATAACGAATGGGTAAATCCCTTGCAATACATTTTCAAAATCCTGTTCAAAAACATTGTCCGCTTTATAGTTGTCTAAAGCTTTTTGAACAACACGTACTTCATCAAACTTTGTCATACCTTCTCCAGCTTTACGATGAAGAACCAATTCTGCCGTTTCGCTCTCCGCTGTAAAGCTTACTTGCATACGTTGCATCTTACTGTTGTAGCCATCATTCGTTGCATGTGAATCTGCTTTTACATAATTCTTTTGTAAGCTTCTTAATGTGTAATTGCTTACATCTTTTTTAGCGCCATTTACCTTGATTGATGCTTTCACATCGCTGGCATTTTCGACATACACTTCAGCAACATATTCTTTCCCTGGCTCAAGATTTTTCAATGTCCGGGTAACTGCGGTATCCTTTGTCGGACTATCAAAATTCAGATAGTAGTCACCGCTACTTAGGTTGCGTGCATCATCTTTTTGATCTGTACGAATGACACTAACTGCATCCGCGTCGCCTTCTACAGTCGTATGTTCATCATCAATCGTCCCTGTGTTAAAGCCACCATCATAAAGATTTTCCGTACCCCATTGATCAATCGCCACGCCTTCATCTTCTCCTGCAACGACAATGTATGGTGTTGCAGCTTCCGCTTGTAACGTAATTTGATGATCGGTTACATCAATGGTTTGCTTTTCAGTTCTACCTTGATCTGTCAGTTTATAGACATCCACTGTAGAAACTTCATTGTGCTCATCAGGCAATGTCCATGTAGTTTCGCCACCTTCTTTATTCCAGTGATACAACTTCTCGGAATCAGGTGTAGGTGTTTCGAAATCCTGCTCTACCCATGGAATCAAATACGTATCACCATCAAGAACAACATTGCCATTTAGGGTAATAATACGTTCTCTGGAGTCATCCTTCCTCTTAACAATAACCGTATCGTCATTGCTTGGGTCTTTAAGAGTGATTTCTTTTTCCAAATTCGTCTCCGTTGGGTCTCCTTCTGTCTTCTCCCAATCTGTTACATAATACTTTTGTAAAAACTTTGTAGGTACGTTTGTATCAAAAGTTTTGCGGATGAAATGATCAAAGTTCTTATCTGATTGCCAGCCTTCAAAACCAGCCAGCTCAAATCCGCCGAGTAATGGATGATCAGCTGTACCACCTGCTTCCGGCCAGTTTAACACCCATGAATCCTTCTGGTGGTTGCCGATAAAGCGAAGTACATCCGAGTTAATTCCTTTATTTTCGGGACCACCATAGTTCTTATCTGTAGCCCAATGCTGCCAAGTAGAGTAATTGGCAACAGCTGTACCAAACTCTGTTGTCATTCTCCAGCCTCTGTCCATAATTTGCTCAGCAACACGGTTGGATTCCCACTGGTCCTGATACCAAACATCTAAATAGATAAAGTCAAGACCTGGTGCAGCTTCAGCTAACGCATCCATTCGTTCAGCACGAGCACCTGAGTATAAATCGCGTAATTTATTAATTGTATACGACTGATCGAGCCAGCCCCAGCCCTTGGAACCCGGACTGTTAATTAGTTCTTCACTAAACGCATCTGCTTCCGGATAGGATTCCTGTGCGTTAATATGCACACCAAACTCCGTGTTATATTGATGTCCTTCCTCGATAAGCGTTTGTAAGTCAGCTGCTCCGCCCATACGCGCTCCGACATCACCATAATCTGGATGTGCACTGTCATGCCCTTCATTTCCATATCCTTTTAATAAAACAGCTTGTCCCATTCCATCTGTTGCAAGCGCCACTTTCTTCACATTATCCAATGTTTTTAAGAATGGCTGCTGTGCTTGAGAACCGAAGTTCATTGCAATTCTTGTGCCGACTGTATTATTTACATTGTCTGCGCCTTTTATATCCTTCATTAAATCACGATATTCAATAGCCGCATCCTGCCAATCAATCTCCTCATCACCATTCGTATCCTCGGTAATTACAATTTTGATTGTCGGCTTATTGGAAGATGGTTCCGGCATAAATTCACGATGATAATAAAGTGTACTTGAGCCAATCCCCATTGCTTTTACACCAGCTTCATTTTCAAAGCGGTTGGCAATCAGGTTTTTATATCCATTCACTTCCGAGCTTGACCATACACCAGCACTCAATTCATCTGTTGATAAAAATGCAGTGTAATAGCTTTTCGATGTCCCAACATCCTGCATTTCTGCATCCACTGTTACCGACGTATCACCCGGCTTGGTAATATCACTACTTAGATTAGTCAATTTTGCTTTTGCATCTCCATCCTCCGCATTTACGGAAATAAAGTTCATATCAGCAAAATCGATCGTTTCAATTGGTGCATCTGCTTTATTGGTGATTTCATCAAAGCTGTAAACAACTTTATTATCCTCCACCTTCAAGGATAGTTTGAATTCAGCATCAAGCTTTTCATCCAAATCCGTAACAGACATGGTATAAACTGCTTCATTGTCGCTGACTTTTTCAAAAGCTACCTCCGGATAATAAAGCATGCCATTGATGTTCAACCCATACACAGGAGATTCTTGTCCATGCATCACTTTTCCATCAACGTTATAATTAATAACTCGCGGAAATACTTCATCAATCGTTACCTCCATCTCGTCTGATGAAAGAGTATTCTCAATTGGTTCGGTATCCGGAGCTTCCGGTGCAGAGCTTTCTGTAATTTTCACATTCGAAATAGTAACATTTGCTGCGCCACGGCTCTTCTCAAAACCAAGCAAGCCAGCCTCGTCTACACCATCAGGCTGCGACCAGGAATCTATTTTCTCTCCATCCACGTAAAGTGTTGCAGTATCATTGATGAATTTAACGCGTAAATGGTAAGACTGATCAGCTTGTAGCGGAATACCTTTTGTCATCGCAGTCCAGCTGTTTTCCGGTAAGAAAATTTCGCTAAAGTACTGATCATTTGCATCACCAGTTCCGACGTATGTATACGTGGAAGAGTCCTGAACTCGATAGATGACACCAAAACGATTTAAATCCTTATCTGCTTGAATATCTGCTTCAAAAACACCATTCTTAATTGGTTCCATGTTATCGTAAACTACTTTATTTTTTGCAGTAGAGGTGACACCAAAAGTTGCAGAACCATCCTCGTTGTAAGTAAGTGTGCCGTCTCCTTGGATAATATTTAAGTCCCCTTCTTCCAGCTTGTCATCCACAATACCTATGTCTGTTTTAATGAGGACTTTTGTATCCTGGTCACCATATTTACCAAGACGTAACGCTTCCGGTTGAGTGGTCAAATTAGCAACAGCTTCATTTAGTTGTACATTGCCAAAAAGATCTTTTCCATTTAATGAAGCGTTCAACGCTGTTCCATCATAATCGATCTTTAACGTATATTCTTTACCAGGCTGCGGCAAAGCTACCTCTGGTCTTTCGCGAAGATAATCTCCTTCACCCTGGTATTTATATTGGTAAAACCAGCCAAGTGCATCATAGCCAACAAAAACAAAGTTATTCGGATCTTCATAATGAGTAAAAAAGCCAAAACGGGTCGTCTTCCCCTCTGTCTCTGGAATAAAGGTATACTCCATGACACCTTTCTCCTGTCCCGTGGCATCTTGATGACGGAAAATTGCCGGGTTATCCCCATTATTGTTTCCCTCGCCAGTACCAAGACGTACATAGGAATCTCCGTTTTGTTCGACAACCTTGTTCACTTCATTCCCACCAGTGGAAATCGTTTCCCATGGGTTGGAAGCTGCTGCATCTGCTTTTAATGGTGCTACCATGTTTAACAAAAATAATGGTAGCACTAGCAAGACGCCGCAGAAAATAGGAAATATTCTTTTTCTGTAAAAATTGTCCACACTGAAACCTCCTTGCAGAATGATAGAGTAGATCTGATAAAAGTACGTAAAATGGCGCTACTATCCTCCCCTCTAATTATCTTTGCTGGATACCCCTTACTTAGTAGATTTTGCTTTGTTTATTTGAAAATTACTAAACAGGTTATATCCACTTTAGATTAAGGTTACATGGATTGAAGCGCTTACACAATGCAGATATTGTCTTTTATTTTAGAAATATTGTTATTTTTATAATGTTTAAATTATTATGTCTATATTTAGGTATTTTATACTAGAAGTGAATAAAAAGTCCTTGAGGGAACTATGCAGAGAAATCATCTTATAAATGGCTTCATGTCAGGGATTTATGCGGCTATTATCGTAGATTGAAATATGTATTTTTTATCTATTATTTAAATTACCATATACTTCATATTTTTGCTATGAGCCAAATATCACGTAATTCGTGACCTGTATAATAACTGAATTAGGATATTCGAACCGTGAGAATTGTTGAAATTGGATATAATTACCTATTAAAATAAAAATAGTGTAGATTACTGGTAAAGAGGCATAACCAATTGGCTATGCCTCTCTTTTACATAGTTTGGGAAAATTAACTTGAAAAGATTACTCAGTTTATTTAACAAGTGACCTAAAAATCTATACTCCTATTTTTCCTTATTTTATTGCAGCCTTTCCAGCAAGTAATTCGTATCTGATTTTAAGACACGATAAGCATCATCAGACATCTCTTCTTGAGCCTGCAAATAATCAAGTAATTGACCCAGTGAATCTAGTTGCTTACGTGTTTTTGCTGTATTGTTTTTATCCAGATATTGCTTAATTGTCGTTAGATGAAGCTGAAGTATCCGCACATTCTTTGTATCTTGGAAAGCACCTGCTTGATCGAATCGCTCCACATGTGTTCTCATAGCCTGTGGACTCGTGTTCACATTTATTTGATAGGTTTTCTTTGTAATGTTTCCTGCCTTATCCTCAGCTGTTACACTGAAATCATGCTCTCCCGGCTTACCTGCTAAAGGCAACGCTTTATTCTTATCGTATTCTTTTCCTGCAAAGGATGCAGTTGTAGTAGCGATGCCACTCCCTTCATCCGTTGCCTTCCATGTAAACATGATCGTCTCCGTATCTGATAAGGACACTTGGTCTTGAACGAGCTTTCCATTCATAGTGACTTCAAGCTCTGGTGCTGTTTCGTCTGCCCCATTATTGGTTGCAATAATTTTGGCATTAGCCCAATCAGCATGGTCAAACCAATTGTTATCATCACCATCAGTAACTACAAGCTTTAAAACAGATACCCCTGTGATATCGACATCAATATACTTCGTCTCCATATCACCTGTCACCAATCCGCTGTCATAAAGTTTTTTGCCGTCACCCCATACTTGAAAAACAACATCACCTTCCTGGCCGTCTTCCCACACCATTTCATCATCAATTCCAATAGCTGAGGTGAAGGTAGAAAAATTACCCCCGATATAGTAAGAAACCTCCGAATTGGAATTAACACCAAGTCCCTTTTCAAATGTTTCGCCATTAATAGTTAGTGTGTTCCCATCACCTGCTTCTTGACCGCCTACACTCCTATCTCTTTCTACCGGTCCCCAGCCATTGATCGTATCTTTATAAAATGGCAGGTCACTTAAAAAGCTATCTGTCTTTGGCGGAGCTGGGGTAATTTCTGATGTAGCCTGTGTTTGAGCATTGGCGCTTTTCTCAGCTTTTCCATATTCAAATGTGATGCCAGAATTAAATGTAACTGTGTCTGCTGAAAGCTTTGTTGGTGCAGTGACATTCCAAGTGACTTCGACTGACTGATTTTCTGAACTTGGTGGAATCGTTGCAAATCCCGTTTCTGAAACAGGTTCTACTGTCCATCCATTAGGAACATCCAAATTAACTTGTACATTATTCGCAGCAACTACACCATTATTCGTAAGAGTTAAAGAAACTTCCTTCGTTTCTCCTTCTCCTATTTTTTCTGGAACTTGAAGATCTTGCTGTATAGCTGGAGGCGCATCCTCTGGAGTACCTGGCGTCACTTTCAACACCGTTATATCATAGGCCTGTACTTTTCCCCTAATAGTGTTAGCAACAGCTGTTTTATCCTTTGACCAAATATCTTCAACAATATACGCACCACTTTTCTCCATATTTAATTCATCGGTATGAATACCAACGTTTGCTTCTTTATCTCCACGGTTCAACAGAGTAACAAGCATACTTCCATCTTCTAATGACTCTATCCAAACTTCTTGCTTATCACTGGTTTTCACATGCTGTACGTTCTCTGAAGCTTCCACTGGATCTGCAGGACTAATTCGATACATTTGCACCCCATGACCTGGTACAGAAGCTTGAATCTCGCCTGTTGATTGGGTTGTTTCATGTGCCCATAAGTCACGTACATAATAGGTGCTGCTTGACTGAGGTAATCCTAGATCAGTAATGTTAACACTCATTTCCGTTTCTTTTTGTCCTCGATTTAGCAAAACAATCGCTCGATCACCATTTGCTAACGGACGCATCCATACTTCTTTATCTCCATCGTCACGAATCTTTCTTCCTTGCAGGCCAATCAGGTCCTGATTAACTGCAGTTACTTCTTTATTTGATAGAATTTCTGCCGTAGATGTGGACATATGACGGAGATCATTTCCTGCCATTAAAGGTGCGGCTAGTATACTCCATAAGCTAAAATGTGCCCGATTCTCCGTTTCAGACAAACCAGGATTACCTACCTGGAGCATGTCGGGATCATTCCAATACCCTGGTCCAGCATATTTATAAAGACCAACTTGCTGATCCAAAATAGTCATTAAGCTTCCCCAATTTGCTTGAATATCACTCGTGGTACGCCACATATTTGCAATTGGCTTTGCCCATTCCCAAGGCTTTGTATCTCCATACTCAGAAATACCATAAATGATAGGACGATCCAATGCCTGCAGTTCATCTCTCATTTTTTCAAATGCAGGTATATGCTCCAGACCTTCCGTAACATCTGCACGGCACCAATCATATTTCAGATAATCTACACCCCATTTTTCAAATTGCTTCGCATCCTGCTTCTCATGTCCATAACTGCCAATCTTACCTGAAGGATAATCATCCCAATGCATGGCACAGGTCTCCGTTCCCGGCACAGCATAAATTCCTAATTTAAGTCCCAGCTTATGCACATAATCGGCAAGTGCCTTAATACCACTTGGAAAGCGCTCCGGATTTGCCTGTAAATTACCATTATCATCTCTTTCCAAAGCTTGCCAGCAATCATCAATAACCACATATTCATAGCCAGCATCTTTCATACCGCTTTCTACCATTGCATCTGCAGTCTCTTTAATCACTTCTTCATTGACATCATAACAACGGAAATAATTCCAACTGTTCCACCCCATTGGCGGTGTCTTTGCCAAACCATTATCCAACGCATAGACTTGCTGTCCATTCGACCCAGCAAAACCCGTCGCTAAAAAAACCACAGTGAATAGTATTACACCCAACCTCCATCGCCATTTCATTACTATCCCGTCTCCTTTCTTTATACATTCATATAAAATCAGCTAAAAGCTCTGCGGCCGATTCCCACACTCTCCTGCCAATTATTCCGCGCTTCGGCCGATTCCCACACTCTCCTGCCGATTATTCTGCGCTCCGGCTAATTCCCACGCCTTCCAACGGATTACCCAAACTCTCCAATAAAAAACCAAACGGCAAGTCTATTTAACTTGCCGCAGGTTTTAGATGATGCGAGTCATCCTGGAAAATTTCAGGCCGTTCCATGATCACAAGCATCAAACATCATATGCTTACTGCCACAATTCCAGCAAATACTCTGCATTTGCCTGTAGCACCTCAAAAACTTCATCGGACATCGTATTACGCTGGTACTGCTTATCTAATAGCATAGTAAATCTCTGTAAATGCTTCCGAGCCTTCTCCATCTCCTCTTTATCTTCAAAAAGTTGAATGGTAGTCAATTGATGTTTCAACAGACGAGCATCCTTCTCCGCATCAAATGCATCCTCTGCGGCATAACGATCAACCAATGCTTGCATCGCAGCCGCGCTCGTAGTTACCTTCAACACATACGTTGCTTCAACTGTATTGCCTGCCTTATCTGTAGCAGTCACCACAAGCTGATGCTCGCCTGGTTTTCTAGCTAAATTTAACTCTGTACCTTGTTCATATGCTTCTCCATCAAAGGTTGCCGCTACTTTGTCTATTCCACTATCTTCATCCCTCGCTTCCCAGGTGAAGCTTACCTCATCTGTGACAGACAACGTCGTTTCAGCTTTCAGTTCTTGCCCGTCCATCATAGTAGTAACTTCCGGCTTTGTTTCATCCGTTTTTGCCATAAATTTAGCGTCCGCCCAGTCGGCATGGTCATTCCCATTGTTATCTCCACCATCGGTGACAACCAGTTTCAACTGCTCCTTACCGGTAATGTCCACATCGATAAGCTTTGCTGGTGTATCTCGTCGCATGACACCACTTTCAAATAACTTTTCGCCATCTGCAAAGACTTGGAAATTAATTGTTCCCGTATTATTCGCTTCTAGATCCAGCCCAACATAGGATTGAAATGTCTCATAGCCTTTCCCGGCGATATCATACGTAATCTCTGAGTGTGCGTGTGTTCCAAGGCCTTTTTCATAAGTAACAGGTTCGGATTCACCTGTTAATGTTAGTTTGTTTCCATCCACACTCGCATCCCGTTTGATCGATCCCCATCCAATCGTGGCATCCTTCCAATCTAAGTCACTCAAATAAAGTTCATCAACAACCTCAAATTGAATGCGATATTCCGCTGATAGCAAGCCATCTGCTGAGGTCACATTAACAACAGCTGTACCCGGCAACGCATCCGCCTGGGTGATCTCTACCTCCGCGTCATCACTAATCGCACTTACTTCAACTTGAGGTATTTCATCCTTCGTTCCATTTAAAAATTTCTTCGTATATTCATTTACACTCGGATTAAAATTCTTCAATTCCTCTCCATCAATGGTAATCCCGTCTACTAACTCATCTGTAACCACTCGCTTGCTTAATTCCATCGCTGAATCTTGTGCGGTAATTGGACGCAAACGGTAACTGGAGGTATAGGACTGATCTGACTGCAATGTATACTCTGGATGTGGACGTGCCCCCCAGCTGTTGTCGCCGCCAAGACCCATCTGGTGATAATTCAAGTTTACAAAAATATCATCCTTTTTCTCCATTTCATATGGATGACCTGCGTCTTCGAGGTCCTTTTCCGTGTAATGAAGTGCCCCAAATTCCATAAGCGGCAATCCTGTTGCCATAAGACCCGTGCCATCTTCATTTGTAAATGTTACCCAGCGCACATCTGTCTTATTACTTGTCTCCTGTGGCATTGCATATGGAAAAAATTCATCATCAACCGTACTGTTGTATACGCCTACTGGATAACCGGTTTTACGATCCCAATAGTTACTTTCCGGTCCTCGGCCATACCAATTAATTTGCTCAAATTCCCCTGGCAATGTTAATTCCATTCCAACTGCAGGAATTTCAGGAAGACCATTTCCAGGTGTTAATGTGTTTTTAACTGCTACCTCTCCCGTTCCATAAACGGTATAAACAGTTTGGTATTTTGATTCCGTTGAAGTTGGCAATGTACCTGAAACACGGATACGCACAGCATTCTCCCCATATTTCGTTACTTCAACATCCGTAACTGTTCGATTTGCACCAGCATCACGCCATGTACCTGTTCGTGAAGGCATGCCATTCCCTACATCATTTTCATTTGGTGCGCGCCAGTAATCAGGCTGTGGACCGCTCTTCAGCAGATCTTTTCCACCTAACTTAAATGAATCAATTGTCCCTGTCTCTTTGTTAAAGTCCAATGTAAAACCACTGCCCTCAATAGCAATTGCTGAATCTCCTTCATCAATAGCTAGCTCCGGCATATCACCAATCGCTTCCGGCTGCTTCTCCGGAACGTCATATGGCACTTTAAACTGCTCTGCGGCAATTTCATGCCCTTTAGAAGCCCAGCTCGTATCCTCTTTCAACTTAAAGCTAATGTTCAAATAATACTCCGCACCAGCCTCCAAGGACGGCTGCTCCATTGGTACTTGAATTTCCTTCGTCGTCATTGGATTAATATCTAAGTCGTCAAGTGTACCTTCCTGAAGAACCTCACCGTCCTGCTTTAATTCCCAATGCGCATCAAATTTGCTTACATTTGTAAAAAGAAACTCATTTTTTAGTTTGATAACACCATTTCTCACATCTTCTTCATGTACCTCGATATCCTGATAAACCTTTTTTACTTCCATTAGTTCCGGCTGAACCGTTCGATCTGCAGAAACAAGGCCATTCGCAAGGAAGTTACCATCATTCGGGTTATCGCCCCAGTCGCCACCATAAGCAAGGTAATATTCATCTTCCTTACCTGGCACCGGTTCATACAGATTTTGGTCGACCCAATCCCAAATAAATCCACCCTGCAAATTATCATAACTATCGATAGCATCCCAATATTGATACAAATTACCAACACTGTTGCCCATCGCATGAGCATATTCAATTAATAAAAGTGGTTTTTCACTACCTGATTTTCCGTAATTTTCGACATAGGATACTGCTGGATACATCACACTCTCCATATCCGCCCAGCGTGTATCCCCTTCATAGTGAACCATTCGGCTTGGATCGAGCTCACGTGCTAAGTCTGCCATGTGCTGAAATGTCGTACCACTTCCTGCCTCATTCCCAAGTGACCAAACCAATACAGATGGATGATTTTTATCTCGCTCAACCATGCTGCGCATTCGATCAAGGGAAGCTGGCAGCCATTGCGGATCACTTTTCGGAAGCTCGAAGCGTTTCCCATGTGATTCCAAATTCGCCTCATCCATTACATATAGTCCGTACTCATCTGCTAACTTATAAAATTCTGTCTGATTCGGATAATGCGAAGTACGAACCGCATTAATATTATGCTTTTTCATCAATTTAATATCTTCAATCATTCGCTCTCTGGAAACCGTACGACCGTCAGATGGATCTATTTCATGGCGGTTTACCCCTTTCAAGGTAATCGCTTTACCATTAAGCTTCATCTGACCATCTTGCATTTCAAACTCACGGAAGCCAACCTTAGTGCTTGTTGTTTCTATAATTTCTCCATCACTATCCTTCAATGCGACAACCAATGTATACAAATTCGGATGCTCTGCTGACCATTTTTTCGGATTAGCTACAAGCTTGTTTTTCTTTATAGCTACCTGCTTCTCTCCATTAAAAGCAACCTCCCCGGTAAGTGCCCATCTAACACGCTGTCATTATTTTCATCGTATAAATCCATTTCAACTGTTTGGCCATTTACTTGCTTGTCACTATATTTACTAAGATCTACCTCTACGTTCAACGTGGCATCTTCAAAATTCTCATCAAGATCTGTTGTCACAGTAAGATCACGCATATGCGTATCTGGAGTGGAATATAAATAAACATCACGGAAAATGCCGCTTAAACGAACAAAATCCTGATCCTCCAGCCAGCTTCCATCAGACCAGCGATATACCTCCACAGAAATGGTATTTTTTCCTTCGCGGTTGATGTATTCGGAAATGTCGAATTCAGAAGGGGTAAAACTGTCCTCACTATATCCTACTTTTTTTCCATTCACCCAAAGATAAAATGCTGACTCAACACCCTGAAATGACACATAAACCGGATCACCATTCCAATTTTCTGGTACAGTAAATTCTTTTTTGTACGACCCAACCGGATTAAACTTCGTCGGTGCCTTTGGTGGTGCCGGATTCTCTACTCCTGTCCATGGATAAGTCACGTTCGTGTAAATTGGATGACCATATCCCTTCAACTGCCAGCTGGACGGAACTTGAATAGAGTCCCATTCTGACACATCATAGCCCTCTTGATAAAAATCCTCAGGTCGCTTGTCTGGATTTTCCGCCCAGTTAAACTTCCACTCCCCGTTGAGTGTCTTATAAAACTCCGACTGCTTCTGATCATCCTTCAATGCTGACGCAATATCCTTATAATAGGAAATCGCAGCACGTGCAGGCTCCCGGTTCACTTCAAAAATCTCCGGGTTGTTATTCCATTCCGGATATTCAGCATTTTCTGCGGAGATAGATTCCCCACCAAAGCTCGTACTGCCAAGCATCATGACAGTCAGTGCACTTACACCCATCAGCTTCTTAAACATCGGCATTTCTCCTCTCCCTTATTTTTTTATAATAAATAACAGAAGGATTAAAACATTTCTGCTATCTACTAACACTGTGAACGGCGTTTTAACTATGTATCCAGGAATGCTCTTCTTGCAGGTTCATGAAATACGTGACGGAACCTTCTCAAGATACACTGTCGAAAGACCTAAAACATGGAAAAACACCCTCATGTTGCGGCTATACTACATATTTTTAAGCGCTTACACAATGCAGATCTTGTCTTTTCTTTTAGAAATATTGCTTTTTTATTTTAATTTTGGGATTATTCAGTTTATATTTAGGAGATACGTACTAGAGTTTAAGTGATTGGTATACTTTAAGGGGAATCTAGCCTATTACGTTGTGACTAAGCTTTAACAATGAAATCTCTAACCTAAAAAAATATCATCTATAGCTTTATTTACCTCTCAAAACCACAAAAAAATCACTGATAATACCTTATCAATGATTTAAAATATATTTATTCTCGTCTTTTTCGTTTTCTTATCAACACAATCAACACAGCCACCACCAACAAGCTAGGTAATATATACTTCAAACTCTGCTTAATTTTTACATTTCTTTCATACTCACTGGAGATAAAGGGTTTTGATATCTCAACTTTCCCATCTTTTGAAGTTATATTTATTTCATCAATTTCAACGGAGTTTTCTCTTTTCTTTAAGTCTAACCACGTTGCATTTTCAACTCTCTCTAATTCTTCCACAACTTTCTTCAAACCTTCCTTCCCTAAGTACGGATGATAAAATGCAGAAATATAGGATTTGTTATATTCTTTCATAGTTTTTATTGATTGTTGTAATTGGGCAAATGCCTTGTCATTTCCTTGTTCAATAAAACCAACCGTTTCCGGATATAAGGTCAACCCATTCATGAATTTCGGTTGGGTTTCATACATCGGAACATATTCGCTTTGCCATGTCTGGTCTGTTAACTGCAATCGACCAATATAGGAGGAAAAATACTCTGATATCACGTTATAACCTTGTTGAGACATCGCATAGTGAGGCGCCTCAAATGCAAGAGGATACAGACCATGTGCAACAAGCTCTGCCACACCATTTCGAAGCGCATTTTTTATGTAAGTTTTTTCAAATTCCTTACCCTCCTCAATAAAACTCTCGTATTTTTTTTCAGAGGGATAATCTTTACGGAGAAAAGCTTTCTCAGTTGCAGGCTGATAAATCGGCCGATCATATTCTACATCCCAAAATTCAAACCCCTCGCCAGTTTCCGAATCCCGATACTGGTGTTTATAGCCATGCAAAACAATACTAGCTCCATTGTTTTGCATGTATTTTAATGTTTTTACAAGTTCAGGTGAATCAGATAAGTGTACAGTTTTACCATTCATCATGTAGACAGGAATAACCGCCACCATATAAGGAATGTTTTTTTGTTTTAAATATGTAGCTTGTTTCTTCAATTTCGCTGCATCCACTTTTGGGTGTATATCCTCTAATCTAAGATAACGAATATGCTTAGTTTCCTCGTGACCCAGAAATACTCCCAAAGCTTCAGTTAGCGCTTCCCCGACAGGAGAAAACAAACTTTGAGCAGCAAAATAAAAATCTCCTTCATTGTCTAATAATAATGGAAACTGGCCACTTTGCTTACCAAATCCTGTCATAAGAACATTGCCAATCTCATTATTAACCTGGTACATAATACGATCCTCTGGAAGCAGTTGATTGGCTTGACTGTTAAGCAGCGTTATCTGATTAATTATCACTTCTCCTTGAATATGTAACCATGTGTGATTGCGCTTAAATTGCTCTGCATTATGTCCAATCATAAAAACTGGCCCGACATATTCATTTATTGCATTTGTCACGTGTTCGGACAGATTCATTTTTCCTGCGCCCAAATATATAAGGCGTGAATAGTCGGCTACATCTTCCTCATGAAGCATATCATCTTGAACAAACGTGTAGTCATTGGTAAACTGACCGATTAGTGTATCCAAAATACGAACTTGCTTAAGCTGTTCTTCTTCATTCATACTATAAATAACAATTACTTTTTGATTCGTTTCTGCAGAACCCTCACTAGGTTGTACAAAGGTAAAACCTATTAGAGATAATAGCAAATATAGTATATAACGGATCCTCATATTATGTTTCCTCTCTCCATATCATTATCTGGTATAATTTTACTATATTGCTAGAAATTTGGATAGTGAATTATGTGGGTAGTTCTTATATATTGTAAAGCAAAATTGACGAAGAAAATTCCCTGAACTTTTGCAATTGCTTTTTCACCATGTAACTATATCTAGTAACTAAAAAAGACGGAACATGTTAGTATGCTCCGTCTTTTTTTAATATTATCTCAGTTTATAAACTCTTGCTTCATAGGGGTTAAATGTCATCTTATTACTTAATTCACACTTCTCTTCACATAACTTTCCATCTGTATAATTACTCAGTTTAAGTATCGCTTGTTTCCCAGCCAATTCGCACGGTAAATCGATTTCAGTTTCTTTTTCAAATAAATTTGCCATAATTATAAATGTATCTTCTTTCAACCATCGTTTATAAGCAAATATTTCTTTATGATTTGGATTCATTATCTGATAACTTCCATATACTAAAGCCTTGTTTTTCTTACGTAACTGTATTAATGACTTGTAGTAGTTAAGTATAGATGAGTAATCTTGAAGTTCTGCTTCTACATTTATTTCTTTATAATTTTCATTCACCTTTATCCATGGGTTTCCAGTGGTAAATCCTGCATTTTTTGTTGTATCCCACTGCATCGGAGTGCGTGAATTATCACGGCCATTTCTCCATATAATTTTCATGACTTCCTCATGGCTCTTTCCTGCTTCACGCTCATTTTTATATAAGTTTTTGATCGCAACATCACGGTAATCTTCAATGGAATCAAATTTAACATTTGTCATACCGATTTCTTGCCCTTGATATATAAAAGGGGTACCTTGCATGAGGAAATACATTGTTGCAAAGCTTTTTGCAGCTTCCTTACGTTTTTTGGTATCTTGAGCCCATGTAGAAACAGAGCGTGGTTGATCATGATTCTCTAAAAATAATGCATTCCAGCCAATACCATCCAAGCCTGTTTGCCATTTGCTTAATGTATGTTTTAGTGCTTCGATATCAAGTCCTCCGGTACTACTTGTCCCCCATAAATCCAAATGCTCAAATTGAAAAATCATGTTAAACTTGCCTTCTTTTTCACCAACCCATTCGTTAGCCTGTTCAATACTCACACCATTTGCTTCACCAACTGTCATAATATTATAGTTAGCAAAGGTTTTCTCTTTTAACTCTTCTAAATAAGTTTGAATGCCTGGTCGGTTCATGTGTCCTTCATAGGAAGGTACATAGGTTTTATTTTCTGGATTTGGTAAATCAGGAAATCCAGCCTTTTTCTTTATGTGAGAAATCGCATCAATCCTAAAACCGTCTATCCCCTTATCCAACCACCAATTCACCATGTCATATAAATCGGAACGAACCTCTGGATTTTCCCAATTCAAATCAGGTTGTTTTTTTGAAAATACATGCATGTAATACTCGTTTGTTTCTTCATCATATTCCCATACTGATCCACCAAAGATAGATTCCCAGTTATTTGGAACTGCTCCATCTTTACCTTCATGCCAAATATAATAATCACGATAGGCATTGTCTTTACTAGAACGCGATTCTATAAACCAAGGATGCTCGTCTGAGGTATGATTGATAACCAAATCCATAATTAATTTCATATCACGGTCATGTACTTCTTTTAAAAATATATCAAAATCCTCCATAGAGCCGAATTCCGTGGAAATCGCTTGATAATCACTGATATCATAGCCATTGTCATCATTAGGAGATTGGTAAATCGGTGAAATCCATATTACATCTATTCCCAAATTCTTGATGTAATCAAGCTTGGAAATAATTCCTTGAATATCTCCAATTCCATCACCATCCGAGTCCATAAAGCTTCGAGGATAGATTTGATAAGCAACTACCTCTTTCCACCATGTTTTTCTCATCATGCTGCCTCCTATAATTCATTAAATTGGATTATTTTTTAAGTCTAAAACATTTAAGTACATGCGGTAAAATGCTGCATAGGAGATAAATGCTATAAGCGCGCCAGTAAAGAAAGGCAGTAAAACAAGCCAGCCACCTATACTAATATATAAAATACCGCTACTTGCAAATAAATGAATAAAAAATAACTTAGGACTTACCAGCGTAAGAACAAAAGCTTTTTTCATTAAAACTGTCAACTTTTCATCATAATGAGCAAGTACAATAAAAAAGTTAATAGTAAAAATATAAATTACAACACCCAGTCCTAATATGCAGAACAGCAACAGAACGTTTATTTGTCTAACATATATAAAGTCAATAACTAAGATTGCCCATATACCAGTCAGTAAGAGTCCACCTAACAAACTGAAGCAATAATTTTTTCTGAAATATGTGAAGTAAGTTTTGATTAATGAACATTGTTCCTTTTTTAAAATCCAATCTCTTACCATAGCGAATAAAGCCGAAGTTGCAGGAAAAAACAGAAAAGGTGCCAACAGCAGTATTCCAATCGCTAAAATATATCTACTCTCTTTAGTCTCTGCGTATACAAAATTTAATAAGAGGTAAGCAATAGGCAGGTTTGATATAAACCAAGCGATATTAGTGATGGATAGACGCATAAACCATTCACTTAATTGATATATAATTGGCTTTTCATTACCCATTTAAATCCCTCCATTTAATAATGCAAAATCCTCCTCAAATGATTATTAATTTTTCGGAGGTTCTTGTAATGGCTGACATGATTCTCTTCTTTTAATAACAGTTGGAATGATGATACTCTTCTTATAGGCGGAAGTTTCCTTAATTTCTTGTACGACACATTTTGCTGCTTCATGTCCTAGTAAAAAAACTTGTGTATCTACAGATGTAAGTGCAGGACTCGATAATTGAGCAATTAATGCATTATTAAAACTTATAATACTTAATTCTTCAGGAACATCGATACCTTCCTTACGACATATTTGTAATACTTTCATCGCAACTAAGTCATCCGTTACTACAAGCGCAGTTGGTGGCCGATTTAGATTCATAAAACGAGATAAAATGTCATCCAATTCACTGTTAATGTCTGAGTTTGCAACGTATTCTTCCTTTAGAGGCAATTTATTTTTTGTTAGGGCATGCTGGTATCCTTTTAGTCTGTCGTTAGACACTTCATATTCTAAATCTCCCCCAATATAACCAACCGTTTGATGTCCCAGACCAATTAAGTAATCTGTTGCTTCTTCAGCTGACTTAACATTGTCATTATCAACAAACATAATTTTATCAGCATAATCATTAGGTCTACCTACAAGCACAAAAGGAACCTTACTTTCAATTAAATATGGAATCACTTTATCCCCGCGTTTTGAATAGGTAACAATCATTCCATCAACCCTTTTGCCTCGAACCATCTTAACAACATTTTCATAAATTTCTTCTTCAGACTCCCCGGTTGTCAGTGTTATATTATAATCTTCTTTATTACAATATGCGCTAATTCCCCGTAAAACTTCTGGAAAGAATGGGTCATGCAACGAGTCACTTGCAGACTTTTTCATTACTATCCCTATGGTTCGAGTTTTTTGCTGTGCAAGTACATGTGCATTATAATTCAGATGATAGCCTAGCTCCTTCATTACCTGATGTACTTTGCGCTTTGTGTTTTCACTAATGCGTGGGCTATTGGAAATTACCCTTGATACGGTTGAAGGTGAAACATTTGCTTTTTTAGCAACATCTTTTATCGTAACTGCCATTATTGATATCTCCTATCTGCAATAAAGACTATTTTCTCGTTTATTAGGCGAATATTACTTAACAGCCCCTTCAGCAACACCATTAATAATTTGCTTTTGAGCAAAGAAGTAACCGATAATCACTGGCAATATAGCAATTGTTAAGCCAGCTAATGCGAGATGCCATTGCTTTGTATATTGCCCAAAGAAATAAAACATTTTTAAAGGTATCGTTGCCTGGTTTTCTGATAAAACAAGAGATGGGAGCAGATAATCGTTCCAAATCCAAATTACATTTAGAATAGCTACTGTAACGGTAATTGGTTTTAAAAGAGGAAAAATAATATGAATGAAGGTCTGAAATTTATTAGCACCATCGATAATTGCTGCTTCATCCAATGACTTGGAAATACCTGTCATAGCTCCGTGGTATAGGAAAATGGACAAGCTTGAACCGAAACCTAAATACATAAATATTAGTCCAAAACGATTTAACATTTCTACTTTACCAAACAACGCTACAAGCGGAATCATCACAGACTGAAAGGGAATTAGCATTGCTGATACAAATATTAATAATAAAGCACCACTTAATCTGCTTCTATTTCTTGCCAGTGCATAACCAGCCATAGAAGTAAAAAACAATATGATAATAACACTTAAGCCAGTTATAAATATTGAATTAAACAAAGATTGAATAAAATTCAAGTCAACAAAAGCCTCTTTAAAGTTTTCTATTGATAATGTGCCAGGCAAATTTAATACATCAGTAAATATTTCTCTTTTAGATTTAAATGCGTTAACAAGCATTAAGTAAAATGGTGATAACCACAATAAGCCTAGGAGGATGCCAATTATTTCAACAAGAAAGAGTTTCCGTTTTTTATACATTACAGGTCAACCTCCCGTTTTTTATTATAATACACTTGTGTAAGTGCAATTGCAGCAACCATTACGAAAAAGACTACAGCTTTCGCCTGTCCATAGGCCATTTCATTTGCACTGAAGGCGGTATTCACAATTTCCATCGCTACCATTTGGGTAGACTGAAAGGGTCCTCCATTAGTCAGCGATAAATTTTGGTCATATATTTTAAAAGAATTGGATAAAGTTAGAAACATACTAATTGTAAAAGCTGGAGCTACTAAAGGAAATGTAATACTTTTAAATCGTTGCCAACTGTTAGCCCCATCTATTTCAGCAGATTCTTCTAATTCCTTAGGGATGTTCTGCAAATATGCTATATAGATAATCATAATATAACCAGCCATTTGCCAGCAGGTTAGAATAACTAATCCCCAAAAACCTGTGGCAGTTGTAGAGAGCCAGCCAGTTAAAGCTTCAATACCAAGTGCTTTTCCAATATCTCCAAATACGTTAATAAAAATAAACTGCCATATGAAACCAAGAATAAGTCCTCCAATTAAATTTGGCATAAAGAAAATAGTTCGCAGAAAGTTATTTGTTTTAATGTGACGCGTAACAAGAATCGCTAACCCTAACCCCAACACATTTAAAATAATTACAGTAACAACAGAAAATTTTATTGTAAACCAAATAGAATTAAGAAAAAGCTCGTCGCTAAATAATCGCGTATAATTTTCCAGGCCAATAAACTTTGTGGCAACTAAACCATTCCAATCAGTAAAAGAGTAAATCGTTCCGTAAATCAATGGGACGACAACTACAAGACCAAGTGCTACTAAAACAGGCGTCAAAAATAACCAAAACGACACATCTCTATTTTTCAAGGTAAATCCCTCCCAATAAAAAACATTAAAAAAGACAAGCTAACAAACATGGCACTATTTGTTAGCTTGTTTGTCCCGTTACTTCCTTTTTTCCTCCCATTTCGAAATAGCATCTTTCTCAAGTTCTTCCCATGTCATATCGCCAGCTAAATATTGCTGAGCATTCGCTCCCATCACTGCCGTTCCCCACGGATTGCTCGGATAACCTGCAAATATCCAACCAATTGTTTTTCCTTCAGAGGCATACTCATAAATATCTTGTGACAACGGATCGGAAATTTTCTCTGTATCATAGCCTTCATAAGCAGGTATGAATTTAAGCTCATTCAAAACGGCTTCTTTTCCTTCATCAGAAGTATACATCCAATCCAGAAATTTTTTGGAGGCTTCAACAACCTCTTTATCAGAATTATTATTAACTGCCCAGTAGTTTGGAACTCCCACCGGAATACTACCTTCAAAACCTTCTACCGGAATTGGCAGTACGCCAATATTCTCAGCAACTTCAGGATCCATTTGTTCAACCGATGGATAAACCCAGTTTCCTTGTTGAATCATCGCTACACGTTCAAGCGAAAAATACTCTTCCACTTGTTGAGAATAATCCAGACTTAACACCGGCTGCACAGAATATTTATTTTGCAAATCCAGAAAACGCTTCATTTCTTTGCCTCTTTCAAATTTTACCGTATCAGATTCAAACGCTTTCATTACATCGTGGTCAAATTCAGGAGCCAAGAAAGCATTTGCCAAATGATCACCCATTACCCATGCTTCCTTACCAGGTAAGGCAAAAACCGCTTCTATCTCCAGCTCATCTTTTTTACTGTCTAACTTTTCAACAGCTTGCTCTAAATCTTCGAACGTAAGTATCTCTTCTGGTTTTATGCCAGCCTCTTCAAATAGACGCTTATTATAAATTAGTCCATATCCTTCTTGGTTAAATGGCAAACCCAGTATTTTATCACCATCCTGAACTGTTGCTAAGGTACCATCAATAGCTGCCTTTGCAGCTTCTGTATCTGACATATCTGCTAAGTATTTTTTATAGTCAATTACATCTTGCGGGCCAGTCACATTAAAGATATCCGGTTCATCACCAGAGGAGAATTGAGACTTTAAGACAGGAGCATATTCCGTTCCGCCGCCCACTGTTTTAACGTTAATTTTAACATCTGGATTTTTTTCTTCATATTGCTTGGCCAGTGCTTCAAATTGGTCCTTAAACTCTACCTTCCCTTGGAAAATATCAATAGTAACTTTATCTCCGGAACTCGCTTCACTGTTGTTCGATTTATTGCTATCATCTGATGAACAACCTGCTAAAAACAAACCAATTATCATTGCAACAACTGCTACCTTTGAAAACAAATGCTTTGCTCTCATTTCACTCAACTCCCCTTTTTGGTGTTAGCTCATTCATGAATACGTTTGCATTCTTTAATAAAATTATGCACACATATTATAAACAAGTTAAAAGTATAGCAATTAAAACAAGGATGGCACTAGTGAGTCACTCTTATACATTTATGTGCATTTATTGCGCAACCGTTTGCATTAATTGCTAGTTAAATAATAGCATTCTACTAAATAAATTACAAGTGGAAATTATCAAAAAAATGAGAGGTGAAAATTCTATCCTGAAAACTTGTAGACGTAAGCTCAATAAACTTATATAAAAGAACTAAAAAGTCTAAATAAGCACCTTTAGGTTTGAATTAAGTAGTATAATTCGAGTGGGTATCACTTAAAGATCAATTAGAATTTATTCATGTTCTTTGTGACATAAAAATTATTTATTATAGAAACTCACAACCCAATAAAAGACCGAATGATGTGAATACACCAAACGGTCTTTTTCATTTAACAGCCCGCTAAAAAGTCATAGCGAGCTGCAATTACCTACATTATTAGAATAATAGGATTCTCTTTAACTCTACCAAAGCTGTCCTCTCTACTACCCCCGAAAAGAACCCGACGCCGCTCCTCCAACAGAATAATGCTGCCATTCATATGGAAGCAGCTCCTGGTACATCGGCTGAAGAAAACGATCATCGATCAAAGCGATGGTGCCGTGGTCTGTGTCTGTACGAATTAGCCGCCCGCCTGCTTGCAGTACTTTATTCATCCCAGGATAAACATACGCATAATTATAGCCGTTATGTCCATTTGCCTGGAAGTGATCCTTAATAATATCCCGTTCAAAGCCAATTTGCGGCAGCCCGACTCCGACAATAATTACTCCAGACAATCGATCTCCTTTTAGATCCACACCCTCAGAAAAAATCCCGCCAAGTACAGCAAAGCCAACAAGCCGGTCCTCGTTCTCCTGGAAGGAATTCAGGAAATCCTCCCGACGTTCTTCCGTCATGCTTGTTTCCTGTAAGATCACTTTTTCTCCAGGTGCTGTTGCGGTAAACTGCTCATATACCTGCAGCATATATTTATAGGATGGGAAAAATACGAGAAAATTCCCTTCCCTCTGCTGTAATAAATCAACGATAAATTGGACCATCGGCTCTATCGTATGCTCCCTGTCACGATACCTAGTTGATAAAGGCTGGATAATCACTTCCGCATTTTCACGCTGAAACGGGGACGGGATGGATACAACATAATCTTCCGCCTTTCCACCAAGCAAGTCCATATAGTAGCCTGCAGGGGTTAGCGTGGCAGAGAAGAAGATCTTGGAACGAAATCCTTTACCCATTTGCTTTAGCTGATGGGAAGGATCCAGGCAAAACAACTTCAACTGTACATCACTACCCTCAAGCGTCATATAACTGGTAAAACGCTTATCATACAATCTGGCAATTTTCACAAACGCTGGGCACTAAAGTAGCCATTTAGCAATAATTCCTCCGCTTCCCCACCACGCATTAGCTCTTCTTCTGCCGCATACGCGAATGCATCCACGACATGTACAAGCTTTTCATCCAATTCTTTTTCCAGCTGTTGATTTTGCTTCTTCTTTTCCATAAGATACTCATTTACGGCATTTGCCGATTTGGCTATAACTTCATTTTCATCTTTATACATCCGGTATAGCGCAAGAAAGGTTTCCTTCTCCACGGTTGCCGAATACATCTCTCGCGCACGATCGACAAGATTATGTGCCTCATCAACGAGCAACGCCGACTTTTTCCTCTGTTCATCCAACAGTCGCTGCAAGGACACCTTTGGATCAAAAATATAATTATAATCGCAAATCACTGCATCTGCTGCATATGCCAAATCTAATGAAAACTCAAACGGACAGACGGTATGCTTGCGCGCATATTTTTCAATCACTGGTCTTGTCATTAATGTTTCGTTCTGCAAAATATCTAATATCGCCCCGTTAATCCGGTCATAATACCCGTTCGCAAAAGGACATTCCGTTTTGTCACAGTTCACCTGTTCTTGAAAACAGATCTTATCCTTAGCAGTAATTGTAACGACTGTAATTGCCAGCCCCTTTTCCTGTAAGAGTCGGAATGCTTCTTCTGCGGCAGTGCGGGTAATTGTCTTTGCTGTCAGATAAAATATTTTTTCCAAATGGCCCTCGCCAATTGCCTTTGCGGATGGGAAAATGGTTGAGATTGTCTTCCCGATTCCCGTTGATGCTTTGGCAAACAACGTCTTTTGTTCGTGAATTGTTTTATACACAGCTCCTGCAAGCTTGCGTTGTCCGTCCCTATAGCTTTCAAACGGAAATGCCAGCATCTTGGTACTCTCATCCCGTGTACGCTTCAATTCTAATCGCAGCCTGGCATACGGAGCATATTGTGCTACTACATCCATGACAAAATCGGCCAATTCCTCACGGGTTAAGCTTCGCTGAAAGTATTTCTTTTCTTCTGTACGAACTTGTATGTACGTAAGCTGGATAGTTATCTTGTCCAGGTCATTGTCTGTGGCATAAATATAACCATAGACTGTCGCCTGTGCCCAGTGAACCGGATAGCTGTCCTCCGTAATAGCATCAAGTGACCCGGAGGTTGATTTAATTTCATCAATGGTCAGCGATCCATCCTCACTTATAAGAAGACCGTCACAGCGGCCATCTATTTGAAAGGTCATCTCCTCAAAAGGAATTTCTGTTTTTAGATAAACTTCCTTTTTATCGTTTTTACCGTACGTCTTTTGAACTTTCTGGTGTGCCTTAGTGCCGTCCACCAAAGGTTGCGAACTGCGGAAACCAGTTTCTATACTGCCACTGCGAAAAACATACTCCACTAGCGTCCTCGCAGCTATTTTTATGCTCTGCTTCATATTATCACCCGAAAAATTTAACGTTGCTTTTAGTGTAGCATGCGGGGAGGAAGGTGTCATCTTTTCGGGGAACATTTGTTTTGTTTGGGGTGGATTATGTATTGTACGTTGGGAGTCTATCAATGCCTCGGTCTATCTCTTCCATTAGAAAATATTTCAGAGCATTTCAGAGCACTGTCCTCATTTACTATAGTTAAATTCCCCACAAAAAGGTACAATAGAAAAATAGTAAACCAATTTAATAAGGAGAAGATTATGCTATTATTCCTAAACTTTTTTAAAAAGAAAAAGAAAGTCGTCCCACCTAAACAAATGCATACTAAATCCCAGAAACCCAAACAAACAAATGAGCATATCGCTACGAGGAAAGGTGAAATAGGAGAATACAAGATTGATATTCAATTGGATCAGCTACCAAAGGGATGTCGCTATCTTAGTGACCTTCTTGTTAGTAACCCAAAAGCGAAGTCAGGATATTCACAAATTGACCATGTTGTTTTAACTTCTCATGGTATATTTGTCATCGAAACAAAAAACTACCAAGGGACCATCTATGGCGGAAAAGACCGCAAAACCTGGTTAGTTAATGGCAAGTTTAAAATGATGAACCCTTTCGTGCAAAACTATGGACATATAAAGGCATTAACATCCTTAATAGATAAAAAGTACCGCGATCTATTTATCTCTATGGTATCTTTTACAAAACGTTCCACATTTAAAGTAGGCGATGATTATCGTAAAATAGCATCCAATGAGCTCATTGTATATGATGTGGAGTTATCAGAGTTTCTCCATAGAAAGGTTTCCGTATTAAAAATTCATCACAAAGAGCCTCTCCTATCTGAAAATGACATTGACACAATCTATCATGCTTTTTTAAATGCCAATATTACTGACCCCGAAATGATAGAAAAACATAAACATGCATTAAAAACAAATACATTAGTAGAAGATTCCAGTTCAAGTTCTACTTGTGTCATTTGTAATAAACCTGTCTCACAAAAAGTAGAGGCATTCTGTTTATCAAATAAAAAGTTCAATGGAAAAGTCTTTTGTTATGCCCATCAGAAAACGGCTCACTAAAACAATAAGTAAATCCGCGAAGCGGCATCCGTCGTTTCGTGGATTTCTTGATAACATTAATATAAACTCTCAGTCTCTCCTAAACCTTCCCTAAGAAATATACTTCAGCAAATACCATCCCTCCTAACCCCAGTGACAGACAGCTTATAAAGATGATAAAGTAAGGAAAGTTAATTCATAAAGAACAGAATGATAAGCTCAAATTTAGCAGAAACAAAATGGAGGAAACTATGAACTATAAAACTATTTTATTCGATGTGGATGATACATTAATGGACTTTGGTGCCTCAGAAAAAAGTGCTCTTCACCATACTTTTCTTGCTTACAAATTACCAACGGGATTAGTGGATTACCAACCTGATTACAGAAAAATCAGCAAAGGGCTATGGAGGGATCTGGAGCAGGGGCTTTTATCTGTAACCGAACTAGGAGTAGAGAGGTTTAGAAGGCTCTTTCTTCAGCATGACCTTGATATTAATCCGAAAACATTCAATGAAGTATATCTTAACTATCTCGGTAAAGAAGTACATCTCATGGATGGGGTCTTAGAATTATTTGATCAGCTTAACGACTATAAGCTAGGTGTGGTAACAAACGGATTCACTACAGTGCAAAATTCTAGATTGAGTCGTTCTCCGCTATATAATAGCTTCGACCATATCATTACTTCTGAGGATGCCGGTTACCAGAAGCCTCACGTGGGTTTCTTTGATTATACCTTTTCTAAACTAGGTATTAAGGAGAAGGAGGATGTTTTGATCGTTGGTGACTCATTGACTTCCGACATCCAAGGTGGAATCAATTACGGAGTAGATACTTGCTGGTTCAATCCACATAAAAAAGATAACAACACGGAAATCAAGCCAACATATGAGATCTGTAAACTAGCAGAGCTTATAGAAATAGTAGAAAAAGAGAAAGTTTAAGCTCCTTTTTACGCTTGTATCTATTTCTACACCACGGGCCCAAAGTATGACATCAATCTCCTTTTTCTACCAAATTTAGTGCTATTAACTCTTTCATTCTAAACTATTTAGAATATTATATAAATAGTATACTAGAATTGGAGTGATTTATTTGTTAAGGAGAAAAGGCACTAAATCTTTTTCATGGATGCTAACACTAGTGATGGCAGTGAGTCTTGCTATGCCATCATTAAGCTATGCTGACGAGGCTGAAAGCAATAGCATTCAACAAGCGTATGAGCTCGATGATGGGGTTACTGCAGAAAAGTATGATTATGCAGATGCTATTAAAGAGAGCATCTATGTGGAATCTACATTGGACAGTGATGAAGATGGAACCCCCGATCGAATTGCAGCAGACATCATCCGGCCAAAGGAATCAAACGGCGACATGAAGGTTCCTGTAATTATGGATGCAAGTCCATATTACGAGAGTCTCGGGCGTGGAAACGAATCTGAAATAAAGGATACTGACGGTGATGGTGTCAATGATATGTTTCCATTATTTTATGACAACTACTTTGTTCCGAGAGGATATGCTGTGGTGCAAGTAGATATGGTAGGGAGTAACAACTCGGATGGTTGCCCGACAACAGGTGGCGTTGAAGAAATAGAAAGTATTAAAGTCGTAATAGAATGGTTAAACGGAAAAGGAAAAGCATGGAACGAAAACGGAGAGAAAATTGTCGCAGACTGGTCAACAGGAAAGGTTGGTATGATCGGAAAATCCTATGATGGTACATTGGCTAACGGTGTAGCCGCTACTGGTGTGGAGGGCCTCGAAACAATTGTCCCAATCGGAGCAATCAGTAGTTGGTATGATTATTATCGCTATGAAGGTATTACGTTTCGCAATAATGGTCCCAACGGTTTATCCAAGTTGGTCACAAGCAGCGAAAGAGTCCCTGCCTGTGCCCCAGTTCGTGAGAATATCAAGGAAAAAGCTGACGACGAAACTGGTGACTATAACTCCTTTTGGGATGAACGCAATTATATAAAAGATGCACATAACATAGAAGCAAGTGTATTCGTTGTACATGGTATTAATGATTATAATGTGAAGGCAAATCACTTTTCAAACTGGTGGGAAGTTTTAAAAGAAAATGATGTGCCAAGAAAACTCTGGCTTACCCAAACAGGACATGTGGATCCATTTGATTTCCGTAGAGAAGAATGGGTTAATACCCTCCACCGCTGGTTTGATCATTGGTTACTAGATATTGATAACGGAATTATGGACGAACCGGCTGTAGATATTGAACGGGAAGCAGATGAATGGGAGACCTATTCCGCTTGGCCGGATCAAAATTCAAAAGCGGTGAAAGTAAGACTTGCACCTGCCGATGGAAATCTACCAGGTGTATTAACAACAGGACCGGTTAAAGGCAACTTCAACCAAACGTTCGTTGATGAACCGTACCAGCGTGAGAGCGCAATGGTAGAAAATGAATTTTCAACAAAGGAAAACAGGTTAATGTTCATGACCCCTGAGTTGGAAGATGACCTTCGACTAAGTGGAATTCCGGAAATTGATATCCGAGCCAGTGTCAATAAAGAAAATACTAATTTAACAGCACTTATCGTCGATTACGGAACAGATGAGAGAGTCAATCATCGTGACCGTGGTGAAGGTGTTCGTACCCTTGAAGAGGAAAGCTGTTGGGGACAAAGCACAGCAGCCGATGATGCTTGTTATAAAGAAACAGAAAAGACAACTCATGAGGCACCATATGAAATTGTCACACATGGTTGGATGGATGCAACAAACTGGAAAACTCTTGATTATACAGACTTGCTAAAACCTGAGAAAAGCTACCGTTTCCAATGGGATACACTACCAGAGGACTATGTCTTTAAGGAAGGTCATCGGATTGGTATTGTTATTGCAGGTAGTAATTACCAACGCTTACTCCCTATGCAAAACAAAGCAACCATTGACGTCTCTTTAGGACAGAGCAAGGCACTTCTTCCTATTGTTGGCGGAAAAAAAGCATTTGAAGCTGCAGTAGAAGAATAATAGAAAAAGGATGTTACCAAAATTCGGTGACATCCTTTTTTAATTACAGAGCTTTCTCCTTACTTGTTCTTCAGTCAGCCATTCATCCCCCGTTTTGATGACCTTCTCAGCTTCCATAAGTTTAGAAAGCAATCTGAGCGTAGCTTGACTTTTTTCATAGTCTTCCATATCCATAATTGCAAAATTACCACGGCCCTAAGCACCCTAAAATTGACCTGGAGGTAGCCTAGTTATTTTCAATTCTCCCATTTCTAATAAATTTTAATGCTCATACAGTGTTTCTATAACCTTTTTAGTAGTAAGAAGAAATTTTTTGGCTGCTGAAGAAATGTATCTGTCTTTGGGCGTTACAATGGTTAAATTAGTCGTAAAGTCTGGATGAATAAACTCAACCATTGGAGGTAGAGCGACTTCATCCAACTTTTCAAATATTTTAGGTACAAATGCTATTCCCAATCCTTTTCTAACCATAGAAAGCATCGGTAAAGTACTAGTTCCCCAATAGATAACTTTAGGTGTATATCCATTCTTATAACAGGATTCAATAATAATATCAGAGATATTTCTTCCTAGTGTCGTAGACTGTAGTAAAAAGTTTTCATGCTTTAAATCTTCTAATGTTATGTTCGTTTTTCCTAACAAGTGATGCTCAGGTGGAAGTGCTAGCATTAACGGTTCCGTGATTATCGTATTAAAATCCAAATCCTCAGCCTGAAAAACATTTCTTACAATTCCTACATCAATATTATTATTTCTTAACTCACTTATAACGTAATGTGAATTTCCTTCCTTAACTTTAACAACAATGTCAGCCGTTTCTTCACGAATATTTTTTATTACCTCAGGTAATACAGTTAAATTAGCAACTGTTGAGCACCCTACATTGACTGTTCCAATTTGACCGCTTTTTTGATCTTTAACCTCGTTGCTAATTTGATTTGTTAATGCAAATACTTCTTTCGCTCTTTCATATAATAACTCACCAATATCCGTTAATATAAGTCTTCTTCCTTTACGTTCAAATAACTTCGCGTTAAGTTCTTCTTCAAAAGATTGGATAGCAATACTTAAAGGGGGTTGTGTCATATTAAGGACTTTTGCTGCTTTTGAAATACTTCCTTCTTCTACTACCTTGGTAAAACAATAAAGTTTATGTAAATTCATAAAATCTCCTCCAATGAGAAATCTCATATATATTATTTAATATAAAGGATATCAAATATATATTTTTAATTTATATACTTTTACTATATAATAACAGAAAATAATATATTTTTTAAATAAATGAAAAATGGGGTGGTTACAACAGATATCTGTCTCCTCTAGCAAAACATATTAATTTTAGGAGGAATTTACATGGGAAATGAAGTATTGATTGGCTTTGGATGGCTTTCACTAATGATTGTAGTAGGTAGTTTTTTGAGATATAAAATAAATTTCCTGCAAAAAATGCTAATTCCTAGCTCAGCTATTGGAGGAATTGTAGGATTCATTCTTATTAACTTTGGGTTAATTCAAATCCCACAGGGGTTATTACAAACGTTTGTTGCACAGTTTTTTATTATATCTTTTATATCTATCGGATTAACCGGCACAGGAAGTCATAATAACAATGGCCTCACTAAACAGAAAAATGGCAGTACATTAACCAAAGGAGTTATCTGGTTTGCAGTTGCTTGGGGCTTACTCGTAAATTTACAAGCTCTTATGGGTATGTTAACAATTAAAGGTTTAAATATTTTTGGAGAATCTATGGATCCTATGTATGGAATTCTACTGCCATTTGGATTCTCAATGGGTACAGGACAAGCTATCTCTTACGGTGGGGTTGCTGAAGAAATTGGTTTCCAAAACGCTGCGTCCGTAGCTATTACCTTTGCGGTAGTTGGTTATATATTTGCTACATTTGTAGGAATCCCACTTGCACGATACGGAATCAGAAAAGGGCTGGCAAAAAATTCCGAAAAGCTTTCTAAGAATTTATTAAAGGGTGTAATGGAAAAAGATAAGCCTGAGAAAATGGGAAATTTAACCTTTCATTCTTCTAATTTGGAAACGCTTGCATTCCATATCGCTATTATTGGTGCGGTATACCTTATTGCTTACTATTCAATGACATGGTTAAGCGAAATACTCCCTGCTAATCTAGCATCATTTATAATGGGTTCCCTTTTTATCTTCGGCGTACTCTGGGGAATGATCTTCTCCACCGCTGCGAAAAAATTAAAAATTAGCCACTTGTTTTCTGATGATCTGCAGAAGTCGTTAACAGGTTGGATGGTTGATTTTATGATTGTGGCATCTTTTATGTCTATTTCTCTTGCATCTATACAACAATTTCTACTTCCGATTATTTTTGTCACGGTTATTGGCGGCATACTAACTACCGTCATCTGCTTTTATATTGGACAACGAATGGGAAGCAATTACGATTTTGAAAGGAGTATATCATTTTATGGAATGGTGACAGGTCAAGTTCCCAATTCTCTTCTATTACTAAGAATTGTGATCCTAGATTTAAAACCCCACCAATTCTTGAAATAGCTCTCTACAATTCATTATTACCATTAACCATGACGCAAATCTTTTTAGGTATAGCCCCTATTTTATGGGGATGGAATGTTGGAACATCCATGCTATTCTTCGCAGGTTCATCATTACTTTATCTTATTTTGTTCCGGGTATTTAAACTATGGAATCCAAAAACCTTTAAATTATTTGGAGAAAATCAAGAGAATATTGATAAAGATAATAGCACCATTTTAAACATTAGATAGGAATTTATTGAGGTGAAAAAAAATGCAAAAAAGATACGTAGCTTTATCTTTTGATGTAGACGGAGAAACCTTATGGACATCTAGAGATGAAGGTAATTGGAAGAGACCTGTCGCATTATCACATGGAGCTTACGGGCCAAAAACAGGTGTAAAAAGAATATTAAACCTCCTTCATAAACACTCTATTAAAAGCACTTTTTTCATACCTGGCTGGATTATTGAAACATATACTGATGAAATGAAACAAATTGTAAAACACGGTCATGAAGTTGGACATCATGGATATTTGCATGAATATCCACACACCCTGGATGTAAAAGAAGAAAAGCAAATAATAGAAAAAGGAATTCATATAATAGAAGGTTTAACAGGAAAAAAACCAAAGGGTTATCGCTCACCTGCCTGGGAATTCAGTTCAAATACGCTAAATCTTCTAGCTGAATATAATTTCCTTTATTCCTCCAATATGATGGACGCAGATGACCCCTATATTCATTTAAATGGTGTGGTAGAAATACCAGTTCAATGGCTTATGGATGATGCTCCCTTTTTTATGTTCCATCCAGATTAAACGGCCGATTAATCCAACCAACTGAGTCTGTTTTTAAAACTTGGAAGGAAGAATTTACAGCACTTTATAAGGAAGAGAAATCTATTGTTCTAACATTTCATCCACAATTAATTGGTAGAGCACATAGAATAGATTATCTAGAAAAGCTTGTTAATTATATCTCTTCATTTCCAGAGGTAGAATTTACAACATTAGAGAACTTGGCTGAGATCACAAAGAAATCTTCTGGAGGTAATGACAATGGCAGTAGGTTTATTTCACCCTATTAAAATAAACAAATTAGAACTTAAAAACAGAATTATGATGTCCCCGATGTGCCAATATAAAGGCAAAGATGGATATCCACTTGACTGGCATTTTATACATTATGGTTCGCGAGCGATTGGAGGAGTGGGTTTTATATGTATTGAAATGACAAATGTGGAGAAAAGAGGCAGAATCACAGAAAATTGTCTTGGCCTTTGGTCAGAGAATCAAGTCCCTGCATATAAAAAGATTGTTGATTTTTGTAAAGATCAAGGAGCTAAAGTATGCATACAGTTAGCGCATGCTGGCCGGAAATCTGAAATTAGTGATGAGACAGCCGTCGCTCCATCTGCAATATCTTTTTCTAACAAGTATAGTACACCAAAAGAACTAACTAAAAAGGACATTCATAATATCATTGATTATTTTGGTGAATCAGCAAGACTTGCTGTTAAGGCGGGTTTTGACGCTATTGAAATTCATGGTGCCCATGGTTATTTGATCCATCAATTTCTCTCGCCTTTAAGTAATAACAGAAAAGATGAATACGGTGATTATGGGCGGTTTGCCAATGAGGTAATATGTACCGTTAGAAAAAACATACCTGAAGATATGCCATTGATTATGAGAATATCTGGTAAGGAATATAGTGAAGGCGGCTATAATATTGACCATATCCTCCAATATATCCCTGATTTTATAAGTTTGGGAGTTGATGCATTTGATGTGAGTTCAGGAGGGAACGATCCAAATCGGCCTGAAGTTTTTCCAGCCTATCAAATTGAACTTGGAAAACAGATAAAAGATATTTGTACTGTACCTGTAATAGGTGTGGGCCGCTTAGAAGTTCCTTTTATTGCAGATTCAGTAATTAAAGATGAGATGGTAGATATGGTTGCTATTGGCAGGGGTCTATTAAAAAACCCACACTGGGCTAAGCAAGCAGCCGAAAAATTAAAAAGAGAATTAACACTTCCCGGTGTTTATGGAATGGGATGGAATATATAACGAAAAAAGGTGTTCAAAATGGCTATCACAATAATTGGTGCAGGTGCTATAGGTGGGGTTATCGCAGGGTACCTCGCAAAATCAGGTGAAAATATTACATTAGTGGATGTTAATGAGGCACATATTCAAAGGATAAATAAACACGGTTTACGAGTAGAAGCGCTAACAGAAGATTTCACTACCCAGATCAATGCTGTTACGATGGAAGAATTTATGGAAATGGATCTATATTTAGATATAGTTTTTCTAGCAGTCAAAGCACAGCACACCGAAACTGCAATTCTTCAGATAAAAAATAAATTAAATAATGAATCTATGGTTGTATCTTTGCAAAATGGACTTTGTGAGCAAGTAATTGCCAATTTAATAGGTGTCGATAGAACAATCGGGAGTTTTGTAAATATATTTTCAGATTATATAGGGCCAGGGCATATAAAATATGGAGGTGCAGGAAGCCTTTATATAGGCGAATTAGATGGTTCTTTTACAAATCGCTTAGAAGTTATTCATCGAAAGTTGTTGAACTGGGGAGATGCAAAAAAAACCTCCAATATACAAGGATACCTATGGGGAAAAATGTCTTATGCTTCTGTTCTAATAGCAACCGCTCTAACAGATGAAAGAATAGTAGATGTTCTGAAGCCTGTTGAAAATAGAGAAGTGCTGATTGAACTGGCTTCAGAAGCACTTGTTGTTGCTCATCAGGAGGGTGTAGAACCAGAGGAATTTGATGATTGGGTACCTTCTTTAATTTATCCAAAGGAACAAAGGAATTGGACAAAAATAAACTCACAGTTTGATAAACATATTAATAGATTACTCACATATAAAAAAGTTAAAACGGGTTTTTGGAGAGATCTGAAAATCCATAAAAGAAAAACAGAAGTCCCTTATTATCTAGAACCAGTTATTGAACTCGCTAAAAAGCACAATATAGCTACTCCATTGACTTGTAGCTTATTAGGCATGATAAAGGAAATAGAAAACGAAGATAGACTAATGACTGTAGATAATCTGGAGATATTAAAAACAATTTGATAATAATTAGTTTACAGCTAGGAGGATACACATGGCAGTAGAACAGGCATTACAATTTATTGAAAGTAATGAGAAAGAGATATTTCATTTACTAAATAGATTGGTAGATATTAATACGTACACCCACAATAAGGATAATGTTAATAAAGCAGCTGAATTAATCGCTGATAATCTCAAGAAATATAATATTGATTACACTCGAAAAAAGCTAGATGAATATGGTGATCAACTCATCGCAAACATTAAAGGGGCTATTCCTGGAAAAATTCTTTTACTTGGTCATTATGATACTGTCCACCCGCCTAACACTGAAAAAACACATAAATTTCACAAGGATGAAACAAACGTTTATGGCCCAGGTGTGTCAGATATGAAAGCAGGAATAGTCAGTATGATTTATATTGCGGCTACTATAAAAAAGTTTGGTATAGAAACGTGCGATATAGAATTATTATTTACACCAGATGAAGAATATGGTTCCCCCATATCCAGAAGACTCATTAAAGAAAGAGCCCGGGAAGCTAATGCTGCATTTATACTAGAATCTGGAAGACCGAATGGTGAAGTTGTAACAAAACGGAAAGGATCAGCTCATTTTAACTTTAGCATCAACGGAAAAGCGTCTCATTCTGGTGTAGCTAAAGAAAAAGGTATCAGTGCAATAGAGGAATTAGGTTATAAAATTGTGGAAATCCAAAAGTTGAATGATACAAAAAAAGGCATAAGCGTAAATATCGGGACAATTCATGGTGGTACAAACTCTAACGTTGTTGCAGCAGAAGTAAACGGCACTATACATGTTGGCTATCCTACTTCCAATGATCTCGCAAATGTTAAAGAGCAGCTTATTTCTATTTTCAACACTAGTTTTATAGACGGTACTATTAGCGAATTAAAAGGTGGTGAAGGAATCCCACCAATGGAAAAGCATGATGGTGTCGCCACTCTATTTGAATTAGTTCAAAAATCCGCAGAGAAATTAAACCTGAACGTTTCTGAAAAACATGAAAAAGGCGCTTCAGATGCCGGTTTTGTAGCTTCGCTTGGGACTCCTACTATATGCGGAATGGGGCCTGTCGGTGGTAAATGGCATAGTGAAGAGGAATATTTGGTAATTGACAGCTTAATCCCTAGATTTAAATTACTATTTCTATCTATTATTTCTGCAACAGAAGAAATGAATAAACTTAAAAATTCGAAGGGCATGGAGGTTAACTAAAAAAGTAAAGCCTTCCAAAAGGTTTTATATTTCCTTTTGGAAGGCTTTTCACATTTCCCTTTATTTACACTTAATTAATTCAGTTATTATTGATGACATCCTAATTGTCACACACAATAGGAGAGAGACTATTCAGCTTCCAAAATTGCAACTTTTCCACAAAGAAAAGGCGCTCTACGAAAGCGACCTTCTCAAAAAATTATGTTATATCAAAATGTGAGTCTCCTCCGTACTCCTCCATGTTTATATATAATACAAAACTAATAATTAGACAGATACTGTTCCCGTTCCCATGGATGAACAGTTGTACGGAACATATCCCATTCGATCTGCTTGGCTTCCACAAAATGTTCCAGTAGATGCTCACCAAGTGCTTGCTTAATAATTTCATCCTGCTCCAGCTCTTCTAATGCATGCATTAAGGTTGCTGGCAAATCGCGGATGCCATTTTTAATTCGTTCTGATTTGTTCATTGTATAGATATTTTGATCCACAGCCGTTGGAGGTGTCAGCTTGTTTTCTACGCCATCAAGTCCACTTGCAAGCAACACCGCCAAGGCCATATATGGATTGGCCGAGGGATCAGGACTTCGTACTTCAATACGTGTGCTTAATCCCCTCGAAGATGGAATACGAATGAGGGGACTTCTGTTCGAACCGGACCATGCAACATAGCATGGTGCTTCATACCCAGGGACAAGCCTTTTATATGAGTTGATTGTGGGATTTGTTACTGCCGTGAAATGAATTGCATGCTTTATGATACCAGCTGTAAACTGGTAGGCCACTTCACTCAATTGCATGTCACCATGTGAATCAAAGAATGCGTTTTTGCCCTCTTGAAATAAGGACATATTCACATGCATGCCCGAGCCGTTCACACCAAATAAAGGTTTTGGCATAAATGTAGCATGCAAATTATGCTTGCGGGCTATCGTTTTTACTACCAGCTTAAATGTTTGAATATCATCCGCGTGTTTTAGCGCATCTGCGTATTTAAAATCTATCTCATGCTGTCCAGGAGCGACCTCATGATGGGAAGCTCAATTTCAAACCCCATCTCCTCCAATTCAAGAACGATTTCTCTACGACAGTTCTCCCCCAAATCTGTTGGGGCAAGATCGAAATAGCCGCCCTTATCGTTCAGATCCAAGGTTGGTTCACCATTCTCATTTAATTTAAACAGGAAAAACTCCGGCTCTGTTCCAATATTAAATGCAGAAAAACCCATTGCTTCCATTTTCTTAAGGTTTCTTTTCAAATTATAGCGTGGGCACCCCTCAAATGGTGTTCCATCCGGATTGTAGATATCACAAATAAAGCGTGCTACCTTCCCTTTGTCTGATGTCCATGGAAAAACCACAAATGTATCTAAATCAGGATATAAAAGCATATCAGATTCTTCAATTCGTACAAAGCCTTCAATCGAGGATCCATCAAACATCATTTTATTGTCCAACGCTTTTTCCAGTTGATTTAATGGAATTTCCACATTTTTAATGGTTCCAAGCATATCGGTAAATTGCAGGCGGATGAACCGCACATTTTCCTCATCCATTTTTTTGCGTATTTGTTCCTTCGATAATGTTACACCCATATTTTTGCCTCCTAAGAATTCTAATTTTCTTTGCTATCCTTTCAAATACGATGGCAGTACAGAATTTCCCATTAAATAGGAATCTACTTTATGAGCAACTTCACGCCCTTCATTAATCGCCCAGACAATTAAACTTTGTCCACGCCGCGCGTCGCCAGCTGCAAAAACATTCCCTTTGTTTGTAGTAAAATCCCCATACGTCGCCTTCACCTTATGATGGTTTGTATCAATGCCGTACTGTTGTAATAACCCAAGCTCAGTTCCTTCAAATCCAATAGCAATAAACACAAGCTGCGCCGGCCAAACCTTCTCCGTACCAGGGATTACTTGGAAGGAGATACTTCCATCTTTTTCTTTTATTTTCTTCATTTGGACAGTATGCACTTCCTTCAGCTGTCCATCCTTATCTGAAACGAATCGTTTTGTTTGAATCGAATAGTTCCTAGGATCCTGACCGAATGTAGCTGTAGCTTCATGGTGGGCATAATCCACTGTGAATACATTCGGATATGCTGGCCACATATTATTTGGAGTTCTGTCTGTCGGAAGCCTCGGATGCTTGCCAAATTGAACAACACTCTTACATCCTTGGCGAAGTGCTGTCGCTATGCAATCCGCACCGGTATCTCCTCCGCCGATAACAATGACATCCTTCCCTTTTACATCAATCCATTCCAGGTCTTCTTCCTCAGCCCCTATGAGGCTTTTCGTAGATAAAGTCAAATAATCCATCGCAAAGTGAATCCCTTTTGCTTCCCTCCCCTCCACCTTAAGATCCCGCTGCTTCAGGCTCCTGTACAAAGGATGACAGCATCATACATTTCATTTAATTCATCGGCATGAATGTCTATACCGACTTCCGTGTTTAAAATAAACTGGATGCCTTCCTCCTCCAAAAGCCTAACCCTACGCTCCACGACTTCTTTTTCCAGTTTCATATTTGGGATTCCGTACATTAGTAAACCGCCGGCTCGATCCTGCCGCTCATAAACAGTCACCATATGACCAGCTTGATTCAACTGATCTGCACTGGCCAATCCGGCAGGGCCTGAACCAATAATCGCAACAGATTTGCCTGTTCGATTCCGTGGCATTCTTGATGCTATCCATCCGTTTTCAAATCCTTTATCAATAATCGTACGCTCAATACTCTTTATCGTCACAGCTGGATCAGCAATAGCAAGGGTACAAGATCCTTCACAAGGTGCCGGGCATACCCTGCCAGTGAATTCAGGAAAGTTATTTGTTTTCAACAACCGTTCCAGTGCTTCCTCCCATTTTTCCAAATACACAAGGTGATTCCATTCCGGGATGAGGTTATAAATCGGGCAACCAGTTGTTGCCCCATCGAGCACTTCTCCAATTTGACAAAAAGGGGTCCCGCAATCCATACACCGCGCTCCCTGCCTTTTAAGCGTTTCATCTGAAAAGGGCGCCTTATATTCTCTCCAGTCACTGATCCGATGTCGAGCCTCTCGCTCCTCCACTTCCTCTCTTGCATAATCCATAAACCCTGTTAATTTCCCCATAGTACCGCTCCTTTCATAAGTTCCGATCTTTTCACACCGGACGTATGAACCCATCGACGCTATACCATTCTAAACCTTCTTATAATGGAACAACGGTAGACGTTTTTAAATTCTGATTACCAACTGCATTCTTCTTTTTTAATTCAAACGCATGCAACGCTGCTTCTCTATCACTCATCCCAGCATTCTTATATGTTTGTATTTGTTCCTGCATATGCCGGAAATCTCTCGGTATCACTTTCACTAATTTCTGCATGGATCCATTCCAATGAGACAGAACGAAACGGGCTTTTTGACTAGCAGTGTAGTGATAATGATTTTGAATTAATCGTTTTACTTCTTCCAACTCCATTGGGTCTGACACTGTCTCAATGGCAACCATCTCTTTATTACATAACACATCAAATTTCTCCGGATCCTCTGTAAGAATATAAGCAATACCACCAGACATACCTGCAGCAAAGTTTTTTCCTACATCTCCCAGTATGACAACACGACCTCCTGTCATATATTCACAGCCATGATCACCTATTCCTTCAACCACTGCATTTGCACCACTATTACGAACTGCAAACCGTTCACCAGCATATCCGTTAATATAAGCCTCTCCAGTTGTTGCTCCATAAAGAGCAACATTGCCGATAATGATATTGCCTGATTCAGCAGACTTTGCTTCCGGTGGGGAAGAAATAATTATTTTTCCGCCAGAAAGTCCTTTTCCAACATAATCATTGGCGTCTCCTGTCAAACGGAGAGTCATGCCTTTAGGTACATAGGCACCAAAGCTTTGACCTGCTGAACCGTTGAACCGTAATGTGATCGCATCTTCAACCATCCCTTCTTCCCCATAGCGCTTCGTAATCTCACTGCCTGTAATAGTTCCAACGGCACGATGTGTATTTTTAATGTTATAGGTGATATCCACTTTTTCATTTTGTTCAATGATTGACAGAACCATCGGTAATATAGCACTTTCATCCAGAGAGCGCTGAAGCTGATGATCCTGCTTGGTTTGGCAGGTTCTTCCCCCATCCACACGGTAAATTAATGTAGACAAGTCCAGGTCCTTTGCTTTCCAATGCACTTTAGCCCGTTCACTGATCGTCAATATATCTGTCCGGCCAATCATTTCTTCTATCGTCCGAAATCCTAGCATCGCCATTATTTCCCTGACTTCCTGTGCAATATAATGCATGAAGTTGACAACATGATCCGCATTTCCCATAAATTTTTCCCTCAACTCGGGATTCTGGGTAGCAATTCCAACGGGGCAAGTGTCTTTATGACATACCCGCATCATGACACATCCAAGGACAACAAGTGGTGCTGTTGCAAACCCAAATTCTTCAGCACCAAGCAATGCAGCCATCACCACATCTTTTCCGGTCATTAACTTGCCATCGGTTTCCAAAACCACTCGTTCGCGCAAGTTATTTAACATTAGCGTTTGATGGGTTTCAGCAAGACCCAGTTCCCATGGAAGTCCGGTATGCTTAATGCTCGTTCTCGGTGAAGCGCCTGTACCTCCGTCATAGCCACTTACGGAAATAACATCCGCTTTTCCTTTAGCAACACCTGCCGCAATCGTACCAATACCTGATTTAGCAACGAGTTTCACACTGATACGTGCCTCCCGATTGGCATTTTTTAAATCATAAATTAATTGCGCCAGGTCCTCAATCGAGTAAATATCATGATGTGGTGGTGGTGAAATGAGACCAACACCCGGGGTTGATCCACGCACATCAGCTACCCATGGATACACCTTATTCCCGGGCAGCTGTCCTCCTTCTCCAGGTTTTGCCCCCTGGGCCATCTTTATCTGGAGTTCATCTGCATGAATCAAATAGTGACTTTTTACACCAAATCGTCCGGATGCAATCTGTTTAATGGCACTCCTCCGTAAATCTCCATTTGCATCAGGGGCATAACGCTTCGGATCTTCTCCACCTTCACCGCTGTTGCTTTTTCCTCCAATTCGATTCATAGCAATCGCTAATGTTTCATGTGCTTCTTTACTTAACGAACCAAAAGACATTGCCCCCGTTTTAAATCGTTTAACAATAGAGCTAACTGGTTCGACTTCTTCTACAGGAATGGATTCCCTGTCCTTAAAATCAAGTAAATTCCGCAAAAAATTCAGTCGCTCTTCATTGGCTGCGTGGGAGTATTGTTTAAAGAGTTCATAATCACCTCGCGGCACGCCCATTGAAGTGTATGGATGGTTTTCGGATTAAACGCATGATGCTCTCCCATCTTTCTCCATTGAAAATCACTCCCCGCATCCAACGAAGTGTCCAAATTATTTTCATAAGCTAGTTTATGACGCATCAAAGCTTCTTTAGCGATTGTATCCAGTCCAATACCACCAAGCTGAGAAGCTGTACCTGTAAAATAATGATCAATAACTGTTTTACTAATGCCGATCGCTTCGAACGTTTGCGCTCCCCGATAACTTTGAATTGTGGAAATACCCATTTTGGACATTACTTTGACAATGCCTTCTGTAATACTATTTATATAAACATTGATCACGTGTTTATAACTCAGTTGCAGATGGTTCTCTTCAATTGCTTTATTTAATGTTGCATATGCGAGGTAAGGATTAATCGCATCCGCACCATAACCGATAAGTGCTGCAAAATGATGTACTTCTCTGGCTTCTCCTGTTTCAGCAATAATACTTACCTTCATCCGATTACCCTGGCGAACGAGATACTGATGCAGTGCACTTACCGCGAGAAGAACAGGAATCGCTGCATTATTTTCATCCATGTTCCGATCGGAGAGGATGAGGATATGCACACTCTCTGCAATTAGCTTTTCCGCTTTCTCGAACAGCTGCTCCAAGGCAAGCTCCAAATCCTCATGGAATAATATATCAATGGTACGGGACTCAAAACCTTCATAGTGGTTCAACTGTAATAAACGGAATTGACGATTGGATAATACAGGTGTAGTAAGCTTCAATCTGCGGCAAATTTTTTCATCATTTTGGAGAATGTTTCCAACTGGACCAAGCATTGTTATGGTTGAAGTGACCACTTGCTCGCGATAAGCATCAATGGGAGGGTTGGTAACTTGAGCAAATAATTGTTTAAAATAAGCAAATAAGGATTGAGGGTGATCGGATAAAACCGCTAATGGAACATCATTTCCCATCGCCCCAATGGGATCTTTTTCTTCTGTTACTAATGGGATTAAATACTTGTGAACATCTTCGTACGTATAACCAAATGCCTTCTGTCTTTTCACCAAATTATTTAATGGGTTCCTTTCGAATTGCTCCACCTTGTTCGGTAGCATCACCTGCTGTTTATCCAGCCATGCTTCGTACGGCTTTGCATCTATTAATTCTTCTTTTATCTCTTCATCTGAAATAATTCGCCCATCTTCCATATCGAGTAGCAGCATTTTCCCCGGACTTAGTCGGTCTTTGTAAAGAACTTGATCCTCCTTCACTTCAATAACGCCCACTTCCGAGGAATAGATCAAATAGTCATCCTTTGTAACATAATATCGTGCGGGTCTGAGCCCATTCCGATCTAATACAGCACCAATCTGCTTTCCATCGGTAAAGGCAATAGACGTCGGGCCGTCCCATGGTTCCATCAGAGAGCTATGGTATTCATAAAAAGCCCTTTTATCATCTGACATATCCGGGTGGTTCTCCCACGGTTCCGGTATAAGCATCATAGCTACATGTGACGGCTTCCGACCTGCGAGAATTAAGAATTCCAGTGCATTATCCAACATGGCAGAGTCACTTCCATCTGTATCCAGAACAGGAAGTACTTTCTCTAAATCTTCACCAAACGCTTCGGATACAAATTGTTTCTCACGTGCCCGCATCCAATTCATATTTCCCTGTAATGTATTAATTTCTCCATTATGCATTAAATACCGATTTGGCTGTGCCCTTTCCCAGCTTGGAAATGTATTGGTACTAAAGCGGGAATGAACGAGCGCAAAGGCAGATTCAAAATCCGGATCCTGCAAATCTGTGTAAAAGGAATTCAGTTGTTCAGGCTGTAACAAGCCTTTATAAACAATTGTCTTGCTTGAGAGGCTGGAAAAATAAATATGCCCACCCTGCTCAACTACCAATTTCTCAATCTGCTTACGGATCACATATAATTTCCGTTCAAAATCCATATTATCCTTATGAGCAACATCTGCTCCAATAAATAGTTGGCGAATAGTTGGACAGCTTTTTTGTGCTTCGATTCCAATATCTTTAACATGGACAGGCACTGTTCTCCAGCCTAGTACCTCCTGACCTTCCTGCCTGATAAGTGAGTTAATTTCATTTTCCCATTCCTCATGATCCATATCATTAGAGAAAAAAATCATCCCAACACCATAACGTCCTGGCTCGGGCAAATTCATTTCAGGACATTCCTTACGAAAATAGATATCAGGGATCTGCACTAGTAATCCCGCTCCATCTCCTAAAGTTTCATCAGCACTTCCACCCCGATGATTAAGTTGGCAAAGCAAATGAAGGCCTTTTGTTACGATGTCATGATTCGGCACACCATGAATATGTGCGTACAAGCCAATGCCACATGCATCATGTTCGAAGGTTGGATTATACAAACCCTGTGCTTTCGGTATCTGATTATAATGCACTATATATCCCTCCATTTTTTGTTAAATCTTTATATTGGTAATTATAAATTTCCAAATCGTTCGAAACAATATATAATTTAGATAGAATTAATACGTTTTTGATATAGATAAGGAGGAATGGCATATGGAATTGCGCCAATTACGTTATTTTATGGAAGTGGCGGAACGGGAACATGTTTCGGAGGCGGCTGTCCATTTACATGTTGCACAGTCGGCGATAAGCAGACAAATTACCAACTTGGAAAAAGAACTTGGTGTGAATTTGTTCGAACGGGAAGGCAGAAATATTAAATTAAGCCAGATTGGGAAAACATTTTATACACATACAAAGCTTGCTATGCAGGCCATTGAACATGCTAAAAAACAAATTGATGACTTTCTGGACCCTGAGCGTGGGATCATCAAGATTGGCTTCCCAACAAGCTTGTCCACACATCTCGTGCCAAGTGTTATTTCTGCTTTTAAGGAGGCACACCCGAATATCAAGTTTCATCTACGCCAGGGTTCCTATCATTTTCTAACTGATTCCGTAAAAAAAGGAGAGATGGGTGTAGCATTCCTTGGACCCCTGCCAAAGAGTGAACCGGAAATAGCTTCCCATATTTTATTTACTGAAAGCATCCTGGCATTACTTCCTATAAATCACCCGTTAGCAGAAAGAGATAGCCTTTACCTTAGCGACTTAAAAAAAGATGACTTTGTTAGTTTTCCTAATGGGTACATCCTGAAAAAAATGATGTTGGACACGTGCAAGCAAGCAGGTTTTACACCAACTGTTTCTGCAGAGGGAGAAGACCTTGATGCAATTAAGGGTCTCGTCTCCGCTGGCATTGGAGTCACCCTTTTACCAGAGAGCACCTTTCACGAATCCACCCCAAGAATGACCGTTAAGATTCCTCTGGAAATCCCGGAGGTTCGCCGCACAGTTGGAATCATTAAACCAAAAGAAAGAACACTTGCGCCATCAGAAGAGTTGTTTTACAGGTTCGTGAAACAATTTTATTCAAGACTGCAGGGGTTCCAATAAGCAATAGCCCATAGTGACCTTCAACATAAATAACAAGATGCCGCCATACCTTTTTAATTGTGGCAAAATCCCATCTTGCTGCATATGATAACTTCCATTAATTACTACAATGCGAAGGAGATGATATATTTTGTGCGGAATCACTGGCATCGTTCATTGGAAAAAGGATGTTCGGAAGGAAAAGCAAACAGTTCAAAGAATGGCAGATACGTTGACTTCAAGGGGACCGGATGATTCACAAGTATGGGCATGTAAAAACGCTGCCTTTGGGCATAAACGACTTGCCGTTGTCGACCTTGAAGGCGGGAAGCAGCCAATGCACAAGGAAAAGGATACCATTACTTATACACTTGTATACAATGGAGAATTATATAACACAGAGGAATTAAGAAAAGAATTATCAGGCAAAGGCCATGCTTTTACAACTTCATCCGACACAGAGGTTCTACTCGCTTCCTATCTCGAGTGGAAAGAAGATTGTGTCAACTACTTAAATGGGATCTATGCTTTTGGGGTCTGGGATCCGGATAGAAAACAACTCTTCATGGCTAGAGATCGACTTGGTGTTAAACCATTATTTTACTCAGAAAACGATGAAAGCTTTATTTTCGGTTCAGAATTAAAAGCCATTTTAGCCCATGATGCTGTTACTGCTGAGGTCGATGTTACTGGCCTTGCAGAGATATTCGGTTTAGGACCATCAAGAACACCGGGCCACGGAATCTTCAAAGGGTTGAAGGAACTTCGCCCTGGTCATGCATTAACCTTTTCCACAAATGGGTTAGATGTCTGGCGATACTGGAATGTGAAAAGTCATGCACACACGGACACCGTAGAAGAAACAGCAGAAAAAGTTAGACGTTTATTTGTCAATGCTGTTGAACGTCAGTTAGTTGCAGATGTTCCAATATCCACTTTCTTATCTGGTGGATTAGACTCAAGCGCAATCACCGCAATTGCGGCAAATTATTTTGCAGCAAACGACAAAGGCACATTATCAACTTTTTCGGTGGATTTCGAAGGTAGCGACAAATATTTTCAAAAGAGTAAATTCCAGCCCTCTAGTGATCATGCTTGGATCGAAAAAGTTGTTGACCAATTTTCTACCAACCAACATCATGTTGTAATATCCGGAACGGAACTGGCAAATGCATTAAAGAAATCTGTGGAGCTCCGAGATCAACCTGGGATGGCAGATATTGATTCATCCTTATTATTGCTCTGCCGGAAAATCAAAGAACATACAACCGTTAGTTTGTCAGGAGAATGTGCAGACGAAATTTTTGGAGGCTATCCTTGGTTTCACAACTTAAGCGATCAAGAAGCGACTTTCCCATGGATGAAATCATTAGATTCGAGGATCGATTTACTACACCCGGAATGGCAAAAGAAGCTAAATCTCAAATCCTATGTCCTGGATCGTTATCAAGAAACCATTCAGGAGACACCACGTTTAGCTGGGGAAAGCGAAGAAGACGCCCAGCGAAGAGAATTGTTCTACTTAAACATGCATTGGTTTATGGCACAATTATTAGATCGCAAGGATCGAATGAGTATGGGTGCCAGCCTGGAGGTTAGAGTTCCATTCGCAGACCATAAATTGGTGGAATATGTTTGGAATATCCCATGGGAAATAAAGAACTTGCATGGCAGAGAGAAAGGAATTCTTCGTAAAGCATTGGAAGGACTTTTGCCTGACGATGTTTTATATCGAAAGAAAAGTCCTTATCCGAAAACCTTCCACCCTGAATATACCCGTCAGGTTGTCCAGTGGATGAAAGAAATACTCGCAGACCCCAACTCCAGATTATTTGAGTTTATCAAACGGGAGCGAGTTGAAGCTCTCGTTGAAAGCGAAGGAAAAGAATTCACAGAACCCTGGTATGGACAGCTCATGACTGGCCCACAGCTCATTGCTCATTTATGCCAAATTGATTACTGGCTAAGAGTTTATAATGTCAAAGTTAGTGAATAGGAAGAAATAGGCAAGCAGGAATGAGCTACGTTACAGAAACCAGCATGTACGTATATGTTGGAATATTAACTTCAATGACTAAGTGCAAGGTTTGGTGATTTCTTAGTTCGCATAGTTTTCTTTAACGTATGCATTATCCTCTATCCCATGAAAAAACGGACAGTACGACACTGTCCGCTTTTCATGCTAAGTTATCTATCTTTCATGTCTTGAAAGTTACGATGAGTCTCCCACTCGCTAGTACGGGTGTTTCTACATCAATAGCCCATTTTTCTAAACCAACACAGCATGCTCTTTACTCAATTCCTCAGCTGCTTTCGCGTTTTCCTTTGCCATTGCTTCCAATGCTACCTGATTCAAATAGTTCACAGGCTTGTTGAAATGTGGCTGGAAGAAGAAATCAGTTAAAGCCAGTTGTTCAATGGTCATATTGTTAGCAATACAAACACTAATTGTATTAATCGCCTGTGTGAAATCAGTGTCAGATATCACCTGGGCACCAACAATACGGTATGTGTCTGTTTCATACACTAGCTTCAATTGGATCAACGCATTTTCCGGCATAAATTCCGGACGAGACGTATCTTCAATATATGCACTATCTACAGACAGACCTGACATCTCTGCAGCACGCTCTGTTAATCCTGTTGAAGCAATGTTATGGTTATAAATTTTCAATCCGGAAGTACCTTGTGTTCCAGGATGTGCTAATACAGGTTTCACCAGATTATGCGCCACAAGTGTGCCCATTCTGACAGCGTTCGTTGCAAGCGGAATATAAGCCGGCTGTTTGGTTGCATTGTAATTCACCGCACAACAGTCCCCAGCTGCATAAACATCCGCTACACTTGTCTGCATATATTCGTTCACAACAATGGCACCATCACCTAACATATCAACCTGGCCGTTGAAGAGCTGTGTATTCGGTCTAAATCCAATACACATAACCACTAAATCAGCTTTATACTCGCCTTGATCGGTAATCACTTTTTCCACGACATCTGTTCCTGCAAACTCAGATACTGTCTGACCAAGTGCTAACGTAATGCCACGTTGTTCGAAGGATTTTTCAACAGGAGCTGTAAAACCTTCATCTAAATATCTGTTGAGAATTCTTTCTTCACTATCAATTAATGTTACATTTTTACCATTTTGCTCAAATGCTTCAACCAGCTCAACCCCTATATATCCTGCTCCCACAACAACAACATTCTCCACAGATGCAGAACGCGCAATGATCTCATTGGCATGTGCAAAGTTTTTACATAACAATACATTCTCCAAATTTGAGCCAGGAATTGGTGGTGTTACTGGCCAAGAACCTGAAGTAATAATTAACTTATCATAATCCACAGCTGTGATCTCATTTGTTTTCATATCTTTTGCCACTAACTGCTTTTTGTTTACATCACAGGAAGTCACCTCATGATTCATATGCATACGCACACCCTGCTTTTCAAATTGTTCTACAGAAGCATAGAACAGTCCATTTGCATCATTCACTACACCACCTACATAAAGTGCAATCCCACAGGACAAGAAAGAAACATTATCATTTTTTTCAAAAACATCAATTTCCGCCTGAGGATAAAGCTTCAATATATTATTAATCGCTGCAGTTCCAGCGTGAGTACATCCAATTACCGCTACTTTCATTCTAAATCATCCTCCATTATTTTAATTGATCACTATTTCACATAATAAGATATAGTAAATAGCACTAATCTTATATATCTATAATAACACTTTGATTTTAAAAATCAATTATTTGTGATGTTTATCACATAAAGCCGTAAATAAGAGTTAACTAAAATTCAAACTTCTTACACTAATACATTGAGCATTTTTTCAGCTATATGTATTTCTCCTAATAGCGGATTTTGATAGTCACTATAACTATCCATATATGCTCTTACACCTCCAGTTATATTTATTTCATTTATGTTCATTTCATTCTCTAATATTTCTAATGCGTTCTTATATCTTATATATATAGTTTGTAAAATGCCATCATCTAATTCGTTACCATATTCCTTTTCAATTTTATTTATAACTATTTTTATTTGTTCAAGTAATTGCTTACGATTATCCATTGTTTTCTCCTATCTATTTGGAAGCTCATTTGTCTCCTTCATCTATAATTATGATCAAACCAACCATACTTCACGTAAACTGTTGTTCAGCCCTCCCAATATTTAATACTGTATCCTTAGGTACTCTAATTACTACCCATATTCTCTAGTATTTTTCCATTCAAGAAGTAATGCTAAGTCTATTTTTGTTTTAATTTTTTCTCATAGTGTAGTAAAAGTTTTATTCGCACTCGCGTCAACACTTAAAAAAATTAAGGTGGAGACAGTACAGATGATTAAATGTGAAATTTGCACTTTATTTGTATCGAAAAAAAAACACTTGTTTGCCTCATAAGACAAGCAAGTGCTTTATTGTTAGCTATATAAATTAATCGATTACTATATCAAAAATCTTCTTCCCAAGCTTCTTTTGCAATCCTGTAGCCTTTGATATAAAAACTCATAAAAATTTTCTGCGGTATTGTAGTCATCCAGCCCTGTTTGTTTATCCCAAGCTATTACCGGGCATTCATTACTCGCCATTTTGCTTGTATCTAAACAATAAGCATATTCATCTATATCCTCAATAACTACTAAATTATCATTAATTCCCAAATTTCTATAACTTTCTGTTTCAATAATAACAGTAGCAATATTAGATTTTGCTATCCCTAAAATATCTACTCCAAATAAACCACCAGATCCATAATTACTTAAAAACCACTTATAACTTTCCGGCAATTTTAAATTTAGAGTATCCTGAACTAAATTAATCTGCTTTTCATCTACTCCTCCTGTAAAATCATCTGGTTCTTTATTTTCATTAATAAGATTAATTAGCTTTTTTTTATTCATTAAAAATCCCCCTTATAATTTTCGCCAATATCTATTTGTTTAGCCCTCCATCTCCAATACTTCGTTCTAAAATTTTCATATTGTTTTTTTAAAACGGGATCATTTCTAAAACTCCCGCCATTTTCCACTAAACCGTGCAATATTCTATCATATTCCTTATGCATACTACTCGGGAGTTCCACCATGGATCCAGGTTCTCTTTGAATTAAATGATGAAGTTCTATTTTAGTACCATCTTTCCAAATTGGTGGTTTTCCACTTTTCATTAATTGATAGTTATTTTTGCCAGTCTTTGGATCAACTCTTTCGTAATCTATGTCTTTCCTTTGATAAACCCTTCTGCTAGTGTTTCTAACTTTTCCATTAACTTTAGTATTTCCATTATACTCTACTGACTTATAATTTTTATATTCCCTAAGATTACCATTCCCATCCCCACGCTTACTAAACACATAATGCTGCCCGCCCGTACTATCTTGAACTACCCGCAGTTCAGGCAAATGTGCTTTAAACCAGTTAAGCTTCCCTGTGAGGGTTTGGATGGTTGGGATAGTCATTTTTCCTGCGTCCGGTTTCGCTTTAGGAGTAGCATCTGGAGTCTTCGTTGCTCCTTCCACCTTATTTACCGTTGCTTTCGTTCCACTGCCAGCTCTTCCTGCAGGTACTCTTGCGCCAACCACCATTCCCGCAAGACCGATACTATTAAGCCAATGCTCTTTTGAAAAGTTTTCCTCAGGATTGATTGCTCCCTGAATCATATCTCCTGCGCCAAAGGAAAAGGCATTGAACAAATCATACGTCGAATCGAACATCTTATCAGCTCGGTGCATGTATCCTTCATACATGCCCTTTCCCGTATCAAAAGCGCCAAACGTAATGTAATTACCGAAATCATACCAGGAATCTGTCATCTTGTCTGCACGTTGGCCGGCAGCATCCCAAACGTCTTGGCCAATTTCCCCAAAGGTGTCCATTGTTTTCATAAAGGCGTTTTGCTCCCGACTCTCCGGTATCTCCTCCACAAACTGATACTGCACTTCTCCGGCGGTGTCGGTATACTTCCGTAAAATTCGGCCATTAGCCAAGGTCAGGTAGGTGCCCTGCCATTCCGATTTGTAATCGGAAACGGCTACTTCCTTCACAACCTGATCTTTTACTGTCGTAAATTCAGCTGCTGTAATGTGGCTGCCTGTCGCTGCAAGCACTGCTTTCATTGCTCGGACACTGTAATCCATTGTCCGCATAGAGAACTTTTCCTGGATATAGGCAATGGCAACATCACCAAGGGAACCAAAACGGGAAAGGACTTTCTTCCCGCCCCATTCCAGGAAAACATCCAAGGAAAACGTATTTTGTTTCGCCTTTTCCTTTACCGCTCCCACCAGCTCCTGATGAAAATCATACGTACTTAGCTGCTTCACCTCATAATCTGCAACACTCAAATCCCCATTTTGAAACAACCCGGAAATTTTCTCTACATAGGTTTTCATCGTCTGGAGATCGTTGTCCATCTTTTCTAGCTTGCCCGTACTTTCCTCGTCGAGGGCATACAGATTTTCCAGAGTATGATCCACTTGATTACGAGACTGCTTGATCCGTTGCCGAAAATCTTCTTCCTGGATCTCCGGGAGGACCACAATATCCTTGACTTCATCGATGAGCGCATTGGCTTCATCTGTTAAAGATAGTGTAACACTTTCCGCCATTGTAAGTCCCTGCTCCACATTCTCCTGTAAAAATTGCTCATGAATGACGCCCTTTTTATTCGATTCAAACGCTTGCACCGAGGACTTGATTTGACCGATCGTTTTTGTAAAATCAGTCAGCATTCCTTCCATCAGCAACAGAAATGGTATATGAGCTTCCTCATAAAAAGACTTGATCGCTTGGGCGCCTTTTCCCTGAAAAGAATCTTCTAAATTTATTAATGCTTGCATACGCTGCTCTAATTCTTTGACTTGAGGTCCGAAGTCATTAACCTCTTTTACCGTCTGATCCAATCCATTATGTAATTGCTCCACGTTGAGAACTTTTATATGCTTCCCCTCCCAACTATTTCCTTATATTTCCTATACCAATAGTATAAGGCAAGAAAGCAAGGGAGAGAATTGCTTTCGTAACAAACAAATCCTTTTGCCTAGAAAATGAACGCTTATCTTTTAAAATTCAGGACTTTTGTATGATACGAACGATAGCAGCAGCTTCTTCTCTTTTCTTTTATTTTAGTTTTATTTATGTTTAATTAATGGGCTCACTTTGTGGCTCATCTTGTGGTTCATTTTGCAGTTCACAATTACTCTCCATTCCCTCTAGATACGTTTATAATTGAACCATAGGGTAGGCTGCAGAATGGTTACGATCACTTGAAACTATATTGATAAATTCGTTTCGCGCCTACATAAATAACACTGTCTTGACCTGGAGCCTGGAAGCACGCAGCAAAAGACTTTCGCCATAGCAGTCCAAAGTAAACCAAAGTGACCATGCATGAACTGAAATGGGCTCCAAATCAATTCTTTCAGGAAATTCATGGCTGTTTAAAATAATCCATCCTTCTACCTTCTAAAGAAATGCTTTTATATCTAATATCGTAGGAAAATAAAGAATGGGGGCATAAATAGTGGGTATTTTTTTTAAAAAAGTAGAAACGATAATCGTGGCTAGTGAGAAGGTGTAAAAATGTGCCTAATAGAGGGCCAAAAGAGTACCTAAAAGTGTTCTAAAAAGTGGGCCATACTTAAACAGAAACAGAAACAAAAAGAAGACGTAGACATAAGGTGCTGAATGAATTCTTTTAAGTGAACAAAGGATTTTAAACCGTCCATGCCCCTTTCTTCATGTTTGAGACGATTATAGTGGTGAGGTATTAAAAAGCAGAGCCACATCAGAATCTGATCATCAATGATTGCTTACATAAGTTCAACGTTAAAAAAAGCTTCTGGTAGGAATGTTATTGATTGAGGAATTTACGTAGTTTCTTCTCGTGTTGCACAGTTTTACTGGAGAGAAAGTCCACTGTTTCTTGTGTCTCTATTAGTTCTGCTCTTGTGCTATTGAATTTAGTTTCAAGACGTTCAAAACGTTCATCCATTCGTTCCTCAAGTTCAGTAATTTTCCCTGTTATTTCCCCCTGAATATTTTTTTAAAGCATGATGAATCTCATTTAATTCATGTTTTTGCACGTTATTCACCTCCTATTAAAACCATTATATGCAATTCTATTTTATTATTAAAGAAATAGTATTTTCTAGAATTCGGCAAGTATCAGGCCCCCTCAAGCACACCCATATTCTACACATGTTACAATAAACACGAGCAACAAGTCAGGAGGATACCACATGAAAAAAATTGCACTATATTTATTTGCCGCCCTCTTCATCCTTGCAGGAATTGGACATTTTTTACTAGATTCCTTCTTCATAGCTGCTATGCCAGAATGGGTTTCCTTCCGCACAGCCATTGTCTATGTATCAGGTGTAGTAGAAATTTTACTCGCAATCACTCTATTAAACCCGTTCACGAGGAAACCTGCCGGGGTTTTCATTGCCATATTTCTAGTACTCGTATTCCCTGTAAACATTTATATGGCATTCACACCAGAAAAATTTAGTGTCTCTGAGTATGCTCTATGGCTACGTTTGCCGTTACAATTTGTGTTGATTTGGTGGGTATGGAAGGTCAGGGATGTGGGATAAAGAATGGTTCTAAAGGGGTGAAGGTGCGGCATCACTTATTGAAAAACATAAAAGCTCTGCAAAGAATTTTCTTTACAGAGCTTTAATCATATTTAACAATGTCATTTCTTCAATACTATCTCTTTATCTCATTCTTTAAATCTTCAATTAAACTTAAATACCCTTCAGCGAACACTTCATCTACTTTTTTACCGGATTGTGCTCGAACTTGATTGCCAAGTGCTTTCAATCTATTTATCACTTCTACCTTATTATCACTAACTTGTTGAATCTTGGTTGCCTTATTTAGCAAACTATTAAAGATCCCATGGTTAGTAATATGACCTTTTTCATAAGCTATTTCCAGTTCATCATCTAAGTTATCTATTCCTGAATTGATAAATGCCTCTCTCTCTTTTAAATCCGAGGCTTTAGACTCTATTTCATCTTGTATACGAAGTATCTCCTCTACTGCTGGAGTATCTTTGGCCAAAATTTCTTTGCCTTCCTTCATTGCTGTATTAAAATCTTCCCATGATTTTAAGGTGTAATCTTCTTGTTTAAGTTTGCCATACTCGAAAATGATATCTTTCAACCCGGTTACATCTCCTGACAACTTGTCCGTTTCATAGGTAACGGTAAAACGATCTGAATTGTTTACTCCTTCTTTCACTAACTCAATGTAAATTTCACCATTCTTTTCCTCCAGTGGTATACGCTCTTGCACGATAACCCCGTTTCTAGCAGGAGCAGATAATAAATCAGGGAATAGTTGATCTTCACTTGTATACACTTCAGCACGGACACCGTCTGGTAGATTCTTCAATGTTAAGACCCCATATTTATTAGCATAAGAAGGTTGATTACCTTTTAATGAACGCTTTAGAGATATATCTTCTTTTTGCGGTACCTCTATTTTTTCACCAGTTTCAGCACCATATGGCACACTTCTTTTAACACTCTCCAAATAGTTCTTATTTTTTACTGTATAATAAATTCTCCCTCTGTCGGTCCCAAAGTCTAATTCTGTAAATTTTACTAATCCACTTTCCGGAGCAACCTTACTAGCTAATACTTCTTTAGAATCTATATCACTGTAGAGGTTAACTTTATCACCCTCCGTAACTTCACTTACAAGAACAACATCATCAGCATCTTTGTTATTTTTCGCCTTTACAAACTGCATGTTAATCGGTTCTGTCCGTGGATTGAATTTTTCTTTATACGCTTCAAATTCATATACCCTAGTTGCTTTCCATTGCGACCGATCAGAATTTGTGACATATAACTGAATATATCTAGCCTTGATCGGTTCCGATAAATTTCTATCTGTGACATCAAGTCTATTATCTGTCACTGAATCGGCATTAAGAAACTCCATTTTACTTACCCGTTCTTTACTTTCGGAGGTATCACCATTCAATAACGGTAACCCATCATCCTTTGCATATCTCAGTTTAAAATCTACCGTGTTCATCAAGGGGCTCTCTCCGGCTCCAGGAGCGTTTGCGTGGTGGACAACCCAACGGCTAATTTCCTTCTCTTCTCCCAAATCAATGGTGGCAGTGTGTGGATCTGTTTTACTTGATGTTCCTTTTGTAGCCCATTTACTTAATGTAATAACTCCATCATTAATTTTATTGACCGGACCATCGTTTTCCACATCTACATTTGAAACCACTGGTTGGTTTAAAGCAACATTTCCCCTGTTTTTTCTATCGACGAATTCAGCTGTATTGGTCGGAATGGTCCAGTCAAATTGAAGTTCTTTTACAGGTCCCTTTACACCTGTTTCAGAGATTGGTGTAATTTCAAAATCAAAATTATCTTCCTTTCCATCTTTTTCAAATGGAGGAATATAAAAAGCATTATTAGGAGTTGCTCCAATAAACTTTTTGGTTCCATCTTCCATTACCCGATGAATAGTATATAATGTAGCATTTCGGGTGCGTTCCCAGTAAATACGGGCTTCTGCATGTGCATAATCTTCGAACATGATTTCGTCAAATGTTGCTTTTCTTATTTCTGAAGGTGCTATAGAATTATCCGTGATTGCCAGCCTACCAATATTTACGGATAAGTTATCTATATCTTTTTCTGTATCAAACTTTAATGAGATAGCTTTCTAATAACCTTCCCCTTATACTTTTCGAAAGATCAATTTTCCGAACTTTGTTTCCCAT
>NZ_BAZS01000008.1 GCF_001310895.1 Virgibacillus halodenitrificans JCM 12304 | reverse complement strand
ACAATTCAAAAAGCATTGTGATACGTAGAGTATCGCAATGCTTTTTTATATGGGTGATTTCTAGGATGAATTGTCATACCGCGCCAGTTTATTTTTGAAGGTTTCGGGTCCGTAAATATTGATTAGAGATAAAACTTGAGACAGTCATTATGAATTGTGCTATATAGCTCATCTCTAATGGACAAAATCCCCATCCAAACGCCAGGAACTGTCCAATAGCACCTCCCTAATGGACAAAATCCCCATCCAAACGCCAGGAACTGTCCAATAGCTCATCTCTAATGGACAAAACCTTCATCCAAACGCCAGAAACTGTCCAATAGCACCTCTCTAATGGACAAATTCCTATTCAAACGCCAGAAAGTGTCCATTAGATCATCTCTAATGGACAAAAGCCCCATCCAAATGCCAACAACTGTCCAATAGCACCTCTCTAATGGACAAAAGCCCCATCCAAATGCCAACAACTGTCCAATAACTCATCCCTAATGGACAAAAGCCCCATCCCAACGATAGAAGCCTAGCTAATAGCAACAATAACTTAAAATTTAGAAATTCTATGAATGTAAAACGAGAAGATTATCATATGAACTAATAGTAGGTGAGGGGAAGAGCTTATTAAAAGAGAGGGAATAAATTATTTCTTCTAAGAAAATAGGCTGTAGGCTAGCTACTAAGAAACAAATTGATGAAAAACTAAAGAGCTATAAGTGCCACATTAGAGCTCATCCGCTTATAAAAAAACTAGCGATAAATTAGCATGCTTTCTCTAAATTTAAGTGAAATTTTGTTATAGAAAAACGCAGAAGGGCAATGTTCTTGGAAGATTGAGTAGTTAAATAAACCTAACTCAGGATTAGAAAGACAGTGCCTTGGGGTGTGCACTGTCTGACTTCCTAAAGTTAAAAAATATCCTTATTTATTTTTATAATGCTTCAACTTGTTCTGTTTCTGTATGGTTCTTGTTTTTGCTTAATGAGTTTGTTATTGAAGTGATAGCGCCATCTCCTGTAACATTACATGCAGTACCAAGACTGTCTTGAGCAAGATATAGTGCAATCATTAAGGATACCATTGTAGGACCAAATCCAAGCATCGATTCCAACAAACCGATTGCTGCCATTACTGCTCCCCCAGGTACCCCTGGTGCAGCTACCATAGTAACCCCTAACATTAATATAAAAGGGAATACTGCAGAAAATGTAGCCGTATCTCCTTGTAGAAACATAACTGCAAGTGCACAGCTAACTAATGTTATCGTGCTTCCTGATAAATGAATATTAGCTAATAATGGTACGGTAAAGTCGGCAACTCTATCACGTACTTTAAGTGTTTTTGTATGTTTTAGTGTAACAGGAATTGTAGCTGCGGATGATTGAGTTCCCAATGCAGTAAAATATGCTGGTAACATTCTTTTAAGCATAGAAAATGGGTTCTGTTTACTTAATGTTCCTGCAACTGTGTATTGAACCGTTAGATAAAGTATATGTAGAATAACGATCATAACAAATACTTTTGCAAATACACTTAAAATAGTACTTACTTGTCCAGCATAAGTCATATTTGCGAATATCCCAAAAATGTGAAAAGGTAAAAGTGGAATAATTACTTTTTCGATAACCAAATGGATAATATCACGGAATTCTTCTGTAAATCGTAACAAGGTATCACCTTTTATTGAAGCAATTCCCAATCCAATTACAAAAGAGAGAAGCAAAGCTGTCATTACTCCCATTAATGGAGCCATTTCTACTTCAAAAAAAGCTTTACTCAAACCTTCACTGGGATCAGAAAACGCTTTCAACGATTGACCGCTCAGTAAAGTTGGATAGATTGATTTAGCCACGATAAATGCTAAAACACCTGCTAAAATTGTTGACGTATATGCAATAGCTCCAGTTAGACCTAAAAATTTTCCTGCACCTCTTCCCATAGAGCCAATCCCGGGTGCTATAAAACCTAGAATAATTAATGGAATTACAAAACCGAGAAAATTACCAAAAAGCCCGTTAAATGTAGCGAATAATTGAATCCACCATTCATTTGAGAAAGAGCCGATGGCAATACCTAAAACAATTGCGATTATTATTTTAATTAATAGTCCAATGCCCTTCAATGATGTTACCTCCTTTTATGTAATACACCTATTCTACAATACAATATCGTATTTCGTCTAATATATTTTTAAGAAACAAATCCAAACCATTAAAGCTTGCTGAGCAGTAAAAAGAACAACGTACCTATCTAAATGACAGGTACGCTGTATTCTGTCTAGCTCATACCAAAGGGACCAAGCTGTTGAGAGTTACTTTGATTTCCATTCGTTGACATTTGTGTGACGAATGGGATCATTTTCTGCATGGTTTGTCCAAAATTTTGATTGCTTTTGGTCATTGTATAAAATGTTGCTGCTCCAACACCTACGGAAGCAATAATTGGTATCCACATTCCATTTTTTTGCATTTCATACTCCATCCTCTCATGATCCTTCATTTTGTACCCAAATTATCTTGGAAAGGTAATCGCCTTCCAGACATTCTTAGGTTGGCACTTATGAAAGAAATCATTCTAGGTATCATCTGCCAGAAACTTCTTTTGCTGCATTAACCCCAGCGAGTCTGCCTGTTACTAGTGCAGAGGTAATATTATAACCCCCCGTATAACCATGGATGTCTAAAATTTCTCCACAAAAATATAGGCCGTGCATTTTCTTTGATTGCATTGTATTTGGGACAATTTCTTTAATAGAAACACCGCCACCTGTGACAAAAGCTTTTTCTAATGGAAGTGATCCATGAACATGGAAGGTAAAATGTTTCATATCGTGAAGAATTGCTCGTATGGATTCCTTAGCAATATTAGCGGCCTTTTGCTCTTCAGCTACATTATTTTTTTGCAGAATATATTGCAGGAATCGTTCTGGAACAATCCCTTTAAAAATATTTTTTATAGTCTTCTTAGGATTTTTCTTAAGCATTGTATTTATTTCTCTAAATAAAGCTTCTTCATTGTGGTCAGGTAAAGCATCAATTTCTATTGGTATTTCTTCCCGGCCTTTCATCAATTCTTTTACTACAAATTGTGAACAACGAAGCACCGCTGGTCCGGAAATGCCAAAATGAGTGAAAATCATATCCATCTCATGAGTAATAATTGGTTTGCTTTTTTTATTTAATACCGATACAGCAACATTTCTAAGCGATAATCCTTGTAAGTCTTTGTTTTTTATAAAATCTTCTTTAGAAGTGAGAGCCACTTCTGTTGGATATAGTGTTGTAATGGTATGGCCTGCTTTTTTTGCCCATGCATAACCATCACCTGTGGATCCGGTGTGTGGGACGGCCTTTCCTCCAACAGCAATAATTACGGCATTCGTTTCTATTTTTTCGCCATCTGAGAGAATAATCGTATGTCCTTCTTCTGAGTAATGAATAGCTTTCACGGATGTATTTTTACGAACATCAACATGCAGCTTTTCCATCTTGTTAAGTAGAGAATCAACAACTGATTGGGCAGAGTTAGAAACAGGAAACATTCTCCCATGATCTTCTTCTTTCAGTTGGACACCAAGGTCTTCAAAGAAGCGAATAATATCATAATTATTAAATACAGAAAATGCACTATATAGAAATCTCCCATTACCAGGGATATGTTTAATTACTTCTTCTTCCGGCAGACGGTTGGTAACATTACATCTCCCGCCACCAGAAATAGCAAGCTTTTTACCGAGTTTTTTTCCTTTTTCAAGCAGCAAAGTTTTTGCTCCATGTTCAGCTGCTGCTATGGAAGCCATTAAACCAGAAGGCCCACCACCGATAACAATTACATCATAAGTCACTATACTTCATTCCTTTCCTATGTATCTTACCACTTGCAGGTTGTTCTGCTCAATATTTACATATGGAAAACAAATATATTGTCACTTTTTAGTTGTGTAAGAAACGACATATTATATAGGATAGAAGACGAAGTGTGATAAAATAACAATAAAATTAATAAAGGTAATGCAGGTGAAATAATGTCGAATATTGTCAGAGGCACTATGCTACTAACTGGTGCATCGTTTTTATCAAAATTTCTTGGAATGATTTATGTTATTCCATTCAATGCTTTAGTAGGTGAGACTGGTGGTACGTTATTTGCTTATGCGTACACACCCTATAGTATTTTTATAAGTATCTCTACTGTAGGAGTCCCATTAGCAGTATCAAAGTTTGTTTCGAAATATAACGCAGTTGGTGATTATGAAACTGGTATGCGGATGTTTAAGGCTGGGATTTCTTTAATGGCAGTAACAGGTTTCTTAGCTTTTCTTACGATGTTTTTCAGTGCAGACTGGCTTGCGGGAAGAATGATTACTAGCGATGATCCAGTTAATATAACTGTGAATGATGTGGCTTTTGTTATTCGAATGGTAAGTGTCGCTCTAATCGTAATCCCAGCAATGAGTATTGTAAGAGGCTTCTTTCAAGGGCATAATTCAATGGGACCGACTGCTGTCTCTCAGGTTGTTGAGCAAATTATTCGTATTGTGTTTTTATTAGGGGGAGCATTTGTCATCCTCAAGTTTATGAATGGGACCATCACTGCAGCGGTTGGTTTTTCCACCTTTGCAGCATTTATTGGTGCCATGGCATCCTGTCTGGTCTTGTTTGTTTACTGGAAAAAAAGAAAAACTTATTTAAATAGACAAATTGAGCAGCAAACATATACACACGAAATACCTAAGAAAGATTTATTTATTGAAATTTTCCGTTATGCTGGCCCTTTTGTTTTAGTGGGACTAGCCATACCGCTGTATCAAATGGTTGATCAATTTACATTTGAGAGAGCAATGGTTGCTGCAGATCAAAAGGATATTTGGGAATTTGCTTATTCGGCAATTAACTTTTATGGACATAAATTAGTAATCATACCTATTACGCTGGCTACAGGGTTGTCACTGGCTATTTTACCGACGCTAACTAATTCGTACACCCAGCAAAATAGGCAATTGCTTAACAAACAAATAAATCAGGCTTTACAAATTATTCTTGTACTTGTCATACCAGCAGTAGTTGGCATGTCAATGCTTGCAAACGAGGCATATGGATCACTATATGGTATGGGTAAAATTGAAACTACTGGTACTTTACTTGCCTGGTATGCACCTGTTGCACTGCTTTTTGCCTTGTTTAGTGTTTCTTCCTCTATTTTACAAGGGATCAATCAACAAAAATACGCGGTATTTAGCCTGCTGGCAGGCCTGTTAATAAAAGTTTTATTTAACATTCAACTTATCTATATTTTTGGTGCAAAAGGGGCAATCTTTGGTACGGCTCTTGCAGCTGGAACTGCAGTTGCAATGAATCTATGGCGTATCCGCTCAGCAATTGATTTTTCCTTTAAGGAAATTATTAAGCGTACGATACTTATAGGGATTTTTATTCTCTTTATGTGTATAGCTATTTTACTCACCAAATATATTTTTGGTTTCTTCCTGCCATTTGAAGAGCAACGTTGGGCAGCATTAGTAATGCTTATTATAGGTGTAGGTATCGGTGGTATGGTTTATTTATGGTTTGCATATAAATCCACCCTGTTGGAACGTGTATTGGGTGAAAAAGTTCGCTTCTTAGATCGATTTTTAAGTAAATAAGGGAGGCGGTAGAATGCGACTTGATAAGTTACTGTCTAACAGTGGTGTTGGTACGAGAAAAGAAGTAAAAGCGCTGCTAAAAAAGAAACATGTGAAGGTAAATGATCTGATAATAAAGGACGGGAGTAAACATATAAATCCCGAAAAAGATATAATAAAAGTTAATGAAGAAATTGTTTATTATCAAAAATATATTTATTTAATGCTGCATAAACCTTCAGGCTGTATCTCGGCAACAGTAGATAAGCAGGAGAAAACAGTTATTGACCTTCTTGGTAAAGAACTCCAACATTATAAGCCTTTTCCTGTAGGCAGATTAGACAAAGATACAGAAGGTCTACTTCTGCTGACTAATGATGGAGAATTAGCGCATCAATTAACCTCGCCAAAAAAAGATATAGAAAAGGTATATTATGCAAAAATAAAAGGCAGAGTAACTGCTGAAGATGTAAATGCTTTTGAAGAAGGAGTTATTCTTGAGGACGGTTATCAAGCTAAATCAGCACGGTTACGTATTATGGCGCAAGATGAGATATCAGAAATAGAAGTAACTGTAACGGAGGGTAAATTTCATCAGGTTAAACGTATGTTTGAAGCGGTAGATAAAAAAGTCATCTATCTAAAACGAATTCGGATGGGGAATATAATTCTTGACGATACATTAAAGCGAGGTACATGGAGAGAATTAAGCGAAAGTGAAAAAGAATACTGTCTCTCTTTAAGATCTGGAGGATGATAAAGAATGGCCTCACCACATTATTTTATTGCTATACCAGTCCCTTTCAGCTTTCAAAGTCTTTTTTCTACATGGCAAAAACAGTTAAGGGAACACGTATCCTATAAACAATGGCCCCATCTGGAGGATTTACACATTACTTTAAAGTTTTTGGGCCCCGTTGCCGATACTAAGATACAGTCTGTTACAGAAATGTTGAAGCCAATTGAAGAAATAAATGCATTTTCAGTAAATGTAGGAAACCTGGGAAGCTTTGGTAATCAAGTAAACCCGAGGGTCTTATGGGCAGGTGTGGAAGTGAATAAAGGGCTATTAGAGCTCTACAATAAGGTTGAAGAAGCTCTTTCACATGTTGGCTTTTCCAAAGAAAATAGACCATACCGTCCACATATTACGCTTGCTAAAAAGTGGACTGGAGTTCCATTCAAAACAAGCATTGATGAACTAGCTGAAAAGTTTAAGGAAAAGTATGCTTTTGATGTTGATCATGTCGTTATATACAAAATACATCCAGAAAAATCACCAAAGTACGAAGAAATCGCTATTTTTAAATTGAAAAGGGGTGACCTTGCTGGCTCAATTAATTAAACTTCAAGATTATGTATCTAGATATGAGTGGAACGCCTATAGATATCCCAGTCAGTTTATCCGGTTAAAACAAGATAATTGGAAAAAACTATATGCCCGTTGGCAAGAACCACTTACAGAGGTAGCTGAAGAAATTGAACAGGAATCTCCTAAATTAGGGGCGCTATCCAAAATAAAAGCATTGATGAGAAAAAATGACGTTGATGAAGAGAAGCAAAATTTAAAAGAAGAGAATTTACCAGAAACAGAGGCTGAGCTCAAACAGCACTTTTTAAATAGAATATTTGACTTTCAGCTTAAATGGGCAACTTCTACTGTCACTGAGCTGTCTTATATGAACCGTTCCTATTATACGGACAGTTTGTTAAAGTTTTTTCTACAACGTTTTCCTGATAATTATCTTTGTATGTATTATCCTATTTTTACTGTGAAATCAGCCCGGTAGATGGGGAGATTATCCTTATTAGTCCAATAGGTATTGAAATAATTTATATTGTTGAAGAAGATAATATGGCGAAGGTTTTTGTGGAAAGTGGGAGAACGTGGAAGATAATTTCTGATAAACAGGAAAAGAAAATCTTAAGCCCTCAAATCGCATTAAAGCGAACAGAGCAAATTGTAACTAGTATCCTTCGTTCGTTCAATATTGAATTTCCTGTACAAAAAACGGTTCTCTCTCGCAGAAATACATTTATTTTCAATGAGGAGTTATATCAGACAAAATTAGTTGGTGTTCAACAGTATGAAGAATGGTTTAAGCAAAAAAGAAGTCTCGCCTCTCCTTTAAAGAGCCAGCAATTAAAGGTGGCAGAAGCCTTACTGAAACATTCTCAAACGACATCAGTAAAACGTCCGGAATGGGAAGAGGATGAAGATCCATTTTTGACCACCGATCATGATATAAGTAAATGAACGCCATTTCCTAGTTGTATTTTTTAATCGATAAATATAAAATGAATAATTGAGCGCTAAAACTTGAAAGATGTGAGGAATGTATGGTGGATTGGCTGAAAAGGATATTGGGTGAGGATTGGAAAGTTGCTCCCGCTGGTGGATTGACAGGTGATGCCTATCATGCTGTTAAGGGAAACCAACGATTATTTTTAAAGAGAAACTCTTCCCCTTTCCTTGCTGTATTATCAGCAGAAGGTATTGTACCAAAACTAATATGGACAAAGCGATTGGAAAATGGAGATGTTATCACTGCCCAAGAATGGCTTGAAGGAAGAGAACTTAAGCCACAGGAAATGCAAAATGATCGTGTCGCAAAGCTGTTACAAAAAATTCATCATTCCTCTGAATTATTACACATGCTTATGCGTCTAGGTAAAAAACCGGTCACCTCTGATGAGGGCTTTGCTGTAATCAAACAGAATATAGGTAGGATAGAGGGGATCCATCGTTATCCAGCTGTAGAAGAAGCGCTTTATTATTTGGATTTTTTATTACCTGAAACAAGAGGCCAGGATTTAGTTGTTTGTCATGGCGATCTTAATCATAACAATGTGCTTTTAACAGATGAAGGAAATCTGTATCTTATAGATTGGGACAATGCACTTATTGCTGACCCGGTCATCGATTATGGAATGGTTCTAAAATGGTATATTCCTATGAAGGATTGGGATACTTGGCTTAATAAATATGGGGTGGCGAATAATCAGCAACTGTATAGACGTATGTTCTGGTATTTATTGCTTGATTCTCTCCATTATTTAATTTGGCATTACGATCGTAAAGAAACCTGGAAGGTTATGGAAAGATTAACTGACCTGCAGGAGTTAAATGAGCAGGTTAGAATGACTATTCTAACCTAGTTTGTTCGAGTACATTTACCCAATTTTCGATGCTTTCTTTATTTGCAGAAATATGCTCAGCGGCATTGGAGGCACTTTCGCCTTGTAGCCCATAATTATAAATTTCCGGAAGCAATTGAACTAATTGATCGTTTGAAATTTCTTGATTAGCTAGTAGTGATTTAACTAATCTTCTGATCTGTTGATATTCAGATATATTTCCAAAATGCTCTCCCGAGTGTTCGTCCAATAAGTCATAAAGTAATGTGATTTGATTTTGGACAGTTAATGTCATGGATAATCACCTCAGATCTTAGTTTAATCATTTTAATTTTTAATATACTATAATTCAAAGAGTAAAAGAGGTGGACATATGAGGCAACGGAATAAGCCATGGGCGGATGACTTTTTACAAGAAAAGAAGCATATTGTATTGCAGAATCCAAACCAGTATCATAATAATTGGAAAGAATTTTTTGGTAATAACAACCCCATCCATGTAGAAATAGGCACGGGGAAAGGACAGTTTATTACGGGAATGGCTAAACAGTTTCCGAATATAAATTTTATAGGTATTGAACTTGCTAAGAGTATAGTAGTTGCAGCTGCTCAAAAAGTAATGGAGGCAGGACAAGATAATGTAGTGCTTTTAAATGAAAATGCAGCGGATCTTCTAGAAATCTTTGCGGAAAACGAACTGGATACCATTTACTTAAATTTTTCTGATCCATGGCCAAAAAATAGGCATGAAAAAAGAAGATTGACCTATCGTACGTTTTTAGAACAATATGAGAAAGTACTTCATCCTAAGGGAGAAATTGTTTTCAAAACCGATAATAGAGGTCTATTTGAATATTCATTAGTAAGCTTTTCTCAGTATGGGATGAAATTAGAAGAAGTGCTTTTGGATCTTCATGCACATGAAGACCCTACAAATATAATGACAGAATATGAAGAGAAGTTTTCTGCAAAAGGCCAGCAGATCTATCGTTGTAAAACTACTTTCAAATAGTAAAAAAGGAACCTGAAAAGGGTTCCTTTTTTATTGCTTACTTTCATGTTCTAATATATATGTTGGGGTTATTCAATGATTCGGAAAATAGATAAACTATGAACTAACTAAGAATATAGAGGCTGCGTAAATCACCGCTACGGGGAAATATTCCGCTTTCCGCGGGCGGCTGATGAGCCTCCTCACGCTATTGGGCGTTCCGGGGTCTCATCGAGGCCTCTCCTCCCGCAGGAGTCTCCATATTTCCCCTTCGCTACTATTTATTATTATATCTAGGAAGAAAATTTGCGTTCGCATACTCCGAGAATGTGCTGGATACCAATTGATTGGAGTGAAATGCGGCGACTCCTGCCGGAATAGGATGAGGCGAAGACCCTGGACGGAGCGTAGCGGAGGAAGCGGCTGAGGCCATGCCGGCGGAAAGCGTCCGCATGCAACGGAAATCAATGGGGCTTACCTCTTCAACTATTTCAATGAGCTTTCCAGCAACACAGTTATTTTCCATAATCTAAACACGAATAGTTACTTCGGAGTTTCCTCCAACTGCGCATAATAAGGCTATCATTTTAGCAGCCAGCTTTTAAGTAAGATTCTTTAACGTATTTTGTGCCAAATACTTTAAATAAGGAATGCTGCTTGTTAGCGTTTACAGTGTGTTTTTGCTACACTTGGTCCTGTATAGATAAGGGAGGCAGACAAATGGAGAAACTTCAAGTTGGAAGAGCAAAATTGACCTGGTTGAGTGGTGGTGTGAATTTTCTCGACGGTGGGGCCATGTTCGGTGTTGTGCCAAAAGCACTTTGGAGCAAAAAATATCCTCATAATGAAAAAAATCAGATAGAATTACGCACCGATCCTATTTTGTTGCAGATAGATAACAAAAATTATCTAATTGACACTGGCATGGGAAATAATAAATTAAATGAGAAGCTATTACGTAATTTTGGTGTACTGGAAGAATCCTATTTAGAAAGCTCCTTGGCAAATTTAGGGCTTACTGTAGATGATATTGATGCTGTATTAATGACACATTTACATTTTGATCATGCTTGTGGTTTAACAAGACCCGAGGGTAATACATACGAATCTGTTTTTAAAAATGCCACTATTTATACTTCTGCAGTAGAATGGAATGAAATGAAAAATCCCAATATACGTTCGGTAAATACCTATTGGAAAATGAATTGGGAACCTATAGTAGATCAAGTAGAGACATTTGATACTGAGTTGGAAATCACTGAAGGATTAAAGATGGTGCATACCGGGGGACACAGTGACGGTCATTGTATACTAACTTTTACGGATGGAGAAGAATACTTTATCCATATGGCGGATTTAATGCCAACACATGCTCACCAAAACAAGTTATGGGCCCTGGCCTATGATGACTATCCTGTTACTTCCGTTCATGAGAAAGAAAAATGGATGAATAAGGGCTATAAAAAAGAAGCATGGTACACGTTCTACCATGATGCGTATTTCCGTGCTATTAAGTTTAATCAAGAAGGAAATAAGGTAGACGAAGTAGCACGAGAAAGATATGAATATAAATAATACAAAACATGGATTGAGTTTCCATGCGTTTTGTATTATTTAGGCAGTTTGAATTGTGTCAATTACAGCACCGGTTTCCACATCTACATAAAACTCGTACTGCATGTTTTCTCCATCTTTGTTTCTGGTTACTCCACCGCGATAAGCATTGTACATTAGACCATTTCTTTCTACTTCTTCTGGCTTCATATAGATCCAGGAACCGCTGATAGGTCCATTTTTCTTAAAGGTTTCTTTTGCTTTTTTTAAAGCCTTTTCAGGAGTGATTTTTTGATAGTTATCCAGCTGCTGTTTTGCTACATATCCAACTGCAACACCTACACCAGCTGCAAGAACTGCTTTTTTTACATTCATTCTTGTCACCTCTTGCTATATATTTTTAATTCCAGATTCCTATAGTAGCGCTTAATTTAGTATAACGCATCATTGATAAAATAGAAAATAATATACCAATATGAGCGAATAGTGGAAAAAGCAAAAAGTTTTCCGTTATACTTAAATTTAGTACATAGTATATCCAGGAGGGAAACTCATGAATAAAGAAACGATGGACCTTTTTAAAAATTTAACAGAATTACAAGGAGCACCAGGAAATGAACACCGTGTAAGAACTTTTATGAAGAAAGAATTGGAAACGTATGCTGATTCCGTTATACAGGATAATCTTGGTGGGGTATTCGGTGTCCGTGAGGGTCAGGGGCCAAGAGTAATGGTCGCGGGTCACATGGATGAAGTAGGCTTTATGGTTACACAGATAACTAAAAATGGGATGATACGTTTTCAGACACTTGGTGGCTGGTGGAGTCAGGTACTTCTTGCACAGCGAGTACAAATCATGACAGAAGCAGGTCCGGTAATTGGTGTAATTGGTTCCATACCACCACATAACTTAACAGAAGAACAACGAAAAAAGCCAATGGAAATGAAGAATATGCTTATCGATATCGGTGCAGATGATAAAGAAGATGCAGAAAAGATAGGTGTTCGACCAGGTCAATCTATCTTACCTGTTACACCTTTTACACCAATGTCCAATGAAAAAAAGATTCTTGCAAAAGCTTGGGATAATCGCTATGGCTGTGGGTTAGCTATAGAACTGCTAAAAGAATTACAAGGGGTAACACTTCCAAATAAACTGTACTCAGGTGCTACCGTGCAGGAAGAAGTTGGCCTTCGTGGTGCTCAAGTAGCTGCAAATATGATTAATCCGGACATATTCTATGCGTTGGATGCGTCTCCGGCGAACGATGCTTCTGGCGATAAGGAAGCGTTTGGACAATTGGGCAAGGGTGCCTTACTGCGGATTTTTGACCGGTCAATGATTACGCACAGAGGTATGAGAGAGTTTATTCTGGATACAGCTGAATCAAACAATATACCATATCAATATTTCATATCTCAAGGAGGCACAGACGCTGGGCGTGTGCACTTGGCAAATGACGGCGTCCCATCGGCAGTTGTAGGAATCTGTTCCCGTTATATCCATACGCATGCTTCCATCATTCACGTAGATGATTATGCCGCTGCAAAAGAATTAATTGTTAAGCTAGTGAAAGAGACAGATCAAAATACTGTAGATCAAATTCGTAAAAATAGTTAAGGTTTTCTAGTGCTAGCAGGTTAAATAAAGACGCCTTCGAGGTAAGTGCAGTATATGCTTAAGTATTATGAATGTCTTGATAAGACAAAGCTAAGAAGGATGATAATAATTGAATATATTAATTGGTTCAAAAAATCCCACGAAGGTGGCTGCAGTTAAGAATGTATTCCCAAATGTTGAAGTAAAAGGTGTAAACGTTGCTTCTCTCGTGTCCGACCAGCCTTTTTCTGATGAAGAAACAAGAGAAGGTGCAATTAAACGTGCGAAAAATTGTCTCATTGAACACTCGGGCACATTAAGTATAGGACTCGAAGGTGGAGTTATGTATGTAGATGGACAACTGTTTTTATGCAATTGGGGTGCGTTAATCACTGCAGAAGGAAAAATCCATACGGCAAGTGGAGCGAGAATAGCGCTTCCTTCTACCATTGATCGACAGTTGAAGCAAGGTATAGAACTTGGAGTAATAATGGATGATTATGCCAAAAGACAGGAAGTACGTAATAATGAAGGTGCCATTGGCATATTTACGAATGATCTAGTATCACGTCAATTGATGTTTGAGCATGTAGTAATGCTCTTAAAAGGTCAATGGGAATATAGTCAAAATCATTAAAAGCAGCGGACATATCCGCTGCTTTTTGCTTTTTATTCAAAGATATAGCTTAGAACATCTAAAGCTTGGTCGATAGTTTCAACTGTCACGGTTGCCTTGTTAGACAACTCCTTTAAAGGGTGAATAAGTTCTTCTGGCCTAACAATAATAGTGGGCTTGTTCATTGTAATTGCTGTGCTTGCATCCATTGCTGTATTCCACTGTTTATATTTCTCACCAAATAACGCAATTACGATATCAGACTTTTGCATAAGCACCTGCGTGCGCAAATTATTAATACTTGAAGCAGCATCATCACGATACAGTTTTCCAGGTTGCTCACCTAGAATTGCTTCTCCAATATCATCTGAACGATCGTGATTTGTTTGTGGGGCAACAAATTGTAGTGGTAGCCCTTTTTCATTTGCTTTCTGTGTTACCTTTTCTCTCCAATCATCGTGAATTTGACCAGCTAAATAAACGGTTAATTCCATATTATCCCTCCAAATAATTCATGTACCTTAATAGTAAACAATATTTGAAAGATTGCCAAGAAAACAGCCGTTAGATTGTAATGAAGATGTTTATAATACAGACTATTGATTGTTTGCTTATCCCGATTCTTGATATTTGAAAGGTGAGAGCAACAAAGATATGATAATTACAGGAGATGATAAAAAATGAAAAAACCAGAAACTATTGAACAATTAAATGAATGGATAAATCAAGAAAAAGTTGTATTATATTTTACGGCAGGATGGTGCCCGGATTGTGTGGTAATTGAGCCAGTCTTACCGGAAATAGAAGAAAAATTCCAAGCCTATACATTTATCAAAGTAGACAGGGATGAATTTATTGACATATGTCAGCAGTATGACGTTTTTGGTATACCAAGTTTTATAGCATTAGCAGAAGGCAAGGAATTAGGACGGTTTGTAAGTAAGAACAGGAAGAGTCAAGAAGAGATCGAAACATTTTTAAGTGATTTGCCAGGATAGTTTATCACTAAATAGAAGAAGGAGAAAAGATTATGAAAATGACATCTTTAAAATTAAAGAAAATACTTGATGATAAATTAGCAAACGACAATTATCGTACCAGCTATAACCGGGATAAAGATACATTTCGGATTGAGTGGAAGGAAAGCAGAAGAGGTATGACTATTACGCTTCCGAATGTTGTAGCAAAATATAATACACGAGGAGAAGCTGCAATTGAAGAACTGGTAGACCATATTAATGAGGCTTTAAGAATTATGAATGAAGAACACCAATTGACAGGTATGGAAAAGCATATTTTTCCTGTTATACGAGCAACTTCATTTCCAACCACCACCAAATCAGAAATAAAACTGGTTTATAAAGAGCATACTGCTGAGACGAGAGTTTATTATGCGCTTGATTTAGGGAAATCTTATCGCTTAATTGATGAAGATTTATTAGAAAAAGAAGGTTGGAATAAAGATAGAATCGATGAGATTGCTACTTTCAATTTAAGATCCTTGGAGACGGAGTATAAAATGGATCGGGTAGCCGACAACAATTTTTATTTTTTTGCCAAACAGGACGGTTATGACGCGAGTCGTATACTTAATGAAGCATTACTAGAAGAAATGAAAGCAAACAGTTCAGGAGAATTGGCTATCGCAGTCCCACATCAGGATGTGTTAATAATAGCTGACATACAGAACAAAACAGGGTATGATATATTAGCACAAATGACAATGAAGTTCTTTGCCGAAGGGCGAATACCGATCACTTCGTTACCATTTGTTTATGAAAATAAAGAATTAGAGCCGATTTTCATTCTTGCAAAAAACAAACCCGAAAAATAAAGAAAGGATGACTAAAATGGATGTATTTTACAACCCTAAAGGCGTAGGTGATGTGCTATTAATCCCTATAGAGGAGGGCGATCGTTATGAACGCTCTTACACTAAACATGGAGATGTTGTTCGTATTACAAACAAAAATGATAAGGTTTTTGGATATAATATTTTTCAGGCTTCCAGCCACTTTGATCTTAACCAAACTGGGAAAATACAATTAACTGAGGATTTGTTAGAAGAAATAAAGAAACAATTTAAACAAAATAATATAAACGATTCTTTGGATTTTGATCTTAGTCCCAAATTTGTTGTCGGCCATGTCATTAGCAAGGAAGTACATGAAAATGCTGATAAACTGAGTGTTTGTCAAGTAGATGTTGGGAACGAAACATTGCAAATTGTATGTGGAGCACCAAATGTGGACGTAGAGCAAAAAGTAGTTGTAGCAAAGGTAGGAGCAACTATGCCAAGTGGATTGAAAATTAAACCGACAGAATTAAGAGGGGTACCTTCGAATGGTATGATATGTTCGCAAAAAGAATTGGGTATGCCAAATGCCCCTAAAGAGAAAGGAATTTATGTCTTAGATGACAATGTAGAGGTCGGAAAGGAATTCTCTTTAACAACCTAAGTACTTCAGGTTGTTTTTCTTTTGTACTTTCTATTTTCTAACCAAATTTGGATCGAAAACTGCTAAAATAGGATAAAAGCAATTTTTAAATAGAAAAGAGAAATGAGTGAATGATATGTGGCAACGATGGAAAGACAAAATAAAATCATTTTTTACAGAAGAAATTGAAGAGCAAGAATACATTGAAGAACAAAAGTATGTTATGAATAATTCCAGGCAACAACATCAACCAGAAGCTAGAATGGTTTATCGTTATCCGGAAAGAAAATCGTTTCGTTTTCCAGTGATACCGGATGATTCAAAGAAAATGGAACGAAATACAGAACCGAAAAGGAAACGTAATACAGAAAGAAATATAGATATGGAGAAACAAAAACCAAAACCAAGTACAGAATCATCAATACGAAAGATACAACCTTCCATACAAAAAAGGAAAGCCGCTGACTATGAAAGAAAAAGTCAAAGTACCACCAGTGGATGGAAGTCGAGGGAGAGCGGGAACAAGGTATATAAAAAAGATTCCCAACCGTTCACACCTACAGAGGTTCCTTCTCCAATCTATGGTTTCCAGCCTAGGAAGCAAGAAAAAATAATTGAAGATGTGCCAGCATTTCAACGTAAAAAAGAGAAACTATTGGAAGAAACTAATTTGTCTTCTCACATAGAGCCTAATCATAAGGTGGATACATACAAGGAGAGCGAAAACTACTTACACCAGTTGGATGAACCGCAAGAGTTAATTCAATTGGAAGAGGATAATTTATCAATTGACCAAAGTCATAGAGAAATAGAAGTGGAGGAGAAGTTGGAAAACGAATCCGAGTTAATACCTGAAACGGAAACAGAAACAGTATCTCCACTGAAAGAAAGCGAAAAGAAAGAAACAGCAACAGCAAAATCGAATAGCCAACAAGAAAAAAGAGAAAACAAGGAATCAAAGCATGTACCGTTCAATGTTATGATGACACCCAGAGACAAAAAGAATTTGTTAGATAAACATAAAAAAACACAAGAGTCCTCCAAAACGATAAAAAAAGAAGTAGCTATTCCTCATCATTTGTTAAATGATCCAGTGGTTAAGAATAGTGAGGATCATATATGGGTCGAACAACAGAAAGAATTATTGGAACAAACATTAAAGCATTTTAATGTACGTGCTAAAGTAGTTAATGCTACACAAGGGCCTTCTGTCACGCGGTTTGAAGTACAACCTGAGCTAGGTGTGAAAGTTAGCAAAGTGAAAAACCTTAGTGATGATTTAAAATTAAATATGGCTGCGAAGGATATTCGAATTGAGGCACCAATCCCAGGCAGAAATACAATTGGGATTGAGATTCCTAATCTAAAAGCTGAAATGGTGGGCCTTCAGAGTATATTTGATTCAGAAGAATTTAGTCAAAGTAGTTCTCCATTAACAATTGCGTTGGGATTAAGTATTGAAGGGAAACCACTAATTACAAACATTCAAAAGATGCCCCACGGACTAATAGCTGGAGCTACAGGATCAGGGAAAAGTGTTTGTATTAATACAATTTTAATTAGCTTAATATACAAAGCAAGTCATGAAGATGTAAAGTTTATGTTAATTGATCCTAAAATGGTCGAATTAGCGCCATATAATGGAATTCCTCATCTGGTTTCACCTGTAATTACAGATGTTAAGGCTGCAACTGCTGCGTTGAAGTGGGCAGTTAGTGAAATGGAAGACCGATATGAAAAATTTGTGCAAGAAGGCGTTCGAGACATTGAGCGATATAATCAAAAGGTTAAAAAACAAGGAAGAGCACATGAGAAAATGCCTTATATTGTAATAGTTATTGACGAACTGGCAGATCTTATGATGGTCTCCCCTCAAGACGTAGAGGATTCGATTAGCCGTATTGCGCAAAAAGCCAGGGCCTGTGGCATTCATTTGTTGCTCGCAACACAACGACCTTCTGTTGATGTAATAACTGGCTTAATTAAAGCGAATATTCCTACCAGAATTGCTTTCAGCGTTTCTTCCCAGGTTGATTCAAGAACCATCCTTGATACGAGCGGGGCTGAAAAGCTGCTCGGAAAAGGAGATATGCTCTTTATAGAGAACGGAACAGGTAAGAGTATTCGTCTACAAGGTCCATTTGTGTCGGATGATGAAATAGAGCGGGTCACCAATTTTGCAAGAAACATTGCCGAACCAAATTATTTATTCGAGCAGGAACAATTATTGGAGCAAATCACCATGGATGAAGAAGAAGATGAACTACTTCAAGAAGCCATTGATTTTATAGTTGAACATAATAGTGCCAGTACTTCCCTTCTGCAACGACATTTTAAAATAGGTACAATCGCGCTGCAAGGCTGATTGATACACTTGAACAAAGAGGTATGATTTCGGGGCAAAATGGGAGTAAACCCAGAGAAGTTCTAATTACAAATTCCCAGTTGGATGAAATAAGGTAGTTTTTAGTAGTATAAGTGGATTATTCTTGTTTCATGATATATTTTTATATATCATTAGAAGAAATGGAAAACAATAACCTTTATAAGGAGAAACATAATGAAAGAAATCACTCAAAAGTTAGAAGGGAAAATTAATCGGCTTACAAATAAAACATTTAAATTCGATGAACGAATAAAGGAAGGCTGGTTTTCTGCAGTTTATTTTTTAAAGACAAAAGAAATTGCTGAAAATAAGTTGCCTGATAACTATGTCACTATGCAATTTTTTCAAAAAGAAAATGCTGTTCTATGTGGAACGGACGAAGCTATTGCTTTGCTGCATACTTTCGCGGAAAATCCTGAAACGCTTGAAATCCACTCCTTAAAAGATGGAGACAGAATAGGTCCTTATGAATCAGTACTTACCGTCTCAGGAGCATATCAACAATTCGGTTTTCTGGAAGGGATTATTGACGGAATATTGGGAAGAAGAACATCTGTGGCTACAAATGTATACAATGTTGTAAAAGCGGCGAGAACATCCGGAAAACAGAAGCCCGTCATATTTATGGGAGATCGAGATGATCACTATACCCAACAGGCTGGTGACGGCTATGCTGCATTTATCGGAGGTTCTACTGCACAGGCTACACATGCAATGAATGAATGGTGGGGGAAAAAGGGAATGGGCACGATGCCCCACGCATTGATTCAAATGTTCCGTGGAGATATTGTTGCTGCATCAAAGGCCTATCATGAAATGTACCCAGAGGACGACCTTGTTGCATTAGTCGATTACAATAATGATGTAATTACAGATTCCTTAAAAGTAGCCCATGAATTTGGAAAGGACTTGCAGGCTGTTCGCATTGATACATCAAGAACATTGGTGGATAAATACTTTTTAAGAAACCATCATTTAATGGGCACGTTTGATCCTAGAGGAGTAAATCCGGAATTAACGTTTGCTTTGCGAAAAGCACTTGATGACGAAGGTTTTAGCCATGTGAGAATTATGCTTAGTGGGGGCTTTACAGAGAGTCGTATTACCCATTTTGAAAAATTAGGTGTACCTGTTGATATGTATGGAGTAGGAGGAAGTCTTTTAAAGATCAATATTGGTTTTACAGGTGACAATGTATTGTTAAATGGTTCACCTGAAGCAAAAGAAGGAAGAAGATTCCGCCCAAATCCTCGTTTGGAAAAGGTGACGATGAACCAAGCTGATTAACAGACAAACCCCCTATTCTATTTCAATCCATTATTTGATATAATAAAACGATAGTTGACAAAATTACTATTGAAAATATGGATAATTAATTTGATTTTCAGGTACAATTTGGAGGTTCTTTTTTATGACAACTTACCATTTTATTGGTATAAAGGGGACTGGAATGAGTGCACTAGCCCACATACTCCATGATTCTGGAGAAACTGTGCAGGGGTCAGATGTAGAAAAGCAATTTTTTACACAGGAAGCACTTGAAGAGAAAAATATTCCTATTTACCCTTTTTCAGAAACCAACATCAAAGAAAATTTCACGGTGATCGCAGGTAATGCATTTTCTGATGATCATATTGAAATACAAGAAGCTAAAAAACAAGGTGTTACGTTTTATAGGTATCATGAATTTTTAGGAGAATGGCTAAAACAATATACAAGTATTGCAGTAACTGGAGCTCATGGTAAAACGTCTACAACAGGCCTGCTTGCACATGTGCTTAATGAAAGCTTTCCTATCTCTTACCTTATAGGTGATGGTACAGGTAAGGGTCATGTAGACAGTAAGTATTTTGTCTTCGAAGCTTGCGAATATCGCCGACACTTTTTGAGTTATGAACCGGATTATGCGATCATGACGAATATTGATTTCGATCATCCTGATTATTTTACAAGTGTTGAAGATGTTTTTCAGGCCTTCCAGTCAATGGCAGATCGTGTTAAAAAAGGGATAATCGCTTGTGGTGATGATGACCAACTACAACAAATCCATGCTAAAGTTCCGGTTGTTTATTATGGTTTTGCTGCTACAAATGATTTCCAAGCTCAAAATATAACGGAAACTCCTGAAGGAACTCAGTTTGACGTTTTTGTTAGAAATACGTATTACGATACATTCCAAATCCCCATGTTTGGCGAGCATAACGTGTTAAATGCATTATCTGTTATAGCTATTTGTCATTATGAAGGGATTAAGGCAGAACACATTAAAAATTTAAGCACGTTTAAAGGTGTTAAGAGAAGATTTACCGAGAAAAAACGAGGTAACCAGATACTTATTGATGATTACGCACATCATCCAAAAGAAATAACTGCGACGATTAACTCGGCTAGAAAAAAATATCCTCATAAAGAAATTGTGGCGATTTTTCAACCACATACTTTTACAAGAACAAAAACGTTTTTACAGGAATTTGCTGATAGCTTAAATGAGGCAGATCATGTATACTTGTGTGATATTTTTGGTTCTGCGAGGGAAGAAACTGGTAAATTAACTATTAACGATCTACTTAAACTTATCCAAAATGGGAAGGTACTGGAATTATCAAAAACCGAAGTGCTTTCCGAATTTAATGACAGTGTACTTATTTTTATGGGTGCTGGGGATATTCAGAAGTTCCAGGCAGCATATGAAGAAAATAGTCCGGTAAAATAACTCAAATTAGAGAGCCTGCCATGTTGCAGACTCTCTTTTTAATTGGCTCGGCACAATGAAATTCGTATCATATAGGAGGATATCTAATTGATAGAATTTCAACAAAACCAAACTCATTAGAAGGAAATTAGATATAGTTGTCGAAATAATGTATAGAAAGATAATTTTTATGGGAGAATAGAAGGTTTGATATTTTCTTTGCAGGGTATTATTAAAAAAGGTTGTTTTTTGGTATACTAACAACAGGTTCGACACAAAAAGCCTCTGACACAGCATATTCCAACATAAGACAAGGAGTGAACATGAAAATGGAAATTTTAGGATACATAGCTGCAATTATTGCTGCATTGGCGTTCGTAGTACTAGTTGTATATGTTATTATCACATTAAAAGCAACAAAAGAAACTCTTAACAATGTATCGGAAACAATGACTAATTTAGAAAAGCAAATGCAGGGTGTTACTAGTGAAACAACAGAACTGCTTGTCAAAACAAATAAGTTGGCAGACGATGTCAATTATAAGTCAAGTAAGTTAAATGGTTTATTTGACGGAGCCAAAGGTATTGGTGATACTGTAAAGGATTTTAATGATTCCTTAAAACAATTATCTGAAAGCATTAGACGGACATCAAAAGAAAATCCGGAAAAAGCTGCTCAAGCAATTAAATGGGGCTCTGCAATGATGGACTTATGGAAAAAGAAAAATAAATAAAATGTTTAAGAGGAGGAATTAGAATGGAAGAGACAAAAAATAGTAATAGTAATATTAACACAAAAGATTTTATTATCGGCACATTAATCGGTGGTATAGTGGGAGTTTTTGCTGCCTTATTATTTGCTCCTAAAAGCGGAAAAGATCTGAGAAGTGATATTAATGAGGGTGCCTACCAAATGAAAGGAAAAGCTTCCGAGTTTAAAGACACTGCCCAAGAAAAAGGTTACCACTGGAAAGATAAGGCATATACCACCGGATCTGAGCTTAAGAGAAGAGCAATGGACACGACTTCTCAGTTAACTAAAAATGCCTCTGATAAAACTAAAGAATTAACGAAGACTGTTCAAAGCAAGCTACAGGATAAACGTACTAAAGAAGATGAAGCATTAGAGGCTGCCGAAGAAGTTGCTGAGGCAATCGAGGAAGCTGCAGAAGAAATGAAAACAAAATAATCCAGAAAATGACTGTTCTCTTGTAGAGCAGTCTTTTTTCATTGTTAACCATAGTACTTTGTGGTTGGCGGTAATTTCTATTAATGAACTAGCTTTTTAAGCTACTTTTACTTTAGCTGCATTCCATTGAGATAAAAATTAAATAGAAGGCTCTATTAAAGCCTGTCGAAGCTGGCTAAGTTACTTACGCTTTTGATATAAATAAAGGAAGTAAAGGCTCGAGAAAGATAAATAACAAAAAAATTTTGCTTAAATAAAAATTTCCCATCGACAATGAGAAGTATTTTAGCTATAATTGTCTCTAATTATTAAAAAATTGTGATCAAATACGTAAGAGGAGGAAGATTAGATGAAAGATTTAGAGCAGTTGAGAGAACAATTGGATGATGTGAACTTAGAGATTTTGAAGCTAATTAACCAGCGAGCATTACTTGTACAGGATATTGGCCAAATCAAAACAAAGCAAAGTATGAAGCGTTTTGATCCAGTAAGGGAAAGAGATATGCTTGATCAAATCACTTCACAAAATGATGGACCATTTGAAAAAGCAACAATTGAACATATTTTTAAAGAAATATTCAAAGCAAGTTTAGAGCTGCAGGAAGATGATCATCGAAAAGCTTTGCTTGTTTCCCGTAAAAAGAAGCCGGAAGATACTATCATTGATATTAAAGGAGCTAAAATTGGGGATGGCAATACTCATTACGTTATAGGGCCTTGTGCAGTAGAAAGCTATGAACAGGTTGAAAAGGTAGCTGCCGCTGTGAAAAGCAAAGGGATTAAATTATTACGTGGGGGCGCATTCAAACCTAGAACATCACCATATGACTTCCAAGGGTTAGGGATTGAAGGGCTGCAAATTCTAAAGCGTGCTGCAGATAAACATGGACTGGCTGTTGTAAGTGAAATTGTTAACCCTGCTCATATTGAAGAAGCTCTTGATTATGTTGACGTAATCCAAATTGGAGCTAGAAATATGCAAAACTTTGAATTATTGAAAGCTGCAGGAGACGTGAATAAACCTGTATTATTAAAACGGGGGCTTTCTGCTACTATTTCTGAATTTATTAATGCAGCTGAATACATTAATTCAAGAGGAAATGGAAATATCATTCTTTGTGAACGTGGCATACGTACATATGAGAAGGCGACTAGAAATACATTGGATATCTCGGCGGTTCCAATTCTAAAGCAAGAAACCCATTTACCGGTCATGGTAGACGTAACGCATTCAACAGGAAGAAGAGATTTACTACTACCAACTGCTAAAGCCGCACTTGCAATTGGCGCAGATGGAGTAATGGCAGAGGTTCACCCAGATCCAGCTGTTGCATTATCTGATTCTGCTCAACAGATGGACATACCAATGTTTGATCATTTTATTGAAGAATTAAAAGAAATGGATCAACGAATTAAATTGGTTGGAGAAAAAAATTAATCTTCTCAGATTCAACATTTAATGCTACTTTTCTATTTAAAGGCTGTTCAACCTAGTTGAATTAGCCTTTAAATTTTTGTATTTTTTTTCGGAGTAGAGTATGATAAAGAAAATAGAGGACGATTTGTCATGTTAACTAGGAGGTAGAGTAAGAATGAATATAACAATTTATGATGTAGCAAGAGAGGCAAACGTATCCATGGCAACGGTTTCCCGTGTAGTTAACGGTAACCCCAATGTGAAGCCTACAACAAGAAAAAAAGTATTAGCAACTATTGAGAGATTAGGCTATCGTCCTAATGCAGTAGCAAGAGGGCTCGCGAGCAAAAAAACGACAACCGTCGGTGCAATTATTCCTGATATCTCAAGTATCTTCTTTGCTGAGTTAGCAAGAGGAATTGAAGATATCGCAACAATGTATAAATATAATATTATACTAAGCAACTCTGACCAAAATAAGGATAAAGAGCTTCAATTAATAAATACAATGCTGGAAAAACAAGTAGATGGCATTATTTTTATGGGTGGAGACATTACAGAAGAACATGTGCAGCAATTTAAAACATCTTCAGTTCCTGTGGTACTTGCTGCTACTTACGATGAAAATGAAGACATACCATCCGTAAATATAGATTATGAAGAAGCAGCCTATGAAGCAACCAAATTTCTAATAGAACAGGGTAATAAGCAGCCTGCTTTTGTATCGGGACAGGAAGATACTCATATTAGCCTTTTGAAATATAATGGATACCGACGTGCAATCGACGAATCCGGAACTAAGATAGATGAGGAAAGAATAGTTAAAGGAGATTATTCTTATGACTCTGGAATAGAAGCGATTAATCACTTACTGCAGTTAGAAGAAAAGCCAACTGCTGTTTTTGTTGCTTCAGATGAAATGGCATTAGGAGTTATACATGGTGCCCAGGATAAAGGCTACAAGGTTCCGGAAGATATTGAAGTATTCGGATTTGATAACACAAGACTTGCTACAATGGTACGTCCTACACTTTCAACCATTGTTCAACCAATGTATGATATTGGCGCAGTCGCTATGCGATTGTTAACGAAGTTTATGAATAAGGAAGAGGTTACAGATCAAAAGGTAGTTTTACCTCATCGAATTGAAAAAAGAAATTCAACAAAATAGAACTTATGCCGATATAAGAATTAGAATCAATTCTACACGGTTTGGGGAGAGAAAATATGAGAAAACGAGATATATTGACTCCGATCGGCATAACGTTAGGTTTTATTATGATCATGCTAGCAATAATGTCCAAGGGAGGTACCTCAGGCGCCTCTCTTTTTCTAGACATATCATCAATCTTTATTGTGATTGGTGGTTTAATTGCTTCTATGTTAATTAATTTTAAAATGGAACAAATAAAGCTGACTAACAAAATAATTAGTGAAGCATTCCATAAAAACGATCTAAAATTACCTGAGCTTATTAGTTTGTTTATCCGATTGTCTGAGCGAGCCAGAAGAGAAGGGCTTCTCGCACTCGAGAACGAATTAGAAGAGGTGGAAGATCCTTTTATTCGTAAAGGAATCTTACTTGCTGTTGATGGCATTGAACCCGAGGTAATCAAGGATATTATGAATGCAGAGATAACTGCAATGGAAGATAGACATTATAGAGGAAGAACACTTGTTGAAAAGGCGGGTGAGTATGCACCAGCCTGGGGGATGATTGGTACATTAGTGGGGCTTGTGCTCATGTTAAATAACCTTCAGGACCCCACAGCCTTAGGACCAAGCATGGCTGTAGCATTGCTAACAACATTGTATGGTACGGTGCTTGCAAATTTAGTATTTGTACCCATGGCAAGTAAGTTGGAAACGAAAACGGAAGAAGAAGTTTTTATTAAACAAATTATTATTGAAGGTGTTATTGGTGTTCAATCCGGCCAAAACCCGCGTATTTTAGAAGAGAAGCTTAGTGCATTTCTCCCCAACGATGTAAAAGACAAACAAGAAGAACAAGAGGACGCTGGCTTCGTGGGGGAAAAAATTAATGAAGCGTAGGGGAATCAAAAAAAGGCAAAATAATGGTGCGCCAAAGTGGATGGTTACATATTCAGACATGGTTACACTGATTTTAGTATTTTTTATTTTATTGTTTTCCATGTCACAAATTGATTTGGTAAAGTTTGATGCGATATCTGAATCCTTTCGAAATCGCATGATATTTGATTTTTATCCATCACCAGTACCAATGGAGAATCCAACACAAAGCTCCAGTGAAAAAGAAACAGGTAAAGACTCGAATGAGTTTGAGGCTCCAACAGAAATAGAAGAGGAACAGTTAGAGATGTCGGAAACTGAGTCACTAAATGGACTAATGGATGAAATAGAGAAATATCTAGATAAAAATGAATTAAATAATGTGATTTCTGCTAATAGAACTGAAAGAGGCGTTGTTTTAGTATTGCAGGAGAAAATTCTTTTTGATTCCGGAGAAGCTAATATCATCGATGGCGGTAAACCGTTCCTTAATAAGATAGGTTCATTGTTAAAAAAGATGCCCAATCAGGTGAAAGTAGAAGGTCACACGGACAGCAGGCCAATTTCAAATTATCGCTATCCCTCTAACTGGGAACTCTCAGGGGCACGTGCAAGTAGTGTAATAAGATATCTTATTGATAAGAATCAATTCGATGAATCCCGTTTTTCTTCTGTTGGTTATGCAGATACCAGGCCTTTAGTGCCAAATACTTCTTCGGTTAATTGGAAAAAGAATAGAAGAGTCGAGATAGTAATTCTAGATGAGGAAGCTACAATAAAAGAAGGAGATAACTCTTAAAAGTTATCTCCTTCTTTTATTGTAGAAAAATCGAAGTATAAGATTCTCCCTACGTATTTATTACCAGGAGGCGAGCATGCTTCTAGCCGCTTCATCAAAAACCTTCCAAGACAAAGACCGCCATTTTGGTTTCTTTCTTAAATGTAAAGGGAAGCCTGCATGACAGTGGGGCGAGTAAACGCAGCCCCATAGGGTGGCTAGTTTAGCAGTCTATCTTATTTTAAGAAAACTGTATTCTTAGGTCCTTTTTTTCGTGTATTTTAACAGACTTTCTAATAGTTTAGCATTTTTTTCAGTGATCTCTGTTTTTCGTGGAATATTTGGTACTATATCATCTGGATCATGCCAATATGAAGGCAGATTAACCGGAGATTGTTGCTGCCATCGAGATAACCAAGTAGCAGGAAGCATACCGGTTGCTGGTTTACCTGTAGCCATCACATTCCAAACTTGAGACCAAGCCCGTGGTACGACACGCCAAATATCGTAGCCTCCACCGCCAACTGCAATCCATTTTCCATCACAGTATTGATGTGCTAACTCATGTGCCAACAATGGAATTTGTTCATAAATTTTCATTGTAGCACATAAATGTGTCAAAGGATCAAGACAATGCGCATCAGCTCCATTTTGAGAGACAATAACATCTGGCTGAAAGAAATCCGTAATTTCCCTTAAAGCAGTTTCATAAACTTGGAGGAAGGAATCATCTTCGGTGAATGCGTCTATTGGCAGATTGAATGAATAACCATGCCCTTCTTTTATACCCCTCTCATTTACATTACCTGTTCCAGGAAACAAATATCTGCCGGTTTCATGTATAGAGAACGTGCAAACATTAGGATCATCATAAAAAGCCCATTGAACACCGTCACCATGATGTGCGTCTGTATCGATATAGAGCACCTTTAAGTTGTATTTCTCTCTAATGTACTTTATTGCTACAGCACTGTCATTGTAAATGCAAAATCCTGCTGCTTTTCTTTTAAATCCATGATGAAGTCCACCACCTAGGTTAAGGGCATGTTGGCTTTTTCCAGTTAAAACTTCATCTACTGCCGTTAATGTCCCGCCTACTAAATAACTTGACGCATCATGCATACCAGGGAAAATAGGTGTATCTTCTGTTCCCAATCCGTACTCAAATCCATCTTCTGATGCAAGTTTACCATTACCTGCTTTTTTTACTGCATCAATATAGACAGGATCGTGAAATAATGCTAATTCTTCCTCTGTGGCCATACGTGGAGGAATAATCTGGGATTCACTTAAATAATCCATTTCATCAAGTAATTCTTTTGCCATGAGAACTCGTTTTTGATTGAATGGATGATCTTCATTAAAATGATAGTTCAGGAATTCTTTAGCGAATACAAAAGCTGACTTGCACGTCATAGCTTTGGCTCCGGTACATTATTTGGCCACATTAACTCAAAGCCTGCAGTGCGGAGATCATTTATAATTGGTAGCGGATTCATAGTTTGAATACGGAAAACTAGTATCTTATAATTTGGATCATTTTTAAAAGGGTACACCAGGACAGAAATTATATTGGTTTTTCTTTTTCCAAAAACTGCGGTAACCTCAGGTAATATGCCGGGACGATGGGGTACTTTTACTTCAATATGGGAACCTTGTGTGTGTGTACCTGTTAATTGAATTAATGTATGAAGCATATCTTTTTCAGTTACTATCCCAACAAGTTTATTGTTGTCTCTTACCACTGGAAGTGCTGCAAATTCTTCATCATAAAAAACGCGCGCAATTTCCTCTACGAAATCCAGAGGATGTATTGTTATAACGGGTGTGCTCATAATTGTTTGGATTTCATTTTCAAGTTCCTCTGATATTGAATTTGTATCAAATACCGAAGGACTAGCATCGCGAACGTCCCGATCGGAGACGATTCCAATAACTTGATATTCTTCATTCACAATGGGGATATGTCTGATTCTATGCTTTTGCAATAATTGTAAAGCTTCAGCAATGGTAGCAGTTGGCGGCAAAGTAACCACGGATGTTTTCATTATTTCTTCAACTAGCACTTATAACCCCTCCCTCATATTACGATATTGATGTCTTTTCAAAAAACGCAAGGTATCGAATCTTTCTACAGAGGCCTGGGATACATTTTTGCCAATGCGCACCATTAGACAATTTGCCGGATGGGATATTATTTCAGGATCGTCTGTGGGGGCTGGTACAAGACCTCCAGCAGCCATCATCTTTTCCATTACTTTCCGATAATCCCAAATACTTAGCCGGGTTCTGTCAAGATCCCAATGCCAGTAATACTCTGTAGAGATAACGATATAATTCTCCATATATTCATCTAACATGGAGACCTTTAATAAATTGGATGCAATTTTCGCCCCCCGGTAGGCAGGGATAACTTCTATAGCTCCCAATTCAATGAGTTCTTCCATTTTAAACTCAGACCATCTTTCCAGAGGATCTGGATGTAAATAGGTTACATATCCAACTATCGTGTCTTCTGTACGTGCAATGATAAGGCGTCCTTCCGGGAAATCAGCTATACTTTGGATAGCTTCAAACTGTTTAGGTGCTGGACGGAATGCGGTTAAATGTTCATGAAATTGGTATTTTTTTAATTCACCCGAGGATAAAGGACCTTCAATGGTAATTGTTTCGTCTGCTGTGTGCTTAGTTAGGGAATGATAGTTTTTCGTGTGCTCCAATCATTTCACCACCTGTTTAAAATAATGTTTAGATTACTGTACGCTTATGTTCATTATACTAGATAAAGCTATATAATTTTAGTTATTTATGGAATTTGTTGAAATTATCTCACATATGATAAGCAGATTCATTATTAGAAGCTTGATAATTTTTTAGGCCAAAATATGATTTATCGTTAAAAATTTTGCGTAGTTGGAGGGAAATGCGAAGTAGAGCGGGGACTATCAGCAGAAGAGCGAGATAATCTGCCGGAGAATGAGTTAATCAGCTGCAGAACGAAGCAATCCGCCGGAGAGAAAATTAATCGTCAGGAGAGCGAAATAATCCGCCGGGACCATTTACAAACAACCAAGTTACGTCGGAGTTTATATATAATCCGTAGTTACTAATTTAGACACATGTGTTATTGAACTAACAAAAAGCCAGCTGTGATATTTTTTCACGGCTGGCTTTTTTAATCATTATGAGTGAAGAGGCTTATGGATTGGCATTTTCCTCTTTATCAACAGTATTGGTTTCTCCACCATTATTTTCACTTGCTTCTTCTGAGTCTTGTTTCTCTTCATCTGGTTTGGAATCGTCCTGATCTTCTTTATCTTTCTTATCCTTATTTTCTTCTTTTTTGTCATCAGGTTTTTTCTCATCTTTTTTCTTATCCTGGTCTTTTTCTGGTTTTTCAGGTTCTTTTTTATCTGTATCTCCAACAATCAATTCTTTTGAAGGGGAGGACTCTTTGCCGAAATAATCAACCGCTTTTACTCGATAGACCGCACTTTCGCCTCCAATTGGATAGGAAGTGTCTACTGTACTTCCAACAAGGGATAAATCGCCGCCTGCGCTTGCTTTGTAAATGCGATAGCCGACCACGTCATTGCTTCCAGATTTACTCCAAGTCAACTTACCACCTGATTTAGAGAGGGAGGAAGGAGCTGCAGGAGATTTACCATCATCCTTTATAGCACTTCCAACCTTGCCACCACTTGGCCCGCTAATCTTTTCCCACTTTTCTGTTCCGGTTCTTGGATAAAGCTGGGAAAGATCACTAAGATTATCATAACCATTGCGTTTTAACCATTCTGGATTAAATGCTAAGCCATCACCTTTTACAAACTCGCTTGGCGTGTTTGGTCCTGCTACGACAGCTTTACCATTAACTGTGACATAGCTGCCACCGATCAAGCTATCATCCTTTTTAGTTGGAACATATTTGACGTTAAACAGGTCAGTTTTAACTAGACCGGCTTTTGCGCAAAGTTCGGATGGTAACATTCCTGATATTGCACAATAGCTTCTACTTACAATGCCTTCCGGTTGCTTGAATCTATCAGAAGGGGTGATTAGCTCTGGCTTAATATCTGCAGCGCTATTGATTAATTGTGCCCATAGTTTAATATTACGTTTGCTATAGCTTAGAGACATTCCAGTATTGTAAATGGAGTGTGGTGTATCATAGCCAATCCACGTCCCAAACGTCACATTTGGATTTGTTGCAATAAACCATGCATCTTTATAATCCTGTGATGTCCCTGTTTTACCAGCCCAATCAACTCCACCATTGCTTAGCTGTGATCTTAAATAGGCACCAGTTCCTTGGTTAATTACATCACGCATCATATCGACACTTAGGTACGTTGTTTGTGGTGAGAACACGTCCGTTGGCTTTGTCTCATGTTGATAAATTACATCACCGTCATTTGTAGTTATTTTTTCAATCATATAACCATCAACAAACTTACCGTTATTTCCGAAGGTAGAAAAAGCACTCACATTCTCTTCAACTGTAATTCCTTTTTCAGTAGCTCCAATCGCTAGTGAAGGATATGCTTGTTCTTCTTTGGTTAACGTACTAATTCCCATTTTATCTACTAAATATTCCTTTGCAGGGTTTTCGTGAATCATTCTAGTATATATTTCAGCTGCGGGCATGTTATATGAATTGGTAAGTGCAGTTCTTGCAGATACTATTCCATAATGTCCACCACCGTAGTTACTAGGTTCGTTATAGTCCCAACCCGGCAACTTTTTTGCATAGTCAGCTAGCACAGTACCAGGCTGAATATAGCCTTTCTCCATAGCTGGTGCATAGTCTAGTAATGGTTTAATGGTACTCCCTGGTGATCTGAGCGTTTCAGTAGCATGTCTATTTTGGTTGTCCTTATGCCCACGCCCGCCAACAAAGCTAATTATTTTACCTGTGCTATTTTCTCTTAAAACAGCTCCTGTTTGTACTTTTTCAGTTATTTCAACTGTTTTGCCGGTTTCCGGATTGGTATCCGTAAATGTGCGGTCTGGGCCATAGTGTTCGTAGTTCTTTGCTACTTTCTGAAACACGTCGTAAATTTTCTTATCTATAGTAGAATAGATATGAAAACCATCTGTTTCAATAGAACGTTCAGCAAGAATCGAATATTCTTCATTTAACTTTTTATTCCCTTTCACATCTTCCAGGGTGTATCCGTCTTTTTCAATCAAGTATTCTTTTATAATATTTTTTGCCCTTTCTTGCAATTCTACAGTCAAGTAAGGGTATTCTTCAATTGGTGATTTTTTACCCTTGGCGAAATCTGACTTAATATCGTATTCCATGGCTTCTTTGTATTGTTTTTCTGAAATATATTCTGCATCATACATTCTATTAAGCACAGATTTCATTCTGTTAATTCCAGGCTGCAAACCGCTTTCTTCTTTTAACCCACCGCCATTTGCAAAAGGTGTATAGGCAGAAGGGCTCTGTGGAAGTCCAGCAAGATATGCAGCCTGAGCCAAGTTTACTTCGTCCGCATTTAATCCAAATATACCTTGAGCCGCTGTTTGAATACCAGCGATGTTTTGACCGGAAGCGTTTCTGCCATATGGAACGATGTTTAAATATGCTTCCAAAATCTCGTCTTTTTCAAAGAAACGTTCTAAACGTAATGCAAGAAGTATTTCTTTTGCTTTTCTCTCAAAAGACACTTCGTTAGTTAAGATTTGGTTTTTAATTAATTGCTGAGTTAATGTACTACCACCAGTCTTTACATCGGAATTAAGAGCTTCCTGCATGATAGCTCTGACAATTGCTTTAGGAACTACTCCTTTATGTTCTTCAAAATATTCATCTTCCGTAGCGATTACTGCATCAATTAAGGTTGGGGATATTTTATCTAACGAGGTTTCTTCTCTATGTATGTCGGATCGCACATCACCCAAATAAATTTTATCGGCAAAATAGAGACTCGTAGTTTCTTCATAATTATAGATGTCTTTTTTCATCGCTTCTTTGCTTCGAATTGGTTCATCTTTTACTAGTGAGGCAAAGTAGCCAGCTCCAATTCCACCTGCAAAGAACATGCCTATGAAACTAATAATCAAAAAGAAAAGAATAACATTCCAAACTACATCATATGTAACTCGAGAAGACTTTTGCACCTTTCCTGTTTTCCATAAGTGTTTAACTTTCTTGCTATATTTTTGAAATAATTGCTTGAAATCCATAGCAAAACCTCCTAAATTCAAGTACTATTATAGCATAATTAAAATTAAGGGGTATACAAAATTTATAAGAGCCTTGCATTTAAAAATGGAATATGGTATTAATAAATGTACTATATTATTTTGCAATGAAGGAATTACAGTAGTTATGCAGATCACTGTTTAAGAGACCTGACGGTTGGTGGAAGTCAGGACAAATTTGCAGGCGAATTACAATCTGGAGCATACTTTCCTTTCATCTTTATACAGATAACTGGAAAGCGGTGGAAACATCGTTAACAATCCTAAGTGGCAAATTTATTTGCAACAAGGGTGGTACCGCGTGTTAAACTCGTCCCTTTTCTATAGGGAGGAGTTTTTTTATTTGGCTATTTTTTTAACAGTAGACCTACAAAAGTAATTGCAATTAATTTTATGATGGAGTGTGAGGAAGAATGGATATTTTGCAGGACTTAGAAAAAAGAGGTTTAATTAATCAAACAACGGATAGAGAAGGACTGGAAAAACACTTGGCAGAAAACCAAGTTACCTTATATTGTGGATTTGATCCAACAGCAGACAGCCTTCATATTGGCCATCTGTTACCAATTACTATGTTAAAAAGATTCCAAAAAGCCGGGCATAAACCAATTGCGCTTGTTGGTGGTGGTACCGGTATGATAGGCGATCCAAGTGGTCGTACTAGTGAGCGTTCTTTGAATGAAGCTCATGTAGTTAAAGGGTTTAGTGAAAAAATAAAGCAGCAAATAGCTAAACTTGTTGAGTTTGACCAAGGAGATAATCCTGTAGTTGCACGTAACAATCATGATTGGTTATCCAATATGACTATTATTGATTTTCTTAGAGATGCAGGAAAGCATTTTGGGATAAACTATATGCTCGCAAAAGAATCCGTATCGGCAAGAATCGAGCAGGGAATTACGTACACAGAATTCAGTTATATGATTTTGCAATCTCTTGACTTTCTTAAGCTATATGAACAAGAGAACTGTACGCTGCAAATTGGCGGAAGTGATCAATGGGGAAATATTACAGCAGGCATGGAACTTATTCGCCGATCTCGCGAGCAGGAAAGCGATGAAATTAAGGTATTTGGTCTTACGGTTCCTTTAATTACAAAAGCGGATGGGACAAAGTTTGGAAAGACAGCAGGCGGCGCTGTGTGGCTTGATCCGGAAAAAACCTCTCCTTATGAATTCTACCAGTTTTGGGTTAATACAGATGATCGAGATGTAATTAAGTTCCTACGTTACTTCACATTTATTTCTGATGAAGAGATGGCTGAACTGGAAAGTGAAGTTAAAGACCAACCTGAAAAAAGGGTAGCTCAACGAAGATTAGCTGAGGAAATGACTAAAGAGGTTCATAGTCAGGAGGCTCTTGAACAGGCACAGAAAATTTCAGCCGCATTATTCAGTGGAGATATCAAACAATTAACTGCAACAGAAATTAAACAAGGCTTTAAGGATGTACCAACATACAAAGCTGCGAAAAACGAAATAGATTTAATAGAACTACTTGTTGATGCCTCTATTTCTTCATCTAAAAGACAGGCAAGAGAAGATATTTCCAATGGAGCTGTCTATATTAATGGAGAACGTCAACAGGAACTAGGCTATGTAGTAAGTGAAGAGGATCGTATTGGTGATATGTTTACTGTAATCCGAAGAGGGAAGAAGAAATATTTTCTTATTGAATTTAGTTAATGCTGGCAAGGGCAATTTATAATTGTCCTTGCTTTTTAAATGGAGATAGAGTAAAGCGATGGGAGATACCCGCCGCAGAATAAGATAATCCGCCTTACCTATTCATGAACTACTATATAGGGTTTAACTTAGCATGCATTATTTCCTGAAATGGCTGTTTGCAGTATTATCAATTTAGTTCGCAGGTTATATATTTTGCGAATCATTGAATAACCCCAACATTTATACTAAAGCTATTTCATAGATTTCAAAGCTACAAAAAAACCGGAGGATATCCTCCGGTTTTTAGCTTAACGAGAGTAGAATTCTACGATAAGCGCTTCGTTGATTTCAGCTGGAAGTTCAGAACGTTCAGGGAAACGAACGAGAGTACCTTCCATTTTATCTGCATCAAATGTTAAATATTCAGGAATGAAGTTATTAACTTCAATCGCTTCTTTAACAATATCAAGATTTTTAGACTTTTCACGCAAGCTAACAGCTTGGCCAGGCTTTAAACGGTATGATGGAATATCCACACGAGAACCATCAACAAGAACATGACCATGGTTAACTAGCTGACGAGCTTGTCTGCGAGTACGAGCAAGTCCCAAGCGGTAAACGATATTATCAAGGCGAGAATCAAGAAGAATCATGAAGTTTTCACCATGAATACCTTTCATTTTACCAGCAAGGTTGAATAAATTACGGAATTGACGTTCGGTCAACCCGTACATGAAGCGAAGCTTTTGCTTCTCTTGCATTTGTAAACCATATTCTGTGATTTTCTTGCGTTGATTCGGTCCATGTTGACCAGGAGCGTAAGGGCGTTTATCTAATTCCTTACCAGTTCCAGTTAATGAAATGCCAAGACGACGTGATTTTTTCCATACTGATCCAGTATAGCGAGCCATAAGACATTTCCTCCTTTTTATTTTATTTGCATAAAATAAACGAGCGTGTTCCAATCCGTTGTCCATTATGTTTTCATGTACCATCGCTCCAGCAGCTAAGAGTTACGCGATACACCTCGTGAGAGAGGAACAAAATGGGTTCAAGCGTCGGTTCACATAGGCTACTTTATTATTTTACACAAAGACTATTGTATATTTTTTGTGGAAAGAAGTCAACCATTCTTTTAAATTATACAAATAAAGTTTAATATATAGGTTATACGTACTAGTTAGTATATAATGAGTATAAAGATAATTTAAATATAGGTGATGAAAAATCATTTCATTTTAGGGTGATGAGAATGACTGAACCAAAAGAATCGATAATGTCTATGAAAAATAAATATTTTGATATATGTACACACTTGGAAGAGTATAACTACCAGCAAATTATTAGCATGCTTGTTTCTTCTTTGAAGATGGTTCTCAATACTCCATTTGTGGCCATGTACACATATAATAAATGGGAAAAAAACTATAAGCTAATCAATGAGATAAATGTGCAGGAAAACTTTTCTCCTAAAAAGATAATAGTGAATGATCAGGAATTGAAACAAATGAGTCCAAAAACTATGTTTAATGCTGTGTTATCAATACAACCTCTTAAAGAATTTAACATCTTATTGTATGTTGGCTGGCTCGAGAAGCAACCATTTTCACAAGAAAATATAGATGAAATACGAGAAGAAACGGAGCGGTTTTTAACTATTATTAAATCCTACTACTTGCAAAAACAGAGCAGAGAGAAAGCTGATCTTTTGTATGAATTCTCTTCAGACTTATTGCCAATGAAGGACAAAGAAGAGATCTTACATTATATTATCCAGAAATTGAGTTTTCTGTATCCAAACTGCGAGTTCCATCTATTATTATCGCATGATCTGGAGACAAATTCCGATTTGCCTGTAAAGACAATTGAATATAGTGATGATGTCACCAAAAGGGCAAGTACCCAGGTGTTTATTTCAGGGAGTCTCCAAATTGAAATTGGTGAGACAGGGGAAAATCCTACTTTATATGCTCCGTTAAGTGGGAAACAAGGTGTATACGGAGTACTTCAGGTAATAACGAAAAGTGACTTGCATTTTCTAGATGATATGGCAGATTTTATAAAGGGTGTCGCTGAAATTACTGGAAAAGCGATAGAGAATGCCTCATTATTTGCGCATATAAATCAGTCGATTTCCGATTTGAAACTAATTAATGATACAACACATAAATTAAATTCTAATCTGCAGTTGTCCGAGATAACGAAACATATTAGAAATTTAATTATAGAAGTTTGTCATGCTTCCCAAATTGGATTTATTTATTATTCAGAAACAAAAGAAAGCGATTATGAAATTTTGACTGGTAGTACAGCATATTTCACTACAAAACAAGGTCACATGCTTGCAGAATATTTGGTTGGCAGAAACCTGAAAGAAGCAATTTTTTCTGGAGATTTTAAAGAAATTCCGCATTTCCCATATAGGTCCGTGATGGTAACACCGATGACTAATTCAAATACTATTTATGGTTTTATTGTAGTTATGCATGAAGAGCAAGCTTACTTTAGTTTCGAAAGATTTAAGTTATTACAGTTATTAACTCATCATTCAACACTTGCCTTAACAAATACAAGTTTGCGTGAACGGCTGGAACGAGCAGTAATTACAGACCACCTTACGAAGCTATATTCAAGAAACCATTTGGAAGAGGAAATTAGCAATCATATGGTTGTCGGAGAGATGGGGGCACTTCTATTATTTGATATCGATGATTTTAAAAAGGTGAATGATACATTTGGACATCATGTTGGAGACCAAGTTCTAAAACAAGTAGCTCAAGTTATTAAAACCTTCATCGAAACGGAAGATATACCAGCAAGATGGGGCGGGGAAGAATTAGCTATATATGCTCCGAATATCACATTGAATGAAGGTGTACAGGTAGCAGGGCTAATTCGTCGCCAAGTAGAAAAATTTACAGATCCTGTAGTCACTCTTTCTTGTGGTGTTGCTGCCTGGGATCTAGAGGAAGAAGATACGATCAAGGATTTGTTTCTGCGAGCGGATAAAGCATTATATGAAGCAAAAAACACTGGTAAAAATTGTGTTGCTAAACATACTTTGGCTTCCTATGCAATAGATGCGAATACGAATAAGCAATAGATAAGAAAGTATAGATTTCCTTATCGCAAAAAACTTCACTAAATAGCGGAGTTCATCCGCCGGAGACATCGCAAACTAGCTATAGTTTGTTCACTATACGCTATTTTCCGAAACGGCCGTTTACAGTACTATCAAGTTACTTAGGAGTTTATATAGTTTGCGAATCATAACCCCAACATATTAAAACCGTAAAATTGAAATAGAAAAGCGGCTCACATGATTGTAAGCCGCCGTTTTTTTAAGCTAGGTATTCTTGTAAAATGGCAACGAATTCTTCAAGGTAATGTTGATCAGTCTCATCAAAACGGTTGGTAATGGGACTGTCAATATCTAATACCCCATATACGGAATTTTCCCGTTCAATTGGTATAACGATTTCCGATTTGCTCGCACTGTCACAGGCAATATGGCCAGGGAAAGCTGTTACATCTGCAACAAGCTGTGTAGCACGTTGTTCTATGGCAGTTCCGCATACACCCTTGCCTGCTGGAATGCGGATGCATGCAGGCAACCCCTGGAACGGACCGAGCACCAATTCATTTTTCTTAAAAAGATAGAAACCAACCCAGTTTACTTCTGATAAAAATTGATTTAATAGGGCAGAGGCATTGGATAAAAGGGCAATCTCGTCTGTTTCTCCTTCACTTAAAGCGCGCAATTGTTTATTTAACAATTCATAGTCTTTTGCTCTATTTCCTGAATAATTCGTTACTTGAAACATATGCATTTTCCTTTCATAATAGATTTCATTATCTATCCTATTTCGACATCTGATGATTTATTTGTCGAGAAGATATTGCAGGAATAATAAGGTCTTTTGTCGTAATGGAAAAGTAAGGAGTTGAATAATGATGAAAATAAACGCCTCTAAACAAAAAGTCCTGGAAGCAGCTTCTTCTTTATTTTTCCAAAAAGGGTTTCACGGTACTTCTGTGCGTGATATAGCAGAGAAAGCTTCTGTCAATGTTTCCCTGATCAGTTATTACTTTAAAGGAAAACAGGGATTATTGGAATATGCTGTCACCCATTACTATGAGAATTATCTAACTGTTATAGAAGAGACAATAGAGGATGTAAAAACATTATCCCCTCTCGATCAGTTGAAAGAACTAATTTTTCACATTATACAGTACAAGCAGAGTAATCATCAATTATCTTGTTTCATTCAACGGGAGCTATCCTTGGATTCTGTATTTGTTAGAGAAATGGCAGTTACATACTTAGCGAAAGAAAACTATTATATTCGGAACTTATTTTTCACTTTAATAAAAGATCAAAAAAAGAATGAGGACGATAGAAATTACTTGCTTATGCAGTTAAAGGGAATGTTGATTACTCCCTACATCATGCATAATGAATGGAAAAACCAAGTTGTTGGCTCGTATTCACATGATGTCTTTGTCAATAAGTATGCACGAAATATACAACAATGGCTTGATTTTCTATCTAAAACAAATACAAATGTTGCTAATTAAAATATCCCCAGATAAAAAATTGACAAAAAGCCAATTAATTTGTGTTTTTTTAGCCAAAAAAGGAAGTAACATGGTATTATAGTTACTATAATTATAAAAACGACAGTATTATTTGCTATTTGTTCATCAAGAGGCTTTGAGAGAAATGTTCCTCTTAAAATAGGAATATTGTTAGGAGGCATTATATGGCGTATATCATAGGAATAATTCTTGTAATCATTGCTCTAATTATTATTGGCCTAATCATGCGGAAACGAATATACGATCATGTGGACCGCTATGAGGCATGGAAAATGGATATTATGGGCAGAAATGTAGCTGCACATCTTAGTAAAATTAAAACGTTAAACTTATCTGGGGAAACACAGGAAAAATTTGAAGCTTGGAAAGAACGCTGGGAATTTATTATTACAAAGGAATTACCAGATATTGAAGAGCATTTGTTTGATGCTGAGGAAAGTGCAGATCGTTACCGTTTTTCCAAAGCGAAAAAAATCCTACATAATGTTGAAGAAATTCTCCAATCAATTGAAAAAGAAATTGAGAAGCTGCTTGCAGAAGTAGACGAATTATTGCAATCAGAGGAATCCAGCAGACAAGAGGTAGAAGAAATTTTACCACATATAAAAGCATGTAGAAAAAAACTTTCCCAAAATCGGTATCAATATGGAAAGGCAGAGGCATATTTTGATAAAGAAATTGATGTACTTGAGAAAAAACTGAATAACTACTATAGTCTGGTGGAGCAAGGAAATTATCTCGAGGCAAAGCAGATTGTCGATGAGATTAAATTAAGTCTTGACCAATTGGAACAACAGTTGGAGGTATTTCCAAGAATATATAAACTATGTAAGTATGAGTTACCTTCACAACTGGATAATCTTTATAGCGGTATAAAAGGAATGAAGGAAGATGGTTACCGAGTAGAGCATTTGGCATTTGAAAAAGAAATTCGTAAATATCAAGAGCAACTTTTGTTAATGGTGAAAAAACTGGAAGCTGGAGACTTACAAAATACAGAGTCTCTTATAGAAGATGTGGAAGTACGAATTAAAGAGATGTATCAGTTGTTGGAAAAAGAAGCCCTAGCGAAAAACTACTTAGATACACAGATACCCAGCTATGAAGAGTCTTTAGGCGATATTAATAATGCCTTTCTTGATACAAAGCTGGAAGTGGAAAAATTAAAACATGCCTATTATTTTGAAGATCATGATATGGAACGTTATTTAATGTTGGAAAACACGATAGCTAAGCTGAAAACTGAGTTAGAAGAACTACTGCTGGAGTTAGAAAATGAAGATACCTCTCATTCTAAACTACGTGAACAGGTGGAGCAGGGGTTTGAACAGCTGAAGGAATTAAATGAAAAACATGATGCATTTAGAAAACGAGTCCATAACCTTAGAAAAGATGAACTTGAAGCAAAAGAAAAATTAATTGAAATACGCAATAAATTAGCAGATACCCAACGTAAATTAAAGAAAAGTAATGTGCCGGGAGTACCACAGTTTATTTGGGATATGATAAGAAAAGCTTCAGATAAGAATACTCGTGTCATGAAAGTACTTGAGAAACAGCCGCTTGAGATGTCAAATGTACAAGAAGCCTTAGCAGAAGCAAATGATGCTGTAGAGCATGTAATTGAGCAAACGAATGTGATGTTGGATCAAGCTTACTTGACTGAACAGGTCATCCAATATGCAAACAGATATAGAAGTCAATATCCGCTTTTGGCTGCTAAATTAGCTGAAGCTGAACGATTATTTAGAACGTACGATTATGAACTTGCTTTAGAGCATGCAGCGAAGGCAATTGAGGAAATTGAACCAGGTGCCCTAAAAAAAATCGAAGAATTCCAGCAAACAGCAAACTAACAAAATAGTAATAAACAAAGAAAAGGATATTTTAAAAATATCCTTTTCTTTGCTGAAATGAGGTATGAAAAATGATTTATTTAGATAACAGTGCTACTACTATACCAGACCCATCCGTAATGAAAAGCTTTGAACAGGCCTCTACTCAATATTTTGCTAACCCATCGTCTATTCACCAATTAGGAGGGCACTCAGAACATCTTCTGACCAAAGCAAAGAACCAGGTGGCCTCAATACTAGATGTTACTCCATCAGAGGTTATATTCACATCTGGTGGGACCGAAGGCAATAATACTGCAATTAAAGGTATTGCATTAGAGCACCGTAAACGGGGAAAGCATATTATTACTACAGAGATTGAGCATCCTTCTGTTTATGATGCCTGTAAAAGTCTGGAGGATTTAGGTTTTGAAGTAACGTATTTACCAGTGAATAAAAATGGTGTAATATCTATAGAGGATTTAAAAGCTGCTATACGGAAGGATACAATTTTAATAAGTATTATGCATGTGAATAATGAAATTGGAACCATTCAACCAATAGAAAAAATAGGGGAGATATGCAAGCAATTTCCAAAGTTGTTTCTCCATGTAGATCATGTTCAGGGCTTTGGAAAGGTTCCTTTAGAGCTACGTAATAGTGGTATAGATCTTTGTACTTTATCAGGGCATAAGATCCATGGATTAAAAGGGACAGGCATTCTGTATATGAGACAAGGGGTCAACCTGTTTCCATTATTTCATGGAGGAAACCAAGAACAGTCCTTTCGCTCAGGTACAGAAAATCTTGCAGGGGCAGTTTCTTTGGGCAAAGCTCTTAGACTTATTAAGGAAATGGAGCAAACTCAGGGAACAGAGCTTAAAAGCTTACAAGCGATACTTAGAGAGAAATTAACTGAAATTGATGAGGTACAAATAAATACACCTCCTGAGGCTGCTCCACACATCATGAATTTTTCCGTTCCAGGCACAAAACCAGAAGTGATTATTCATATGCTTGGTGAGCAGGAAGTTTATATTTCCACTAAATCTGCATGTTCTTCAAAACAAAAAGAAGAAAGCAGAATTTTACTTGCATGCGGTTATTCGAAGGAGCGAGCATCCTCGGCTTATCGTGTCAGTATGTCTTATTCAACTACAGAAGAGGATATCCTGCAATTCGCGGATTACCTTCAACAAGCAATAAACCAATTTAGAAAAGTGATGGAGTAGATTATTATGCAATATGACCATATATTGATCAGATACGGTGAAATGGCCCTTAAAGGGAAGAACAGAAAAATGTTTATACTAAAATTGCAGGAGAATATTCAGCATAAGCTTAATGATTTTCCTAATGTGAAAGTGAAACGTACACAGGGGAGAATGTTCATCTTATTAAATGGACACCAACCTGAACCAATTATTGAAAGATGTAAGCATATATTTGGAATTCAAAGTATGAGCTTAGCCATAAAAGTGGAAAATGAAGAAAGTGTTATCAAAGAGGCAGCCTTATTTGCTTTGAAAAAGAATCCAACTATTGAAACATTTAAAATAACAGTAAAGCGGATTAATAAAGATTTTCCAATACGGTCACAAGAAATGAACCAACTTTTAGGACGTTATTTACTTACAAATACTGATAATTATACCGTAGATGTGCATCAGCCTGATATGGAAATAAGAGTTGAGATTCGCCTGGAGGCAACCTATATCACTTCTAGTGTTATAAAAGGCCCTGGAGGACTTCCCGTAGGTACATCAGGAAAATCTTTGCTATTACTTTCCGGAGGGATCGATAGCCCTGTAGCTGGTTACTTAGCTATGAAGCGCGGAGTACAGATTGAGGCTATTCATTTCCACTCCCCACCTTTTACAAGTGAAAGAGCGAAGCAAAAAGTACTTGATCTCACAAAACAATTGACCAAGTTTGGTAAGTCTATCCAAGTACACATTGTTCCTTTTACGAAATTACAACAAGAAATTTTTAGAACAATGCCAGATGGTTATGCAATGACTATCATGCGTAGAATGATGATGCGTATTAGTGAACAGGTTTGCGATCAACAATCGATTTTATCGTTGACAACAGGTGAGAATTTGGGTCAGGTTGCTAGTCAGACAATGGAAAGTATGAATGCAATAAATGAAGTAACAACATATCCGATTATTAGACCACTAATCACAATGGATAAATCGGATATCATCAGCATTTCCCAGGAAATTGGCACTTATGAGACGTCAATTTTACCTTATGAGGATTGCTGCACTATATTTGTTCCTAAGTCTCCTAAAACAAAGCCAAAACGTGAGAAAGCAAGTCATTTTGAACAGAAAAATGATTTTAGTGAATTATTAAAGGAAGCTGTAGAAGGAATTGAAACTATAAAGGTAACAGCAAAGGATAATAAAAAAGATAAATTCGATGATCTCCTGTAATATTTAATAAATGATATTATTTAAGTAGAAGGTTTAAACATAAAAAGGCTGAACAATGGTTTAAACACCGAGTTGTTCAGCTTTTTTATATGAAAGCAGAAGGCGGATAGTCCAAACTACAATTATTTACACTAAAGATACCACACAATCGCTTCAGCCACCGTGGCAAAGAGCATTTATATATATATTTAGGTCCTGATATATATGATGGTCAATGATTCGGAAAATATATAAACTGCGACGTAATTTGTGGAGAATGAAGTAATTCATTTTACAGAGGAAGCACCCATTGATTTGCGTTTCAGGCGGACGCTTTCACACCTCCGGGTACAAGCGCGACATCTGTTCGTAACCTCACAGTGTCTTCTTTGCCGCCCGGCATGGCCTCAGCCGCTTCCTCCGCTACGCTCCGTCCAGGGTCTTCGCCTCATGCTATTCCGGCAGGAGTCGCCCCCTTCCGCTCCAATCAATTGGTAAGTGCTATTGACTAATTTGAGGTATCTAAGAATTGAATAAGTAGCTCTTATCTTTAATAGCTCTGAGATATACACCTTAGCGAAGGGGAAATATGAAGACTCCTGCGGGAAATGCGAGACTAGCGAGACCCCACAGAACGGAACGTTAGTGTAGTTCGAGGAGGCTTGCAGGCCGCCCGCGGAAAGCGGAATATTTCCCCGTAGCGGTGATTTACGCAGTCTTTATATTCTAAGTTACGTCGCAGTTTACTCCAACTATGAAGAAATAAAATGCTTTTGTACTCCAATATTTGCAGTAGAACCTATGCTTATAAATCCTCCTGAAGGCTTCTAGACCTTCTCTTTTCCTATCTCGTTAATTGTCAACAACTACCAATGATATTAATGAATGCTTTTCTTCGTTACTACACATTCTAGTAGTACCAAGGAGGTGAACTCACATGGCAAGTAACAATTCTAACCAATTAGTAGTTCCTGGTGTTCAACAAGCTTTAGATCAAATGAAAACTGAAATTGCTTCAGAATTTGGTGTGCAACTTGGTGCTGATACTACTTCTCGTGCCAACGGTTCTGTTGGAGGAGAAATTACTAAACGCCTAGTTCAAATGGCTGAACAGCAATTTGGCGGGCAAGGGCAATAACAATTAAATAAATTGGTTTAGGGCTATCCCAATGAAGGGATAGCCCTTTCATTCTTTATAAGAAGGTTCTTTTAACACGATCCCAGTAGGAATTATTTTTTAACTTAACAGTTTTAATTACATTTCCTTCTAAGGATATCGTAAGATCTTGAATGTTTTTTATAGAATACGCTTCATTATCTAAACCTACAATCGGATAATCATTTCCATCCTGTCTGATCCGCAAAGTAAGCTTGCGGTCTTTATTAAGTACAAAGGATGAGCCAAGTGTACGATAGCGATTATTGTTTATTGATGCTAATTCAGATACTTGGATACAAGGTATTTTAGGATCAATTACCGCTCCATGTGTAGATTTGTTATAGCCAGTGCTTCCAGTAGGTGTTGCAACAATTAAGCCATCACCACGAAAAGTTTCAAAATAATCATCATCAATAAGCACATCAATTACAATGGATTTAATAATGGTGGAGCGAACGCTCACTTCATTTAAACAATAAAAGGAAGACTCCCCATTAACTTCTACTTTAATAACTGGAAATCTCCGTACTTCCATTTCTTCATTTCGGAATGTATGGAGCAATTCGTTAAAATTGTCTAAATTAAAGTCACAGTATAAACCTGACTCATCGGTTCGGGTGATGCCAGCATATAAACAATCTTGCCTAAATCCGGATTTTCGCACTGCTTGGAGAAATGTGCCGTCTCCTCCTATGCTAACAATAATATTCGCCTCGTTTGCTTGTTCTACGAATTCAAAGCCTTCATCCTCAGCTGCTTTTCTTAAAGAGGTTATTTTATCAGCAAGCGTATCATCTGGGGCATAGTAGAAATAAATTTTATTTCGAGCAACCATATCATTTTCCCTCCAATTTTATATATCTAGTTTAATTTTAGCATTTTAAAGAAGTATATCCTACTATTCCACGATTAAATTTGGTGAACTGTGGCAAAATAATCCAAAGAAATAAGAGAAGAGGGAAAATATGCTTTGGGTTGTACTAATTTCTTTTCTAACTATAATTCTGTTGTCCTTATTAATTGCAAAAATTAATTTGCAGCTTCACTTAGCTTATTCAGATAAAGACCAGTACTTATATATGGAATTTTTCATATTTAACTTAAAATTATACAAAAAAAAGATGTTATTTCGCTTAACTTCAGAGGGAAACTCTATGGAGTTGAACAACTTTCCCATTAAGTTGAATGAATGGAAGGAGATACTCCAATCATCAAGTAAACTACTTTCCATCATATTAAGTAATATAAGCATCAAAAAATTAAAATGGAAAACTGCAGGCGGGATGGGAGAAGCTTGTGTCACAGGAACAGTTACTGGACTTGTTTGGTCATTAAAAGGGATTATTCTTGGTCAATTAGTTGAAAAAAGCAATATGCGATGTGAGCCCTCAATTTATGTTGAACCATATTTTCAGCAGACTTTTTTTCAAACAGAGTTAACATGCATGATTTCATTTCGAATTGGAAAAGCTATACACGTGTTTTTTAAAGGGTTGCGGCTTATTTCTCAAGATAAGAATAAAAACAATTATAGAAAGAGGAGGATTTTAAAATGGAAGAACATCCTATTCAGGGCTTAATGACAACTGCTATGGAAAACTTAAAAGATATGGTAGAAGTAAATACAATCATTGGAGACCCAGTGGAATCCCCAGATGGAAGTATGATTATACCTGTGTCAAAGGTAGGTTTTGGCTTTGCGGCAGGAGGAAGCGAGTTTGGAGCAAGTTCGTCCCAAGGAGACTCGGAAGCTGCACTTCCCTTTGGTGGGGGTAGTGGTGGAGGGGTATCGATTACTCCTGTAGCTTTTTTAGTTGTGAGTAAGAATGGAATAAAAATGGTTCACTTAGACCAGCACACACATATTTATGAAAAGATGCTTCATTCTGCACCTCAAGTGGTAGAGAAGATACAGCAGATATTAAAGGAAACTAGCAACAAAAATAAACAAGCCTCGAAAAAGAAAGATGAAAAAGAAGAAGGAAATGAGTCACAGAGTCACTATGATATATAAATTTTAAATAAAGGGTATTAGTGGACAACTGTTACCAAATTATTCATACTAAAGTTGATAAATCATTTTTATAGAAGGGATGATTCATATGGCAAATGTTACATTCCAACAAAATCCAGTAACGTTAATAGGTCAAGAAATTAAAGTTGGTGACAGTGCTCCAGATTTTACTGCTCTATCTAATGATTTAAAAGAAGTATCCCTGAAAGATTATCAAGGTAAAGTAAAATTAATTAGTGTAGTTCCATCTATTGATACAGGGGTTTGCGCATTGCAAACAAAGCGTTTCAATGAGGAAGCAGAAAAAATTGGAAATGTAAAGGTACTGACTGTTAGTATGGATTTGCCTTTTGCACAGGATCGTTGGGTGAAAAAACATGAGATTAACAAATTAGACACATTATCTGATCATCGGGATGCAGATTTCGGTGAAAAATATGGTGTGCTTATTAAAGAATTGCGTCTGCTCGCAAGATCTATATTTGTTGTAGATTCTAATGATAAAGTAACCTATACTGAATATGTTAAGGAAGTAAGCGATCATCCTGACTATGACGCAGCTCTGGAAGCTGCAAAAAAAGCAAATTAATTTATAAACTTTGTTAAAAATCTCTCCTGATGCAGGAGGGATTTTTGCTTGTAGAAAAATAGTATTGGTAATACTGAAGAAGACGCTTGCGCTTTTGTTCTCTATTGTTTCACAAATGTGGCTATGATTTGGTACAATAGAAGCGCTTTGAACGGAGTAGATGGAGGAATATTATAATGAAAAAAATAAACGTGGAAATACTATATGAATGGTTAGATAATACTGCGGGCATCATACAACAGCATGTGAATGAGCCCTACTTGGACAGTTTAATATATACGATGGAAATTTTGTTTGAAAAGCATGTTCCGGAGGATTTGGAAGAAATACTTTCAAAAAAATTACAAAGTAACTTGAATGAAGTTGACATTACTTCATATACAACAGAGGAAATTCGAAAAGGGATTCAGCTTGCCGTGTTAAAAGGTATGAAGGATTCTACACAGCAGCAGCATCTTATGACACCGGAAACCGTGGCACTACTTGTTGGTTATCTTGCGGAAAAATTAACTGCGGATAAAGAAGAAGTGCGTTTATTCGATCCAGCTAGTGGGACAGGGAATTTAATAACAACGGTAATGGAACATTTAAAACAAAAGAATCTAATTGCTTTTGCTGGAGAAGTGGATCCTACGCTAATACAGCTAGCTGTTTTAAATGCAAATTTACAACAGAAGAGTATAGAGTTTTTCCATCAAGATAGCTTACGCCCATTCTTACTTGATCCGGTTGACTTAATCATTGCAGATCTCCCAGTTGGATACTATCCTGATGATGTTCAGGCAGATACATATGAGCTAAAAGCAGAGAATGGTAACTCATATGCCCATCATTTATTTATTGAACAAGCAATGAATTATACGAAGCCTGGAGGCTACTTGATTTTTGTCGTCCCGGATTTTATTTTTAATAGCGATCAGTCTGACAAGCTTCACGCTTATTTACAAGAATACGCCCATATTACTGGAGTCATTCGTTTACCAGAGAGTGCGTTTAAATCTGAGAAAAATATTAAAAGTATTTTAGTGCTTCAAAAGAAAGGTCAAAATACACGTTCACCAAAACAGCCACTCTTGGCCCAAATGCCTTCCTTTAAAAATACGACAGGAATGAGTGATATACTTAAGCAAATGAACGATTGGTTTTTCACATATCAAAAGGAGATGAAAGGTAATGAGTAATGTATTAGCTGTTAATGCAGGTAGCTCCTCATTAAAATTCCAATTATTTCAAATGCCTGAAGAAATTGTACTTGCAAAGGGACTAACAGAGCGAATTGGCTTAAAGGATTCCATTTTTACAGTAGAAATAGAAGATAATAAGAAAAAAACAGTTCAGGATATACCAAATCACGAAATCGCTGTTAAACAAGTTCTGGAGACCTTAACAAGTTCAGGAGTTATTCAAAGCCTCGATGAAATTGATGCGGTAGGTCATCGTGTAGTGCATGGAGGAGAGCGTTTTAGTGATTCAGTACCTATTACAGATCAGGTTATTCAGAGTATTGAAGAGCTTTCTGAGCTTGCCCCATTACACAATCCTGCTAATTTGACAGGCATATTAGCGTTTAAAGAGGTCCTCCCTGAGGTTCCAATGGTGGCCGTATTTGATACTGCTTTTCATCAGACAATGCCCGAATCATCTTATTTATACAGTCTCCCATACGAATACTATAAAGATTACGGTATTCGTAAATATGGTTTCCATGGGACTTCACATAAATACGTTTCTCAACGTGCCGCTGAGTTATTAAATATGCCAGTAGAGCAGCTGCGTCTTATTTCATGTCACTTAGGAAACGGAGCTAGTATAGCAGCGATTCAAGAAGGAAAATCTATCGATACATCGATGGGATTTACGCCATTGGCAGGAGTTACGATGGGGACACGTTCAGGGAACATAGATCCAGCACTTATTCCGTATGTTATGGAGAAAACGGGCAAAACTGCAGAAGAAGTTATCCATGTATTAAATAAAGAAAGTGGAATGTTAGCTTTATCCGGATTTTCAAGTGATTTGCGGGATATTGAGCAACAGGCTGGAGATAATGAACGGGCAGAACTAGCATTGGAGGTTTTCGCTGGGCGAATCCATAAATACCTTGGTTCATATGCTGCAAAAATGTCTGGTGTTGATGCAATTATATTTACAGCTGGTGTAGGGGAAAATAGTGATGTTGTAAGGGAGAAAGTACTTCACGGACTTGAATTTATGGGTGTGTATTGGGACCCTGCAAGAAACAAGGTGAGGGGACAGGAAAGATTTATTAATTACCCACATTCACCAGTTAAAGTCATCATCATTCCTACGAATGAAGAAGTAATGATCGCAAGAGATACAGTGGAAAAAGTTCTAAATAAGTAGCTTAAGCAAGGAGGGGATAACTTGTCGGTTACGGAGCATAAGCAAAATAATCAGTCTGTTAATTGTATGATCATCACAGTTAGTGACACACGCACGATAGATACAGATAAAAGCGGTAATTTAATGAAAGAATTACTAGAGCAAGCCGGGCATCATGTCGTAATGAGAGAGATTGTTCCAGATGAATATTCGCTTATTCAAAAAGCAGTTAAGGCAGGATGTGAGCATCCATATATTGAAGTTGTTTTGACAAATGGAGGCACAGGTATTGCAGGCAGAGATGTGACGATAGAAGCCGTAACAGAAATATTTGAAAAGGATATACCTGGATTCGGGGAACTTTTCAGGTACTTAAGCTATAAAGAGGATATTGGATCTGCAGCTATATTATCACGTGCAGCCGCTGGAGTGCTTGGGCAAACGGCAATTATATCCACCCCAGGTTCAACTGGAGCAGTAAAATTAGCAATGAATAGGCTTATTATTCCAGAGCTATCTCATATTAGCCAAGAAATTAAAAAGGACTATAAATAAAGGCTAGCGTATCATACGCTAGCCTTTATTTATTATCGAATTACTAAGACATCACAATTTGCATAGCGTGTAATGCTTTCGGAAACACTACCAATTAAGAAGCGTTCAACTGCACTCATTCCTGTTGCACCGCAAATGATTAGATCTGCTTCAAAATCTTGAGCAATTTCTTTTGCTATTTTAACTTTAGGGGAACCATATTCCACACAGCGAACAAGATTTTTAATACCTGCAGCCTTCGCATGTTCCACATAATTATCCAATAAGTCCTTCGCATACTCTTCGGCACGCTCAGCTAGTGTGCGATCATATGCTTCAGCAGTCGCAAAGGTTCGGGAATCTACAACATGTGCGAGAATAAGTCTAGCATTATTACGTTTAACAATGTCCAATGATTTCTTGAATGCTTTTTCGGATGCTTCAGAACCATCCACGGCTACTACAATATGCTTATATTCCATGTTTATCTCCCCCTTCACTATAATTATATACCCTTCTAATTAAAGGAACAATCTATTTTGCGCATAAATGGTAAATATAAGTTACTATTTCTTTCTTTTTTATGGGTAAACTAATCATGGAGGTGATCGCATGGCTAAAAAGGAGAAAAGGCATACTCCTGAACGAATGTTTGAGGATGAAACTGGAGTAGCTGCAGTTCAGAACCAATTAAATGAAAGCTATCAGAGTGGTGTTATCGAAGATCAACTTCATAATAACAAAGCTATTCACACTTTTAATAACCAAAAAAAATAAATATTATTCCATTGAAGAAGAGCATTCTAGCTCTTCTTCTTTTTACATAGAAATAAACTACGTTATAATAGGTTTGTAAAAAAATAATTTTTGTTATGTTTTTTGAAACCTAAGTCGGGGGTTACTCGTACTAGATAGGGAACAGAGTTCATGAACAATTGTGAGGTGTGGCTATGGGATTCTTTTCCAAGCTTTTTAGTAGTAAGAAAGATAAACCTGAGTTGAAGGAGAGAACTGCATTAACAATACAAGTTGGAGATATTGTTACTTATGACTTAGTCGATTATGAAGTAGTAGGTAAGATCACGTACCGTGATGGTGGTTATGAGTGGCTAGGTTATCAATTATTAGAGGGAAACAATACAATATGGTTATCCGCGGAAATGGATGACGAACTGGAATTAGGTATTTACAAGAAGATTCAACTACCTGTTTCTATCCCTTATCCAAAAGAAATATCGTATGAAAACAGAAAATATTATCTGGAAGAATCAGGTAAAGCAAATGTAGTTGGTGAAGGAAGAAGCGCAAATATCAATGGTACACAGACCCATTACGCTGACTACAGTGATTCCGAAGAGGAACATTTTTTAAGCTTTGAAACATGGGGAACTGAAACAGAAGCAAGTTATGGTTATCCTATTGAAGAATTTGAATTAAAAATATTAGCAGGAACTATATAGGAGGAATAGATTATGTTTAAATTTTTTGGTCGTATGAAAACAGTTGTCAGTTCAGAGTTAAATGCTATGTTGGATAAAGCGGAAGATCCCGTTAAAATGCTCGATCAGTTTATGCGAGATATGTCCGAGGATATTCGCGAGGCAGAAGCTGCTGTAGCCAAGCAAATTGCAAACGAAAAAATGTTGAAACGTAAAGCCAATGATGCGAAAGCTCTTGTAGAAAAGAGACAGAAACAAGCAGAACAAGCAATTGAAGCTGGTAATGAAGATTTGGCAAGACGTGCACTTCAAGATAAAAATGAACATGAATCTAATGCCAACAGTTTATATGAATCATGGGAACGTGCGAAACAGGATGCTGACACACTTCGTAATAAATTGGAAGAAATGAAAAAGGAATACCAAGAAATGAAATTGAAGAAGGATTCCTTAAAAGCACGTGCTGAATCAGCAAGAACTCGCACAAAAATGAATCGCACCATGTCTTCAATTGGTAGTGACGATTCCAAACGTGGTTTTGAACGAATGGAAGAAAAAGTAATGCAATATGAGGCAGAAGCAGAAACGAGTGAAGATATGTCTCAATCCAGCCGTTCATTGGATGATGAGTTTGAAGAATTGAATAATGATAATGTCGACGATGAACTTGCAGCATTAAAAAAGAAAATGGGGAAAGAATAATTACTTGTTCAGGAGCAGTTCCTTAGCTGCTCCTATTCCTTATTTTCATGGTGGGAAGGGGGAAATAAATTGAATAAAAGATGGCTGTTGTTAGGATTTTTCTCTCTCTTGATCCTATTGCTCACTGCATGTTCAGACAGAGGCATGAACGAAGAAATAAGCATCACTTCTGAAGAGCTTCCAGATGAACCGGAAAAAAATGAGCTTATATCCTCTATTAAAGCAGATGAAAGCTATGAAATTGATGACTTAATAGAAGCTCACTTTCCATTAATAGATGTAGTGAATGGTGATACATACGATGCGGAAGTATTTGCGACTAAGCGATTTAACCGTGAGGAAATTGTTTCCTTACTCGCTTCCGTAATAGAGCCTAGAGAGATTAGCGAAGAGAAGGATCAACAACAAATTATGGTTTACGAAGACGATTTTGTTACAGTTAAACAAAGTGAAGACGACAGTAGTGTAATGGTAATAGAAGTGGCAAGCAAAGAATTTGTGCGTAATAATTACTCACCTAGTTTTCTAAGTACGTATTTCACCTATCGGCTGCTTGACAGTATGCTAGGAAACAATTGGAGTGACAGACGTGCCAGAGAATGTCAAAATGGTGGTTGCTACGGTGGATATAGTGGAGGAGCATATGGTGCACCAAAACGAGGAAATACCAGTTATCGCGGAGGCGGGCCTGGTTCAGGAAAATAAAAGGAGGGAAATGGAATGGAACCATTTATTGCAACACTTTTATATTTTGTAATATCAATTGTAATAGTTATTATTGGATTAATTATATTTGAAAACATGACCAGAAAATATAAGGACATGGAAGAAGTAAAGAATGGAAATGAAGCAGTGGCTTTATCTATCCTTGGAAAAATAATCGGTATTTGCATTGTATTAGCCTTTGCAATATATAATAGTTCTGTTATTTATGAAACGATTATATGGGGAGTTGTAGGGGTTATTCTGCAAATGGTTGCTTATGGTCTTTTTGATCTTTTTACAAAGAGCTTCTCAGTGCAGGATGAATTATTGAAAAACAACAAAGCAGTAGGGCTTATTTCAGTCGGTGTATCAATTGGTCTAGCACTTGTGATTGGAGCTTCTATTACATAATTTCACCAGTGCTTTTAATAATAGTGAATTATAACTGGCTTCCGTCATCTAATTGGCGAGAAGCCACCTTTTGTTTCTGAACTGAAATTTGGAGTGATAATAGTGAAAAATTTAGCAGAAAGAAATAGTAACATCATTTACTGGGCTTCGGGAATTGTATCCATTTGTGGTATTATTTTCGAAGTGCTTTTCGGGGCACTTGGTTCGTACATACTAGGGGATGGAGTAAAACAGTATACACTTATTATCTCTCTATTTTTAACTGGGATGGGAATTGGAGCCAGTTTAAGTGAGAAAGTAATGAAACATCTGATTATCGCTTTTGTCTATGTTGAATTTGGTGTAGCAGTTATTGGCGGCTTTTCCAGTTTTACCATGTTTGGGATAACTGCCTTTGCTCCGGAAGGAACGGATGCCTTCTATTTATATCTTATAACATTAGTAATCGGTGCACTAACAGGTTTTGAGCTGCCTATTTTAATACGTAAGGCAAATGAGATTGGTGTTACGTTAAATAAGAGTACCGCAAGAGTGCTATTTTCTGATTATGCAGGTGGATTAATTGGCGGATTATTATTTGTGTTCTTGCTGCGTCCGCAATTTGGTATGGTTAAATCTGCCTTTTTGGTAGGCTGTATTAATGTAACGGTAGCATTGGTTGTCCTCTGGCTGTTTCGAAAAGAAATTAAATACTTTAGTGTACATGTAATTGTTGGAACTGGTATTGCATTACTTTTGGTAATCGGCCTCTTCTTCGGTGAGGAACTCGCCTTTACATTTGAACAAAAGCTTTATAAAGATCCCATTCTTCACATAGAAGAAAGTAGTTACCAGAAGATTATTTTGACCCGTGATGAAGAAGATGTTCGGCTGTATTTAGATGGTTCGTTACAGTTAAGTTCGACAGATGAGCATCGCTATCATGAAGTGTTGGTACACCCGGCCATGTCATCTGTACCAGAACCTAAAAATGTCCTCATTTTAGGCGGTGGGGATGGTGTGGCTGCGAAGGAAGTTTTGAAGTATGATACGGTGGAGAATGTTACACTTGTTGATCTTGATCCGGCAGTCATAGATCTGGCCAACACAAATAAATACTTACTGGAATTAAACGACGGATCATTAAAAAATAAAAAGGTACACGTAAAAAATAAAGATGCCTTTCAGTTTCTTGAAAAAACAGAATCATTTTATGATGTGATTCTCGTTGATTTACCTGATCCTAATAATGAAAGTTTAAATAAGCTTTATACGAAAGAATTTTATTCGCTTGTTCGAAATCATTTATCACCAGAAGGGACCATGATGGTTCAGGCAACAAGTCCGGTTTTTGCAACAGAGGTATACTGGACGATCTCGGAAACCATTTCTTCTACAGGTTTAAATACAGAAAATCTGCATATTGATGTACCCAGTTTCGGAAATTGGGGCTTTGTAATGGCGAGCAGAAAAGAAATAGACTTGGGTGAGCTAAAAATAAATGTTCCAACAAGATATCTAAAGCCTGAGCTGATTCCTAGTCTTGCGGTTTTTGGTAAGGATGAAGACGGAAAAATAGAAGGGAAAAATGGGAAATACCTTACCTTAAAACCAAATACATTAATTGATCCACACTTAATACAAATTTATGAAAAAGCTTGGAAAAACTATTAAAAACAATTAAAAAAGGGTAAAGGTATTAGTGGAGTCTCTGTCGAAACGATAGAGTAGAGTAAATGAAAAAGGAGAGATAATGTGAAAGTATCTTATCATGGTCATTCTGTAGTAAAGGTAGAAACAGACTCCCATAAAATTTTAATTGACCCATTTATTTCTGGAAATGAAGCATGTGACTTGGACCCAAATACAGTGGAAGCAGATGTGATTTTGCTAACACATGGGCATAACGATCACGTTGGTGATACGTTTGATATTGCTAAGCGTAATGATGCTTTAGTAGTCGCCCCCAATGAATTGGCTGTTTACCTCGGGTTTAAAGGATTGAATACACACCCTATGCATATTGGCGGTGCACACGAATTTGATTTTGGTAAAGTGAAATTCACGCAAGCTTTTCACGGTTCCTCTTATACTGAGGAAGACAACACAATTATTTATACAGGAATGCCTGGTGGAATTCTGCTAACGATTGAAGGAAAAACCATTTATCATATGGGTGATACAGCATTATTTACTGATTTAAAAATGTATGGTGACATGAATGATATTGATTTAGCATTTGTCCCAATTGGCGATAATTTCACAATGGGACCAGAGGATGCGTTAATCGCCACAGACTGGATTAAAGCAAAAACCGTAGTACCTGTTCATTATGACACCTTCCCTGTAATCAAGCAGAACCCAGAAGACTTTGCAAGCAAAGTAAAAACTGGTGAAGGAAAGGTAATGAAGATTGGGGAAGAGATGGAGTTGTAAGAAGAAAGAGCAGGCTGGTTGGGCCTGCTCTTTGTTTTATTTTAAGGTTCATATGGTTTATTATTTACAATTATTTTAGCACCTTTGTGTAAATTTATTTCTTGGAATGTTGCAGAGCCTTTAATGTCAATCAGGCTTTCTTTTTTTAATTTTATTCTTTGATTAAATTGTGCAGCTCCCCCAACAATTAATTGGGTGTTTTTAGCGATCTCTACCTCTTGGTGGAAGGTTGCAGATCCACCAATTTTTAGTATAACTCCATCATGTTGTAATGAAAAAGAATTATTAGCTGTTAGGGCACCAGTTATAATGTAGGTATCTTCTGGGCAGCGCCCCTTCATTAGTTTTACTTTTTTATTAGTAGAAATGGAACCATTAATAATACAAGGGAATTTTTCAAAATCATCGGAGTCATCTTCCTCATTATCATCCTCACACCCATTGTTATCATTGTCCTTACAATTATCTATGCTGCTTAGAAGTAAGACATGTTCTTTTCTTCCAGCCCAGGAGGTTTGAAGCTCAATTTCTTGTTTGTTTGCTGTATCACTAAAGGTCAAATTCATCTCTATAGGTTCTTGTTGATCCACATTATTAACACAGCCATCGCTGTCCATTTGCTTTTCTACTCCATTGATAATCTGTGCTTCAGTGACTTTCAGTGGAGTATCCGGAGGTAAACATATTTTATTGGTATCCTTGGTATAAAATTGACTGCGCAGATCACTCATCACCACATTTGCTTCTTGTTTAAGTGAGATGGATGCGCTTGTTTTCTGTTCACTACCCATTAATTGCACAATGACACCAGAAGACAATGCAACGATCAATCCAAACAGGGCAAGTGCTGCCAGCAGCTCTACTAATGTCATTCCTTTTTCACTTTTAAATTGGCATATTCTCATGTTTCCACTTCCAATACATGCTATAATAGGATAAAAGTCACAGTTAAGGCGTGAATCTATTGTATACTAAATTCAAACAAATGAATAGTAGCGGTTTTACACTTATAGAAATTATAGCAGCGATTACTATATTAGGAATTGTTATTGCCGTTATGTTACCAATTTTTCCACAAATATTTAGTTGGTCAAATATGACAGAGGACGAGCTTAGCTCCAGTAACCTGCTAGGTCAAGTTGCCCATGATATTAAAGAACTGAACATCGAACAACTACCATCTTGTCCCTCTACTAAATCACTGGGGGAATTTATAACATATAAAGCATCCTATGAATTAAACAATAATACGTACACAGCCCGGGTTGAAGTTTGCCAATCTGAAAAAGAAGCGGAATTAGGATTAACGAGGGCAAATATCGAAATTTCCCAAGACGGAAAAAAAATTAGCGAATCATATACATACATAACAGGTGATGACTCATGAAGTATTTAAAGAACAGCAACGGTGCGGCGCTCGTATTGACATTAATGATCATTACCCTGCTTTTATTGTTTATTCTTACGCTTTTTTTACAGGTTACCAACACGAATAAGCAGGTGAATCGAATGGAGCAACAGCATGATGCCAGGTTGATTGCCGAGATGGGGGTAACTTATCTTCGGGCTGCAATGGATAATCTTGAAGAGGATGAACAGGAGATCAGTAATTATCTTGAAGAAATAGTAAAGGAAGCAAATAACATAGGAGACCTTGGAGGCGGGCGTCATTTTACATTAGAGGTAGAAATACCGGAGATAAATGAAGCAGCGAGCCCAATTGAAATTACGTACACCAGTATCGGAGTAAGCGGTGACAGAACAGAAGAAGTGGAAGATACTATTAAGATTACCTATGAATAAGGCGGTGAATGGAATGATAACAAGAAAACGGCTAGGTGACTTGCTGAAGGACGCAGGTTTGGTTACGGAAGAACAGGTCATGGAAGCATTGGAAACCAAGAAAGAGGATCAAAAATTAGGAGATGCCTTACTCGAACACGGCTATATTACGGAAAGACAGTTAATTGAAGTATTAGAATTTCAACTCGGAATACCGCACGTCTCTTTGTACCGTTATCCTGTCGATGAAAATGTCTTACAGTTTGTGTCAAGAGATGTGGCCCAAAAAAATTATATCATCCCATTAAAATTTCAGGATAATAGTTTAATGATCGCTATGAAGGACCCGATGGATTACTATATTATAGATGATCTCGAACTATCTACCGGTTTTCCTATTTCTCCGGTAATTGCTGCTAAAGACGATATTCTTTTTGCTATTAATAAATATTATTTTAAATCGGAGAAAGCTAATATCAGCGATTCGGAGGGAACACCAACAGATGAAGCGCCAATTATAAGGCTATTGGATCAGCTTCTCACCACAGGTATTCAATTAAAGGCAAGTGATATACATATCGATCCACAGGAACAGCATGTCAATATCCGTTATCGTATTGATGGGAGACTTCAGACAGAAAACACAGTACCAAAACAGATGCAAAATGCTTTAATTGCGAGAATTAAAATACTTGCAGATCTTAATATTACCCAAAACAGATTACCACAGGATGGACGAATCAAAACAACAGTAGGAGTCACGCCTGTTGATTTGCGGATTTCTTGTCTGCCGACTGTACACGGAGAAAAAATAGTAGTCCGAATTTTGGATTTAAACAATGCGTTAATGAACCTGGACGATTTAACTTTTTCCAAGCAAAATATGATCACATACCAGGAATTGATTCAACAGCCATCTGGTTTAATTCTGTTAACAGGCCCAACTGGATCTGGAAAAACCTCGACATTGTATGCATCGATTCAGCGTCTTAACAAAGATAATGTGAATATTATTACCGTTGAGGATCCGGTTGAATTTCAGATGGAAGGAATCAATCAGGTGCAAGTAAATAGTGCGGTCGGTTTAACTTTTGCCAATGGATTAAGATCCATCTTAAGACAGGATCCTAACATCATTATGGTCGGAGAGATCCGTGACCAGGAAACAGCGGAGATTGCTATCCGTGCCTCATTGACAGGGCACCTTGTATTTAGCACGATACATACGAACAGTGCGATTGATACCATTCCAAGGTTGATTGATATGGGGGTAGAACCTTATCTGGTTGTTTCCTCCTTGTCAGGTATTGTAGCACAGCGTCTTGTCCGGAAAATTTGCCGGGATTGCAGAACGGAAAGAGAACCATCAAAAATGGAAAAAGAAATATTTGAGAAAAATGGAATGGAAGTAGAGCGTGTATATTATGGCGAAGGATGTAATGTTTGCCATCAGCAGGGCTATAGAGGGAGAATCGCCGTACAGGAGGTCCTTACAGTGGATGAAACAATACGCAGTATGCTGCTAAATAATCGTTCTGTTTCAGAGATCCGTGCCTATGTAGCAGCACGAAATTTTCAATTTTTAATTCACGATGGATTAGATAAAATTAAGCAAGGACTCACTTCTATGGAAGAAATTATGCAGGTTTCCATCCGGCTATAAGGAGGCCCTTTAATGAAACTACAATTTGACAAATGGTTAACAGAAGCATATCACCAACAAGCCTCTGATATTCATCTAACGATAGGAAAAGCGCCTATCTTCCGTATAAATGGGAATTTGATTGAACAGGATATGGAGAAGCTACGGCCGACAGAAACAAAACAAATTGTTTATTCCATTTTATCAGAGGAAAAATGGAAGCAATTAGAGCGAGAAAGAGAGCTGGATTTCTCTTATGGAATTAATGGAGTCTCCCGCTTTCGGATAAACACCTTTTATCAACGAGGAGAGCTTTCCTTAGCGATTCGGATTGTTCCTAGAGGCATTCCGTCCATTGACGAACTCGGACTTCCACCCATTTTGAAAGAAGTAGTGAAACAGCCACAAGGTCTTGTGCTCGTTACAGGTCCTACGGGGAGCGGAAAAAGTACTACCCTTGCGTCGATGATCGATCATCTCAATCATTCGGTACGAAAACATATTATTACATTGGAGGACCCGATTGAATATATGCATAGACATCGGCAGTCGGTTATTGATCAACGGGAAGTTGGGATTGATACAGCCAATTTTGCCAATGGTTTACGGGCAAGTCTGAGGCAGGATCCGGATATTATTCTTGTTGGGGAAATGCGTGATTTGGAAACTATTTCTACAGCAATTACCGCTGCGGAAACAGGGCATCTGGTATTAGGTACCTTACATACGAAAGATGCTGTCTCGACAATTGAGCGAATTATCGATGTCTTTCCACCAGAGCAACAGGCCCAAATTCGTATCCAGCTTTCTACCATTTTGTCAGCAGTCATTTCCCAACGACTTCTCATTACGAAGGACGAGCAAGGCCGCAGAGTGGCAACGGAAATTATGATTAGTACTTCTGCAGTGAAAAATCTCATTCGCAATGAAAAACTCCATCAGCTCCAAAACGTGTTGCAAACCTCGCGGGAATTGGGAATGCATACATTGGAAATGGATTTGAAAAGGCTAGTACATGAAGGTCAAATTGCTTATGAGACAGCTGCTCCATTCCTTCCCGAAAGGAGTTACTAGCAATGAACTTTCAATACTCGGGAAAACGACTTTCTGGTCAAAAGGTGAAAGGGCAAATCGACGCAGATACAAGACAGGCAGCGCTCGTGAAATTAGAGCAGTCTGGGTTGATTATTTTACGGATAGAGGAAACAAAGCCATGGAATAAAGATATCATTCTTAATAAACGAATTAAAAATAAAGATTTTGTCATATTCCTACGTCACTATGCAACCTTGATTCATGCTGGAATTTCTATTTCTGATGCCACCAAAACAATGATTATGCAGACAGGGAACTATGCATTACGAACTGCACTTACAGATATAGATAAGCAGTTGGATCAGGGACAAGCTTTATCTAAGGCAGCAGCACGTCACCCAAAAGTGTTTCCAAGTTTACTAGTTAATATGATTCATGCAGGGGAAGCGAGTGGGAAGCTGGACGATATTCTTAATCAGATGGCAGATTATTATGAGAAAGAGTATCGAAATAAACAGAAGATCATTTCCGCGTTACTTTATCCAGCCGTAGTAGGAATAGTTACATTAGTTTTAAGTATCTTTTTACTTGTGTTTATTGTCCCCCAATTTGTCACGATGTTTCGTTCTTTTGGTGAAGAGATACCTGCATATACGAAATTTGTTTTGTCATTAAGCGAATGGGCAGGCCTATTCTGGTGGTTGGTTCCAGTCTTAGGTGTATTAGGATTTATCTTATATAAATACTTCATTCAATATGATCCTTTTCGTTATCGGATAGATGTAGGTAAGCTGAAGTTTCCGTTTATCGGAGTGCTCGTTCACAAGGGTGCGTTGGTAAGAATGACACAAACGTTAAGCACCTTAGTAAACAGTGCAGTGCCTATCCTGGAAGCAGTGGGAATTACCGAGAAAGTTGTCGGTAACCGAGTAATCGAAGAAGTATTGGTAAAGGCAAGAGATTCCCTGGAAGTAGGGGAATCAATAACCGAACCGATGAAGAAACATTGGGCTTTCCCTGCGCTTATCATTCAAATGATACAAATTGGAGAAAAAACAGGAACTCTTGATCATATGCTAACAAAAGCTGCCGAATTTTATGAAGAAGAAGTGGAGCAGTTATCCAATCGGATTAAGACACTGATTGAACCATTGATGATTATTATTCTTACCGTGATTGTCGGCGGCATTATTACCGCCGTAGTTATCCCAATGTTTTCTCTATTTGAAAACATTCAATAAAATGGTAGATTTCAGTAAGATTATATATTATAATATACCTAGGAATAAAGTAGGAAGTGATGAGTGATTACCTGTATATGGGCACTTTGGTAATCAGGAGCGAGTAGTGCAACCGGCCGACTTCATTTAATAGATACATATTAAAGAGAGGCGGGATTTTTATGCTTACACGTATGAAAAAAATGTTGAAAAAACAAAAAGGATTTACATTGGTGGAGTTACTGGCAGTTATTGCAATTTTAGCGATTATTGTGGCGATTGCGGTTCCAACGATAGGGAATGTGATTAGTAAATCAAAAGATGAAGCTAATAAAGCAAATATTGAATTATTTGAAAATGCAGCTAAATTAGCTGATGTTAGTGGAGTGTCGGCTGGAGATGATAATGAATATTCAATAGAGGAATTAACAAGTGCGGGATTTTTAGATATCGAAGAGGGCACTACTATTGAGGGAACTGTTAAAGTTGTTGAAGAAGATGGCGTTAAAAAATTCATACATTCTAGCAAGTCAACTGATTAAATCAATTAATTCGTCCCGGCACATCCCGTGCGCGGGGCGTTTCTTCAATTACATAGGTTAATAGAATCATACAAGGAGCTTACATTATGCAACTAGCCATCATATTGTCATTCTTTTTATTCGGCCTCATCTTTGGCTCGTTTTTTAATGTTGTCGGATTGCGCCTTCCAAAAGAGATCCCCTTCGCTAATGACCGGTCGATTTGTCCCCGGTGCAAAAAACAACTTAGCTGGTATGAAAATATTCCGGTTGTTTCTTTTATTATACAGGAAGGGGAGTGCCGCCATTGCCATCAACCGATCTCTTTTATTTACCCGATTACCGAGGTAATCACTGGAATAGGTTTTGCGTTGAGCTATGCTATTTTTGGCTGGCAAATCGAGCTTGCTATTGCCTTATTATTTGTGTCGATGCTCATGATCCTTTTTGTCGCAGATATTACTTATATGCTCATCCCAGATAAGGTGCTGCTCTTTTTTTTACCTTTGTTTATTATACTGAGAGTAGTAGAGCCGCTTGTCCCTTGGTGGTCAAGTATAGTTGGAGCAATAGTTGGCACTGTGCTGCTCGCAGCAATCATTTTAATTAGTCGTGGTGGCATGGGCGCTGGAGATATGAAGCTGTTTGGTCTACTGGGGATTGTGCTCGGACTGAAAGGTGTTTTACTCGCTTTCTTTCTTTCCTGTACGATAGGTGCAATTATCGGTATTATCTTGCTTCTGTCGGGGAAAATTGATCGCAAGCAGCCGATTCCGTTTGGGCCTTATATTGTAGCAGCAAGTCTGCTCACATATTTTTACGGTGACAATCTAATAAACTGGTACGTTACGATACTTTTATAAGCAGGTGGTGAATACACGATGGGTTTATTAACAAATGACAGAGTCAATATTGTAATAACGAATTATCTTTTACGTTATTCTTACTATCGCATGCCTGCAGCAGATGGTCTTGTGAGTTATGGAGAAATTGAACTGCCGGAGGGAACGTTGAGAGAGGGGAAAGTCGAGAATAAATCGGTGCTTGTGGAAATGATTAACAAACTGATTCATGAGAAAAAATGGCGAAAAAAGAAGCTTTTCTTTTCTTTGCCGGATGATACAGTCGTGATTCGAAATATAGAGATACCTGCTTCATTAGCTAGAAATGAGGCAAAGGACTATGTAAGAACTCAACTGGGGAACAAAATATATCTTCCTTTTTCCAATCCAGTAATTGCCCTTGATTTTCATGATGTGACACCAGAAAGTGAAGAATATCAGCAAGTGTTGCTATACGCCTATCCGCAAGATAAATTAACTGCTTTTGAAGAGGTGTTTGACAAAGCGGGTTTTAAAGTGATTGGGGCGGATCTGACTTCCTTGTCGGTATACCGTTATTATTATCAGACAAGAGAAGAGCCATCAAGGCATGTGTTATTAGCGCATTGGAATCGTGACAGCTTAGGGATATCAATATTTCAAGAACATAAAGCAATCTTCACAAGGTATATAACAATTGATCCTCTGCTGTTTAGTGAACAAGAAGCGAATATTACCGTAATGTTGGATGATTATATTCTGGAAATCAACCGCATTATTGATTTTTATCGTTACTCGATCACCAAAGGAAATGAGCAGATTGAGCAAATAGTGCTTGCAGGGGACTTTCCATTATTGGAAGAAGCACAAAGAAAAATAGCTGATCAGGCAACAATTCCAATAGATCGTTTTGCGAAAGAAGAATTACCTGTGAAATATGTGGATGTAATGGGGTTGGGATTGAAGACAGATGGCTAAAGGGGATGACGTATGAATACCGAAATAAACTTTCTTGAAAAGCAGCCTTGGAAATATCGGAAAACAGTTTTCTTTGTCGCCCTCTTTTTACTTCTTCTGACGATCGCTGTCTCCATGTTATATATTCAAAAGAGCCGGCTTGAAGCTGAATTAACAGAGGAGAAAATTAAGATAGCAAAGGTGGAAGCACAGTTGCTGGAAATCAATAAGGCAACAGTAAATCAACAGCAATTAAATAACATAAAAGAAGAGATAGAAATCATTCGCACGGAGGAAATTCCTGTGGTTACCTCCTATTATAGCAGTTTGGAAGGATTGAAGAATCCTAATCAGCTGGTTAGCTTTGAACATACGGACGAAAACCGGCTAGTCATGGATGCAATTTTTTCTACAGTAGAAGAAGCAGCAAATTATATGGAAGACGTTCAGGAGAAGAAGTACATCCTTCGTACAGAACTCACTGCGATGACAAAGTTGGATGAAAATTATCAGGCAACAATAACCATTATCGTGGACGAGGATGCCCTGAGAGAGGAGCTAGGTGATGCGGAAGGAATGGACTAAAAACCATACATATATTACGTTGGGAATTGTTGCGGCAGTTATAATGATCTATATTATTTCGTTTATCACGCTTATCAAACCTGCTCAGGAAGAAGTTGGAACAGAGGTACAAAAAGTTTCCATGTATGAAAAGCAATTGCAAAAGGTTGACTCACAAGCGAATAGTAAAAATGAGTTAACTGAAGAGGACAAAGCTCTTAATCTGCTTGTGCCGCCTAAAAAGTCACCAGATGATGTTCTGCGCAAACTCCAGCAAGCGGCCACAGCTGCAAAAGTGACCATTGAATATGTCGGAACAGAAGGACAGGAACAGCTGGAAAAAGGTAAGGATGAGCAGACAGAGAGCCTCCCACAGGAACAATATGTGATCGATGTTTATGCCGGGAAATTAAATGACATTCATCATTTTCTCGACGGAATCCAAAAGAGTGAACGGCTAATTACAATTGACACATTATCCATCCAACAAACTGCAGATCAAGCGACTGCCAGCCTGCAAATAAAAACTTATGCTCAAAGATAGCCAGATTTCTGGCTATCTTTTTTTGGTATGTAAGTTATAAAATTTGGATATTTTGTATGAAATTCATTTTATAGCCCATACAGCCTCAAGCATTTTTTGTGATGTAATTACCTTTTTCGTATAGACAATATCCACCGTGTTCTACTTTCTCTATATTCTCATATAGATAAATAGGAAGGAGGAGAAGGGACATGCGTCATTATGTCGTATTGCGTTTATTACTGGCAGCATTTCTACTATATGTTGCTTGGCCAATTATTCCACAAGAAACAGGATTTGTGGCCAAGCTTTTTTGGGGTGGTTGGTTAGCCTTTTTTATTTTGGTAGTTGGAGGGAATTTTGCTGCTCTTTTACAAATGGTAACCCCTCCTGTTATGGAACAGAAAGAGTTGAGAAGACGTCAAGCCTCTAATCATTGAGTTTATGTACTTTCAACTGTATAATAAAATATACAGATAATATTAGTACAGTTGAAAGTTGGTGGGCCTCGGTGGCTACAAAACATGAACAAATCATTCAGCATATTTTGGCATTGGAAGTAGGCCATAAAATATCTGTCCGGCAAATTGCCAAGGAATTGAATGTAAGTGATGGTACGGCATACCGCGCCATTAAAGAAGCGGAAAATCAAGGTATTGTATCAACAATTGAACGTGTTGGGACAATTCGGATTGAGACAAAAAAGAAAGAAAACTTTGAGCGTCTTACGTTTGCAGAAGTAATTAATATTGTTGATGGCCAGGTACTTGGAGGCGAGAAGGACTGCATAAAACATTAAATAAATTCATCATTGGTGCAATGCAGCTTGATGCCATGCTTCGTTACACAGAAGCAGATTCATTGGTCATTGTTGGAAATAGAATAAAAGCACAGGAACTGGCCCTGGGAGAGGGGGCAGCGGTCTTAATTACAGGTGGTTTCGATACAGAGGAATATATTAAGCAGTTGGCGGATGAAAAGCAGCTGCCTATTATCTCCACAAGCTATGATACGTTTACTGTTGCAGCAATGATCAATCGAGCCATTTATGATCAGCTCATTAAAAAGGAAATTGTTTATGTAGGCGATATATTTACTTCCTATGATGAATCCTTTTATCTGACTGCAAGAGATACGATAGCTGATTGGTATCGACTGAATGATCAATCCGGCCATACTCGTTTTCCAGTTGTGGATGACAAAAAGCGAGTTATAGGGATGGTAACCTCAAAGGATATTGTAGGTAAAGCAAATGATGTGCATATTGAAAAAGTAATGAGCAAGGATCCGCAAGTAGTACAAGCTAAAACTTCGCTTGCTTCCGTCTCTCACTTAATGGTTTGGGAAGGAATCGAGGTTGTACCAGTAGTTGATCAGGCTCATGAATTACAAGGGATTATTTCCAGACAGGATGTTTTGAAGGCATTACAACAAATCCAAAAACAGCCTCAGGTTGGAGAGACGATTAATGACATCGTTGCTCGTAATCTTACCCATACAGAAGACAGTGAGATTGTATTTGAAACAGAAGTTACCCCCCAAATGACAAACCAGCTTGGTACACTATCCAATGGTGTATTCACCACATTAATTACAGAGGCAAGTAGCAGGCTGTTGCAGTATTATAAAAAAGGTGATTTAGTAGTTGAAAATCTATCCGTATTTTTTATAAAACCAGTACAAATTGATAGTAAAATAACAATTAAGCCTAAGCTGCTGGAAGCGGGCCGTGTATATGCCAAATTGGATGTAGAGGTCTTAACAGGAAGAAAAGTAGTCGGCAAAGGACTGATTATGGCACAATTAATTGATAGATAAAAAACAGAGGCAGGCATAAAAAATTTATACATTAGAAAATCCGAACCGATTCGTACTACTAATGAATCATGGTTCGGATTTATTTTTGTAATTAGCGGAGGGAAAATGTGCAGACTCCTCGCGAATTATTCCTTTATTGTAGGAGCTTGGACTTTTATTTGGGATTCAAACGCCTATATTCACTACGGTAGTGCTTGACTTCCTTCATTCCTCTTAATAACTGCATTCCACCCAAAATCAGAAAAACGATGCCAATAAAAAGAGAAATTCTTGTCTGATAAAAAATATACTGATTTATCCCAAAAAAGAAAACGAAACTACCAAGACATATTCGGGATTTTGCGTTAAAATAAGCTTGAGTTAATTTATCTTCACTTTTTAATATGGCGACTTTATAATATACATATAAAACAAGTGAAAGTACGATGATGATTGGAAATATAAACATATAACCTCTCCTACTATCTTTTTAATATCCTCATATATTGTAACTTTTTTTATCAGGATAGGAAAGAGAAAGCTTGCTTTGTGGCCGCAAATATTAGTGATAATTCTTAAGGTATGGAAGTAGAGCTAAGGAGAGTAGTTGAGATGGGAGTCATAAAATGATTACAAGACAAATTTTAGATGATATTAGAGCATTTGATACTATTATTATTCACAGGCATGTACGACCAGATCCTGATGCACTTGGTTCTCAAGGGGCATTAATGGAATTAATTAAGGAGAATTTCCCTGAGAAGAAAGTCTATGTCGTTGGGGAAGAGGATCCATCTCTAACATTTCTTGTGCGAATGGATACGATTGAGGAGGAAGTGTACGAAGGCGCATTAGTTATCGTTTGTGATACCGCAAATGCTGCTCGAATTTGTGATCAGAGATATGATTTAGGTGAGAAACTGATCAAGATCGACCACCATCCAAATGTGGATACCTATGGTGACTTAAGGTGGGTAGATACAAATGCGAGTTCAACAAGTGAAATGATTTATGAGTTTTATCTTGAATTACAAGATCAATTGTCAATGAATGTAAAGGCAGCAAGACTTATTTATGCAGGAATTGTCGGTGATACAGGAAGATTTTTATTCCCTAGTACTACGACAAAGACATTCCATTATGCTGCTGAGCTTGTAGCCTATGATTTTGACCGTACGGCTCTTTATGATGGTATCTACAGTATGAAGGAATCCATAGCAAGAATGCGAGGGTATATATTAACAAATTACACATTGTCTCCAGAAGGGATGAGTACGGTTAAATTAACAAGGGACATATTGAATGAATTTGGGGTCAGTCCTGTAGATACCGGTCAGCTAGTTGGTGTATTAGGAGAAGTGGAAGGTATAAAGGCATGGGTCTTCTTTATTGAAGAAGAGGATCTCATACGGGTACGATTCCGTTCAAAAGGACCTATAGTGAATGATATTGCTGCGAAATATAATGGTGGAGGTCATCCTATGGCTGCAGGTGCATCTGTACCAACATGGGAAGAAGCGGAAAAAGTTATCAATGACCTACACATAGCATGTTCTGATTATAAATAAAAAAGTGTGCTGATTTCATAATGGAGGGAGGAAATCAGCACACTTTCTATATGGTTTGAAATTACTAGCTTGTTTTACTGTCAGGCATTGGGATAAACCAGCAACCTGTTCTTGTATCATCACAATAGACATGAAGATGCTCCTTCTCAATTTCCCGTTTAATCAACCTAATTAGTTCTCCGGATTCAGCATAAGCGGTGCGACCTTGTTTTAATTGTCTGAGTTTTTCATCTCGTAATCTTCTCTCATTCATGATTAACATCCCAATCTCTCCTTTCCCGTTCATTAGTATATGAATAAATTAGTTATTTGTCTCTAATTCTATTTTATTTCATTTTTTTGTACTTTGCCATTCGTTTTCAAATATTTCATGAAACGTTCACATTAATCAGCAAGTTCTGCATGAAGTGTTAACTTCACTGTTTGGGAGATGATCGCTAGCTTCTCCACTTTAAATGAATAAGTAAATTCATCTACAGTAAAGTTTTTGTTCTCGATAGAGGAAATTAGAAGATCATCACTTTTGTCAATAATGGAAATATCTCTACCTATAATATGTTTTATTTCCTTTTTCACCATTTCTTCTAAATCATGAACGATTAACCGGTCTAAACGATATTCATTCTTATTAGCGATGTTAATTTCTATAGTTTCAACAGTAAGAGGTTCCTTCGATTTTTCGTTTAAATCTTTTTTATCCTGAAGAAGCGCCTCGTTTAAATCTCTTAACTCGGTTAATTCTGTGCGATATTCCCGATTTTCTTTTAAGAGTTGCTCATACATCTCACCATACATATATATAAGCGTACAGTAGGCTATAACACCACCGAATAACATACCTACAAAGAAACGTTGCCAAGTGACTTTTTTATGGTATGGAGGGATATGCATTATGTGATTTCCTCCTGAATTAGCCATTCAATTAATAAGATAGCTGTTTTAACTCCTCCCATTGCAGAAACAATAAATAAAATCTGTTTCACCAAATCCAAGGTAGAACCATCCAATAGCCCCTTCTCGAAATTAGCAATCGCATCAAATGTACCCCCAATAGCAGCTACAATGGCCCATATACGTAAGCTTTTAGCGATTCTGTTGATAGCGGTTATAGGCGCTTCCCCAGTAAGAAAAGATCCGATACTCCCGATTATGGCTCCACCAATAATGACACCAAACGCAATAAAGTAACAATGAATAAACGATGCAAAAAAACGTTCTTCCACTACATACACACTCCTTCTAGGACATGCTTCTATTATTTTATGAAAAGATAAGGATGGTTATGATAATCTCACAGGTAATCCGTATGCATGTTCTCTGGAGATTGTTATAATAGAAGGTAGAGAACTAGAAGGCGGGATATTATGTCATACACTCATTTACAGGTGAGAACAGGTTATAGCCTGATGAACAGCACTATAACCATTGATAAATTAGTAAATAAAGCAAATGAACTTCAGTTTAATACACTTGCCTTAACAGATGAAAATGTGTTGTACGGTGCTGTCTCTTTTTATAAAGCTTGTGTACAGAAGGGGATAAAGCCAATCATCGGTATGGTTACAAGTATTCTATTAGAAGACGGCTCACTGGAGTCCTGTATTTTATTAGCTAAAAATAATACTGGCTATCATGATTTGATGAAGCTTAGTACATTCTTGCAGGAGAATAAAAGTAGCCATATAACCTTAGATCAACTATCTCACTATACCAATGAATTGTTTGGTATTATTCCTGCTGCCCAATCACAACTGACTTCTTTAATAAAGGCAGAAGATCCCGATATTAATTCCTATATCCATACAAGACAAGCTGTGTTTCCGGATGAAAGTTTTTATATTGGCATTGCAGATCATGGAACAGAGGATGAGAGAATTATTAACTACAAGCTTCATCATTTTTACCAGATTCAGCCTTTTCCTGTGGTAGCATTACAGGATGTTCGTTATCTAAACGAAAAAGATGAAGTGGCATTTGATTGCTTACAAGCTATGAAGCAGGGGAAAGAATGGGATATGCGTTTGTCGGGACCTGAAGTAAGACAACGTTATTTAAAATCACCATCAGAAATGCTGGGGCTGTTCCAACAGACTTGGCCTGAGGCATATAAGCATAATCAGCAAATCAGTGCTAACTGTGTGGTAACCTTTGACTTTACCAAGCGTATGATTCCTGCATATCCATTGAATGTTAATGAAGATGTACATACGTATTTGGAGAAGGAATGCTGGAATCGATTAGATAGAAGGTACCAAACAATTACAAAAGAAATAACGGAAAGATTAACGTATGAACTACAAGTCATTAAATCCATGAAATTCAGTGATTATTTTTTAATCGTGTCTGATTTTATAGCATATGCGAAAAAAAATAACATACTGGTGGGGCCAGGGAGAGGGTCGGCTGCTGGGTCGTTAGTAGCATATGTCCTAGGCATTACTGATGTCGATCCGATCCGTTTTGATCTGCTTTTTGAAAGGTTTCTGAACCCGGAGAGAGTAACAATGCCAGATATTGATATAGATTTTTCGGATAGAAGAAGAGATGAAGTAATTGATTATGTGAAAGAAAAATATGGGGAAAAGCATGTTGCACAAATCATTACTTTTGGAACATTTGCAGCGAGATCATTAATTAGGGAACTTTTAAAAACACTAAATATCGGACAGGAAGATAGTAACTTTGTTTTAAAAAACCTCCAAGGTCATAAACGAATTATTGACATTATCAATGAATCAGGCGAGCTTAAAGCTTATGTTAAACAATCGGAAAAGTTAAAGGTTTTGTTTTCTATAGCTACAAAATTAGAAGGAATTCCCAGACATATTTCTACACATGCAGCAGGAATAGTAATTAGCGAAGAACCGCTCATGGAACATATTCCTTTAACCGTTGGGGCTAATGAAGGACTCCTGACCCAATATCCAATGAATGATTTAGAAGCAGTAGGATTGTTAAAAATTGATTTATTGGGGTTGCGAAATCTTACACTTTTAGAAAAAATGAAAGAAACAATTTATTACTCCACTCGAAGGAGAATAGATTTGGAGCATCTTCCTGAACAGGACGAAAAGACGTTTCAACTTCTAAAAGCGGGGAATACAAATGGGGTTTTTCAATTTGAATCTCAAGGTATGCAACAAGTACTTAAACGATTGAAACCCACTGAATTTGAAGATCTCGTTGCGGTTAATGCTTTGTATCGTCCCGGTCCAATGGATTATATTCCTACTTATATTAACAGGAAGCACCGAATGGAAGAGACTACCTATCCACATCCAGATCTTGCCCCCATTCTAAGCAAAACGTATGGCGTATTAGTATATCAGGAACAAATTATGCAAATAGCTCATCAGATTGCCGGTTTTACCCTTGGTGAGGCCGATATTTTACGGAGAGCTGTCAGTAAGAAACAGCAGGAAGTGATGGGAGAGCAAAAAGAAGCGTTTATTAAAGGCTGTCTGTCTAATGGTTACGATAAAACAGTCGCAGAGGAAATTTTTGATTGGATTGTTAAGTTTTCCAATTATGGGTTTAACCGAAGCCATGCGGTAGCTTATAGTAAAATTTCTTATCAGCTGGCCTATTTTAAAGCGCATTTTCCTGCACATTTCTTTGCAGAGTTATTAAGTTCTATTGCTGGTCAGCAAGAAAAAATACAGCAATATATTAAAGAAATAAAAGGGCTTGGAGTGGAAGTTGCGCCTCCATCGATAAATCACAGTTTTGGAAAATATTCTGTGGAAGGGAATAAAGTACGAATTGGGCTGTTAAGTATTAAAGGAATTGGTAATCAAGTAATTAGAGAGATTATCCGTATTCGAAAAGATGGACGATTTAAAAATATATTTGATTTTTGCATGCGAGTACCTCTGAAAATTATTAATCGGAAAATATTGGAGAACCTCATTATGGCTGGAGCTTTTGATGAAACCTATGAAAATCGGGCAAGTCTGCTTGCATCCATAGATCAGGCATTGGAACAAGGAGAACTATTCAGGGAATTTAATGATCAACCCAGCTTATTCCAGGACAAATTGGAATTGGAAGCAAATTATGTAGACATTGAAGACTTTAGCCAATTTAAAAAATTGACAGATGAAAAAGAATTGGTAGGAATATATCTATCAAGTCATCCACTTAAAAGTTACCGAAATAAATTGCAACAAGGAGGGTTCACTACACTACTTAAGGCAGAACAGTTGGTTGGGCGAAGAAATAGCAAAGCGGGGGCAGTTATCCAATCCATGAAAGTGATACGAACGAAGCGTGGAGACTCCATGGCGTTTCTTACCTTAGGGGATGAGACAGGAGAAATGGAGGCGGTTATGTTTCCGGATTTATATCGAGATGTGAGCAGATGGATAAAGGAGGAACAACTGGTAGCTATAACAGGTAAGGTAGAAAACAGAAGCGGTAGATTACAATGGGTACTGGGAGATATGAAGCCATTGGATGAAGTGGAGCTGCCGCATGTTGATAACCGAAGGCTGTTTATAAAGCTCTCCCCTCATAATAAAGAAGAAGGGTTAGTGCTTATTAAAAAAATAGCAAGGCGATATCCAGGGACTACTCCAGTTTTAGTATATTTGGAACATGATCGAATCACATACCAATTAAAAGATGTTGCCATTCATCCAACAACGGAATGTTTAAACGAAATGACAGGCCATTTTGGAAAAACATGTGTAGTTTTGGATAACAAGAGCAAGTAATCAATACTTTACACATAAATACCATCTGTTATAATTAAGAAGTTAAGGGTGGTCTGACCACTTTGCGTGCGTATAAAATTATTAAAATACAATTAGATATGGGATAAGGAGTGGTAATTGAAATGGCAAGCTTAAGAGATGAAGCATTGCATATTCATAAAGTAAATAAAGGGAAATTAACAACGAACTCAAAAATTCCGGTTCGTAATGCTAAGGATTTAAGTCTTGCTTACTCTCCTGGTGTGGCAGAACCATGTAAAGAGATATATGAACGTAAAGAAACAGTATATGATTATACAATGAAAGGAAATATGGTTGCAGTTGTGAGTGATGGTTCTGCTGTATTGGGTTTAGGAAATATTGGTCCTGAGGCTGCGTTGCCAGTAATGGAAGGGAAGTCTGTCTTGTTTAAAAGCTTCGCAGGAGTAGATTCCTTCCCTATCTGTCTGAATACCCATGATATAGAAGAAATTGTTCAAACAGTTAAGCTAATGGAACCAACATTCGGAGGCGTAAATCTGGAAGATATAGCAGCACCTAATTGCTTTGTCATAGAAGAGCGTCTAAAGAAAGAAACGAATATACCAATCTTTCATGATGATCAGCATGGAACAGCTATTGTAACAGTAGCAGGATTGATTAATGCATTAAAATTGGTAGGGAAATCTTTCTCTGATATTAAAGTAGTGGCAAACGGAGCAGGTGCCGCTGGTATAGCAATTATTAAATTATTATATAGCTTCGGTGTTCGCGAAATGATTATGTGTGATTCAAAAGGAGCCATCTTTGAAGATCGCCCATACGGTATGAATGAAGTGAAAGAGAATGTCGCTAAATTTACTAATCTGGCAAAAAAAGAAGGGTCTCTTGAAGAAATGTTAGAGGATGCGGATGTATTTATTGGTGTATCTGTAGGTGGTGCCTTAACTTCTGATATGGTAAAGAAAATGAACGAAGATGCAATAATTTTTGCTATGGCTAATCCTGATCCGGAAATCATGCCTGAAAATGCAAAAGAGGCTGGGGCAAGAGTTATAGGTACCGGTAGATCTGACTTTCCAAACCAGGTGAATAATGTGTTGGCTTTCCCCGGTATTTTCCGTGGTGCGCTAGATGTCCGGGCAACTAGGATTAATGAGAAAATGAAAGTAGCAGCTGCCGAAGCAATCGCTTCTCTAATTGGAGAGGACGAGTTAAATGAAGATTATGTAATTCCAGCTCCTTTTGATGCCCGTGTTGCACCAATTGTTGCCAAAAGTGTGGCCCAAGCGGCAATGGAATCCGGTGTAGCAAGAATTGAAGTTGACCCTGAGGAAGTCGCAGAGAAAACTCGGAGATTAACTCAGATTGATCAATAAAATGTGGTTTAAGGGAGTGAACCATGGCAGTGCCCATGTCACCTAAGCAAAAAGTATATCAGGAAATTCTTCAGGAAATCCGGAAATTTATTGACCATCATGATTTGAAGCCTGGAGATAAATTACCCTCTGAACGGGAATTAGCTGATAGGCTTCAAGCAGGGAGATCATCAATCAGAGAAGCTTTAAGAGCAATGGAATTATTGGGATTAATTGAGACGAAGCATGGGGAAGGTACCTTTATAAGTACGTACCGACCTTATCAGACAGTTGAAATCCTTTCTTCTTTTATTTTGCAAGGGAATGGTACCAAAAAAGATTTATTAATTTCTAAACGTATAATAGAAAAGGAATGTGCTAAGTTAGCTTATAAACAGCTAACTGAAGATGATCTGCAGAAGATGGAGAACTTATTAACTGATTCAAAAATGAGTGATACTGAAAGACATACTGCTTTTTTCACTCATTTAGCTGTCAAAACAGATAATCTTTTGATGCAGAGAATATGGCAATTAATGGATGAATTCTCTGTTACAATGCCAGAACAAAAACTAGTAGATTCATTTTATGTAGAATTAGTTGATATATACAAAAGAAATGTATATATGGAGATCGAGAATCTATTTGAAAAATATACATGTTCGTAATTAAGATTAATTTATGAGCTCGACGTTTTATGACAGTCTTTTTAAAAGAAATGTATTATAGTGAAGGAAAAGTGTAGCTAAGTTGTAAGGGCAGAAACTTTAATAGGCTTTTAGCTTAAAGCTTGCTTTGCAGCTATAGGTTTGGTTCGAAAAGGAGGAGTCATCTTGCTTAAGGATTTTTTTGGCAAGCGAAAAAAGTATGCATCCATACCAAGTGAACAGGCAAAAACAGATGTTCCCGAAGGATTAATGCAGAAATGCAAAGGATGTCATAAAATTTATTATAGAAAAGAAATGAAGAAAAACGTAAATGTTTGTCCTAATTGTAACTATCATCATACATTAACTGCTTGGGAGCGTATTGATTCCTTATTTGATGAAAATAGTTTTCAAGAATGGGACAAGCAGTTGATTACGAGTAATCCGCTTGATTTTCCGGACTATGAAGAGAAAATGAAAAAAGACCGTGAAAAAACAGGCTTGAATGAAGGTGTGGTTACAGGAGAAGGAACAATAGAAGGCCATCGCGTAGCTTTTGCTGTGATGGATTCAACTTTCCGAATGGGATCCATGGGTTCTGTGGTAGGCGAGAAGATCGCACGTGCGATTGAAAATGCTAAGGATGAATCCATTCCTTTTATTATTTTTACTGCGTCTGGAGGGGCCCGAATGCAAGAGGGCGTGCTCAGCTTAATGCAAATGACTAAGACGTCTATTGCTATTAAACGATTCAGTAAAGCAGGTGGATTAATGGTTTCTGTTATGACGCACCCAACAACAGGTGGTGTATCTGCTAGTTTTGCTTCATTAGGAGATTATAATTTTGCTGAACCTGGTGCCTTAATTGGTTTCGCCGGGAGAAGAATCATTGAGCAAACTATTCGCGAAAAACTGCCTGATGATTTCCAAACAGCTGAATTTCAATTAAAACATGGCCAATTGGATAAAGTAGTTCATCGACACCAGTTGAAGCATGTATTATCTACTTTACTTCAGCTACATCAGAAGGGTGGGAAGTCACTTGAAACAAATTCTTGACTTTGAAAAGCCAATTGTCAACTTAAGAGAAAAAATTGCTGAATTGAAGAATTTTACGCAGGATAGTGATATTGATTTATCTGAAGAGATTTCTACCCTCGAAAAGAGACTATCTAAACTGGAAGAGGACATTTACGGTAATTTAAAACCTTGGGACCGTGTATCAATGGCAAGACACCAAGACAGACCAACTACATTGGAATATATTGAAAATCTCTTTACTGATTTTATAGAGTTCCATGGTGATCGGTTATTCGGCGATGATGAAGCAATAGTAGCGGGAATTGCATTTTATAAAGAAAAGCCTGTAACTGTAATCGGCCACCAGCGGGGAAAAGGCACGAAAGAGAATATACGCAGAAACTTTGGTATGCCTCATCCCGAAGGTTACCGCAAAGCCTTGCGTCATATGAAACAAGCAGAGAAATTTGACCGACCGATTATTTGCTTTATTGATACAAAGGGGGCTTATCCTGGTAGAGCGGCAGAAGAACGTGGCCAAAGTGAAGCCATCGCCAGAAACCTTATGGAGATGGCCGGTCTAACTGTTCCTATTATTTGTGTAGTCATCGGTGAAGGTGGTAGTGGTGGTGCGCTTGCGCTTGGAGTTGGAGATCACATTCACATGCTGGAGAATTCTACATACTCAGTTATCTCTCCAGAAGGTGCAGCTGCCCTGTTATGGAAAGACTCTGGTCAAGCAAAAAAAGCTGCTGAAACCATGAAAATTACCTCTTACGATTTGAAAGAGCTAGGTGTTATTGATACGATTATTCAAGAACCAAAAGGGGGAGCTCATCGAGACTTGGAAGAGCAAGCCAGAAATATGGATGCAGTACTGGAAAAATCATTGCAGCAATTAGAAGCATATTCAAAAGATGAGCTACTTGAACAAAGATGGGAAAAGTACAAGAAGATCGGTGATTATAAGTTGGATCAATCAATAGACTTATGATCTTCAAAGAGGCTGACATATTGTTAGTCTCTTTCGCTGTTGTAAGTAAATCCTGCCTTTACTCTCCTATTCAGGTTAGTATCTTACTTTTTTCCATTCGTTATGGGAATTATGCTATTGATTGCTATTTTAACGTTTTCGTTTTATCTTTAAGTAAGGAACATTAAACTAGAAAATCCGCTCAACAGAGGTGAATTTTATAATGAAACGAATTGGAGTTCTAACTAGTGGTGGGGATGCGCCAGGTATGAATGCTGCGATTAGAGCAGTAGTCAGAAAAGCAATTTTTCATGACTTAGAAGTGTATGGTATAAAATATGGTTACCAGGGTCTTATGGAAGGAAATATATTTAAAATGGAGGTCGGCTCTGTAGGTGATATTATTCACCGTGGTGGTACTATACTTTATTCTGCCAGAAGTGATGAATTTAAAACGCCTGAGGGTCAAGCAAGGGGAATTCAACAACTTGAAAAATTCGGGATAGAGGGACTAATTGTCATTGGAGGGGACGGAAGTTTTCGTGGAGCTCAAAAGTTAACTGAGAGAGGATACCCATGTATAGGAGTTCCTGGAACAATTGATAATGATATAGCTGGAACTGATTTCACCATTGGCTTTGATACGGCATTAAATACTGTTATTGAAGCTATTGATAAAATTCGTGATACAGCTACCTCTCATGAAAGAACCTATGTAATAGAAGTAATGGGCCGTGATGCTGGTGATTTGGCTTTATGGGCCGGGTTGGCAGATGGAGCTGAGAGTATACTCATCCCTGAAAGAAAGGATGATTTCTCAGAAGTCATTCAAAAGTTGCAACGCGGACGTGAAAGAGGGAAGAAGCACAGTATCATTGTACTTGCTGAAGGCGTTGGATCCGGATTTAAGTATGGTGAGCGTATTCATCAAGCAACAAGTCTGGAAACGCGTGTAACCGTCTTGGGACACATTCAACGAGGTGGTTCGCCAACTGCTTCTGACCGTGTATTAGCTAGCAGGCTTGGAGCTTATGCTGTTGATTTATTATTAGCTGGAAAAGCAGGTCGGACAGTCGGTATTCAAAACAATCACTTAGTTGACCACGACATCCTCGAAGTATTAAAAAAACAACATACAATTAATGAAGATATGTACAAATTATCACAAGAGCTTTCGATCTAAACAGGTGTAGGAAAGGATGTTTATCATGAGAAATACCAAAATAGTATGTACGATTGGTCCAGCCTCCGAAACAATAGAAAAATTGGAAAAGTTAATTGAGGCAGGTATGAATGTTGCCCGACTTAACTTTTCTCATGGAGATTTTGAGGAGCATGGAGCAAGAATCCAAAATATAAGACAAGCTGCTGAAAATACCGGGAAAACTGTAGCAATTCTCTTGGATACAAAGGGACCTGAAATAAGAACAGGTAATTTTAAAAATGGTCAGGCGGATATTGAGAAAAACAGTACTGTTTACGTATCTATGAAAGAAACAGAGGGTACTGCAGAGCGTTTTTCAGTAACATATGAAGGATTAATAAACGATGTACATGTTGGTTCAAAAATACTTTTGGATGATGGATTAATTGAACTAGAGGTAAAAGATATTGATCAGGAAAACCAAGAGTTACAAACAGTAGCTTTAAATAGCGGTTTAATTAAAAATAAAAAAGGTGTTAATGTACCAAACGTGTCGGTGAATTTACCTGGGATTACAGAGAAAGATTCAAAAGATATTGAGTTTGGAATTGAGCAAGGCATTGACTTTATTGCAGCTTCATTCGTAAGACGCCCGTCTGATATTCTTGAAATACAGGAGTTACTTGAAAAGCATGAAGCTACTCATATTAATATTATACCTAAGATAGAGAACCAGGAGGGTGTAGATAATATAGATAGTATTCTGGAGGTAAGTGATGGCTTGATGGTTGCACGCGGTGACTTAGGTGTGGAAATTCCTGCTGAAGATGTACCATTGGTTCAAAAAAGATTAATTAAAAAATGCAATACTGCAGGTAAGCCCGTTATTACTGCTACACAAATGCTTGACTCCATGCAAAGGAATCCTCGTCCTACCAGAGCTGAGGCTTCCGATGTAGCCAACGCTATTTTTGATGGCACAGATGCATTATGCTTTCAGGGGAAACAGCAGCTGGAGAATATCCTGTAGAGTCTGTGCAAACAATGCATAATATTGCAGTAAAGGCAGAAACAGGGCTTGATCACAATTCAATCTTAAAAGATCGGTCGAAACATGTAGACATGACTATTACTGATGCGATTAGTCAGTCAGTAACGCATTCCGCAATGAATTTGGCAGTGAGTGCTATAATTACTCCAACGGAAAGTGGACATACTGCTCGCATGATTTCAAAATACAGACCACAAGCGCCAATTATTGCTGTCACGTTTTCTGATATCGTTAACCGTAGACTTTCTTTAGTATGGGGTGTCCATGCTGTAATGGGAGGCAAAGCTCATTCTACTGATGAAATGCTTGATATAGCAATTGACCGTGGATTAAGTACTGGATTGGTAGAACATGGGAGCCGAGTAATCATTACAGCTGGTGTACCTGTAGGAGAAAGTGGTACAACTAATCTTATGAAAGTTCATGTAATCGGAGATATCATCGCAAAAGGTCAAGGTATTGGCCGACGTACTGCTTATGGAAAAGCAGTGATTGCTAAAAACAGTAAAGAAGCCATCGAGAAGTTGAGCGAAGGAGATATTCTTGTCACATATGGGACAGACCGTGACATGATGCCAGCTATTGAAAAAGCAGGTGGTATTATTACAGAAGAAGGTGGTCTAACCTCCCACGCTGCAGTGGTAGGTTTAAGTTTGGGTATCCCGGTCATAGTTGGTGTCAAGGAAGTATTTGATACAATTAAGGATGGCCAAGATATAACGGTTGATGGGACAAAAGGAGATATCTACAAAGGCCATACAAAAGTCTTGTAAGGTTTTATAAGAAAAAGAAGGGGCTTCCCTTCTTTTTCTTTACATTATTGAGAGAAAGAAGAGGTGAGATTATGCGTTGGTTAATGCTAACCTTATTAGTTTTGTCTGCCCTGGAAATTGGTGTGTTTATTTGGATCGGCGGATTGATTGGTCCGTGGTGGGTTGTCCTTTTAATAATATTAACTGGCATTATCGGTATTACGCTTGCAAAACAGCAAGGAATTGAAACATGGAATCGTGCCCAGCTCTCTATAAGTAATGGACAAATGCCTACTGCTTATATCATGGATGGAATTTGTATCTTTACTGGAGCAGTATTCTTATTCACACCAGGCTTTATCACAGATGCCGTTGGCTTTTTACTTGTGCTTCCATATACACGCGGAATGTTCAGAGACAGTATTCAGAAATTACTTAAACGATTAGTTGAAAATAAGACAATTATTTATAAGAAGTGGTAGTACTAGCCGCTTCTTATAAATAACCACACCTTTTTCAATATGTCTGCCTGATAGATGACATTTAAAATTATTAAAAAAACCGGTGTGAGAAGAAACCCCATAATTCCCCATAATTGAACCCCTGCAAATAAGGTTATTAAAGCTACTAACGGATGTATGCCGATACTCGATGATAAGACTTTTGGTTCGATAACTTGCCTTACAATAATCACTATCATATATAGAATAACTAAACGAATAGTAAGTGTATATTCGGCTGTAATATATAAAAATAAAATCCATGGAATGAAAATAATCCCTGTTCCAATATAGGGCAGTAAATCTACAACGATTGCGAATAAGGAAATAGTAAAAGCATGCTTTATATTTAAAATTGTTAAACCAACAAAAATAATTATTGCGGAAATAATCACAAGTATTATTTGGGCTTTGATAAAACCAAGGGTAGTTTTTTTAAATTGGGTAATAAGTTCTCGAATGATCGAATGTAACTGCACCGGCATTGCTTTACTTACCATATACTTAAGGTTGTTTAAATCATTAGTAATAATAAATGTTGCTAATAATAGAAAAATAATAATAGTTATGGAGCCAGGGAGCATTGTCAGATAGGACGGAATTTTAAGTAACAGATCTTGTGAAATGGCAGAACCGGATTCAGCAATACTATTTGTTGCTTGCTTCAAGTATTCCTCAATAGCGGATTGATACCCATTTTCCAAACTATTAAAAATAGATAATAGTTTTTCATAAAAAGGGAGAATTTTTAATTGAATAAATTCATTTAATTGCTGTATTGCTTGTCGAAAATATGTAGGTACATGTTCCGCTAGGTACACTGTCCCCTGAATAACTTCTGTAATAAGGAGAAAGATGCCTCCAATCATAATTAAAAATATTAATATAATAGCACTAAACGTAGCTGCAATTCTTGGGAATTTAAGTTTTTTTTCCATAAAACTCACTAAAGGGTGAATAATAATAGCCAGAATGGTGGCTATTATTATTGGAAGTAGAATAGAGCCTGTATAGCGTATAAGGATATATAGAATGAGTATTGAGAAAACGACAATAAGGAATCTTGCAATCTGTGGAAAGAGTTGCTTGTACATAAAAATAACCCCATTTTATAGAAGATTTTTTCTATATATATGAGACACAAAAGAGGGTTAGGACATTATTTATTAATATTTAACTGTGACTTACTGAAGAAAATATCTATTTTTTTAGCAAATAAGGTAGGTTGAATAAATTAATTGATGAATTTAATCGGTTTCAATTCACATTGTTCTCATTATACTTTATAATGTTCATGGGGGATGACAATGTACTATTTTAATATATTGTCTTGAATAGATAGTATCCTATGAACAATTTATGAAAAGGAGAGGGTTTGTTATGACAACAACAAAAGGGCTTGAAGGGGTTGTAGCAACTCAGTCATCAATTAGCTCAATTATTGATGATCAACTGACTTATGTTGGTTATAAGATCGATGATCTAGCCGAAAATTCTAGTTTTGAGGAAGTAGTTTATTTATTATGGAATCAAAAGCTACCAAATAAGTCGGAATTAGATGAATTGAAAGCAGATTTGGCAGCTGAAATGAGCTTACCTGAAGCTGTTATTAATCATCTTCGGTCATATGATCTTTCCACGGTTCACCCGATGGCAGCATTACGTACTGCGATATCACTGCTCGGATTATACGATGAAGAAGCAGACGTTATGGAAGAGGATGCTAATAAGCGAAAAGCTGTAAGAATCCAAGCGAAAATTGCAACGATTGTGACAGCATTTGCTCGTATCAGACAGGGTAAAGATCCTGTTCAACCAAAAAAGGAATATTCCTATGCAGAAAACTTCTTATATATGCTAAATGGCAAAGCGCCGGAAGATATAGAAGTTGAAGCGATTAACAAAGCTTTAGTCCTTCACGCAGATCATGAATTAAATGCATCCACATTTACTGCAAGAGTATGTGTTGCTACTTTATCTGATATTTATTCAGGAGTCACAGCAGCAATTGGTGCATTGAAGGGGCCTCTTCATGGTGGAGCGAATGAGCGAGTAATGAAAATGCTTACTGAAATAGGGGAAGAAGAGAATGCAATCCCTTATATTAAAGAGAGATTAAATAACAAAGAAAAAATTATGGGTATGGGACACCGTGTGTATAGAAGTGGTGATCCTCGCGCGAAGTTTTTAAAAGAAATGTCTCGACAATTAACTGAACTAACAGGACAATCAAAATGGTATAATATGTCTGTTAAAATTGAAGAGTATATTAAAGAAAATAAAGGACTTCCGGCGAATGTAGATTTCTATTCTGCATCGGTTTACCATAGCTTAGGTATAGATCATGATCTATTTACACCTATTTTTGCAGTTAGTCGTGTTTCTGGTTGGATCGCACATATCTTGGAACAATACGATAACAATCGGTTAATTCGACCTCGCGCAGAGTATGTAGGTCCAGAATCACCGGAATATGTTTCCATTGAACAGCGCTAAATAGCAGTCAAGTTAAGCCGGTGATCCCGGCTTTTAGGATGCTCTTTTGTAGAAATAATATAAACATCATGCAGTTTATTCCTGCATGAAGACTTTACATTCTCTATTTGTTATAATGCAAATGTAAAATAATTAGCCAGATAAATTTACAGGAGGTTTTATTATGAGTCAGGGAGAAAAAATCATTGTAGAAAACGGTAAGATGAATGTACCTAATAATCCTATTATTCCATTTATCGAAGGGGACGGCACAGGCCCGGATATTTGGGCAGCAGCTAAGAAAGTAATTGAAGCCTCTGTTGAGAAAGCATACAATGGCGAGAAACAAATTGATTGGATGGAAGTGTACGCAGGGCAAAAAGCGTATGATAAAACTGGCGAATGGCTTCCACAAGATACGCTTGATAAAATAAATGAATATAAAATTGCAATTAAAGGTCCTCTTACAACACCAATTGGTGGCGGTATTCGTTCTTTAAACGTTGCTTTACGTCAAGAACTCGACTTATTTACTTGTCTTCGCCCAGTGCGTTACTTTGAAGGTGTTCCTTCTCCAGTAAAACGTCCTGAAGAAGTAGATATGGTTATCTTCCGTGAAAATACAGAAGATATTTATGCAGGTATTGAGTGGCAAAAAGGTTCTGATGAAGTTAAAAAAGTAATTGATTTCCTTAAAAATGAAATGAACGTAAATAATATTCGTTTTCCTGAAACATCCGGCATCGGAGTTAAGCCTGTTTCTGAAGAAGGCACAAAACGTCTAGTACGTTCAGCAATTGAATATGCGCTAAATGAAGGCCGTAAAAGTGTTACTTTAGTACATAAAGGTAACATCATGAAATTTACAGAAGGTGCTTTTAAAGCATGGGGATATGAAGTGGCTGAACAAGAATTCGGTGACAAAGTATTCACATGGGCTGAATATGACCGTATCGTAGAAAAAGATGGCAAAGATGCTGCAAATAAAGCTCAAGATGAGGCAGTAGCTGCGGGTAAGATTGTTGTTAAGGATGCAATTGCAGATATTTTCTTACAACAAATCTTAACACGTCCAAAAGAGTTTGACGTAGTAGCTACAATGAACTTAAATGGTGACTATATTTCTGATGCGCTTGCTGCACAGGTCGGTGGAATTGGAATTGCGCCAGGAGCCAATATTAACTATGCTACTGGACATGCTATTTTCGAAGCAACTCACGGAACTGCACCTAAATATGCAGGCATGGATAAAGTAAATCCATCATCTGTAATACTTTCAGCTGTATTGATGCTTGAACATTTAGAGTGGAGAGAGGCAGCAGATCTCATTACAAAAGCAATGGATAAGACAATTGCATCTAAAGTAGTAACATATGATTTTGCCCGTTTAATGGATGGAGCTAAAGAAGTAAAATGCTCTGAGTTTGGTGATGAGCTAATTAAGAATATGGACTAAATATATTCCCAGATTAGGAGGATTTCCAAAATGGCTATTAAAAGAAACAAAATTTCAGTGATCGGTTCCGGATTTACTGGTGCGACAACAGCATTAATGCTTGCACAGAAGGAATTGGGTGATGTGGTTCTTGTAGATATTCCAAATATGGAAGATCCAACGAAGGGAAAAGCGCTTGATATGCTAGAAGCTAGTCCTGTGCAAGGTTTTGATGCAAACATAATTGGTACATCCAATTATGAAGAAACAAAGGATTCTGATCTGGTTATTATTACAGCAGGAATTGCACGTAAACCAGGTATGAGTCGTGATGACTTGGTGAATACGAATGCTAAAATAATGAAGACAGTTGCACAGGAAGTGAAAAAATATTCACCAGATACGTACGTAATCGTATTATCTAATCCTGTAGATGCTATGACTTATACGTTCTTCAAGGAATCTGGTTTTCCTAAAGAACGTGTCATTGGGCAATCTGGTGTGCTGGATACTGCTCGTTTCCGTACGTTTGTTGCACAGGAATTAAATTTATCTGTAAAAGATATTACGGGTTTTGTTTTAGGTGGCCACGGTGATGATATGGTACCGTTAATACGGTATTCCTATGCTGGAGGTATACCTTTAGAAAAATTAATTTCTAAAGATCGTTTAGATGCTATTGTTGATCGCACGCGCAAGGGTGGCGGAGAAATCGTAGGGTTGCTTGGAAACGGAAGTGCTTATTATGCTCCAGCCGCTTCTCTTACAGTTATGGCTGAAGCTATTCTTAAAGATCAACGCCGCGTATTACCATCAATTGCTTATCTTGAAGGTGAGTATGGTTATACTAATATTTATCTTGGTGTACCAACTGTATTAGGCGGAAAAGGCATTGAAGAAATTATTGAGTTAGACCTGACAGATGAAGAAAGAGCTGCTTTAGATAAATCAGCAGAGTCTGTAAAAAATGTTCTAAACGTTTTAAAATAACTTAGATGAAAAAGTCCTGTACTCCATAATGGTGTACAGGCTTTTTTTAAGATAGGAAAAGTTCTTATGCATATATCGGAACTTTCAAATCTAGTACTGATCTAGAATTTACGGTCCAAAGTTTTTTAAAATGAAAATGCAATATGGCAATGCAAAAAGAACAGAAACTTTTTTGAAAACATATTTATTAGGCAAAAAGCAAAGATTTTGATATAATAGAAAACGCTTACATTAATGGAGGTGGGGAATATGTTAGGTAAAAAAAGAATGCTGGGAAAAGAGATAAAAGATTTGAAAGTCGGAGATAGCTATACAGCAGTTAAGATGATTAATGATAGAGATTTACTCCTCTATTTGGGATTAACTGATGATGCCAACCCGCTATACATACAACACGATTATGCGTCACAAACACCGTATGAAAAGCCAATTGTCCCATCTGTAATGCTTTTTGGAATGATCTCCTCTTTGATTTCCATGCATTTGCCTGGTCCTGGCAGTCATATCACACAACATGAAATGACATTTCCTAAAATTGTTCACCATAATACAGAAATAAAATTGCACGTTGAAATAATAGCAATTGATCAGGGAAACCATCAGATAGCCATGTCTGTAAATGGTTTTGACAATACAGGGGATACTGTAATTCAAGGAAAAGTACAGGTTTGTCCTTCCTACAAACCTAACTCACTAATAGCCAATTCTTTAGAAAATTTCTTTTAACAGGTTACTTTACTGTTGCTACTTAATTATGTTTAGAAATTTCAATGATACCAGAGTGAAGACTAAATTCATCCCAAACGAGGATTAAGTGGTATATGGACGTTCATATTTTAGAAACTGAATAAGGCAAAAAGATGTAGCCTCTCTATGTAAAAAAAAATTTACAAATGGCTATTATGTTCACATTCCTCATTATTCATTGTAAGATAGAGTCAACGAAAGAAATTCCGTTGTTTTGGAGAAATGGAGGATGTGAAATGCAGCCGCAGGTTCTGATCGTTGATGATGAGAAGTCAATTGTTACTTTATTAAAGTTTAATATGGAGAAAGCCGGGTTTCTAACAGATGTAGCTTATAACGGTAATGAAGCAGTTAGCAAGGCAACTGAAACTGAATATGACCTCATAATACTAGACTTAATGCTTCCCGGCATGGATGGTATGGAGGTTTGTAAATATTTGCGGGCAAATAAAATTGATACTCCTATACTTATGTTAACAGCGAAAGATGACGAGTTCGATAAAGTATTAGGACTGGAACTTGGGGCCGATGATTATTTAACAAAACCTTTTAGCCCTAAAGAAGTTATTGCTCGTGTTAAAGCTATCTTAAGAAGAGTAAATAAAGATGATAAAGTAGTATTTCAAGCGATTCGTATAGGAGATTTAATTGTTTATCCAGAACGCTATGAGGCAGAAATGTACAATAAAATAATCACATTTACTAGAAAAGAATTTGAATTACTGCATTACCTTGCTAAACATAAAGGAAAAGTTATCTCCCGTGATCAATTGCTAAGCGGAGTATGGGACTATGACTTCGTTGGCGATACCCGAATTGTTGATGTGCATGTCTCCCATCTGAGAGAAAAAATCGAGCCAGACACAAAAAAACCTACTTATATAAAAACAATCCGAGGACTCGGCTATAAATTGGAGGTACCAACATCATGAGAGCTTTGTTTTCAAAACCGCTTATCTCCTATGTGATTGGAATACTGTTAGTGATAACGACTACCGGTTTTGTTCTATCACAGGTTATCGAAAACTTCTTTATACTAATAGCGGTTTTATTGATCGAATTTATTATATTTCTGTTATTTTTGCTACATTTCTATGATAAATATATGAAGCCCATTAAGAAGGCAACAAAAACAGTTGATGAGATTGTAAAGGGTAATTACAGAGCGAGATTCCACCATCCGGTAAATGATACAATCGGTCAGCTAAGCAAAAGAATTAATGCTTTGGCCAGAAATCTAAGTGAACTGTCCATACAGGAGCAAATGCAATCAGAACAATTATCCACTGTCATTGACAATACCGAAAGTGGATTGATATTAATCGATTCAAAAGGCTATATTCATCTGGTGAACCGAAAGATCATAGATATGTTTGGAGGTACACCAAAAGATTACCGTGGATACTTATATTATGATGTTCTGGAAAATGAAGTTATCCATGAAGCGGTACAAAAAGCTTTTTTATATGAAAAAAACATAAAATATGCCTTCACCAATTACAAGAATAAAGATAAGTTTTATTTAGAAATTGTTGGTGCACCTATTTTTAATGAACGCAATATGCTTAAAGGTGCAGTTCTGGTTATCTATGATATTACAGAGATGAAAAAGCTTGAACTCATGCGTAAGGATTTTGTGGCTAATGTCTCTCATGAGTTAAAAACTCCTATTACTTCTATTAAAGGGTTTGCTGAAACTTTAATGGAAACACCGTTGACAGACGGAGATACGCATAATGAGTTTCTGTCTATTATTTATAATGAAAGTCATCGCTTGCAGTTGCTAATAGAAGATTTATTAATCTTATCAAAACTTGAAAAAGAAGATTTTAAATTAGATCTTGAAGAAATAGATGCTGAACAACTTATGGAAGATATCTCGCCATTAATTAAACATCAAGCTCAAGAAAAAGGAATTCATTTAGCTTTAAACATTCAAGAAGTAAATACTTTTGAGGCTGACAAGGAAAGAGTAAAGCAAGTAATTATTAATCTCTTGGATAATGCTTTTAACTATACACCTAAGGGTGGCAATGTAAGTCTTTCCATTGGTTCAAAAGAAGAACAATTTTACATCCAAGTTAAAGATACAGGTATAGGAATTGAGCAAGAAGCTCTCCCGAGAATATTTGAGAGATTTTATCGGGTGGACAAAGCGAGAAGCAGGAATACTGGTGGCACTGGATTGGGGTTAGCCATAGTAAAACATATCGTGGAAGTGCATCATGGAGATATAAAAATAGAAAGTGAACAGGATACTGGAACAACAATAACAGTATTTCTACCACAAGATAATCCTTTGTAAAAAACATCCTCCTTGGAGGATGTTTTTTAGTTCAAGCATTATGGTAATTTCCGAATAGTAAACTCAAAAACAATTTTGCAGGACTGTATAAGGCTTATTCTGAAAAAACACTAGTAAGAAGGACCACTTTTGTATTTATTTACCGCGCTTTTTAGGCTATTAGTGGAATGCGTTATTATTTTTTCTTTTATCCCTCCATAATGATAAAATAAAGACAAAGATTATTGATGGAGGGAAACGCTTATGGCGAATAAACTAGTTCTTATTGATGGCAATAGTATTATCTATCGCTCCTTTTTTGCATTGCCATTATTAAATAACGATAAAGGTGTTTATACAAACGCAGTTTATGGTTTTACTACAATGCTACTTCGAATTTTAGAGGAAGAAAAGCCCACACATATGCTCGTCGCTTTTGATGCTGGAAAGACAACCTTCCGTCATGCAACCTACAAAGAGTATAAAGGTGGTAGACAAAAGACTCCACCAGAATTATCAGAGCAATTTCCTTTGTTAAAAGAAGTCCTGGATGCTTTTCAAATTTCCCATTATGAATTGCCGAACTATGAAGCTGATGACATTATTGGCACACTATCACAAGAAGCTAAAAAGGAAAATTGGAATGTTACCGTAATCTCGGGTGATAAAGATTTGTTACAACTAGTTTCTGATAAGGTAACCGTCAACCTTACGAAAAAAGGTATTAGTGATGTGGAAAGCTATACACCTGCTTTCTTAAAAGAAAAAATGGAGATTACTCAAGAGCAAATTATAGATTTAAAGGCATTGATGGGGGATAGCTCGGATAATATTCCCGGTGTGCCGGGAGTGGGACAAAAGACGGCAACAAAATTACTTAAGCAGTTTGAAACCTTGGAAAAGGTCTATGATCATGTTGATGAGATAAGTGGTAAGAAACTGAAAGAAAAATTGGTTAACCATAAAGAAGATGCATTTATGAGTAAAGAACTCGTTACTATTAATTGCAGTTCACCGATAGATATTTCACTTGAAAATATCGATTATGAAGGATATGAGGCAAGTAAGGTTAGTGAAATTTTTAAAGACCTTGGATTCAATTCACTCTTAGATAAGGTAGGAGGCTTAGACGACGAGGAAGAAAAGGAAAAAGAGGTTCTTAAAGATATTGACTACCAAATTATAGATGACCTTACTCCGGAAATGATAACAGGAGAAGAAGCATTGGTTGTTGAGATGCTTGGTGATAACTATCATCAGGCAGATATTGAAGGAATTGGAATTACGAATGAACAAGGTTCATACTTTCTGTCTGTAGAGTCAATGCTTACGTCTTCTTTCTTTAAAGAGTGGGCAGAAAATCATCAGCAAGAAAAATATGTCTTCGACGCGAAACAAACATTGGTGGCGTTATTAAGACAGAACATCCACATCAAGGGAATTAAGTTTGATATGCTTTTAACTTCCTATTTATTAAACCCGTCGGAAAATAATCATGAAATACCGGCAATTGCCCATCGGATGGGTAAAAAAGATGTATTCTTCGACGAAGAGATTTATGGAAAGGGTGCGAAAAGGAAAGTACCTGAGCAGGCAATCTTAGCTGAGCATATTGTTAGAAAAACAAATGCCTTATTTGCATTAAAAGAAAAGATGGACGAACAACTGAAAGACAATCAGCAATATGAATTATGTAAGGAACTTGAAATGCCCCTCGCTTTGATTCTTGGCGAAATGGAACACAGAGGGGTCCATGTGGATATAGAAAAATTAGAAGAAATGGGAACAAATTTAAAACAACGTTTAACTGATCTAGAGAAGGAAGTCTATGAATTGGCCGGTGAAAACTTTAATTTAAATTCCCCTAAGCAGCTTGGACCAATTTTATTTGAAAAACTAAAGCTACCTGTGATCAAAAAGACAAAGACAGGTTATTCAACAGCTGCAGATGTATTGGAGCAATTGGAAGAAGAGCATGAAATTATTCCAAAGCTTTTGTTATATAGACAACTAGGCAAGCTTCAATCCACGTATATTGAGGGATTAATGAAAGTTACGGACAAACAAACACACAAGATCCATACGAGGTTTAATCAAGCATTGACACAGACAGGCAGATTGAGTTCGATTGAGCCTAATCTGCAAAATATTCCGATACGCCTGGAAGAAGGCAGGAAAATTAGACAAGCGTTTGTACCAGCCAAGGAAAATTGGATTATGTTTGCTGCCGATTACTCACAAATTGAACTTCGCGTTTTAGCCCATATTGCTGAGGATGAAAAATTGATTGACGCTTTTAATAATAATCTGGATATTCATACACAGACAGCGATGGACGTATTTCATGTAAAAAAGGAAGAAGTAACCTCAAACATGAGACGACACGCAAAAGCAGTCAATTTTGGAATTGTATACGGTATTAGTGATTATGGACTTTCTCAAAGTTTGGGGATAACCCGTAAAGAGGCAAAGCAATTTATTGAACGCTATTTTGAAAGTTACCCTGGTGTGAAACAATATATGGATGAAATTATTTCCGAAGCTAAGCAAAAAGGGTTTGTAACAACATTAATGAATCGAAGAAGATATCTACCTGAAATTACGAGTAGAAACTTTAATTTAAGAAGCTTTGCAGAACGGACTGCAATGAACACTCCGATACAGGGGAGTGCTGCGGATATCATAAAAAAAGCGATGATAGATTTAGATGGAAAATTGAAGGAATCTGATTTGGAAGCTAGAATGCTACTTCAAGTTCATGATGAGTTAATTATAGAAGCACCAAAAGAAGAATTAGAACAATTAAAAGAAATAGTACCTGCAATTATGGAAAATACTGTAGATTTAGTTGTACCATTAAAAGTAGATTATGCCTACGGTAATAGCTGGTTCGATGCTAAGTAAGGAGAAAAGTTAAGATGCCTGAGTTGCCAGAAGTTGAAACAATTAGAAAAACACTAAAAAACTTAGTACTAAATAAAAAGATTGAGAAAGTAAAGGTATATTGGCCCAAAATTATTAAGCAGCCAGATGATGTAGAGGAGTTTAAGCATATTCTCTCTGGTCAGACCATTCGTGATATAAAAAGAAAAGGGAAGTTTCTATTATTTCAATTGGATGATTACTATTTAGTTTCCCATTTAAGAATGGAAGGAAAATATAGTGTAAACAAACCGATTGAGCCAGTAAAAAAGCACACACACGTTGTCTTTTGTTTTGAGGATGGTGACGAGCTGAGATATAATGATGTGCGTAAATTCGGCACAATGCATGTGTATCCTATTGGAGAAGAATTAAATGAGAAACCGCTAAACCAATTGGGCCCTGACCCATTTGAAGATGCTTTTACGTTTGACTACTTTTATTCCAAGCTGAAAAAGACTGATCGAACGATAAAAGCAGCATTGCTGGATCAGTCAATACTCGCTGGTTTGGGTAATATTTATGTGGATGAAACATTATTTAAAGCAGGTATTCATCCTTTAAAGCGTTCAAGTAAGTTAACCAAGAAAGAAATAAAGGCGATACAGGAAGCTGCAATTTATACGCTCGCAGGAGCTGTTAAACTAGGTGGTACAACAATTCGTTCCTATGTAAATGGGCAGGGGCAGATGGGGATGTTTCAACAAGAGCTCTTTGTATACGGGCAGGAAAATAAACCATGTAAAACATGTGGCAAGCCAATTGTGAAAATGAAAGTAGGCGGCAGAGGCACACACATTTGCCCTACATGTCAAAAAAATTAGGAGGTGGGATGGAGATGGCTCTTACGATAGGTTTAACAGGAAGTATCGCAAGTGGAAAGAGTACTGTTTCTCTTATGTTCGATGATTATAATATTCCTGTAGTTGATGCGGACAAGCTATCTAGAGAAGTCGTTAAGCCTGGTGAAAAAGCTTACGAGCAAATCATTGATACGTTTGGAAAAGACATTCTAAGAGAGGATAAATCTCTAGATAGAAAAAAATTAGGTGCTCTCATTTTTGCTGATGAAAATAAAAGGAATAAGTTGAATAGTATTGTCCATCCAGCTGTTCGTGAGAAAATGGTTCAGAGAAGAGATGGCTTTTTACAAGCTGGTTCTAAATGTGTAGTTTTAGACATCCCACTTTTATTTGAGAGTAAATTAACTCATTTTGTTGATAAAACAGTTGTTGTATATGTAGACGAAGAGATACAGCTTAAGCGATTAATGGAAAGAGATAACTATTCTGCAGAAGAAGCCTTACAGCGTATTCGGTCGCAAATGCCTGTTAAAGAAAAAGCAGCATTAGCAGATGCTGTTATAGATAATAACGGGTCGAAATTTGAAACATACGAACAATTGGAGAAACTTTTAAAAAGCTGGGAAGTCATTTAAAAAAGTCGGGATTTCCCGGCTTTTTTTGTGGTCGAAAATATAGAGTTTTACAGTAATACGTAAAATGGATAAACTACAACGTAACTTGGTAGTACTTCGGAAAATACACTTCGCTTTCCGTGGGCAACGCTTCAGCTTCCTCGGAGAAAGCGGCTGAGGCCATGCCGGGCGGCAAAGAAGACACTGTGAGGTTACGAACAGATGTCGCGCTTGTACCCGGAGGTGTGAAAGCGTCCGCCTGAAACGGAAATCAATGGGGCACTTCTCCTCAAATATTTTACTGAGCTTTTCATCAATAAAGTTACTTCGAAGTTTTCTCCTAATGCGAAGAAAGTGAAATTATGGGAGAAAACTTATACTTCAACATTTGTATTACATACATTTTTGCTTGTTCTTCACAAAAAAGTGTCAATATTTAACGAAATTATATGAATACTTAAACATGTATTAAAAGCAAAATTAAAGGTCACATTTAAACTTTAATATGTTATACTAATTAATATAAAAGACAAATAAGTGTAACACATATAGGAGGACCTTAAATGAATAAAACTCGAATTGCTATTAATGGTTTTGGCCGTATTGGCAGAATGGTATTTCGTCAAGCGATTAATGATGATCAATTAGAGGTTATTGCAATTAACGCAAGCTATCCTCCGGAAACGCTTGCCCATCTTATTAAATATGACAGTGTCCACGGGATTTTTCAAGGTGAAGTGAAAGCGCTTGAAAATGGTCTGGAAATAAATCAAAAACAAATTAAAATAGTAAATTCTAGAGAACCTGAAAAACTTCCGTGGGAAGAATTGAATATAGATGTGGTTATCGAAGCAACTGGTAAATTTAAAACGAAGGAAACAGCAGGCCTTCACATAAAAGCCGGAGCGAAGAAAGTTGTTATTACAGCACCTGGTAAGCAAGTAGATAATACAATTGTGATGGGAGTAAACGAAGAAACATACCATCCGGATAAAGATGATGTTATCTCAAATGCTTCTTGTACAACCAATTGCTTGGCTCCTATAGCAAAAGTAATTGATGATCATTTTAAAATTGTAAACGGGCTAATGACAACAGTACACTCTTTTACAAATGATCAAAAAAATATTGATAATCCTCATAAGGATTTACGTCGTGCACGTGGCTGCACACAGTCTATTATTCCTACATCAACTGGTGCTGCAAAAGCTCTTGGAGAAGTAATGCCACATTTAAATGGAAAATTACATGGAATGGCACTTCGAGTACCAACGCCAAATGTTTCTCTTGTAGATCTGGTGGTGGATGTGGAAAAGGCTGTATCAGTTGAAGAAGTGAATAAAGTATTTAAAAATGTAGCGCAAGGTGAATTAAATGGAATTATTAAATATACTGAAGAGCCGTTAGTTTCTATTGACTACACAACAACTGAATTTTCCGCAATTGTAGATGGCTTGTCTACAATAGTAATGGAAAACAATAAAATAAAGGTTTTAGCCTGGTATGATAATGAATGGGGTTATTCAAAACGAGTTGTGGATTTAGCTAGATATGTAGGAACATATTTGCACCAAAAACAAGTTAAAATCTCTTAAATATTTACTTTATTGAGAGTATTGATCATGATAAATTATTATCATGATCAATACTCTTTATTATTAAAAATATATTGCAAATGTGGGAAAAACCGTTTATACTTTTCGTTGTACTTCCTGAATAGTATTAGTTCTGCTTAAAGGGTTAGGACCTCATCGGACTAACTTTCCCCCGTGGCAGGAGTGAATGGCAGGAAGAAATTTGATAAAAGGGGGATTCCTATGGATACAATGGGAAGACATGTCATTGCAGAACTATGGGGATGCAATATTGAAAAGTTAAATGATATGGGATTAATTGAACGCATATTTGTAAATGCAGCATTAAAAGCTGGGGCTGAAATACGTGAGGTAGCGTTTCATAAGTTTGCTCCTCATGGTGTGAGTGGGGTAGTTATTATTTCTGAATCACACCTAACCATTCACAGCTTTCCGGAGCATGGATATGCAAGTATTGATGTGTATACTTGTGGAGATATTATTGATCCTAACGTTGCAGCTGAATATATAGCAGAAGCACTTGAATCGGATACATGTGAGAAAGTTGAAATACCTAGAGGTATGGGACCAATTAAAGTAAACCAATTTCAAAAAGTTTTATAAATAATCTGGGTTGAATGTTCTAAATAGGAGCATCAACCCTTTGTTTTTTTGTCTTAAATTACCATTTAAAAACGATAAATTACAATGTAACCTTAAAGTTTATATTAAGCTTTCACGAGTTTCTCCTCTAATCCTGCAACTATTATTTTAAGTATAATTTCTTCTTTTTAGATACTTTCCATTCTATTCTAATAGAGGATTTATCGAAATCATGATAAAATAGTAATACTATACATAAAAATCGATATCCCAATGAGGTGAGAAAAATAGGCTTACGTCAGAAGGTTAACAAATATTTTGGTAATCAAGCAGAAACAAGGGAAAATCACTGGGATCCATCACTTCAAACACATTATTATAAAATAACTAAAGACAAAGGGTTTCAATACCTTGTTGATTTCTTTGAAAAATCCTCTGTTTACGAAGTTCACGCAATGTCCAAGGAACATGGAGAAATTAGTTTACAAGTGAAAAAGGGAAGAAATGCTTTTATTGTAGCAACAGTGATTATGGTTAGGCCATACTATACAGCAATTGACTTTTCGGTAACAACAGAGTCCTTTCTTCCTATTGATTTTGGTTACAGTAGTAAAATTATATATACCCTATATAATGATATCAATAAAGAATTAACATTAATTACCTAGAAGATTGCAGACAAAATGAATGGGGTTGAACAACGTGAAATGTTCAAATTGCGGTAATAAAAGTACAAAAGTTTTAGACTCTCGTCCAATCGAAGAAGGTAGCTCTATCCGTAGACGTCGTGAGTGCGAACAATGCGGATTTCGCTTTACGACCTTTGAACGTGTGGAAGAAGTACCGTTAATTGTAGTGAAAAAAGAGGGTGCTCGCCAGGAATTTAGTAGGGAAAAATTAATTAGAGGCTTAATTAAGGCTTGTGAAAAACGCCCTGTTCCACTTGAAAAATTAGAGTCAACTGGATTAGATGTAGAAAGAGAATTGCGCAATACTGGTCTATCAGAGGTAGACAGTAAGGAAATTGGTGAAATGGTCATGGACCGTTTATCTGAAATAGATGAGGTAGCATATGTGAGGTTTGCCTCTGTGTATCGTCAATTTAAAGACATTACAGTTTTTCTTGATGAACTAAAGGATCTGATTAATACAGATAAAGAAGATCATCAGGAAGATAAAAAATAGAACGTAAATATAAGCAATGGAAAGGGTTAGAGATCTATGAATTATATCGGAAAAATATTACCGGTTGATGGATATTTTGTCGAATTAAAGAATGACTTGCCAACAGAATATAACCTCTCTTTAACACATTTGTATCAGCCTTTAATCGGTATTCATGCGATTTCATTATTTCAAACTCTTTTAAATGAAAGAATGTTTACTGCAAATACGCCACAAACACATCATACTCTGATGAATTACTTAAATCTGCCATTGGACGAGGTATATCGTTCAAGAATAAAGTTGGAAGCTATGGGGTTACTGAAAACTTATGTTAGCCAGTCCTCTCAGGCAACTATATATACATACCAATTACAAAGCCCTTTTTCCCCTGCTGGCTTTTTTAATGATGCCATGCTTACACAACTCCTGTATCACCATATTGGTGAGGAGAAGTTTTCCCTCTTAGAAAAGCATTTCTCCAAGAAAAAGGATAGGCAAACAGATGTTGAAGTGACAGCAACCTTCAATGAGGTATTTCAAACTTTTACACCTACAATGGAAGGGGCTCCTGCTAATCAATCCTTGGAGGAAGAAGCTCAACAGATGACACAACTAGATTTCTCCTGGATGGAAAACATGTTAAGACAACGTATGATTCCGATTAACAGGGTTTTAACTAAAGAGAATCGCAGGTTGATAATGCAAATGATGAATTTATATGATCTTGCTTCCTTTGAAGTGGAAAAGTCAGTCTTGTGGGCACTATCAGAAGATAATATTTTAAATCAAGATGAATTTAAAAGTGCATGTCATGATTTGTTTAAAACAAAGAATAACCAACAATCCGTAAGATTAACAGAAAAGCAAAATAGAAAGAAAACGATACGTGATAGACCACTTACGAAAGAAGAACAGCTAATTTATGAGCTCGAAACAATTTCTCCAAAACAATTACTGGAAGATTTATCGAATGGTAAGCAGGCTTCTGAACAGGATATGAAAGTTATTCGTGAGGTGATGACATCACAGGGTCTTCCAGCTCCAGTGATGAATGTGTTGATCCATTATGTGCTGTTGCAATCTAATATGAAGCTTTCCAAAGCTTATATCGAGACGATAGCAAGCCATTGGTCCAGAGCGAACTTACAGACTGCTAAGGATGCAATGGAGTTTGCTAAAAAAGAAAAAGAGCGATATCAGGGTAAGCAAAAGAGTAATAAGAATAATTCCTATCGCAATAAGTCTACTGAAGTAATTCCGGATTGGTTTAAAGACAGGAATAAGAAAAAATCAACAGAAGCAGAGGATATAGAAGATGTAGACAAGCAGAAAGAGCAGGAGGAAATAGAAGCGTTGCTTCGTCAGTACTCTGTTAGTAATGAAAAATAATTTGTCTCAAGGATGATTTTTATGAAACCAGTACAAACAGCTTTACAAAAATGGATGAGAGAAAATGAAAATTTCAAGGAAACTTATGCCCGTGTGAAGCAGGAAGTAGTCAATGATCCTGAAATTAAAGAATTTCTTTCTTTGCATCCAGAGCTCACTCAAAAAGAGATTGATAAAAATCTAATAAAGCTTTATGAATACAAGTCACAGACCAAGCAATGTACGGCATGCAAATCCTTTGATTCGTGTGTGAATATGCTTCAGGGATACTCACCGATTTTACATGTGGAAAATAATGAAATACATTTGTCTTATGAAAAATGCCATAGTCGCCTTGACTATGAAAAGCAAAAGAAAAAGCAAAAGCTTATTCAAAGTCTGTATATGCCTAAAGAAATTATGGAAGCTACCATAGCTGATATCGATAGTAATCCCGAAAGAAGCAATGCAGTACGTGAATTGCTCTCCTTTGTTGAACGAGCTAAAAATGGGGTTCCTCAAAAGGGAATCTATTTTTACGGACCATTTGGTGTAGGAAAAACATATTTTCTAGGTGCACTGGCAAATAAATTAAAAGAATTTAATGTTTCTTCTACGCTCATCTATATGCCTGAATTCGTAAGAGAAATAAAAGCTTCCATGAAAGATGATTCTTTTAATGATAAAGTTGAATTCTTCAAAAAAGCAGATGTGCTGATGCTTGATGACATCGGAGCTGAAATGCAATCTGCCTGGTTCCGTGATGAAATTCTTGGTTCTATTCTTCAATACAGAATGATGGAGCGACTTCCGGTATTCTTTACTTCCAATTATAGCTTGGACCAGTTGGAGAAGCATCTCGCAACTACAAGAGGGGGAGTTGAATTAGTGAAGGCCGGTAGAATCATTGAACGAATGAAACAGGTATGTAAAGAAGTAGAAATAAAGGGTGAAAACCGAAGGAATTAATATGTTGAAGGGCTAGTAAAAAAGCAAATAAAATGCTTTTTTTACTAGCTTTTCTTTGTAAGGATGAATATAAATTTGCCTCGAAATTATTTGTTTGAGTTTTCTCATGAGCCATTTATAAATTCTAAAGTAAATTTCCGGGATTGTAAACGGACCTTCTTGGAAAAAATGTGGTAAATTATCCTGTTGTGGATACTCTGGATCAACTGCTGATTAACTTTTTCTACCTCGATTATCTCTCATTGCTGTCGATAGTTTTTGTTGTACGAACTTTACTTCCTGCTATAAAAAATTCTTTGCTTGCAGATCTTTTAGTTTTTACTAATTTCATTTACTAGTTTTCCTGATTATTCATTTTTTCTCATCTTTGTCCATATAATGTAACAGTTTGGTGTTGGGTGAGGGTGATGTTTATTGCTGGAGGTTTATTTAGAATCTGATAAAGAAGTAAGCTACTTTTGTGACCGCTTGTTTTATTATGATCCACATATTGAATTGTGCTGGAAAAGAAATGAAGATTGGGGGAATCATCTATGTGTTGATAAAAATGCCCCTGCGGATGATTTAACTATAACAAATGCTCGGGCTATGGTAGATGTGTTTATCAAATATCGTTTAAGATCATGTTTAAAAGAAATTATCTATAATTATTATTACTACACGAATGCTGACGAAGTGGAACGTATATTGGATCTGGCCCAATGGATAGTGAGAGGTGATGATAAAGACAGCAGGAAAGTTAGAAATGACAAGGATCCCAGCAATTTATTAATGTCTTTATTCATAGCAAATTTTAAAAATATCGCTACAATACATTTCGATTCTATAGTTAAGTTTGGTTTAAAGAGCTTTAAAGAAAAACTTGTTTACTATGTTGGATTAGCTATTGATGAATTTAAGCGTGAGGAAGAACATCAGGAATTTGTTAATATGCTTCGTGAATATATTATTAAAAAAGATCCAATAATAACAGAGATACATGTATTACAAGGAGATTCTTTCACATTTTATCATTCTGACGGAAAGAGTATGTCACCGATAGAACTTCATAGCATCATGCAGAAGGAACCGTTGTACATGGTAGGTCTAGATGAAGAAGAAATGAATTTGGCTCCTCTGATCGCAATGGCACCTGCAAAGGTAAATATCTATGGAGATAAGCCTGATGATCCAAAAACATTGACAGTAATAAATGTTTTTCAAGAAAGAGCCAGTCTTTTTCCTTATAGAAACTTTCCATTTCTTTATAAAATTAAAAAACAATGAATAAAGACTTGATTTTAAAACATTGTAGGGCTATAATACTCATTATAAATCTATTACTTAAAAGTATGGAAAAGGACAAGATTAATTGTTCCTGGATGTACCAGAGAAGGAAGCCAATGGCTGGGAGCTTCCGCATCACACACAATTAATTACCACCTTTGAACTCTGCTATCGAATATGTAGTAAATAGCAGCGTCTTATCTGCGTTAAAGATACCAAAGCCGTATATATTACGGAAATTAGGGTGGAACCACGACGTGACCAACGCTCGTCCCTTTGCTGAATAGCAGAGGGATGGGCGTTTTTTAATTGAAAAAGGAGTGAATATAATGGCAGCAGAAATCTCAATTATTTTTCCAGATGGAGCAGAAAAACAATTTCCCCAAGGTACAACAGGGGAAGAGATAGCAGGGTCAATTTCTTCAGGATTAAAAAAGCAAGCAGTTGCTATTAAGCTAAATGGTGAGCTTGTTGACTTAAAACGTGAATTACAGACAGGCGGCAAAATTGAAATTATAACGTATAAAAACCAAGAAGGTATTGAAGTAATGCGCCATTCAACGGCACATCTTATGGCACATGCAATTAAAAGACTTTTTAAAGAGGTAAATTTCGGAGTTGGGCCTGTAATTGAAGAAGGATTTTATTACGATATGGATATGGAGCATACAATTACTCCAGAGGACCTTCCTAAAATTGAAAAGGAAATGAAACGTATTGCAGATGAAAGCCTTGATATCATTAGAGTAGAGGTTTCCCGAGAGGAAGCCAAAGAAATGTTTAAAGATGATCACTTGAAGCTTGAACTAATAGACGCTATTCCAGCAGATGAACAAGTGACTATTTATAAACAAGGAGACTTCTTTGACCTGTGCAGAGGCATTCATGTGCCATCAACAAATAAAATAAAAGCATTTAAACTGCTTAGCATATCTGGGGCTTATTGGCGTGGTGATAGCAATAATCAACAGCTCCAACGTATATATGGAACTTCATTTGAGAAACAGAGCCAAGTGGATGAGTATCTCAGGATTCTTGAAGAAAGAAAAGAAAGAGACCACCGAAAGCTTGGTAAAGAGCTAGATATTTTTACAGTCTCACAAAAAGTAGGGCAAGGATTGCCGCTCTGGTTGCCGAAAGGGGCTACAATACGGCGTACAATTGAGCGGTATATTGTAGACGTTGAAGAAAAGCTAGGGTACGACCATGTATATACTCCTGTTTTAGGGAGCAAAGAGTTATATGAGACTAGTGGGCACTGGGAGCATTATCAGGAGGATATGTTCCCACCGATGGAAATGGATAATGAAACATTAGTTTTGCGTCCAATGAATTGCCCACATCATATGATGGTATTTAAGAATCAATTATGGAGCTATCGTCAATTGCCTGTAAGGATTGCAGAATTAGGCACAATGCACCGTTATGAGATGAGCGGAGCATTAGCAGGTCTTCAACGTGTACGTGCTATGACTCTAAATGATGCACATATTTTTGCCCGTCCGGATCAGTTGAAAGATGAGTTTGTTCGCGTAATCGAACTGATTCAACGTGTATATAAGGATTTCGGAATTAATGATTACTATTTCCGCCTATCTTATCGAGATCCTGAAGATAAAGAGAAGTACATCGACAATGATGAAATGTGGGAAAAAACACAATCTACTTTAAAACAAACAATGGAAGAGTTAAATTTGGACTATGTGGAAGCAGAAGGGGAAGCGGCATTCTATGGTCCTAAGCTTGATGTGCAAGTCAAAACAGCTTTAGGAAAAGATGAAACCTTATCTACCGTGCAGTTAGACGTGCTCTTACCTGAGCGTTTTGATTTAACTTATATTGGTGAGGATGGGAAGGAACATCGCCCAGTAGTCATCCACCGTGGAGTTGTATCTACAATGGAACGATTTGTAGCCTTTTTAATTGAAGAGTACAAGGGAGCATTCCCGACTTGGCTTGCCCCAGTTCAAGTGAAGGTGATTCCAGTATCACCACAGGTACACTTGGATTACGCAAAATCAGTTGCTGATAAATTAAGATTACAAAATATCAGGGTATCGATTGATGAGCGTGACGAGAAGATTGGATACAAAATACGTGAGGCACAAACACAAAAGATTCCTTTTGCCTTAGTCCTCGGTGATAATGAAATTGAAGAAAATGCAGTTAACGTTCGTCGTTATGGTGAAAAAAATTCAGAAACAATAGCATATGATGAATTTGAAACATTAATTAATAAAGAAATAGACGAAAAAATACTAAATAAACGATAGATAACAATCCCAGGCAGTAAATAACTGCCTGGGATTTTTTAGGTTCTAATAGAAACAGAAAAAATAATTTTTCCTTTTAATCGTTTTAGAAAAACAAACCTTAGCGGTGATATTTAGCTATTTTATATTAATTGGAAAATAAATTTTTCTCCTACTATGAATGTACGAGAAAATATTTATATTCCAACATTTGCATTAAAAGTACAAAGTGTAAAAGATTACTTAAGGGAAGTTATTAATAACCCGTGTATCTTGACTAAAGTCCACAAAGAAGATATATTATAATTATTCTTTAAAGCATACATTCAAAGTATGTTTGACAAGAAACAACCAAGATGTTATTATAAATGGGTTGGAAAAATTAAATGATCTGAGACAAGTAGAAGCACCCGCTTCTCACCTGATCGACACCTTGAGGTAGTTGACTGGTTCTGAACTCTTTTAATAAATTATTGGAGACGTGTGGGTGCAGTATGTACCGACACTTTTTTAATGACAAAATATTCGCTTGTCAATGATGATCAGCTCAAAAATAATTTGGAGGTGGCTGGCTATTAGCAAAGATATGAATGTCAATGAGAAGATTCGTGCTAGAGAAGTGCGTCTTATCGATTCAAATGGTGATCAGCTTGGGGTGAAATCACGTCAGGAAGCATTGGAAATTGCGCAAACAAGAAACCTTGACCTTGTTTTAGTTGCTCCAAATGCAAAACCACCAGTTTGTCGAATCATGGACTATGGGAAATATCGCTTTGAACAGCAAAAGAAAGAAAAAGAGGCTCGGAAAAAGCAAAAAGTTATTAATGTTAAAGAAGTACGCTTTACACCAGGAATTGGCGAACATGATTATGAAACAAAACTGAAAAACGCTAGAAAGTTCCTGGAAAAAGGAGATAAAGTAAAAGCTGCAGTACGTTTCCGTGGCCGTGCAATTACGCATAAGGAACTAGGACGTGAAGTCTTAGACCGTATGGCTGAAGATGTGAAAGATGTAGCTACAATTGAAACAAAGCCAAAAATGGAAGGCCGTAACATGTTTATGATGTTGGCTCCATTAAATGAAAAATAATCATTCAAGTCTATACTAGGAGGAAATCAACATGCCTAAAATGAAAACCCATAAAGGTTCTCAAAAACGCTTTAAAAAAACTGGTTCGGGAAAATTAAAACGTGCACATGCTTACACAAGCCACATGTTTGCACACAAATCCCAAAAGCAAAAAAGAAAGCTTCGTAAATCTGCAATGGTATCTTCTGGAGATTTCAAACGCATTAAAACAATGCTTCCTTATAAATAAGGTCGGCTTTTATAAAAACTACTTTCATATAATAAAATCAGATTGTACTTGTATTAGGAGGGAATTAATATGCCACGTGTAAAAGGTGGAACAGTAACGCGTCAACGTCGTAAACGCGTCCTTAAATTAGCAAAAGGTTATTATGGTTCAAAAAGAACGTTATTCAAAACAGCAAAACAACAGGTGATTAAATCAGGTCAGTACGCTTATCGTGATCGCAGACAGAAAAAGCGCGACTTCCGTAAATTATGGATTTCTCGTATTAACGCTGCTGCTCGTTTGAATGATATTTCATATAGCAAATTAATGCACGGTCTTAAAGTAGCAGGTATCGACATTAATCGTAAAATGCTTTCCGATCTTGCCATTAATGATGAAAAAGCTTTTGCTCAATTAGTAGAAAAAGCAAAAACAGCTGTAAAGTAATAGATCAAGAGAGGCTAAATTCTTCGTGTGAAGGGTTTAGTCTCTTTTACTAAGGAGCCGGTATAATGAACGATCTAAGTGGAGTGTTATTTTACCTTATAGGAGTAAATATTTTTACATACATATTAATGGGTATGGATAAACAAAAAGCCATAAAGAAAAAGTATCGAATACCTGAACGGACGTTTTGGTTATTATCTTTGTTGGGTGGAGCTCTGGGTGTCCTACTAGGGATGAAGGCCTTTCGTCATAAAACCAAGCACAAATCATTTCAATATGGTGCACCCATTTTGCTGATTGTGAATATAGTTTGTTTTGTATATTTGTTTTTTTACATGTCATAAAGGCTCGTCTATTGTCATATATATTAAGAGGAGGTGATATGCAGCTTAGAAAATCAGCTAGAGAATGGGGGAAATTGAATGGAGATGCTTGGTAATCATCTTATGGCAATCATTGAAACAGGTGGGCTCTTTGCTCCTATCTTGTTCATTAGCTTTCATTTACTAAGACCTTTATTTTTCCTGCCAGTTGTATTTATCTGTATTACGGGAGGAGTTCTTTTCGGAGCTCTAGCGGGTACACTTTACTCATTAATTGGAATTACTTTATCTAGTATCATTTTTTATTTTGTAATTAGATGGATGCCGAGGACCTCAAACAAGCTACTCTTTGTAAAACAAAAAATAGTTGGTAAGAATAGAGAATTGACTACTCCACAAATTGCCTTACTCCGTCTTGTTCCGTTTATACATTTTCATTTATTATCCTTATGCTTACTTGAAATATCGGCGAGCTTTAAGGATTATACGAAATCATCACTTATCTCTAATATTCCTATTGCATTTGTTTATACTTCAGTTGGGGGCTGGATATCTAACCTGACTCCAATAACCGTCTTTCTATTTCTTTTATTATTACTTCCTGTTTTGTACCTGTTAAGAAGGAAAGAAATTAATATTAAATGGCAGGATTTCTTTCAAGTTAGTGCAGAACAAAAGCCCAAACGTTTTGAAGTAAGAAAGGTCGGCTAATTTCGCTTGGTTCTCACTTCTAATAAGATATTCAAAATCTTAATGAGGTAGTTTGTCATGAAGAATTATTGATTAAGGAAGAATGCTTCAAGTTTGATATTGCTATTTTAGGAGTAGCATTGTTCTACAGAATTTAAATGTAATGTTCCTACACAAAAACTCATCCGAACTGGATGAGTTTTTTATTCTAACGTTGTAAGTAGTAATTTATTTATAGGGTGTTTCCAGGTGATTTTAGCATAGGGATAACGTAGTAAAATTTCATTTTCAAGAAAATACAAATCATCTCTGGTTAATCCGCGAAGTTCTAAATGATCGTTAACAGTAATGTTAATATTGACAACTTCAAATGAATCCTCGGTTGTGCCAAGATATTTTTCCCCTTCGAAGAAGCATCCTTTATATACAAACTGAAGGTTTTTTTTGCTATTGTTTGCTTGATCAACGAAATAAAACTCTTTAGATTCCTTAGCAATTCGTAGCTTTCGCTGTGGGTTTTTGTAGTATTGCACCCAGGTGTATATTAATAAGGCAATGGAAACCAATATAAGAATTCTAAATAAGACAACAATCATATCTGACACGTCTCCCTGCTATTTATTACTCTTTATACGAATGACTTCAACAGAAGGTTTCATATTCAGTACATTTACTTTTATTTTATAAAAAAAAGAAAGACTGAGAAAGTATAAAGCTTTTAGCCGGGTTTTAACTATAACTAACTTCTTCATCCGTGATACAATCAATAAAAAGAGAAAAAGAGGGATCTGTCATTGAATTGGAAACAATTATATAATATGCAAAAGGAATTGGATCGATATATTGAAAAAAATAACAATCTGGAAAACAAAAATGTATTTCAAGAGAAACACCTTGCATTATTAGTAGAGCTTGGCGAGCTGGCAAATGAAACTCGTTGTTTTAAATTCTGGAGTCAGAAACCAAGGAATGAAAAGCACATTATCCTGGAAGAATACGTAGACGGCATTCATTTTATATTATCCCTTGGTATAGAAAATGATTATTATTATATGAGTGAAAAGAAGACTATGCCAACATTTACTGAAACAGAGCAATTCATCAAAGTTTTTCAAGCATGTACGTTATTTCACTCTTTTCCCACAGAAGAAAATTATCAAGCGATGTTTGAAAGTTATCTTCAGCTTGGTAAATTGCTTGGCTTTACCGAAGAAGATATTCAAAGAGCATATCTACAAAAAAACGAAGTTAATTTTAAACGTCAGGATACGGGGTACTAGGTAAGATATACTAAATATTTTATTATTTCTTAAAAAGAGTTTATAATTAGAAATGACAGATAAAGGGAGGAATTAGTACATATGGCTAAATTAGATGAAACATTAACGATGCTTAAAGATCTTACAGATGCAAGAGGTATACCAGGGAATGAAAAAGAAGCAAGGGACGTTATGGAGAAGTATATTACCCCTTATGCTGATGAAGTGTTTACAGATAACTTAGGTAGTTTAATTGCCAAAAAAACTGGTAATGAAAATGGGCCTAAAATTATGGTTGCTGGTCATCTGGACGAGGTTGGCTTTATGGTAACACGAATTGATGACAAGGGATTTGTTTATTTCCAGACAGTCGGTGGCTGGTGGAGTCAGGTCATGCTTGCACAACGTGTAACAATCATGGGAAAGAACGGAGATGTTACTGGTGTAATTGGTTCAAAGCCTCCGCACATCTTATCACCTGAAGCTCGCAAAAAACCTGTAGATATTAAAGACATGTTCATTGATATCGGTGCTTCAAGTAAAGAAGAAGCTGAAGATTTTGGTGTGAAACCAGGAGATTCAATTGTGCCATATTTTGAGTTTACCCAATTGAAGAATGAAAAAATGTTACTAGCTAAAGCTTGGGACAACCGAATTGGTTGTGCTATTGCAATTGAAGTTTTGAAGCAATTGAAAGATGTAGACCATCCTAACATCGTATATGGAGTTGGGACCATTCAGGAAGAAGTAGGCTTACGTGGCGCACGCACATCAACACATAAAATTAAACCTGACATTGGCTTTGGGGTAGATGTTGGAATTGCAGGCGATACGCCAGGGATTTCCGATCACGAAGCAGATAGTAAACTAGGAAAAGGACCACAAATTATACTTTACGATGCATCCATGATTTCACATAAAGGAGTGCGGGATCTGGTAGTTAATACGGCAGATGAAAACAATATCCCTTACCAGTATGCTTCTATGGCAGGAGGGGGTACAGATTCGGGATCTATCCATTTAACTGCAAATGGCGTACCTTCTTTGTCTATTACTGTAGCAACAAGGTATATCCATTCACATGCAGCTATTTTACACCGTGATGACTTCGAAAATGCAGTTAAACTCATTGTAGAAACAATTAAGAAACTTGACGCAAACACTGTAAAAGATATTGTACTTGCATAAATACGTATACTCTAGCAATCATTATGTGTATGGTTTTATGCCTGAGACTAAAGCAAAGAGATTATAAGCCTGAAAATCGTATAGATACAGAAAAAGCCGAGCTAATTCGAAATCTTATAATAGATTCGAATAAAGTTCGGCTTTTTGGCATTTTATTATATGTATGCCTTCATTATTTTTGAAACATAATTTTGTGTTTCTTTAAATGGAGGTATTCCCTGATATTTATCTACATTACCTGGTCCAGCGTTGTATGCTGCTAACGCCAGTTCCACTTTTCCATTGTACCGTTGAAGCATTTGGCTTAGATATTTTGTACCGCCCTCTATATTCTGTTGCGAATCATAAGGGTTAGTTACTCCCAAGCCTCTGGCTGTGGCCGGCATTAATTGCATTAAACCCTGTGCACCCGCATTACTTCGCGCTTCATTATTATAGTTCGATTCGGCTTTTATAACAGCATGAATAAGGCCCTCATCCACGCCGTATTTGCTGGCAGCATTTTTAATATAGGCATAAATAGAATCAGTGCCCTCTTTGGTGCTGGAGCTATTCTCTGGAAGTACAGTAATCGGGTACGTAGTATGTGCGGATGATGGGATGTATTTTTGCTGCATAAAAGTATTATTATAGTTGGTTGCGTTGTTAATTTTTTCTTGTAATAGCTGTTTGAATGCCAAATCAGCAAATACGCTATTACTACTTGTGTTTTGTTTTCCAGATGCCACCATAGCCATGGCCTGATGTTGAATCATTTGTTGCAGTACGCTAATTTCCATTGTCAAGCCCCTTTGCTTATAGGGTTAGTATTACTCTTATCTATTTTACTATATTATTCCATTTAAGCAATATGAATTAATCTATTTCATAAACTTTTTTAATTATTTATCCAGTTGCTTATATTATCTATTCTAAAACACTATTAATTCAGTTCCGGTTTTGGCTAGAATTTCTTCATAAAATGGATCCTCTCCAATACATACCACCCGGTCACAAAGAGAAGTTATTTCATCCATATCGTGTGAGATATAAATAACTATTTTACCATGCTCTTTTGCCTGCAATTGTAAATAGTTACCAATCTCTTTACGTGACTTAAGATCAATCCCCACTGTAGGCTCATCTAATAGTAATAGGGGAGGGTCATGAATTAAGCTAATAGCTAAATTCAATTTACGCTTCATTCCACCTGATAGTGTATGCACTGGCTCATCCCACTTATCGAGGCTCATGTCTAAGCATAGTTGTTTTAACTCCCCTGTTGATTTTCTTATCCATGATAGTTTTTCAAAAAATAACATATTTTCTTTTACTGTAAATTCCTCCCATAATGCTAATTCTTGTGGAACAAAGCCAATTTGTTTTCTAATCTCTTTTTTATGTCTCGCATAATTGCTTTCTCCTAATATTATCGACCCTGAAGTTGGCTTATCAATGGTTGCTAGTAATTGAATTAAAGTAGATTTACCAGCACCATTTTCACCTACCAACCCGATGATCTCTCCTTTTTCTATAGATAATGAGATATTATTCAGTATTTGTTTTTTACCATAGGATTTAGATAATGAATCAATAGTTAGCATCAAATTTCCCCTTTCTTCCATACCAAAACATAACAATTACTGATAGCAGAATGAACCAGAAAAAACCTATTTTATTATGTAAAAAAGGCTGTAACGGGTGAAGTGAAGAAATAACGCTAATTTTTTCTGGAAGTCTATCTAATGGAACAATACTTCCACTTGTTATCGCCATAATTAAAGACAAAGTAAATGAAAAAACATAATATAAATAGACATTTTTAAATGATAGCGCAAGTGTAAAAGCAGCCATTATTAGAGTCAGACGAAGCATAACCAAACTAATAATAAAGGTAAGGGAAGTAGGCTGATTTAGAAATATAGTGAACAAGCTTATAGAAATAAAATCAAATAAAAGAAATAAGGACAGATAAATAATGCTGTTTTGAATGGCGTACATTTTAAAAGAATATTTAGTAAAGGTAAAACGTTTGTATATAGAAGAGTTTTTCTCCTTTATTAACCAATCAAATAGTAAAAGCGTAGATAAAAAGCTGAAAATTGCCCATATTCCCCATGGATTTACTAGGGAACTTTTATTTTCACCAGAAGATGCTTTAGTCCTTGTGAAAGAAAAAGAGGTTTGAAGCAAATTCTCCTGCTTCTCAATTTCTTTACTTTTTTCCACGATTTCATTCATCGTCCAAATTGAGGGTGAATCATATTCTTTGCTAAGCTGTTGAACCGTAAATGCGGCTTTAATGCGTCCAGTATCCTGTTGGATAATTGCCTGAATTGCTTCAGAAACGGGTATATAGCCAAAAGATAAGTCTGAACGAATTCCTGTAATTAATCTGTTTCTGCTTCCTTTTAATATTTTTTCTGTATAACCTTCTTTAATAATAAAGGCACTGTCCAGCTTATGAATTTCTAATTGGTGCAATGCTTCTTCTTCTGTCATTATCTCAACTTGCAAGGAAGAAGTGTTGCTTAATTCCTTGAGTAGTCGGTCTGTATAATCTGTTTGTTCCTGTAGTACAATACCCACAGGGATTTTTGCATTTCCTTGAGTGGTACTTATTAACATTATAATACTGAAGGTCAATATGATCGGTAATAACATCCAAAACAGAAGCATCCCTTTTTGACGTTTCCAGAGAAGCAGACGAGTATTTAATATTGCTCTCATAAATATGTACGCTCCTTTATCTGTGCCACTCCTATAAGAGTTAGAATTACTGCTGACATGAGTAGGAATAAAGGTAAATAGTCGGCAAATAAGCGTTGTTCGAGTACAATTTGCTGAAGCCAGTAAAAAGCCTCCGTGGAGGGGCTGTATTGCAAGATGTCCTGTAAAATTAAAGGAAAATAGATTGTAGGTATAAGCGCCCCGCTGATAAGCAACATAAATCCTGTCAAGCCTGCTTGAATAAGCAATCGTAGTTTTGCTGATGAAATAATTATTTCCACAAAAGCCATCAGAACCAAAAATATTATACCGTATAAGAAGCAGATAAGGGTGATTCGTACTACATTTTCAGTTGGGATGCTCCAATTAAGCAAATAATTTAAAATGGAAAATAGTATACCAGCTAAGAAAGTACTGAATAGTCCTGTAACCATTATTTTTGCAATCAGCTGTTGCATTTCAGATACACCATATAAACTCATCCGTGTTTTTAAGAGAGGGGGCTCTTCCTTTCCCAATAAACTATACATACCCAACATCCATAAGGTAAAAATGATAAACCAACTACCTAGTCCGTAATAGTGAAGAGGTGCAGAGGTTGTTTGATTAGAAATCTTCTCTTCTGAAATAATCTTGTCCTTGCCAATCGTATAAAATAAAAATTCTTTAAACTGCTCAAAAACTAAATCGTTTCTTGTTGTATCTGCGATATTCATATTTTTTGCGTATTGATTTATGGTTAATATATTTGCTTGAGAAGCTCGTATATGCCTTGTAATACTTTCAATTAATTGCTTAACCATATGACTTTCAATAGGTTTTTGGGGGTTGCCGATTATAGGTATTGTAACGGAATTGCCTTTATATAAATCTGTAGTAAAGTTACTTGGAAAAACAATATAGGCAGTTAAGTCATTTGATTGAAGGGAAGCTTCGGCAGTTTGCTCTTTCATCCCTTTTAATTGAATAAAAGAACCTAGTTGGGAAGACTCTTCAATTAGATCAACAACTAATTGAGTCTCTTTGGATTGCTCCATGTCCACTAAGCCAACTTGAATAGGAGTGGTCTCAGAGGGGGAGAAAAGAGAGATGGTGATCGTAATCACTAAACCAATGATAATAATGGGGAGAAGTAAAAGGAGAGGAAGTGATAGCCACTTCCTCTTAAGATATCTTACATTATTAGTAAAAAATAAGATAATATTTCTTATGAAATGCATACGAGCACTTCCAATCCTGAAAATTAAGTATTGAAGCTATTAAAATCCTAAATTACCACTGCCTGCTAAGATTCCAAAAATCCACTGTTGGAATTTTGGTGTGACATCTGTTTCCATATAGTTCATAATTTCGTCAGCACTCATGCCACCTAGATCTTTGACATCTTCATCTGAAGGTATTTCCACTTTTTCAATCGTCTTTCCTTCTGTTACGATGTGAAGACCGAACATATCTTGACTCAGCCCTGGAGCTTCAAGAGAAAAATCATGTTCTGCTTTCATTTGGTCTTTTTCGTAATTAGCTTCCCCGTCCCAGATTAGGCTGCCTCCAGTTCCAGATGCATCTTCATAGGAGAACTTACGCGTGAAATCGCGCTTTCCATCTTTTAACGTTTCTGATCCGTCATAAGCTAGTGCCATATCTTCAATGGATAGATTGATAGAGTCTTTTGCTTTTTGGTCCTTCCATGATAATTCACCTGAAAGGTTCATATTTCCTTCACTAAAGTTATCAGAGAAACCGAGGTCATAGTTAAATGATTGAGTTTCAGATTTTAGTAATTGTGAGCCTTTAACTGTAAAAGCAACAAGTTCGTCTTTTGACGGACCCATTTCCAGTTTCAAGTCACGCTGAACAACTTTATCATCATTGACCCAAATAATTGAAGTTAACCCTTCTGGGATTTGAAAATCTTTTAATGATACTTTCGCTTCTTTAATACCAGTTTCAAAGTCTTTCATCATTTGATTGATATCTTGAGTAGCTGGTGTTCCTAACTGCTGAAGGGCGATTTGCTCTTCTATTATTTTCTTTAATTTTTCATCGTCTTTCATTTTATCTAATACTTTTGTAATAAGTGTTTTTAATTGATCCTCTGTTAAATGAAATTTAATTTTTTCGCTCTTAAGGGATTCACTTTGCACTTTAACCGTTTCTTCAGTAGTTTCAAACGCTTCCTCAGGAATTTCTTCATAAATCATTTTGCCATATTCTTCTTTGAGGTATTCTAAGTCTTCCGCATTCTTAGCGCTCTCAAATAGAGAATCCAGGTTAAGAGATTCTTCACCTGTAAAGGTTGCTGGGTCCATTTCATGGAGAAGGGAGCCCAAGTCCTCATCTTTTATTTGTAATAATTCCTCGATAAATGGTAGCCCAACCAATAGCTTTTCAGCAGTTATGTAAACATTAAAGTTATCGATCTCTACCCCGCCAATATTTGCTTTTAACTTAGCACTCATTTTCTTTGCTTCCATGTCTGCTTCACTTGTAAGCGTGACGGTGGAATTATTAATGAATTGGGACGGGTCAAATGTTCCCGTTCCTACAGCTGCAGGATCATTATATTCTGCTGATAATTCCATTGTTGATTGTGTTGGATTTTCTTCTGTTTGTTCTACCCACTCTAACTCCGGTTGATACCTGTTTTCCACTTCTTCCACAACGAAATCAAGTGTATTCTTCTCTGCCAGAAAATATTTTTGTTTATCAGAAAGATTAAGCAATACAAAGGCAGCTACACTTCCGCCAATAACCAAGACGAGCGCTACAATGATTGCGATCATCCCTTTTGAGACACCTTTCTTTCTTACCCCATCGTTTGTTGACTCTGTCATGCCATTTCTCCTCTCTTTATGTAGCTTATTATTATATCTATGATAAAGATAGACAAGTAATAATAAAGCATCTTCACTTTTTATATCACTTACTAAATATATAGTCAAATTGTTCTAAAAAACATTTATATTTTAGTGTATGAAAGGTCTCGGATGTCTTGAAACAAAGAGATTTTGTTAGTGAGAAATACCTATAATTTAATTATCAATCTAAAATTTTCTTCGGTATTTAAAAAGAAAGCTTTTAAAACATAAACATATTGGGTCTAAAGAATTAATTTTTAAGAAAGAGGGGAGGCACTGAAGATAAGTTGTAAGTTTTATAATAAAAAAAGCAACAAGAAAATCCGAACTATGATTTCATATTATATGAATCGTTCGGATTTTCATTATCAAATTAGTTTGTTACACCATCATTTAAGTTATTGGGTATTTGTAGCATGTTTAACACCTTGCTCTAATGCGTCGATCATTTCCTGTTTTTCCTGTTCATCTGACTGTTGCCAAATCAATTCAAATAGTACGCCAAGACCTGGTAGCATTTTCTCTTCACCTGCTTGAATGGCATCCACTATTGTAGCTTCAAGTTGGTCCTGATTATTCGTGGCAATATTGGACAGAATAGCTTTTCTTAGATTTAAGTTCATTGCATTTCACTCCTTTTAAGTAAAAGTAAACTAGAGATAGTTTGACCTAACTCTGCTGAAATATGTATGATATAGTAAATAATAAACAATAAGGAAGGCCTAAAATGATTACATCAGTTAAAAATGAAAAGATAAAAGGGTTGCGAAAACTTCAGAAGAGAAGGGAGCGAGAAGCTAGTCAAAAGTTTTTGGTAGAAGGCTTTCACTTAGTTGAGGAGGCTAGGGAGAGTGATTGGGTTATAGAGGAATTAATTATTCAGGAAGGTACGGATATTCCTGAATGGTGTTATCAATACAAGCTTTTTGAAGTTAGCTCAAATGTCTTCCAACATTTTTCCCAAATGAAAACACCTCAGGGGATTGCAGCAGTTGTGAGGATGAACGAGATAAAAGAGGTTAAAGGAAACTATATGCTTTTAATTGATTCCATTCAAGATCCTGGTAATCTAGGGACGATGATTCGTACTGCTGAAGCGGCGGGTTATGATGGTATTATTTTAGGAAATGATACAGTGGATATGTTCAATGATAAAGTGATTCGTGCCACACAGGGATCTATCTTTCATATTCCGGTGATTAAGGAGAATTTAGAAGAAAAGGTAGCAGACCTTAAGAAAAAAGGCTTTCAAATTTGGGCAACTGCTTTAAAGAATGCGAAGAAATATAATGAAGTAAATGTGGGAGATAAAGTAGCTTTAATCGTTGGAAACGAGGGTGCTGGCGTAAAGGATCCCCTTCTTCAGTTGGCAGACTCCATTGTTACTATTCCGATCTATGGAAAGGCAGAATCACTCAATGTAAGTATTGCAGCAGGAATATTAATGTATTATACCAAGAGTTAGATTTGCATTATTTAATAAATAAAATTATAATAACTAAAGATCTAAT